>NZ_BATI01000017.1 GCF_000467105.1 Aquipseudomonas alcaligenes NBRC 14159
GATGACCTGCTTGTTGGTGGCGCTGGTAATGATTCACTGACCGGTGGCGCGGGTTCGGACACCTACCGTTTCGGCTTGGGTGATGGCCAGGACTCGATCAGTAATAACGACGGTGCTGCAGGCAGCATCGATACCCTGCAGTTTATGGAGGGTGTATCGATTGAGCAGTTGTGGTTCAGGAAGTCAGGTTCCAGCCTGGAAGTCAGCGTCATCGGCACCAATGACAAAGTGACGGTTGGCAGCTGGTATTCGGGTAGCACCTATCACTTGGACCAATTCAAAACCGCTGATGGAAAAACGCTATTGGATGGTCAGGTGCAGAACCTGGTGAATGCCATGGCCAGCTTCGGCGTGCCGGCAGGTGGTGAGGGCAACCTGACTGCCGATCAACGTCAGCAACTGGATGTGGTGATCGCCGCCAATTGGCAGTAATCACTACCTGGCTGTAACGGAAGGCCCGGCATCTGCCGGGCCTTCTGCTTTCTGGGCTAAGGCTTGAGCTCCCAGCGCCCATCCACCCGCTGCGCCAGCCCGCGCTCACCGAGCGACTCCAGGTAGCGTTGCATCCCTTTCTCGCCGCGTTTGCGCAGCAGGCGGATGCTGTGTGGCAGCAGGTTGGGGAAGAGCATGGCCAGGCTGGACAGCCAGGATTCGCTGGCCTTGGGTGTGCGCTCCAGGCAGGGCTTGTCGAGCATCCGCAGGACCTGTTCGGCCACGTCTGCCGGCTGCTGCGGCGGGTCCATGAACTGCAGGGGGTTGCCGCCGTGGACGGCTTCCTTGAGCAGCATGGGCGTCTCGGTGGCGGCGGGCAGGATCGAGCCGACCCGGATGCCCTTGGCTTCCAGATCCAGGCCGATCGACAGCATGGCGCCGCGCAGGCCGAACTTGCTGGCGGCGTAGATCGGTGTTTCCGGCAGCGGGAAGATGCCGCCGAGCGACACCGTGCTGATCACCCGCGCATCGGCCGAGCGCCTGAGCAGCGGGATGGCCAGACGGGTGAGCACCAGCGGCGCGATCAGGTTGATGTTGAGTTCGCTGACGATACTTTCCACCGAGCGCTCGTCGAAGGCTTCGACATGCGCGACGGCGGCGTTGTTGATGAGGATGTCGAGGCGGCCGAAGCGCGCCTCGATCTGCGCCAGCACTCCACTCAGGGCGGCCTGGTCGGTCAGGTCGAGGGCGAAGGCGCAGGCCTGCTCGCCGAGGCGATCGGCCAGGGCCTGCAGGCGCGCGGCGTCGATGTCCAGCAGGGCCAGGCGCATGCCGCGGGCGATCAGGCGCTCGCAGATGGCCTGGCCGATGCCACCGGCGGCACCGGTAATCAGCACGACTTCATTCATGGGCGGCTCCAGGCTCAGAGAGCGGGTTCGGCATGGGCTTTCAGGTTCGGCGCGGTCGTGCGCCGCAGGCCGGCGTAGTAGCCCTCTTCCAGTTCGCCCCAGCCCATCTGCTGGCGCAGTTTGCGCAGGTGCTTCTTGAGCGCATGCACTTCCAGGTACACCTCGTGGCGCTGGGATTTGACGAACTGGATGCCGCCGGACAGGTCCGGGTGGTCATGGGCGATCAACTGGTCGAACTGGCGGGCCTGCTCGGGGCGTTGCAGTTGGTCGCGCAGGTAGCAGGCGATGGCGTGGGCCTCGTTGTCGAACAGCTTGTAGGCGCTGGAGTTGGTTTCCAGGTAGCCGATGCCGAACAGGTTGTGGTGCTGGCGGCTGAAGATCGACAGGTACAGCTGCGGGCGTCCGCCCTTCCACTCGAAGTAGTCGGCGGCGTACTTGCAGCTCCACTTGTAGCCGGTGGCATAGAGCACCAGATCGAGCGCCTCGCGGCTGCCGTCCTTGAACACCGCGTAGTCGCCCTCGTAGTGCGACACGTCCGGTTTCACCTGGATGTCGCCGTGCTGCAGGTAGTGCAGCAGCTGGGTGTTCATCAGCGGGTGGCTCTCGAACAGCTTGTGGTCCGGTTTGGGCAGGCCGAAGCGACTGGTGTCGCCGTTGATCAGGCGCAGGATCACCTGGAAGATCGGTCGGGTCAGCCACATCGGCAGTTGCGGGCCTTTCTCGCTGACCTCGTCGGCCGGTAGGCCGAACAGGTGCTTGGGAATGAAGTGGTAGCCCCGGCGCATGCTGATAAAGGCCTTGTCGGCGTGGGTGGCGGCGTCGCAGGCGATATCCGCGCCGGAGTTGCCGGCACCGATGATCATCACCCGCTTGCCGCGGAATTCATCGGCTTTCTTGAAGGTCACCGAGTGGCGGATCTCGCCGTTGAACTGGCCTTTTACCTCCGGCATGTTCGGGTCCCAGTTGCAGCCGGTGGCACAGACCACTGCGCGATAGCGGCGTTGTTCGCCTCCCGCGAGCGTCACCTGCCAGCGGCCATCGTCCTGCTTCTCGACCTTCTCCACCGCGGTGTTGAAGCGGATGTTGTCGTACAGGTCGAAGGCCCTGGCGAAGGCGCGGGCGTACTCGAGGATCTGCCGGTTGCTCGGGTAGTCCGGGAAATGCTTGGGCATCGGGTAGTCGAGGAAGCCCGACAGGTCGCGCGAGGAAATGAAATGTGCGGATTCGTACATCGGCGTGCCGGGGTTGTCGATGTCCCACACGCCGCCGACATCGCGATGGCGTTCGAACTGCTCGTAAGCCAGGCCCTGGCGCTTGAGCGCGCGGGCCATGCACAGGCCGCCGGGGCCGCCACCGATGATGCATACGGCATCACCGCAATCCTGGATGTTGGGGGTTGTTGTACTCACGAGGATGCTCCATGTCGGGACGTTCGATGCTTCCACGGTAGCCAGGCGCGGGGAGTGCAAGCAGGGGCGATGTGGCCACCAAAGAGGGCCGAAACGGACAGCGATGAGCGCGCGGGGATTGGCCGTTTGCTGGTGCCTGGCTGGCCGTTTGGGACCTCATGGGCGGCCCGTGGCTCCTTTAGTGTGGTGCTATCGAAATGAGCCTATGGGCGGAGGATGGATATGCGGGCAGGGCAGAGCGGGAAGCGCGGGGCGGCCGTCGGCCTGCTGCTGTGCATGCTGCTGACGGGCTGTGGCGCAGAGGATGTCGCGCAGGCACCCGCGGGCGCCGGGCAGGGCGTACCGACGGATGCAAAGCTGGCGCAGCTGTATGGCGCCAGCTGCAAACAGTGCCATGCCAACCCGGCTGCCGGTGCACCGCTGACCGGTGATGTCCAGGCCTGGGCACCACGCCTGGAAAAGGGCATGGATACCCTGCTGGATCACAGCATCAACGGCTTCCAGGGCATGCCGCCACTGGGGCTGTGCATGCAGTGCGGGGAGGCCGACTTCCGCGCGCTGATCGAGTTCATGGCGGCCGCGCCGCAGCCTGCGGAGGGCCGCTGAGATGGTCTCGCGTCGTCAGCTGTTGCAGCGTGCCAGTCTGCTGGGGGCCTGCCTGGCCTTGCCGGCCCGTTCGCTCTGGGCGGCGGAAACGCCGCGGCCGATTCCCTGGCGCAACTGGTCCGGCGTGCAGAGCTGCCTGCCGCTGGAGCGGGCCGCGCCGCAGAACCTGGATGAGCTGGTGCAGCTGATCCGCAAGGCGACGGGCAAGATTCGTCCGGTGGGCGCGGGGCACTCCTTCAGCGCCCTGGTGCCGACCAATGACACCCTGCTGTCGCTCGCTCACTTCTCCGGGCTGCTGGCGCATGATGCACAGACCCTGCAGGCGGAGTTCGGTGCCGGCACGCCGATGTCGACCATGGGCGCGCCGCTTCGGGACGTCGGCCAGGCGCTGATCAACATGGCGGACACCGACTACCAGACCCTGGCCGGCGCCATCGCCACCTCGACCCACGGCACCGGCATCGGCTTCGGTTCCTATTCCTCCAACGTCTGCGGCCTGCAACTGGTCAGCGCCGCGGGCGAGGTGCTCGACTGCAGCCGCGAGCAGAACCCCGAGTTGTTCGCTGCCGCGCGCGTCTCGCTCGGCGCGCTGGGCGTGGTGACCAAGGTACGCATGCAGAACCGCGCCGCCTTTCGCCTGCGTGAGCGCCAGTGGCTGGGCAAGACCGAAGAGCTGCTGGAGGACATCGACAACCTCAAGCGCGACAACCAGCACTGGGAGATGCTGGTGGTGACCCACTCCGACTATGCCCTGGCCGTGGCGCTGAACGAGACCGAGGACCCGGCCACGCCGCCGGTGCCGCCGGACGAGGAGGGTGGCAACGGCTTCATCGACATCATCGAGGGGCTGGACAAGCACCTGAGCGACTCGCCCGGCCTGCGTCGCAGCCTGCTCAACAACATGCGCCACCTGGCCAGCTTCGACGACCGCGTGGACGCCTCCTACGAGATCTACGCCAACGTGCGCAACGTGCGCTTCAACGAGATGGAGTACTCGGTACCGGCCGAGCATGGCCCGGCCTGCCTGCGCGAGATCCTCAAGCGCATCGACGACGGCAACCTGCGCACCTGGATGCCGGTCGAGTACCGCTACGTGAAGGCCGACGATATCCCCCTGAGCATGTTCGAGGGGCGCGACAGCTGCGCGATCTCGATCCATCAGCACTATTCGATGGACCACCACGACTTCTTCGCCGCCATCGAGCCGATCTTCTGGAAGTATCAGGGCCGGCCGCACTGGGGCAAGCTGCACAGCCTGGGCGCGCGCCAGTTGCAGTCGCTTTACCCACGCTGGAAGGAGTTCACCGAACTGCGCCAGGCGCTCGACCCGCAGGGGCGCTTCGTCAATGCGCACCTGGCCGGGCTGTTCGGTCTGAACCTGGGCTGAGGAGAGGGGATGAAGCGACGCACGCTCGTACTGGCTGGCCTGGGCGCCGGCGGACTGCTGGCCACTGCCTGGCTGCGCCCCGGTGATCGCGGCCAGCCGCATGATGCCTACTTCCAGGCGCTGAGCCAGGAGCTCAAGGCCAACGGGCCGATGCGCCCGGTAATGCTGATCGACCTCGACCGCCTCGACCACAACATCGAGGTGGTGCGCCAGTTCCTCGCCCGCAGTGGCAAGCAGCTGCGCTTGGTGGAGAAGTCCCTGCCGGCGCCCGGCCTGCTGCGCTATCTCGGCGAGCAGCTCGGCACCCAGCGGCTGATGTCCTTTCATCAGCCGTTTCTCAACCATGATGCGCGACTGTTCCCCGAGGCTGACATCCTGCTCGGCAAGCCGTTGCCGGTGCGCTCGGCGCAGCTGTTCTACCAGCAGCACAGCGGCCCCTTTGATCCGGCCAAACAGCTGCAGTGGCTGATCGACACGCCCGCGCGCCTGCAGCAATACCTGGCCCTGGCCCAGGGGCTGGGCACGCGGCTACGGATCAATATCGAACTGGATGTGGGCCTGCACCGCGGTGGCGTGAGCGACACCCAGACGCTCGGGCAGCTTCTGCAGCTGATCGCCGATCATCCGCAGCAGCTGGAGTTCGCCGGCTTCATGGGTTACGACCCCTTCGTCGGCATGAACCTGCCGTCCGTGCTCGGCAGCCAGGACGCGTTGCTGGCCAAGGTCATGGCGCTGTATCAGGGCTATGTCGACTTCACCCGCCAGCGCTTCCCGGCGCTGTGGCGCGCGGGGCTGACCCTCAACACCGCCGGCAGCCCGAGCTACCGGGCGCACGAGCAGGAGCGCCTGAGCAGCGAGGTGGCCATCGGCACCGGCCTGCTCAAGCCCAGCCATTACGACCTGCCGTCGCTGGCCGAGCATGTGCCGGCTGCGTTTATCGCCACGCCGGTGCTCAAGCGCACCGGGGCGCTGCGCATTCCGGCGCTGGACGAGAAGTCGCGGCTGTTCGCCTGGTGGGACGTCAACCAGCGCGAGACCTTCTTCATCTACGGCGGCAACTGGCAGGCCGACCCGATTTCGCCGGCCGGGCTGCAGCTGAGCGGGCTGTACGGGCGCAGCTCGAACCAGGAACTGATCAATGGCTCGCCGGCGGTGGGCCTGGCGGTGGACGATCAGGTGTTCCTGCGCCCGACCCAGAGCGAGTCGGTGCTGCTGCAGTTCGGCGATCTGCTGGCGGTGCGTGGCGGCAGGATAGTCGAGCGCTGGCCGGTGTATCAGGAGTGATTCCTCCCCTCTCCCTTTGGGAGAGGGGGCTGGATCGGTGTAGCCCACAAACCCCTCGGTAAGACCTGGGGGAGGTTTAGGACTCCTGAGCAATCCGCTGCTTCGCCGTGCGCGGCGTCACCCCGGTCCAGCGTTTGAACGCGCGACGGAAGTTGCGCACATCACTGAAGCCGGTCTCGCTGGCCACGTCGATCAGCCGGCTGTCACGGTGGCTGAGCAGGGCCAGGGCCTTGGCCCGGCGCACCGAGTCGATGATGCCGTGGTAGGACAGCCCCGCCTCGTCGATACGCCGGCGCAGCGTGCGCTCGCCGAGGTTGAGCTGCTGTGCCAGCTCGGCCAGTTGCGGCGGGCGCCCCAGGCTCTTGCGCACTTCACGCTGGATGGTTTCGATCAGGTCAGAGCTGCCCTGTTGCTCCCAGCGCGCGCTGTCGAGCATCTCGGCGATCTCGGCGGCGACATAGTCGTCGCGGGTCGGTAGCGGCAATTCCAGCCAGCGCGCGTCGAAGGCGATCAGGCTGTGCCCGGCACCGAACTTCACTGGGCAGCGGAAGATTTCCGCGTAGCGCTGCCAGTGCGGCGGACGCGGGTATTCCAGCTCGATGCGGTCGAGGATCAGGTCGCGGCCGGAGAGGTGGCGAACGATGGCCAGGGCGCTGGCGAAGGCTTCTTCCAGGTAGAACACCGCCACCTCCGGGTCGAAGAAGCGCGTGCTCGCCAGCACCCGGCAGCGGCCGTTGTTCATCTGCAGCTCGTAGTCGAGCAGGGCGCCGGTGTGGCGCTGGTAGCGGATGGCCAGGTCGAGCGCCTCGCCCAGGGTCGGGCTGGCCAGCATCGCCATGCCCACCAGCCCCCAGGACACGGCGGTCTGCCGATGCCCCACGGCCAGGCCCAGGCCGCTGTCGCCCAGGCTGTGCAAGGCGCGACGCACCAGCAGGTAACTCTGCCGGTAGGACAGGCGATAGTCGGGCTTCTTCAGGTCGTCCGGCTCGAAGCCCAGACCGCGGCAGAGCATGGCCGGGTCGCGGCCGAGTTCGGCGACGTGCTGCAGGAGGAAGCGGGAAATCTGGGGCGGGGCTGAGGCTTCCGAATAGCGCGGATCGGCGATGGGTTTCATGAGTACGCTCCCGGCAGGAGGTCACTGGCGCTGGGCGCCTGGTTCTTGTTGTTATGCGGCACCTCGTCGGGTGCTGTTTTGCATAGTTAGCATGGCGTCAGGATCTGACGCCAGTTGCATCGTGTAGGGCGGGTGAAACCCGCGTGTGCCGCTAATTCGTAAACGCGGCTTCCACCCGCCCTGCGTTCTGCGCTCGCTGGGGCGTTCCGCGTTGGTTCAGGCAGCGCAGGGTGGATCACGCTTCGCCGATCCACCGGGTGGCGGTCCACCGAGCGGGCCGTCGGTGGGTGAGCGGAGCGTCATCCACCCTACGGTCAGTAAGCCCCCAACTCCGCCGCCGGCTGGCCGAAGGCGTGGCTGGCGGCGGCGTTGGCCTGGTCCTTGAGCAGGCGCCGGCCGGCGATCAGGCGCACCCACCAGGGCACCTGCCTGACCCGCCCGCCACCCAGGCGCGCCAGCACGTAAGCCATGGCGCACTTCTCGAACAGCTCGGCATTGAACAGCATGCGGTTGCGCGTGACACCGAGGGCCAGCAGGTGGCCGTCGACCAGCCCGGCATTGCCGCCAGCGGCCAGTAGCGCCGGCAGCTGCTGCGCCGTGGCCGGTGCCCAGGAGCGGCCGATATGCCGCGCCTGTTCGTCGAATACCGCCGGCATCGCCTCGCCCAGCTCGCCCAGTTGCAGGCTCCAGCGCGAGCTCAGGGTGGCCACGGCGCCGACGTCGCCGCGCAGGCGATAGACCTCGGCATGCAGGCGGCTCAGGTTGTCGGTGGGGCGCTCCAGCGCAACCTGTTGGACCTCGCCACCCTGTTGCAGCAGGAGCATCAGCCCGCTGCCCGGTTGCAGCAGGGACAGGCTGTCGCCGCTTTGCTGGAAGAAGCCCTTGGTGGTCAGCCGCGCGGCGGCCTGCAGCAGTTCCTCATGCATGGTCAGACCAGCCCGAATACATCGTCGAAGCGGTTCAGCGCTTCGTCGATGATCTCGTCCGTGTCGGCGGCGCTGGTGTACAGGCGGCTGCCGGCGAGGGTGACCAGGCCGTGGGCCATGTAGGCCGCGCCCATCTCTTCCATCATGTGCTTGCGCGGGTTGACCTCGCGCAGCAGCTGGATCGGATTGCGCACGTTGAGCAGCAGCACGCCGGAGGTCTGCAGGTGCACCACCGAGCCCTGGTTGTAGACCACGTAGGGCAGGCCGCGGCGTTCGATGATTGCGGCCAGACCGGCGGTCAGGCGGTCGCCGGCACGGCCGGCCACGGCGGCGGCGTTGCGCTTCTCCATCTCGATCAGGCTGTAGTAGCCGGCCACGCAGGACAGCGGGTTGGCGGTCAGGGTGCCGCCGACGAAGGCGCGCTTGGTCTGCTTGCCGCCGATGCCGCCGGCCAGCAGCATCATCACCTCGCGGCGGCCGCCGATGCCGCCGGCCATCGGGTAGCCGCCGGTCAGGCACTTGCCGAAGATGGTCAGGTCCGGCTTCACCTTGAAGTAGCCCTGGGCGCCGCTCAGGCCGACGCGGAAGCCGCTGACCACTTCGTCGAAGATCAGCAGCGCGCCGAACTCGTCGCACAGCTTGCGCAGGTTGGCGTTGAACTCCTTGTGCGCTGGGCGGGTGCCGCTTTCCGGGCCGAGCGGTTCGACGATGATCGCTGCGGTGCCGCCGCGCAGGCGGTTGAGCTGCAGGCGCCGGCGAATGGCGGCCAGATCATTGGGGAAGCTTTCCTGGGTGTGGCTGGTGGCGCCGCGCGGGATACCGATGGCCTCGCGCCGGCCGGTGCCGGGGATGCGCATGCCATACACCAGTTGGTCGCTCCAGCCGTGGTAGGCGCCGCCGATCTTGATCACCCACTTCTTGCCGGTATAGGCGCGGGCCAGGCGGATGGCGCCCATCACCGACTCGGTGCCGGAGGCGAGCATGCGGAACATCTCCACCGAGGGCACATGCCGGCACACCAGTTCGGCCAGCTTGTACTCGTACTCGTGCAGCAGGCCGGTGACCGGACCGCACTCGCGCAGGGTTTCGATGACCTTCTCCTGCACCACCGGGTCGTTGCTGCCGAGCAGGGTCGGCCCGCCGGCCTGGAGGAAGTCGATGTAGCGGTTGCCGTCGACGTCCTCCAGGTGCGCGCCCCGGGCGCTCTTCATCGCCAGGGGGAACGGGTAGTTGAACGCCAGGTTGTGCTGGATGCCGCCGGGGATCACGGTCGCGGCCTGTTCGGCCAGGCGTTTGGAGCCCTGGCACTGCTGCTCGAAGTAACCGTGCACCTGGTCCATGTGCTCGCGGCGGATCGGTCGGATCGGCTGCCTGATCAGCGCCTTGAGGCGCGCGTCGATGCTGTCGGTATCCGGCCAGTGGGAAATGCCGGAGGTTTGCGGGTCAGGCTGGGTGGAGGCGTTCATGGCGGGTGCTCTTCTAGTAATTAGGTTCTAGGAATTCAGGGCGGCCAGCGCATGCCGGAACGCGCGATTTTCGGGTTGCGTGGCCAGGGCGCGCTGGAACCAGGCGATGGCTTCCTGCTCCAGCAGCTGCACCACGCGGCAGGCGTCTTCCAGGGTGGCGCCGAGGCACACGGCGCCGTGGTTGCGCATCAGGTAGGCATTCAGGTCGCGGCGCACGCGCTTGCCGACATTGCTGGCCAGCCAGCCGGTGCCGGAGGGGGCGTAGGCGCACACCGGTACGTCGCCGCCGATCCGCTCGCGCGCCTCGGCATCGCTGATCGGCAAGGGCCGGTCGAGCAGGGTGAAGGCGCTGGCCACCGGCTGGTGGGTGTGCACGCTGGCCCGGCAGTCCGGGCGGGCCTTGAACATGCGCGCATGCAGGCCGCTTTCCACCGAGGGCTTGCCGTGCCCCGAGAGCTGCTTGAGGTCGGCCAGGCGCAGTACGCAGATATCGTCCGCCGTCATCGCGTAGTAGTCGCTGGCCGAGGGCGTGACGGCGATGCGCTCGGCGTCGATGCGCAGCGCCAGGTTGCCGCCGACCCCGGCCAGGTAGCCCTGGTCGGCCAGCTGCACGGCGGTGCGCACCACGGCCTCGCGGGCTTCTCGTTCGATACTCATGCCCGGGCTCCGTGGAGTTTGGCGTAGAAGGGCGCCAGCGCCTTGTGCGCGGCGCGGAAGGTGGCGTAGCTGTCGGCGTAGCGCTGGCGGTTGCCGCTGCTCGGCTCGAAGCTGCGACGCAGGGCGACCCGCGCCGGGATGTCACTGAACCGCATGGCGCCGATGCCGACGCCGGCCAGGAAAGCCGCGCCGCGGGCGTTGGCCTGGATCGGCTGGTGCGGCTGGTGCACCGTGATGCCGAGGATGTCGGCGAAGATCTGGCTCCACACATCGGACTGGCCACCGCCGCCGACCAGGGTGATTTCCCGCGCAGGCGCGCCGAGGAAGCCCTCGACCGCTTCCATCATCCAGCGCGTGTTGAGCGCCACGCCTTCGAGGAAGGCACGCACCATGTCTTCGCGCGCATGTTCCAGGCTCAGGTTGAGCAGGCCGGCGCGCAGGTTGGCGTCGTCCACCGGGCTGCGCTCGCCCATCAGCCAGGGCAGGTAGAGCAGACCGCGCGCGCCGGCCGGCACGCCGGCGGCGATCTCGTCGAGGATGCGATAGACGTCCGGGCGCGCTTCGTCCTGCAGCAGGGCGTCCCTGGCGTAGAGAATGCGGTCGCGCAGGAAGCTCAGGTTGGCGCCGGCGGCGGACTGCATGACCATCATCAGGTAGCGGTCGGGCAGGGCGCAGGGCACCGCGGCGATCTGTTTGAACACATCGGTCTTCTTCCGCGCCACATGGCCGCCGATCCACGACGAGGTGCCGACGTACAGGTGCAGGGCGTTGTCCGCCACCGCGCCGGAACCGAGGGCGGCGGCGCTGTTGTCCACCGCGCCGGCGACCACCGGGATGCCCGCTGGCAGGCCGAGCTGCTCGGCCACGGCCGGGCGCAGCGGGCCGAGCACCTCGCTGCAGCGCACCAGTTCCGGCAGCTGTTCGCGGTCGAGACCGGCCAGGCGTAGCAGGCCGTCGTCGTAGCGGATATGGGCCGGGTCGCGGTTGTCGGTGACCCAGGTGGTCAGCGCCGAATCGACAGTGGCGACCGTGCGCCCGGTCAGGCGCAGGTTCATGAAGTCGAGCACGTTGAGGAACTTGGCCGTGCGTGCGTACAGCTCCGGCATGGCCTCGCGGATAAAGGCGATATGGCCGAACGGGTCCTTGCCGGACAGTGCCGGCGCACCGCCGGTCAGGCGCAACCAGCGCCACAGTTTCAGCGGGTCATAGCCGGCCACCCGGGGCAGGCGCCCGCCGACCTGGCGCTGTACCGCAGCCTGGCCGCGCATGTCCATGTACAGCAGGGCGCGGGCCAGCGGGTTGCCGTCGCGGTCGACCGGCAGGGTGCCTTCGCCCTGGCACGAGCAGGCGATGGCCAGCAGTTTCTGCCGGGCCTGCGGCTGGCTGTGCAGCACCTCGCCGGCGCTGGCGAGAAAGGCCTGCCACCAGTCCTCCGGGCATTGCTCGACGCCGGCACCGGGCAGCACATGGCTGCTCACCGGGCGGAAGGCGAAGGCCAGCACGCGGCCGTCCAGGCCGACCAGCGCGGTCTTGCAGCCGGAGCTGCCGAGGTCCACGGCCAGTACCAGTTCACTCACGATTTGCGCCCCATTTGCATTCGCCTCTTCCCATCGTTCGCGAGTCGCGCTAAAACATAAGCATTGCTCATCTTTTTCGAGAATGCTGTGGCCACCAAAAATTTGTCAAGCACCCCGGCGAAGCCTCGTGCCCCTCGTGCGCCCAAGCAGGAGCGCAGCCAGGTGCGCTTCGAAGCCATCCTGCGCACCGGCCTGGAGCTGATCGCCGCGCACGGCTACGAGGCGGTATCGATGCGTGAAATCGCCCGCGAGGCAGGCATGCCTATCGCCTCGCTGTACCTGTATTTCCCGACCAAACTGGCGATCGTCCGGGAAGTCTGGCAGCGCTACACCAGCAGTGTGGGAGAACGCCTGCAGGCCGACCTGGCGCTGCTCGAGGGCGCGCCGGACAGCGCGGCGGCGGGGGCGATGATCGAGCGGTTGATCGACCTGATGGTGGACATCCAGGTCAGCCACCCGGGGTTCGTCGAGGTGTGGGGCTGCGTGGCCGCCTCGCCGGAGCTGCGCGCGCTGAACAGCGCCGACACGCTGGCCACCGCCGAACTGGTCGCCACGGCCATCCGCGCGGCCCGTCCGCAGGCGGATGCCGAGCAGGTGCGCGGCCTGGCGCTGCTGCTGTGCGAAGCGGGCAGTTCGGTGACCAAGCTGGCGCTGTCGCTGCCCGAGCCGGAGCGCTCGCGCACGCTGGCGCAACTGAAAAAGACCCTGCAGTTCGTCTACGCCAACAGCATCGAGGCCTTTGCCCGAGCGCTGTAGCGGCGCCTGTGTACAAATGTTTCAAGGGCCCTTTCGACACCGTTTTTTGTCCGGTTCGGCCCCATGGAGGTTTTCGCAAGTCGGCTAGTTTCGCTTCACAACCGCTAGGGGACAGCAGCATGTCGCATAACAAGAGCAAGATAGCGCTGGCAGTCGGGATAGGAATCTGGGGGATGCAGGCCCAGGCTTTCGAGATCGATACCGGGCCCAATGTCACCACCTCGCTGGAGAGCGTCGCCGAGTTCACCTCGGTGTATCGCACCTCCTCGCCCGAGCGCATCGAGCGCGGCGGGCAGAACATCTTTGCCAACAACAACGATGGCAGCGAGTACTACGACACCGGTTTCGTCTCCAACGAGTTCAAGCTGACTTCCGAGCTGCATGTGCGCACCGAGCAGGATGGCCTGTTCGTGCGCGGCACCGCCTGGTACGACACCCAGATCATGGACAACGATCCCAGCGGGGATCGCTTCGCCACCCACAACACCGACAGCGACGAGCGCTACCCCTCGGACCTGCGCAACCGCGCCGGCCATCGCGCGCGCCTGCTCGATGCCTACCTCTACACCAACCGCTATGCCGGCGAGATGCCCTACAGCCTGCGTTTTGGCCGCCAGGTGATCAACTGGGGCGAGGGCATCTACTACGCCGACGGCATCAACGTGATCAACCCGGTGGACATCGGCCGCGTGGTGTTGCCCAACGCCAGCCTGAAGGACGCGCTGCTGCCGACCAACATGATCTCCGGTCAGCTCGGCCTGACCGATGCCTTCAACATCGAGGCCTTCTACGGCCTGGAGTGGAAAGGCCACGAGCTGATTCCCACCGGCGCCTTCCTCAACAACCAGGACTACTTTGGCAAGGGCAGCAACGGCGTGCTGGTGGACCTGCGCAGCGAGCTGGGCGACCTGGCCGAGCTGGTGCCGGGGCTCAATGGCGAGAACGGCATCGTCGCCGGTGCGCGCTACGGCCGCGAGCATGACGCCCGCGATGACGGCCAGTTCGGCGTGGCCATGCGCTACCTGGCGGAGGACTGGAACAACACCGAGTTCAGCCTCTATTACCTCAACTACCACAGCAAGGTGCCCTTCCTGCGCATCCAGAAGGGCCGCTCCTTCGCCTGCAGCACCGGCCAGGCCGGGCAGTTCAGCGGGCTCTGCGGCTTCGGGCTCGACTCCACGGTCGATGGCCTGGCCCTGCTCGACAGTACCTACTACGACTTCGTCTACCCCGAGGACATCCGCCTGTTCGGCCTCAGCGTGTCCGGCACCGTGGGCGACACCAGCCTGGCCGGCGAGCTGACCTACCGGCCCAATGCGCCGCTCGAGCCGTCGATGATCTATGAGCTGGAGACCCTGGCCGGCAGTGCCCTGGGTGGTGGAGGCGCCAGCGGCGGCAGCATCGACCTGGGTGAGTTCGGCGACGGCTCGGCCAACGACCCGCGGCGCAGCATCGACCTGTACAAGCGGGGCGAGCTGTATACCGGCTCGGTTTCGGCGATTCACAGCTTCGGCCCGGTGGTCGGTCTGGACGACCTCATCGTGCTGGGCGAGGCGGCCTTCAACCATGTGCCGGGCAGCCTGCTGGACTCGGTCAACTACGAGTACCTGGATTCCTTTGCCTGGGGCTACACGCTGAATGTCTCCGGCCTGATCCAGGACGTTAAGCCGAACTTCGACCTGTTACCGGGCATCACCTTCCGCCAGGACGTCTCCGGCACCTCGCCCTCGCTCAACGAGAACTTCATCCAGGGGCGCAAGTCGGCCACCCTCGAACTGGGTGCCAAGTACGGCCAGAAGCTGGCCGGCAAGCTGGCCTACACCTCGTTCTGGGGCGCGCGCAAGGACAACGCGCTGATCGACCGCGACCACGTCGCCCTCAATGTCTCCTACTCCTTCTGATGGCAGGGATCACCATGACTAGAACCGCGTTGAGCGCTGCGACCCTTCTGTTCGCCCTGCTGCCCCTGGCTGCCCAGGCCAAGGTCAGTGCCGAGCAGGCGGCCCAGCTGGACGGCCCCCTCACGCCCTTCGGTGCCGAGCGCCAGGGCGACCCCGCCAAGGGCATCCCCGACTGGACAGGTGGCCTGACCCAGGCACCGGCCGGCTACGGCGGGCCGGGCAGCTTCCATGTCGACCCCTTTGCCGGCGAGCAGCCGCTGCGGGTGATCGATGCGCAGAACCTGGCGGCCGACGAGGCCAACCTCAGCCACGGGGTCAAGGCGCTGTTCAAGGCCTATCCGCAGACCTTCAAGGTGCCGGTCTACCCCAGCCACCGCAGCTTTGCCGCGCCGCAGGAGATCTACGCCAACACCCGGCGCAACGCCGAGCAGGCTACCCTGGCCGATGGTGGCAATGGTCTGCAGGGCGCCTATGCCGGCATTCCCTTCCCGATTCCGGCGGACGGTCGCGAGGCCATCTGGAACCACATCGCCCGCTGGCAGGGGCGCTACATCGACGAAGTGGCCATCACCGCCCAGGTCACCGCCAGCGGCAGCTACTCGATCCTGCGCGAACGCATCCAGCTGCTGTCCAACTACTACAACCCGCAGAAGGACGCCGGCAGCCTGGACAACCAGCTGTACGCCTATGCCAGCGAGCTGTTGCCGCCGTCGCGTGATGTCGGCCGCGCGCTGCTGGTGCACGAGCCCATCGACCAGGTGGCCGAGCCGCGTTCGGCGTGGATCTACAACCCCGGCCAGCGCCGCGTGCGCCGTGCGCCGACCCTGGCCTACGACACGCCGATCGACGGCATCTACGCCGACGACACCGACATGTACAACGGCGCCACCGACCGCTACGACTGGAAGCTGGTCGGCAAGCAGGCGCTGCTGGTGCCCTACCACAACTATGCGATGGAGCAGCCGGGGCGCAAGCTGGAGGAGCTGATCAAGCCAGGCCACCTCAACCCCGACCTGACCCGCTGGGAAATGCACCGCGTCTGGGTAGTCGAGGCCACCCTGCGTCCGGGCCAGCGCCATGTGCATGCCAAGCGCCGCTTCTACCTGGACGAGGACAGCTGGTACGCCCTGATGGTGGAAAATTACGATGCGCGTGGCGAGCTGTGGCACGTCAACCTGGCTTTCAGCAAGAACGCCTACGAGGTGCCGACCATCGCGCCGGTCAACCTGGTGTTCCACGACCTGATCGCCCGCAGCTATTCGGCCCTGGGCCTGCGCAACAACGAGAAGGCGCCGCGCCAGTTCCTCCTGGCAGCCCCGCCGGAGAGCTACTTCACTCCGGCCAGCCTGCGCCGCAAAGGCACGCAGTAACCGTTACGCCCCTCTCCCGCTTGTGGGAGAGGGGCCTGCATCTTCCTGACCCTCTCGTTCACGGGAGAGGGAACCTGACGCTTTTCCACCTTGGGGGTTCGGGCATGCGGCCTCGCCGCAGGGCGAAGCATTGCCGTCGCAAACCGGGCCGACCGAGAAACCCAACGGCTGAGTTCAAGCCACCGATTGCAGTTCTTGCAAGAGCCTCCGGCTCGAGGTGCTGAAAACATGAAAACAAGGAGAATCGCCACACTGCTGCTCGCGTTTCTGGGCAGCGTTCTGTCCCTGGCCGTCCAGGCCTACAGCGACAACTACCTGATTGGCGTCGGCAAGCACGATGTCACCGGTGCCGCCGCCGAGGTCGGCATGATGGGTTATGCCGACCCCGCGCAGAAAAGCAGCGGCATCCACAACCGCCAGTACGCACGCGCCTACATCATTGCCGAGCCTGGCAGCGAACGCGCGGTGGTGTTCGTCAACGTGGATGCCGGCGCGTTGTTCCAGTCGGTCAACCAGGCGGTAATCGAGCGCCTGCGCCAGCGCTTCGGCGAGCGCTACAACGAGAGCAATGTGGTGCTCAGCGCCACCCACACTCACGGCGCCGCCGGTGGCCAGTCGCACTACGCGCTGTACAACGTGACCATCTTCGGCTTCATCAAGGAGAACTTCGAGGCGCAGGTGAACGGCATCGTGGCCGCCATCGCCGAGGCCCATGCCAACCTGCTGCCTGGCCATGTGCTGGTCAATCGCGGCGAGCTGCACAATGCCAGCATCAACCGCTCGCAACCGGCCTACGACAACAACCCGGCCGAGGAGCGTGCGCGCTACGGCACCTCGGTGGACCCGGAGATGATCGTGCTGCGTCTGCGCCAGGGCGAACGGGATGCCGGCATGATCAGCTGGTTCGCCGTACACCCGGTGTCGATGAACAAGAGCAACACCCTGCTCACCAGTGACAACAAGGGCCGCGCGGAGTGGCGCTTCGAGGAGCTGGCCAGGGCCCAGGGCAATCCGGACTTCGTCGCTTCCTTCGCCCAGAGCAACCACGCCGACACCACGCCCAATCTCAATCTGGACGGTACCGGTCCGACCCAGGACCAACTGCGCAACACCGAGATCATTGGCGACCGTCAGTTCGACAAGGCGCTGGCGCTGTACCAGGGCGCCGCTGTGCAGCTGACCGGGGCCGTCGACTTCCGTCATCAGTACAACGACTACTCGAAAATCCGCGTGCGCCCGGAGTTCGGCGCCGGCCAGCCGCGACAGACCTGCAACGCGGCGCTGGGCTACGCCTTCGCCGCCGGTACCGAGGATGGGCGAGGGCTGGAGGACGTCGGCGAGGGCACGGTGGAGACCAATCCGCTGCTCAACCTGATCACCCAGGTGCTGACGCCGCCGACCGAGGCGGACATCGCCTGCCAGGCGCCCAAGCCGATCATCCTCCAACAGAGCGCATTCAAGCCCTATCCGTGGAGCCCGGAGGTGCTGCCGGCATCGATTCTGCGCATCGGCCAGTTCGCCCTGCTGGCGGTGCCCGGCGAGTTCACCGTAATGTCCGGCCGGCGCCTGCGTGAAACGGTGCGCGGGGTGCTCGGCAACGACCAGCTGCTGGTGGTGGCCGGGCTGTCCAATGCCTATTCCGGCTACGTCACCACTGCCGAGGAGTACGACAAGCAGCACTACGAGGGCGGCTCCACCCACTTCGGGCGCTGGACCCTGGCCGCCTACCAGCAGGTGTTCCACGACCTGGCGGTGGCCCTGCGCGATCAGCAGGCGGTGATCAGCACCCTGGTGCCGCGCGACCTGCGCAACGACCAGAGCAACTTCGTCACCGGTGTGGTCTACGACAATCCGCCCGTGGGCAAGCGCTTCGGTCAGGTGGTGACGGACGCCAATACCCAGTACCGCATCGGCGATACGGTGCAGGCGGTATTCTGGACCGGCCACCCGCGCAACAACCTGCGCACCGAGAGCACCTTCCTCGAAGTGCAGCGCAAGGTGAACGGCGCCTGGCAGGTGGTGGCCCGCGACAACGACTGGAGCACCCAGTACCACTGGCTGCGCAAGGACGGCTTCTGGGGCACCTCGCAGGCCACGCTGCGCTGGACCATTCCCGCCGGCACCCCGGCCGGCGAGTACCGCCTGGTCCACTATGGCGACAGCAAGGCGCCGGTGACCGGCAGGATCAGCGCCTTCTCCGGTGCCAGCCGCAGCTTCATCGTCCAGTAGCCGCCCTCGCGCGGTAGTGACGTGCCGCCGCGAAACCCGCAGAATGCCTACTTTCGCCCCGCCGCCCCGGCGGTCGGGGCCTTGGTCAGTCTCTCGGGTCCTGTTCTGAACTATGCGAATGCGGCTGTTGTTGCTGGGTGGGGGGAATGCCCTGGGTCAGGCGTTGGTGCGTCAGGGAGCCGAGGAAGACATCGGTTTTCTCGCCCCGCGCCCGCCAGAGGGTGGCTGGGAGGCCTCGAGCCTGACCCAGCTGCTCGATGAGACACGCCCCGATGCGGTGATCAACCTGGCCTACTACTTCGACTGGTTCCAGGCCGAGGGTTTCGACGCGCAGCGCTTCGCCCGCCAGGAACGCGCGGTCGAGCGCCTGGCCGAGCTGTGCCAGCACCATGGCGTGATTCTCCTGCAGCCTTCCAGCTACCGGGTCTTCGATGGCTCGCGGGCGACCGCCTACAGCGAGAAGGACGAGCCGGTACCCTTGGGCCTGCGTGGCCAGGCACTGCTGCGCATCGAGCAGTGCGTGCGCGCCACCTGCCCGCGGCATGTGCTGCTGCGCTTCGGCTGGCTGCTCGACAGCAGTGCCGATGGCGTCCTGGGCCGCTTCCTGCAACGTGCCGAGCAGGATCAGGAACTGCTGATGGCCGATGACCGGCGCGGCAACCCGACGCCTGTCGACGATGCTGCGCGCGTCATACTCGCGGTGCTCAAGCAGCTGGACTGCCAGACGCCGCTGTGGGGCATCTATCATTACGGCGGCCATGAAGCCACCACGCCCCTGGCCCTGGGCCAGGCCGTGCTGGCCGAGGCGCGCCCGCTGCACGCGCTGCGGGTGCAGGAGGTGGGCGCCCAGGCGCATGCCGCGCGCAGCGACGCCGCCGACGAGCCGCAACACGCGGTACTGGCCTGCAAGAAGATCCTGCATACCTTCGGCATCAAGCCGCGGGCCTGGCGCGCGGCGCTGCCGGCGCTGCTTGACCGCTACTACCGTCACGCCTGATACGTTTTCGAGAATTGCATGTCCGACTCCCTGATCCTGGTTACCGGTGGCGCCGGCTTCATCGGCTCCCACCTCTGTGATGCCCTGCTGGCTGCCGGCCATCGGGTGCGCGTGCTGGACAACCTGTCCACCGGCAAGCCCGCCAACCTGCCGTTGCAGGACCCGCGCGTGGAACTGATCGAGGGTGATGTGGCCGATGCGGCGCTGGTGCGTCGTGCCGTGGCCGGCTGCAGCGCGGTGGCGCACCTGGCGGCCGTGGCCTCGGTGCAGGCCTCGGTGGACGACCCGGTAAGCACGCACCAGAGCAACTTCGTCGGTACCCTGAATATCTGCGAAGCCATGCGCGAAGCGGGTGTGCGCCGGGTGCTGTTCGCTTCCAGCGCCGCGGTGTACGGCAATAATGGCGAAGGTGTGGCGGTGACCGAGGACACGCCCAAGGCGCCGCTCACGCCCTATGCCTCGGACAAGCTGGCCAGTGAGTACTACCTGGACTTCTACCGTCGCCAGCATGGCCTGGAACCGGCAATCTTCCGCTTCTTCAATATCTTCGGCCCGCGCCAGGACCCGTCCTCGCCGTACTCCGGGGTGATCAGCATCTTCACCGAGCGCGCCCTGGCCGGCCGGCCGATCACCGTCTTTGGTGATGGCGAGCAGACCCGCGACTTCTTCTACATCGACGATCTGGTACCGCTGCTGGTGCAGGGCCTGCGCAACGAGGTGGTGGCGCCCGGCGCGGTGAATGTGGGGCACAGCCAGTCGGTCAGTCTCAATCAGTTGCTGGAGGCCGTACGCCAGGTGCTCGGCAGCCTGCCGCAGGTGACCTACGGCGAGGCGCGTGCGGGCGATATCCGCCATTCGCGGGCGGACAGCACGCTGCTGCGTCAGCGTTTTCAGCTGGGCGCCGCCACGCCGCTGGCGCAGGGCCTGGCGCAGCTGCTGGGACGCTGAACCGCGCGCATAAAAAAGCCCCGCACTGGCGGGGCTTTTTTGTGGGTGGGCGGCTTAGAACTTGTAGCCCAGGCCGACCATGTAGACGAACGGGTCGACGTCGACGTCGACTTTGACCTTGCCCAGCGCGTTGTGGTCAACGGTGGCCGTGGTGTCGATATCGATGTAGCGCACCTGGGCGTTGAGCAGCAGGTTGTCGGTGAGCATGTAGTCCATGCCGAGCTGGTAGGCCAGGCCCCAGGAGTCATCCAGCTCCAGGTTGCTGAAACCATTGTCCTTCTGGCGGCTGCTCAGGTCTTCGTCGAAGAAGATGGTGTAGTTGATGCCCAGGCCCACGTAGGGCTGGAAGGCCGACTTGCTGTCCAGCGGGTAGTACACGGCGCTCAGGGTCGGCGGCAGGTGCTTGATGTCGCCGAAGCTGCCGTCGATGGTGCCGGCCGGGGTGCCCAGTGCGGCGTCGACGCCTTTCAGGCCCACGCTGTGGCTGAACGGGGTGGCGGCCAGCAGTTCGATACCAATGTTGTTGGTGATCATGTAGGCGAAGTTCAGGCCCAGCTGGGTGTCGCTGTCCAGGGTGGCCTTGGTGCCAGCGACGTCGGCGCCGCCGACTTTCAGCTCGCTGCTGTCTTCTTGCGGGTCGACGGTGATGGCGCCGGCACGAACGATGATGTCACCCGCCTCGAAGGCATGCGCCATCGGCGCCGCAACGGCAAGGGCGAGAAGGGATGCGGTCAGCAGGGACTTGCGCATGGTGTGCTCCAATCAGTTTTAGGATGTGTTGGCTGAGTGGATTGTCGACAAGGTCACCTGTGCACTTCTTGACCCAGCTCAATAGCCGGGCCTGTTGTGGGGTTTTGTGCTGCGGCAATCTGGCACACCCCCCGGAGGCCTACATCTCGTAGGGATAAATCTTCTCGGCGGCCATCTGGTAGCCGGCGGTGCCCATCTCGCTGCTGTGGCTGCCGACCTTCAGCGGCCCTTCGATCCAGAACGGCTGGTACAGCGCGTCCATCAGCACGCCCAGTTCGCTGGTGACATGCACGATCTGGTTGGACGGCGGTGGCGGCACATGGATGCAGGCGCCGAAGTAGGGCACGAAGAGAAATTCGGTCACCCGGCCTTCCTCGGTCACGTCCAGCGGCACGATGTAGCCGGGCAGCTTGATCTGCTCGCCATCCAGCGCGGCGATCACCGGCGCGTCCGGCGCCTGCTGCTGCGCCGCCGGGCCGCTCTCGGCGGCCAGGGCGTCGGCCAGCTGCGACAGGTCATGCATGGGCGCCGGCTGGACCTGCTGCGGCGGGGCGTCCGGCGGGATCAGCTCGCTCCAGGTCAGCTCGCGCGGCTCCGCGGCCCACAGCGAGGAGGTGCAGAACAGCAGGGCGAGCAGCAGATGACGCATGAACAACCTCATAGACGAATGGACAGGCCGTCGGCCAGCGACTGCCGATAGGCGCGCCAGGCCGGCACACCGCCCATCAGCAGGGCGGCGCCCAGAATAGCGCCGAGCAGGCTCCACTCATAGGCGCTGGGCAATGCCAGCGGCAGATACAGGCCGTATTGCGCCTGCACCCAACCCTGGCTGGCGGCGATGCCGCCGTACAGCAGGGCCAGGCCCAGCGCCGCGCCGGCCAGGGCCAGGGTCAGGGCCTCCAGCACCAGCAGCCCGGCGATATGCCAGGGCCGCGCGCCGACCGAGCGCAGGATGGCCATCTCGCGGCGGCGCTCGTTGAGGCTGGTGAGGATGGCGGTGAGCATGCCGATCAGACCGGTCAGCACGACAAACAGCGAGACCACGAACAGCGCCTTTTCCGCGGTGCCCATCAGGCTCCACAGCTCCTGCAGGGCCACGCCGGGGAGGATCGCCAGCAGCGGCTCGCCACGGTACTCGTTGACCTGGCGCTGCACGGCGAAGGTGGCGACCTTGCTCTTCAGGCCGAGCAGCACGGCGGTGATCGCCTTGGGCTGCAGATGCATGTCGCGCGCCTGCTCGGCGGAGACCTTGGCGTTGCCGCGCGCGGGCATGCCGTTCTGCCAGTCGACGTGCAGCGCCTCCATGCCGGCCAGCGAGATGTGCAGGGTGCGGTCCACCGGCGTGCCGGTACGGGCGAGGATGCCGACCACGCGGAACGGCTTGTCGTCGTGCTGGGTCAGGCTGACCGTGGCCACGCCGTGGGCCAGGACGATCTGGTCTCCCAACTTGTACTTCAGTGCCTCGGCCACTTCGGCGCCGAGCACCACCTCGAACAGGTCGGCGAACGGCTTGCCCTGGGCCAGCTGCAGCGGCTGGCCGCGGCCGTAGCGGTAGTGCTCGAAGTAGCCGGTGTCGGTGCCCAGCACCCGGTAGCCGCGGTGCGAGTCGCCCAGCGACAGCGGGATGGCCCACTTCACCTGCGGGTGTTTGCTCAGCGTTTCAAAACTGTCCCAGCGGATATTGTTGGTGGCGTTGCCGATGCGGAACACCGAGTACAGCAGCAGGTTCACGCTGCCCGAGCGCGCACCGACGATCAGGTCGGTGCCGCTGATGGTGCTGGCGAAGCTGGCGCGTGCCTCGGTGCGTACCCGCTCGACGGCCAGCAGCAGGCACACCGAGAGGGCGATGGCGAACACCGTGAGCAGCGCGGTGAAGCGGCGGTTGGCCAGGCTGGCCAGGGCGATGCGTAATAAATGCATATCAGACCTCCGCCGGTTTAGTCGCGCGGTTCAGCTCGGCCAGCGACAGGCTGCGGTCGAACAGCGGCGCCAGGCTCTGGTCGTGGCTGACGAACAGCAGGCTGGCGCCGGCGGCGCGGCATTCGGCGAACAGCAGCTGGAGGAAGGCCTCGCGGGCGTCGTGGTCGAGCGCCGAGGTCGGCTCGTCGGCAATCACCAGCTCCGGCTGGCCGATCAGCGCGCGGGCGGCGGCGACGCGCTGCTGCTGGCCGATGGACAGCGAGTCGGCGCGGCGCTCCAGCAGTTCGGCCTTCAGGCCCAAGTGCTGCAGCAGCTGGGCAGCGGCTTTATCGACGCTGCCGTGGCGCTCGACGGCGCGGCGCGCGCGGCTAGGCGAGAAGCGGCAGGGCAGCTCGACGTTCTCGCGTACCGAGAGGAACGGCAGCAGGTTGAACTGCTGGAAGATGTAGCCGGTATGGTCGACGCGGAAACGGTCGCGCGCGCCAGAGGACATCTGCGCCAGCTCCTGGCCAAGCAGCTTCAGGCAGCCTCGGCCAGGCTTCTGTACGCCGCCGAGCAGGCCGAGCAGGGTGGTCTTGCCGCTGCCGCTGGGGCCCTTGAGGAACAGGCTTTCGCCACGGCGCAGGGTAAAGCTGGGGATATCCAGCAGCTCGACCTGGCCGGGCCAGGCAAAGCCGAGGTCGGTGAGTTCGATCAGTGCGTCGGACATGGACGATCCGCGAGTCGGAGAAGGCGACAGCTTAAAGGCAAGAGGAAGGACGGTGCACCCGGCAGGCGCACCGCAAATGTGTCAGAAACTCAGGCGCGAGTTGCTCGGGGTGAGCTCGGCGCCCTGCTGGCCGCTCGGGCCGATCAGCTGCACTTCCAGTTTCTCGGTGCCGGGGAAGGTGCCGAAGAAGCTGCCCAGCTCCAGGGTCTGCAACGCCTCGGCATTGGCGCAGGCGAAGCGGTAGCTGGCGTCGATATCGCTGTGGCCGTGCTCGTCGGCATGCTCATGTTCATCATGCGCGTGACCGCCAAACAGCGGGCTGTCCAGCTCGCTGTCCTGCAGTGCGCACTTGGCCTCGATCGGCAGGGCGAACAGCGCTTGCGGCTGCTCCAGATGCTGGCGGGCGGCGGCGACCTTGGCCTTGTCGGCGTCGCTCTTGGCCTCGTGCTCGAAGCCGACCAGGTTCATCGCCGGGCTCTGCAGCTGGATCTCCAGGGTCTGGCCGTCCAGCGCCACATTGAGGCTGGCTACGCCGTGCTCGTGGGCGTCGAGGCTGGCGTGTTCCTCGTGGGCATGCGCATGGCTGTGTTCATGGTTGGCGGCCTGAGCGGCATGCAGGGGCAGCAGGGCAAAGGGCAGGGCGAGCAGGGCGTAGCGCATGAATCGGCTCCGATGGTTAAATGTTAGGTTATGATATAACACTTATTCTGCACAATTGGCCAGCCTCGGTATGCATGGCAGCATGGCAACCTGATGTTCGGGAGAGCGAAGATGCTGCGAATCAAGGGGCGGGTCGGCGACTGGCCGGTGGACCTGACGGTGGAAATGGATGCCGAGGACTGGGCGCAGCTGGCGGCGCATTTGCCACTGGAGGCACCACCCGGCGCGGTGCGCAGTGCCCCGGCCGCTAGTCCGGCCGACGAGCACTGGCAGCAGGCGCAGGCGCTGCTGCAGCGTGCCGGCAGCCTGGAGGGGCCGCAGTTGCTCGGCGAACTGGCCGCCCTGGCCGGCAATGAGGTGGCCGGCAAGCGTCTGCTGGTGCGCCTGCGCCACTGCCCGCAGGTGCAGGTGGAAAGTGCTGATGCGGCGCCGTTGTATCGCTGGATTGGCTAGGTGCGGGTTGCGTTGCGCTGCTGCTAACCGGCCTGGTTGACCGTCACGCCCGGTGCGCCGCGCTCCAGCAGGGCGCGGATGGCCTCGGGGATGGCGACCTTGGTGAAGACCCGGGCATCGACCATCACGTAGGTGACCTCGGCGCGGGCGATGGCGGCCTGGTCGGTCTGGCGGCGGATGTCCACTTCCAGGGTGAACGAGCTGGTGCCCAGGCGCAGGGTGCGCACCTCCAGCTGCAGCACGTCGTCGAAGCGCGCCGGCGCCCTCCAGTCCGTGACCATGCGTACCACCTGACTGTCCAGTCCTTGCTCCAGCAGGGCCTGGTAGCTGCCGAACACGGCGCGATAGAACTCGGTGGCCGCCACGTCCACGTAGTCGCCGTAGCGGGCGTTGAACACCACCTGCTGGGCGTCGCATTCGCCGTAGCGCACCCGCAGCAGCAGGCGGAAGGGCGCCATCAGTAGATCGCCTGGTACAGCTTGCGGCGGTACAGGGTGACCAGCGGGTGGTCGTTGCCGAGCAGGTCGAATACCTGCAGCAGGGTCTTGTGCGGCAGACCTTCCTGGAAGCTGCGGTTGCGCACGAACAGCTTGAGCAGGCCGTCCAGCGCCGCCTCGTACTGCTGGCGCGCCAGCTGCTGCACCGCCAGCTGGTAGCTGGCCTCGTCGTCGTCCGGGTTCTGTGCCAGGCGGCTCTTCAGCTCGGCGCCATCCGGCAGGCTGGAGGCCTGGCGCAGGAAGGTCAGCTGGGCCTTGGCGCCGGCCAGGGCCTGCTTGTGCTCGTCGCCCTTGACCGCGTTCAGCACCGCCTCGGCTTCGCCCAGCTCGCCGCGTTCGGCCAGGCAGCGGGCGTAGAGGATCAGCGCCGCGCCGTTCTCGTTGTTCTCGGTCAGCACCTGCTTGAGCAGGGCCTCGGCCTCGCCGAAGCGCTCCTCGGCGAACAGCGCCTGGGCCGTCTCCAGCGGATCGGCGGCCAGCGGCGCCGGTTCGGCCACATGCGGCTTGAGCATTTCGCGGATCGCCGACTCCGGCTGGGCGCCGGCGAAGCCGTCGACCGGCTGGCCGTCCTTGAACAGCACCACGGTTGGCAGGCTGCGGATGCCGAAGCGCATGACGATGTCCTGCTCGGCGTCGCAGTCCACCTTGGCCAGCAGCAGTTCGCCGCGGAACTCCTCGGTGATCTTCGCCAGCAGCGGCATCAGCGCCTTGCACGGCGCGCACCACTCGGCCCAGAAGTCGACCAGCACCGGCTTGTGGAAGGAGTTCTGGATCACCAGCTGCTCGAAATTGGCGGCACCGGAGACGTCGAAGATGTAGGGGGTATCGCTCATGGCTGTTCTCGGAGAGGCGAAAGGCTGGAACTATAAATGCGGGCGGTAGGGCTCGGATACAAGCAGTCCCCTCTCCCCCAGCCCCTCTCCCACAAGTGGGCGAGGGGAGTGTTAGCCGCGCTTGGCGTGATAGAGGCTGACATTACGGAATTCCGCCGGCTCGGCCAGGTCCGGCCAGGTGCAGGCCTCCAGCAGGCCGAGGCGGGTGTAGCGCGGGTGCTGGAAGTCCTTGACCCGCGAGTCGGCCACCAGCGCCTCCTGGCCACGGCTGAGGAAGGCATCCAGCAGCGGCAGGTTGGCGCGGTCGTAGAGCACGTCGGCGACGATGATCAGGTCGAAGCGATCTTCCTCGGCGAAGAAGTCCAGCGAGTAGCTCAGCTCGACGCCATTCAGCGCGGCATTGGCGCGGCAGGACTCGATGGCCAGCGGGTCGAGGTCGCAGGCCACCACCTCGGTCGCGCCGGCCTTGGCCGCGGCGATGGCCGCCACGCCGGAGCCGGCGCCGAAGTCCAGCACACGCTTGCCGCGTACCCACTCGGGGCGTTCCGCCAGCCAGCGCGCCAGGACCAGGCCGCTGGCCCAGCAGAAGCTCCAGTAGGGCGGCTCTTCGAGGATGCGCCGGGTTTCTTCCGGGCTGAAGCTGCGGTCCATGTTGCTCGGGTCGACCAGCCACAGGCGGATGTCGGTGCCTGGCAGGGTCTCGGCGCTCAGGCGGGCGTCGCCGAGCAGCTGTTGCAGGGCGTTCTGCAGTTCGGCGGGGGCGTTCATGGTGCGCTCACCAGCGGCAGGGCGCCGAAGTCGCGGCTGTCGGCCTGCAGCACCCGCTGCGGCGGCAGGCGCAGGATCAGGCGGCCGGACTGGCTGATGCGTGCGCGCAGCTCGATCCGCGCGCCACCGGGAAACTGTTGCGGATCGAAGCGCAGGCGAAAGGGCAGGGCGTTGCCGGTGCCCGCCAGTGCCTGGCTGGCCAGCAGGCGCTGCGGGCGATCACGCTCGTCCACCACCAGCAGGGCCAGCTCCACGTCGCTGCCGGCCGGCGGGGTCAGCAGGCTGCCACGCAGCTCGCGCAGATGGGCGGGCAGCGGCTGCTCGATGGGCGCGGCCGAGGTGATCGCCACCTCGGGCTTGGCCGGAGCGGGCGGTGTCACGGGCTTGGGCGCTTCGCCGGCGCAGGCAGCCAGCAGCAGGAACAGGCAGGCGAGAAGGGGGCGGCGGGGCATGGCGGCATCCGATGCGGCAGATGATTCTGGAATAGCGCAAAAAACGCGCGCCTGTATACCGCAAAGCCTGCGGCTTGTCTTGCCGGGACCATGCGCTACCATGGGCCACCGTTTCGTAGGGCCTTTTCCTTCATGCACTGTCCGTTCTGCTCCGCCAACGACACCAAGGTCATCGACTCCCGCCTGGTCGCCGAGGGCGAACAGGTACGCCGCCGCCGCGAATGCGTGGCCTGTGGCGAGCGCTTCACCACCTTCGAGACCGCCGAACTGGTGATGCCGCGCCTGATCAAGTCCGACGGCAGCCGCCAGCCGTTCGACGAGGACAAGCTGCGCGCCGGCATGCAACGCGCGCTGGAGAAGCGCCCGGTGAGCGTCGAGCGCCTGGAAGAGGCCATCGCCCACATCAAGCATCGCCTGCGCGCCACCGGCGAACGCGAGATCAAGTCGCGGGTGCTTGGCGAGCTGGTGATGACCGAGCTGCAGAAGCTCGACGAGGTCGCCTATATCCGCTTCGCCTCGGTGTACCGGCGCTTCCAGGACCTCAACGAGTTCCGCGAGGAGATCGAGCGCCTGGCCCGTGAGCCTTCGAAAGAATGAGCGCCGCCGACCAGCAGTTCATGGCCCGCGCGCTGGAGCTGGCGCGCAAGGGGCTGTATTCCACCCATCCCAATCCGCGCGTCGGTTGCGTCATCGTGCAGGACGGCAGGATCGTCGGTGGAGGCTGGCACGCCAAGGCCGGCGAGCCGCATGCCGAGGTGCACGCGCTGCGCCAGGCCGGCGACAAGGCGCGCGGCGCCACCGCCTACGTGACCCTGGAACCCTGCAGTCATCACGGCCGTACCCCGCCCTGCGCCGATGCGCTGGTGGCGGCCGGCGTGGCGCGGGTGGTGGCAGCCATGCAGGACCCCAATCCCGAGGTGTCCGGCAAGGGCCTGCTGCGCCTGATGCACGCCGGCATCGCCGTGCACAGCGGCGTGCTGGAGGCCGAGGCCAGGACCTTGAATGCCGGTTTCATCAAGCGCATGGAACAGGGTCTGCCCTACGTGCGGGTCAAGCTGGCCATGAGCCTGGACGGCCGTACCGCGATGGCCAACGGCGAGAGCCAGTGGATCACCGGGCCCGAGGCGCGTGCCGCCGTGCAGTGCCTGCGCGCCCGCGCCAGCGTGATCATCACCGGCGCCGATACCGTGCTCACCGATCAGGCGCGCCTGACCGTGCGTGCCGAGGAGCTGGGCCTGAATGCCGAGCTGACCGCCCTGGCCCTCGACCGCCCACCGCTGCGCGTACTGGTCGACGGGCGCCTGCGTGTGCCGCTGGCCGCTCCGTTCTTCCAGGCCGGGCCGGCGCTGGTGGCCACCTGCGCGGCGGCGGCCGCGCGTGATCGCTTCCTCGAAGACGGTCACGAGCTGCTGGCGGTGCCCGGCAGCAACGGCCATGTCGACCTGCGCAAGCTGCTGCTGGAGCTGGCCGCGCGTGGCGCCAACGAGGTGCTGGTGGAGGCCGGACCCAGGCTGGCCGGCGCCTTCGCCCGGGCCCATCTGGTCGACGAGTACCAGCTGTTCGTCGCGCCCAAGTTCCTCGGCTCCAGCGCCCGCCCTCTGCTGGACTGGCCGCTGGCGCGCATGGCCGAGGCGCAGGAACTGGAGATCCGCGACATCCGCGCCGTGGGCAATGACTGGCGCATTACCGCCGTACCCAAGCGCTGACGTGGCCGGCAGCCGCGACTTTGTGATAAAAAGGCGCGCGGCCACGTGAGTGGCCGCAACGTTCTCAGGGCGGGGCGAAATTCCCCACCGGCGGTAATGACGCGCTGCGTCTAGCCCGCGAGCGCCTTTCCAGCGAAAGGGACAGCAGACCCGGTGCGATTCCGGGGCCGACGGTATAGTCCGGATAAAGAGAGAGCGGGATTCCCTTCCGGGGCGCCGTCCGTCTGCGCCCGCGAAAATCCCTATCGATCGGCATTGCCCTGTTTTTGACCAAAACAGGAGTTCGTCCATGCTGCATTGCACCACTTACCGGGAGGACGCATGTTCACCGGCATAATCGAATCCATCGGTACCATCCGCGCGATCACCCCCAAGGGCGGCGACGTGCGCGTCTACGTCGAGACCGGCAAGCTGGACCTCGGCGACGTCAAGCTGGGTGACAGCATCGCGGTCAACGGCGTGTGCCTGACTGCGGTCGAGCTGCCCGGCGACGGCTTCTGGGCCGACGTCAGCCGCGAGACCCTGACCCGCACCGCCTTCGTCGACCTCAAGGCCGGCAGCCGCGTCAACCTGGAGAAAGCCCTGACCCCGACCACCCGCCTCGGCGGCCACCTGGTCAGCGGCCATGTCGACGGCGTCGGCGAGATCATCAAGCGCGAGGATAACGCCCGCGCCATCCAGTTCAGCGTGCGCGCACCGCGTGAGCTGGCCAAGTACATCGCGCTGAAGGGCTCGATCACCGTCGACGGCACCAGCCTGACGGTTAACGCCGTCAACGGCGCCGAGTTCGAGCTGACCATCGTGCCGCACACCCTGGTCGAGACCATCATGGCCGACTACCGGCCGGGGCGTCGGGTCAACCTCGAAGTGGACCTGCTGGCGCGCTACCTGGAGCGCCTGCTGCTGGGCGACAAGGCCGCCGAGCCCAGCGCTTCCGGCATCAGCGAAGCTTTCCTGGCCGAACACGGCTACCTGAACAAGTGAGACGCGCCGCCATGGCCCTGAATACCGCAGAAGAACTGATCGAAGACATCCGCGCTGGCAAGATGGTCATCCTCATGGATGACGAGGACCGCGAGAACGAGGGCGACATCATCATCGCCTCGGAATGCGTGACCGCCGAGCACATCAACTTCATGGCCCGCTTCGCCCGTGGCCTGATCTGCATGCCGATGACCCGCGAGCGCTGCGAGCTGCTCCGGCTGCCGCTGATGGCGCCGCGCAACGGCTCCGGCTTCGGCACCAAGTTCACTGTCTCCATCGAGGCGGCCGAGGGCGTGACCACCGGCATCTCCGCCGCCGACCGCGCGCGTACCGTGCAGGCCGCCGTGGCGAAGAGCGCGGTGGCCGACGATATCGTCAGCCCCGGCCACATCTTCCCGCTGATGGCCCAGCCCGGCGGCGTGCTGGCCCGTGCCGGGCACACCGAGGCGGCCTGCGACCTGGCGCGCATGGCCGGCTTCGAGCCGAGCGGGGTGATCTGCGAGATCATGAACGACGACGGCACCATGGCCCGCCGCCCGGAGCTGGAGGTGTTCGCCGCCGAGCACAACCTCAAGATCGGCACCATTGCTGACCTGATCCACTACCGGCTGATCCACGAGCGCACCGTCGAGCGCGTCAGCGAGCAGCCGCTGGATACCGAGTTGGGCCAGTTCACCCTGGTCACCTACCGTGACGGCGTGGAGAACACCGCACACATGGCCCTGACTCTGGGCAAGGTGTGCGCCGAGGAGCCGACCCTGGTGCGCGTGCACAACATGGAGCCGCTGCGTGACCTGTTCCTGGTCAAGCAGCCGGGGCGCTGGAGCCTGCGCGCGGCGATGGCCGAGGTGGCCAAGGCCGGCAGCGGCGTGGTGCTGCTGCTGGGTAATCCGCTCACCGGTCCCGAGCTGCTGGCTCACCTGGGCGGCAAGCAGCCGGCGCCGAGCCCGGCGACCTACAGCACCGTCGGTGCCGGTTCGCAGATCCTGCGCGACCTGGGCGTGCGCAAGATGCGCCTGATGAGCGCGCCGATGAAGTTCAACGCCATATCCGGCTTTGACCTGGAAGTTGTAGAATACCTGCCCGCTGAATGATGACTCCGGCCGAGTGCAGCCTGCGCCCGGCCTGGCTTTTCGTTCTACATTGATATCCACGGGACGCCCATCGGCGCCCCGGCTCTTTATACAGACTGAGACTCGCCCATGACCCTGAAGACCATCGAAGGTACCTTCATCGCCCCGCAAGGCAAATACGCCCTGGTGGTTGGCCGCTTCAACAGCTTCGTCGTCGAGAGCCTGGTCAGCGGCGCCGTCGACGCCCTGGTCCGCCACGGCGTGAAGGAAAGCGACATCACCATCATCCGCGCGCCGGGTGCCTTCGAGATTCCGCTGGTCACCCAGAAAGTCGCTCAGCGCGGCGAGTTCGCCGCCATCATCGCCCTCGGCGCGGTGATCCGTGGTGGCACCCCGCACTTCGAATACGTCGCCGGCGAGTGCACCAAGGGCCTGGCTCAGGTGTCCATGGAATACGGCGTACCGGTCGCCTTCGGCGTACTGACCGTCGACTCCATCGAGCAGGCCATCGAGCGCTCCGGCACCAAGGCCGGCAACAAAGGCGCCGAAGCCGCCCTGTCCGCTCTGGAAATGGTGAGTCTGCTGGCGCAGCTGGAGGCCAAGTGAGCCTGAATCACGACGACAGCCAGGACGCTCCGCAGCCCAAGGCCAAGGGCAAGATCGCGCAGCGTCGCGTGGCCCGCAGCCTGGCCATGCAGGCGCTGTATCAGTGGCACATGGCCGGTCAGTCGCTGAACGAGATCGAAGCGCAATTCCGCGTCGATAACGACTTCAGCGGCGTCGACGGCGCCTACTTCCACGACATCCTCACCGGCGTAGCCCGGCAGAAGACCGAGCTGGACGCGTCCTTCGCGCCTTTCCTGAGCATTCCGCTGGAAGAGCTGGACCCGGTCGAGCTGGCGATCCTGCGCCTGTCCGCCTGGGAGCTGACCAGCCGCGTCGATGTGCCCTACAAGGTGGTGATCAACGAGGGCATCGAGCTGGCCAAGGTGTTCGGCGCCACCGACGGGCACAAGTTCGTCAACGGCGTGCTGGACAAGCTGGCCCCGGTACTGCGCGCGGCCGAGGTCAAGGCCGCCAAGCGCTGAGCCGGCAAACCCGTCGTGGGTGAGTTCGAGCTGATCCGCCGCTACTTCGCCGCCGCGCCCTGTGCGCAGGCGGCCGAAGGCGTCGTCCTCGGCATTGGTGACGACTGTGCCCTGCTGCAGCCGGCCGTCGGCCAGCAACTGGCCGTGTCCACCGATACCCTGGTGGCCGGCGTGCATTTCCCTCAACCCTGCGATCCGTTTCTGCTCGGCCAGCGTGCCCTGGCGGTGAGCGTCAGTGACCTGGCCGCCATGGGCGCCGAGCCGCTGGGCTTCACCTTGGCGCTGACCCTGCCCGAAGCCGATCCGCCCTGGCTGGAAGGCTTCGCCCGTGGTCTGTCGCAGATGGCGGCGCAATGCGCCATTGCCCTGGTCGGTGGCGATACCACTCGCGGTCCTTTGAGTCTGACCCTCAGCGTATTCGGCCAGTTGCCGGCCGGCCAGGCCCTGACCCGTGCGGGTGCCCGTCCGGGCGACCTGCTTTGCGTCGGTGGCAGCCTCGGCGATGCGGCCGCAGCGCTGCCGCTGGTGCTCGGGCAGCAGGTGGCTGCAGGCGCCGAGGCCGACTATCTGCTGCAGCGCTACTGGGCACCGCAGCCGCAGCTTGCTCTGGGGCAGTGGCTGCGTGGCCGGGCCTCGGCGGCGCTGGATATTTCCGACGGCCTGCTGGCCGATTGCGGGCATATCGCCAAGGCCTCCGCCGTGGCGCTGCAGATTGAGCGCGACAGCCTGCCGCTGTCCGCTGCTCTGCGCACCCTGGCGGGCGAGCGCGCACTGGATTGCGCCTTGAGCGGCGGCGACGATTACCGCCTGGCCTTTACCCTGTCGGCGCAATACCTGCCGGCACTGCAGGCGCAATGGCCCGAGGCCGTGGTGATCGGCCGGGCCGTGGCAGGGCAGGGCTTACAACTGCTGGACGGCGCGGGTCGCCGTCTCGACCCGCCTAGCGCGGGCTACCAACATTTCGGGAGTCGTGGTGACTGAAGTCGTGAAAGTCGCGCCGCAGGTATGGCGCAATCCCTGGCATTTCCTCGCCTTCGGCTTCGGCTCCGGGCTGATGCCCAAGGCGCCCGGCACCTGGGGCTCGCTGGTGGCCTTGCCGTTCATCCCGCTGTGGCAGCTACTGCCGGACTGGGGCTACTGGCTGATGCTCGGCGTCACCATGCTGTTCGGCTTCTGGCTCTGTGGCCGGGTGGCCGAGGACATGGGCGTGCATGACCACGAAGGCATCGTCTGGGACGAAATGGTCGGCATGTGGATCACCCTGTGGCTGGTGCCCGAGGGTTGGTACTGGTTGCTGCTAGGCTTTCTGGTATTCAGGGTGTTCGACATTCTCAAGCCCTGGCCGATCCGCTGGATCGACCGGCATGTGCATGGCGGCATCGGCATCATGCTGGATGACGTCCTGGCGGGGGTATTCGCCTGGCTGACCATGCAGTTGCTGGTGTGGGGGCTGGCCTGACTCGGAGGCTGTAGATGCGTGCCTGGCTGCTGGGGTTGCTGTTGTGTCTGGTGGGCTTCGGCGTACAGGCTGACGAGCCTCTGCCCGCACAGGTGAACCTGGTCAGCGAGCACTGGGCCGGGCACACCAATGCCGATGGCAGCGGCCTGGCCTGGGAGATCATGCGCGTGGTGTTCGAGCCCGCGGGCGTGAAGCTGAACTACCAGCTGGTGCCCTACACCCGTGCCATTGGCCTGGTGCAGCGGGGCGAGGCCGATGCCTGGCTGGGTTCTTATCGCAACGAGATCAGCGAACGCATCATCTACCCGCGCAGCCCCTACGATGCCGATCGCATCGTTGCCCTGTCCCTGCGCAGCGCGCCGGAGGCCACCCTGCAGAACATCGGCCGCTACCGCCTGGCCTGGATGCGTGGCTACGATTACCAGCACTATCTGCCTGGCGTACAGCATTTCCAGGAGATCCAGCGCCGCGTCGGCATCCTGCGCATGCTCGAACTGGGGCACGCCGACTTCTACCTAGATGCCTCCACCGAAGTTGAGGATTTACTGCATGAGGGCTCCGACCCTGCGCTCTTTCGCACAACCGAGCTGATCCGCTTGCCCCTCTATGCCGGCTTTGCCGATACTGCCCGCGGCCGCGCCCTGGTCGAGCTCTTCGACCGGCGCATGGCCGAGCTGCTGCGCGATGGCGAACTGCGCCCGATCTTCCGCCGCTGGCAGCAGCCGTACCCCTTTGACGAGGACATGGAGATCCCCGATGCGTCGCCTTGAGCTGTTCGCTGCCAGCGTGCTGCTGGCCCTGTGCCCCGTGCTGCAGGCCGAGACCCAGGTGCAGGTAGTGGGGTTGTTCCCCAACGCGGCGGTGTTGCTGGTCGACGGTCAGCGCAAGCTGGTGCGGGCCGGCCAGGTCGGCCCGGGTGGCGTCAAAGTGATCAGTGCCGACAGCAAGGGGGCGGTGCTGGAGGTCGATGGCGTGCAGCGCAGTTACGCCATGACCCGGGAATACAACCAGGCCGGCAGCTCGGAGCCGCAGAAGGCTCAGCTCAGCTCAGCATCAGCCGTGGCGCGGGCAATCACTACTGGGTCGCCGGCTCCATCGAGGGCCATCCGGTGCAGTTCCTGGTCGACACCGGGGCCACTTCGGTGGCGATGAACGAGAGCCAGGCGCGCATGCTCGGCATCGACTACCGCGTCAAGGGCCGGGCCATGGTGGCTAGCACGGCCGGTGGCAACGTCAAGGCCTGGCAGATCAAGCTCGACAGCGTCAAGGTCGGGGCCCTCGAGGTTCTGGGGGTCGAGGCGGCGGTGCTCGAGGGGGATTCGCCCACCGAGGTGCTGCTGGGCATGAGCTTCCTCAGTCGGGTGCGCTGGCGCGAGGAAAACGGCGTACTGCAGTTGGAATCCAAGTTCTAGCCATCGCCCATGGCCGACCCATCGGCCGCTTCGATCCTTATCCCCGACAATTCAGGCTGCGCCGGGCGGCGTCGCGGCTGGTACAATGCCGGCCTTTCTGTCGAACCTCACAGGAGCTCCCGGTGTCCGTCGTCTTCGTCGCCGCCTCCCAGCTGCCCACACCTTTCGCGGTCTTCACCATGCACGGTTTCCTCGATGAGGAGAGCGGCAAGGAGCACGTAGCCCTGACCCTGGGCGACGTCGCCGACGGCCAGCCGGTGCTGGGCCGTCTGCACTCCGAGTGCCTCACCGGCGATGCCCTGTTCAGCCAGCGCTGCGACTGTGGTGCCCAGCTTGAAGCCGCCCTGCGCGCCATCGCCACCGAGGGCCGTGGCGTGCTTCTGTACCTGCGCCAGGAAGGCCGGGGTATCGGCCTGCTGAACAAGATCCGCGCCTACGAGCTGCAGGATGGTGGCGCCGACACCGTCGAGGCCAACGAGCGCCTGGGCTTCGCCGCCGACCAGCGTGACTACTCGATCTGCCAGCCGATGCTCGACCACCTGGGCATCCGCTCGGTCCTGCTGATGACCAACAACCCGCGCAAGGTCAAGGCGCTGGAAGGTTTCGGCGTACGCGTCGCCGAGCGCCGCCCGCTGGAAATCGGCCTCAACCCGCACAACCGCAAGTACCTGGCGACCAAGGCCGGCAAGCTCGGCCACATGCTGGGCCTGAAACACCAGGAAGAAGAGTGATGACCCGCGCCGAGGTGCGTCGCCGTCTGGCCCTGGAATGGTGGCGCTGGCTCGGCTTTGCCCTGGCGCCGCTGTTCTTCCTCAACCTGCTGTTCGGCGGCAGCCAGGCGCTGGGCAGCGTGCTGGAAATGCCGTTGTTCATCGCCGGCGTAGCTTCCATGTTCGTCAGCCTGCCGCTGTTCTCCGCCTACAAGCGCGCGCTGATCGCCACCCAGGCCGCGCTGGATGGCGAGCATGAGCGCGAGGCCTGGCTGGCGCTGGCGGTGCAGCGGCGCAAGGCCTTCCTCGGTGCCGGCCTGCCGGCCTGGATCGCCGCCATTGCTCTGTTCAGCGGGCTCAATACCGTTGCGCTGATCCTCCTGGCCCTGAGCAGCGTGGTGCTGCTCTGCCTGTATCGCATTCCCCGCCAGCTGGGTTGATGCGCGCACTGCTGGCGGCCTGCCTGCTCGCCCTCAGCCCGGCGCTGACGGCGGCCGAACGTGTGGTCAGCCTGGCCCCTTCGATGTCGGAAATCATGCTGGAGCTGGGCGCCGAGTCGCGCCTGGTCGGCCTGCTCGATGGCGGGCCGCGCCCACCGGCGCTGGCGGGTGTGCCTTCAGTTGGGCGCTATGGCCAGGTCGAGCTGGAAACACTGCTGGCGCTCAAGCCGGACCTGCTGTTGCTCTGGCCCGGCAGTGTGCCGGCGGCCCAGCAGGCACAGCTGCGGGCCTTCGATATCCCGCTGTATGTCGGCGAGCCTCATGATCTGCAGGCGTTGGCCGAACAGTTCGCCGAAGTGGGCCGGCTGGTCGGTACCGAGGCCCGCGGGCGCGAGCTGCGCGAGCGCTTCATCACGCGCCTGGCCGAGCTGCGTCAGCGCTATCGCCGCGAGCCGCCGCTGGCGGTGTTCTATCAGGTCTGGAACGAGCCGCTGTATACCCTCGGCGGGCGGCAGATCGTCAGCGACGCGCTGCGGGTGTGTGGCGCGCGCAACGTGTTCGCCGATCTGCAGTTGCCGGCACCTCAGGTCAATGTCGAGGCGGTGCTGGGCCGCGCGCCCGAGGTGATTGTCGCTGGCAGCGAGGCCGAGCTGCAGCGCTGGCGAGCCTGGCCGCAGCTGCCCGCGGTGCGTCTGGGCCAGCTGTGGACGGTACCGGACAAGGGCCTGGAGCGGCCCAGCTTCCAGATGCTGGCGGCCACCGAACAGCTCTGCGAACTGTTGGCCAGGGCCCGTTGAGGCATTAAGTAAAAAGGCCCCTCGCGGGGCCTTGTGCGTTTACAGCCTGGGCGTCCAGACGAACCCGAGCAGTGCCGTGCGGCCTTCCTGGCGGTAGCCGTAGCGCTCGCCTTCGTGCTCGTACAGGGCGCGCTGGTAGTCCTTGTCCAGCAGGTTGTCGATCTTCGCTTCCAGCTTCAGCTCGCCGGTGGCCTGCCAGCTGCCGCGCAGGCCGAGCAGGCCGTAGCCGCCCAGTTCGTGCTGGTTGTCCGGGTCGTCGTAGCTGCTGCTCGCCAGCTGCCAGGTGGCGCCGACGGCGAAGGCACCGAAGGCGCGGTCCAGGTCCAGGCTGAGGGTGCGGCGGGCGCGGCGATTGAGGGTGTGGCCGCTGTCGCGGTCGCGCGGGTCGACGAAGGCGATGCCGAGCTGGCCCTGCCAGCCGAACAGCTCCTGCTGCAGGTTGGCCTCGAAGCCGTGGATACGGGCTTCGGCGATGTTCTGCGGGATGAAGTCCTGGTCGCTGGCGATCGCGTCCTCGATATCGGTGCGATACAGCGAGGCCTCCAGGCGCGTGCGCTCGGCCAGCTGGCTGCGCCACTGCAGCTCGTAGCTCTTCGAGTGCTCGGGCTTGAGGTCCGGGTTGCTGTAGTCCGGGTAGTAGAGGTCGTTGAAGGTCGGCGCGCGGAAGCCCTCGCTGTACGACAGCACCAGGTCATTGGCGGCGTTCAGCGGCAGGGTCAGGGCGCCGCTCCAGGTGTTCTCGCTGCCGAACTGCTCGTTCTTGTCGTGGCGCACGCCCAGCTCGGTGGAGAAGTGCTCGCTCTCATAGCGATGCTGGACAAACGCCGCCTGGTTCCAGCGCTGCTGCTCGGCGAAGGCGGTGTTGCTGTTGAGCTGGTCCTCGTACCACTCGCCACCCAGCAGCAGGCTGTGGCTGTCGCTCAGGGCCAGGGTGTTGAGCCAGTTCACCGAGTCGCGGTAGGTGTTGAACACGCCACGCTCGTCGCTCAGCTTGTCCAGGCTTTCCTCGCGGTTCTCGCTGTGACCGACTTCCAGGCGGCTGCTCCACAGGTCGTTGACCTGCGCGTCCAGGTAGCTGGACACGCTGCTGAGGGTGAAGTCGCTGTAGGGCTCCTGGCCGACCGACTCGAAGGTGGTCATGTCGAAACGGCCGAAGGGATTGTCGAACTCGGTACGGCCGCGCTGGTCGAGGACGTTGACGCCGGCTTCCAGGCTGTCGCTGAAGCTGTGGCTGAGGCTGAGGCTGAAGGCCTTGTTGCGGTAGGCGTCGTGGTCCTGGTCGGAGTCGTAGGAAGGGCCGGTACGGTCAATGCCGTCGGTTTCGTCGAGGCTACCGGCCAGGCTGAAGCGGGTTTGCGCGTCGCCGCCGGAGATGCCGGCGCTGCGCCGCCAGCTGGCATTGCTGCCGTAGCCCATGCGCACGAAGGGCTGCAGGCCCTCGCCGGCACTGCGGCGGGTGAAGATCTGCACCACGCCGCCAATGGCGTCGGCGCCGTACACCGCCGAACGCGGGCCGCGCAGCACTTCGACGCGTTCGATCTGGTCGACATTGAGGAACTGCAGGTTGCTGTCGCCGGAGCTGGCCGAGGCGATGCGCATGCCGTCCACCAGCAGCAGGCTCTGGGCCGACTTGGTGCCGCGGATATACAGGCTGGCCAGGCTGCCGGCGCCGTTGTCGGTTACCTGCACGCCGGGTACGCGGCGCAGTAGATCGCTGACCGAGGCAGGCTGCAGACGTTCGATGTCGGCGCGGGTGAACACGGTGCTCGCCGTGCTGCTGGCATCGCGCTGCTGCACGTCGCGGTTGGCGCTGATCAGCGTCTCGGGCAGCTTGAGCGCGGCGTCCTGGCCGGCGGCCAGCGCGAGACCGGCAGGCAGCAGGGCCAGGCTCAGGGCCGAGAGAGGCAGGGTGTGAGACAGTTTCATCGGGGTTCCTCAAAGACAAAGACTTCGAGGAGGGCAGAAAGCAGGCGCGCGGCTGCACCTGACGGTGCGGCCCTCCGCAACACCAGTCGAATCCGTCAGGCCGGTCTCCGGGCTCTCGATTCCGCTCCGCGCGCCTTCCCGGTTGACCCAGTGGCTGTTGCGCGGACCTGCAGCAGGGCTGCGATCGATTACCGTTGCGGGGGCAGCGCCGGGATTGCTCATGGAGCGCACCGGCTTCCCGATTATCGCCGGCATTGACCGGCGCACCTGGTGGATAACAAAACGCCGCGCACCTTAGTGCACGGCGTGTTGAAGCTCAAGCAAGTTTAGCGTGGCTTAGCTTGAACTTTGCTCAAGTTGCTGCAGGCGGCGACGGACGGCCGCTTCGATGCCGGCCTGGTCCAGGCCGCACTCGGCGAGCATCTGCGCCGGCTTGGCGTGCTCCACGTAGTAATCGGGCAGGCCCAGGTGCAGCAGCGGCTTGACCAGGTTCTCGGCGGCGAGGAACTCGCTGACCGCGCTGCCTGCGCCGCCCATCACGGCGTTTTCCTCGATGGTCACCAGCAGCGCGTGGCTGGCCGCCAGTTCGCGCAGCAGGGCTTCGTCCAGGGGTTTGACGAAGCGCATGTCGACCACCGTGGCATCCAGGCTTTCGCCCACGCGCAGGGCCTCGGCCAGCTGCACGCCGAAGACCAGCAGGGCGACGCCCTGGCCCTGGCGGCGCACCACGGCCTTGCCAATCTCGACACCTTCCAGGGCCGGGTCGATGGCCGCGTTGGGGCCGCTGCCACGCGGATAACGCACGGCTGCCGGGCCCTGGAAGTGGTAGCCGGTGGTCAGTAGCTGGCGCAGTTCGTTCTCTTCGCTGGGGGTGGCGATGAGCATGCCGGGGATGCAACGCAGGTAGGAGATGTCGAAGCTGCCGGCGTGGGTCGGACCGTCTTCGCCGACCAGGCCGGCACGGTCGATGGCGAACAGCACATCGAGGTTCTGCACCGCCACGTCGTGGATCAGCTGGTCGTAGGCGCGCTGCAGGAAGGTGGAGTAGATCGCCACCACCGGCTTGGCGCCGTCGCAGGCCATGCCGGCGGCCAGCGTCACCGCATGCTGCTCGGCGATGGCCACGTCGAAGTAGCGCTCGGGGAAGCGCTCGCTGAAGGCCACCAGGTCCGAGCCTTCCTTCATCGCCGGGGTGATGCCGACCAGGCGCGGATCTGCGGCGGCCATATCACACAGCCACTGACCGAACACGCCGGAATACTTGGGCCCGGACGGCTGCTTGGGCGCCACCGGGGCGTTGATCGGCTCCAGCTTGGTGATGGCGTGGTAGCCGATCGGGTCGGCCTCGGCCGGGGCGAAGCCCTTGCCCTTCTTGGTCACCACGTGGAGGAACTGCGGGCCCTCCAGGTCGCGCATGTTGCGCAGCGTGGCGACGAGTGTGGGCAGGTCGTGGCCGTCGATCGGGCCGACGTAGTTCCAGCCCAGCTCCTCGAACAGGGTGCCGGGCACCAGCATGCCCTTGGCATGTTCTTCGACCTTGCGCGCGATCTCCCAGGCGCCGGGCAGGCGCGAGAGGATCTTCTTGCTGCCTTCGCGCATGCTTGAGTAAGTGCGGCTGGAGATGATCTTGGCCAGGTAGTTGGACAGGCCGCCGACGTTCTTGGAGATCGACATGTCGTTGTCGTTGAGCACGACCAGCATGTTGGCCTTGACGTCGGAGGCGTGGTTGAGCGCCTCGAAGGCCATGCCGGCGGTCAGCGCGCCGTCGCCGATCACCGCCACTGCCTTGCGCTTGCTGCCCTGCAGGCGCGCGGCGATGGCCATGCCCAGCGCGGCGCTGATGCTGGTGCTGGAGTGGCCGACGCCAAAGGTGTCGTACTCGCTCTCGCTGCGCCGCGGGAAGGCGGCCAGGCCGTCCTTCTGGCGCAGGCTGCCCATGCGCTCGCGGCGGCCGGTGAGGATCTTGTGCGGGTAGGCTTGGTGGCCGACGTCCCACACCAGGCGGTCATCCGGCGTATCGAAGATGTAGTGCAGGGCGATGGTCAGCTCGACCACGCCGAGACCGGCACCGAAGTGCCCGCCGGTCTGCCCGACGCTGTACAGCAGGTACTGGCGCAGCTCGTCGGCAAGGCTTTCCAGCTCGCCTTCCGCCAGGCGACGCAGGCCGTCCGGGGTGTCGGCGCGGTCGAGCAGCGGCGTGGCGGGCCGCTCGCGGGGGATTTCGTGGAAGGTGGTCGGCATCAGGCAGATCGTTATAGGCGTACAAAAGATGCGGCAGTTTACCCGAAGCGCTGGGAACAGCCCAAACGACCTGTAACGCGATCAGACGGCGGGGTAGTGGCGACCGAGGAAATCCAGCAGCAGCGTGTTGACCCGCGGGCCGTCCTCGCTCTGTAGCCAGTGGCCGCAGCCGGGCAGCAGGTGCTGTTCCAGCAGAGGCACCTTGGCCGCCATGCGTGCCAGGGTCGGTGCCTCGAAGCGGCCGACCGGGTCGTGTTCGCCGAGCAGGAACAGAGTGGGCTGGCGCACCTGCAGTTCGGCCAGTGGCTCGGTGCGCTGCCAGTTGCGCTCGAAGTTGCGGTACCAGTTGAGCGCGCCGTAAAAGCCGCGGCCGGCGAAGGTGCTTTCGTAGATGGCGAACAGTGCGGGCGAGCACCAGGCCGGCAGCGGCAGATCGGCAAGGCCGTCGAACAGCTTGGCGTCTGCCGCCTTGTCGGCTAGCAGCGCGCCGCCCAGGCCGCCGAGCAGCAGGCGCAGGCTGCGGCCGATGTCGGCGTCCAGCTCGGCCTCGGCCAGGCCCGGTTGCTGGAAGTAGAGGATGTAGTGGAAGCGCCCGGCGTAGGCCGTGCGCATCATCTCGATGGCCGGACGTTTCGGGCGCCCGCCGAAGGGCACGGAGAGCGCGCCGAGCGCCTGCACCCGCGCGGGTTCCAGCAGGGCCAGGTGCCAGGCCACCGGCGCGCCCCAGTCGTGGCCGACCACGGCGACGCGGGTGTGGCCGAGGGCGTCCATGGCGGCCTGGATATCGCCGCACAGGGTCAGCAGGTCATAGGCGGCCGGGTCGCGTGGCGCGCTGCTCTGGCCGTAGCCGCGCATCTCCGGGGCGAATACCCGGTAACCGGCCTTGCTCAGCGCCTCGATCTGCGGATGCCAGGCGTACCAGCACTCGGGAAAGCCGTGCAGCAGCCACACCGGACGGCCATCGGCCGGGCCGGCGCTGTAGAGGCTGAGGTCGATGCCGTTGACTGCCAGCAGCTGATTCTCGATAGGCATGTCGTGCTCCTTACCAGGTGTCGACGAAGGGGCGCTTCTTGCCGCTGCGTGGCGCCGGTGCCGGCGTGGCATTGAGCCCGCGCAGCAGCCAGGCGCGGCTTTCGGCCGGGTCGATGACGGCATCGATTTCCAGGTAGCTGGCCATGTTCAGCGCCTTGCCGTTGTCATAGGCCTTGGCCACCAGCTTGTCGAACAGCGCCTGGCGGCTGGCGTCGTCCGCCTGGGCCGCCAGCTCCTTGGCGAAGCCCAGGCGTACCGCGCCCTCCAGGCCCATGGCGCCGAATTCGCCACTGGGCCAGGCGGCGGTGAACAGCGGCGCGTGGAAGCTGCCGGCGGCCATGGCCTGGGCGCCGAGGCCGTAGCCCTTGCGCAGCACCAGGGTGAAGAAGGGCACGGACAGGCTGGCAGCAGCGACGAACAGGCGCGACACATGGCGCACCGTGGCCTGTTTCTCCGCCTCCGGGCCGACCATGAAGCCGGGGGTGTCGCACAGCGAAACCATGGGGATATCGAAGGCATCGCACAGCTGCATAAAGCGCGCGGCCTTGTCGCTCGCCAGCGCGTCGATGGCGCCGCCGAGGTGGGCCGGGTTGTTGGCGATCAGGCCGAAGGGCTTGCCCTCGATGCGGATCAGCGCGGTGATCAGTCCCGGGGCGAACTGGCGGCGCAGCTCCAGCACGCTGCCGTGGTCGGCCAGCAGCTCGATGACCTTGCGGATGTCGTAGACGCGCAGGCGGTTCTCGGGGATTACATGGCGCAGCTCGCGTGGGTCGCTGCACTGCCAGTCGGCCAGTGGCCCCTGGAAGTAGCCCAGGTACTGCTTGGCTACCCGCACTGCCTCGGCTTCGTTGGCCACCAGCACGTCGATCACCCCGTTGGGGCCTTGCACGCTGGTGGGGCCGACTTCCTCCGGCTTGTAGCTGCCCAGCCCGCCGCCTTCGATCATCGCCGGGCCGGCCATGCCGATGGTCGCGTTCTGCGTGGCGATGATCACATCGCAGCAGCCGAGCAGCGCGGCGTTGCCGGCAAAGCAGCGGCCGGAAACCACGCCCACGGTCGGCACCAGGCCGGACAGCCTGGCCATGCCGACGAAGGTGTGACAGTCCAGCCCGGCCACGCCGACGAAGTCGGTATCACCCGGCCGGCCGCCGCCGCCCTCGGCAAACAGCACCACGGGCAGGCGCCACTGCTCGGCCAGGGCCAGCATGCGGTCGGTCTTCTTGTGGTTCATCACGCCCTGGGTGCCGGCGAACACCGTGTAGTCGTAGGCGATGGCCAGGCAGCGCGCGGCCTGGTCGCCGAACAGCCCGGCGTTGACCGTGCCGGTGCCGGCCACCAGGCCGTCGGCCGGGCTCAGCTCCAGCAGTTCTTCCGGCGAGCGCCGGCGACGCTGGGCGGCCAGGGCCATGGCGCCGTACTCGTTGAAGCTGCCTGCGTCGAGCAGGTCGGCGAGGTTCTCGCGGGTGGTGCGCTGGCCGGTCTTGCGCCGCTTGGCCACGGCCTCGGGGCGCCGCGCGTCGCTCAGGCGCGCGTGGCGTTCCAGCACTTCGGCGAGGTCGGCGCGGATATGTTCGAGGTCGCGGCTCTCCTCGCTGGCGCCGCCAGCACTGGCCACTTCGGCCGGCTCGAGGAACAGCAGGGGCTGGCCCTCGGCCAGGGCATCGCCGGGGGCGGCCGCCAGGGCGCGGACGATCCCGCTGCACTCGGCGCGCACTTCGAACTCCATCTTCATCGCTTCCAGCACGGCGATGACCTGGCCGGCGGCCACGGCGTCGCCCTCGGCCACCGCCAGGGCAACCAGCACGCCGCTACTCGGCGCGTTGCTGGCGAGGGTGCCGGGCGGCGCATCGATGGCCTTCCGCGTGCTGTCCTGCCCGCTGGCGCCGGCCGCGAAATAGCGGTGCGGGTGGGCTTCGCCGTGGGCGCCGAGCAGCTCGGCCAGGTGCTGCTCGATAAAGCGGGTATCGACGCGGTTGCCGATGACCTCTTCGCGCTGCAGCAGGTTCTGCAGCAGGTGCAGGTTGCTCGCCACGCCTTCCAGGCGGAATTCGCAGAGGGCGCGGTAGGCGCGGCGCAGGGCGCTCGGGTAGTCGGCGGCGCTGGCGATCAGCTTGGCCAGCAGCGAGTCATAGGCCGGGCTCACCGGGCAGCCTGCATAGCCATGGCCATCCACCCGCAGGCCGGGGCCGGAGGGCGGCTGGTAGGCGCTCAGCACGCCGGCGGCCGGGCGCGCGCTGCCGTCCGCGTGCAGGGTCTCCAGGTTGATCCGCAGCTGCACGGCGCAGCCCTGCACGGGCGGTGGCTGGCGCAGGCCGAGCTGCTCCAGGCTGCTGCCGGCAGCCAGGCGCAGCTGGGTGTGCAGCAGGTCGATGCCAGTGACCTGCTCGGTCACCGTGTGCTCCACCTGCACCCGTGGGTTGGCCTCCATGAAGTAGAAGTGCTCGCCCTCGAGGAGGAACTCGAAGGTGCCGATGCCGCGGTAGTTCACCGCGGCGGCCAGGCGCAGGGCACAGGCGATGATGGCGTCGCGAGTAGCGCTCGGCAGGTCCGGGCTGGGGGCGATTTCCAGCAGTTTCTGGTGGCGGCGCTGTAGGCTGCAGTCGCGTTCCCACAGGTGGCTGACCGTGCTGCCGTCACCCAGCACCTGCACCTCGATATGGCGGGCGCTGCGCACCAGTTGCTCGATATACAGCGCACCGTTGCCGAAGGCGTGCTGCGCCTCGGACTGGCAGCGCGCGTAGGCCTCGTCCAGCTCGGCGGCAGCATGAATCGCACGCATGCCGCGCCCGCCACCGCCCGCCAGGGCCTTGATCATCACCGCGCCATGTTCGGCCTGGAAGGCGCGCGCCTGCTCCAGGCTCACCGCCTGGTTGAGCCCGGCCACCAGCGGCGCGCCGCAACGCTCGGCCAGGGCGCGGGCAGCGGCCTTGTCGCCGAACAGCTCGAGCACCTCCGGCGCCGGCCCGACGAAGGTCAGCCCGGCGGCCTGGCAGCGCCGGGCGAACTCGGCGTTCTCGGCGAGAAAACCGTAGCCGGGGTGCACCGCCGTACAGCTCTGCTCCAGGGCGATGGTGATCAGCTGGTCCATATCCAGATAGGCCGGCACGCCACGGCCCTTGAGCGGCACGGCGAGGTCTGCCTTGCGCGTGTGCAGGCAGGGGCCGTCGTCCTCGGCGTAGACCGCGATCGAGCGGATGCCGAGGTCGGCACAGGCCTGGGCGATGCGGATGGCGATCTCGCCGCGGTTGGCGATCAGCAGGGAGGTGAAGGGCATGCGCACCGCTCCGGTGTCGTTCTTGTGATCCGCCATCTTAGGCAGTCGCGGCCGGCTACCGCAGCCAACTGTGCCGCGCCGAATACCGACCACTCAGGGTGGTTGATGATCCGTTGCACGATTTGTCCGAATCGGCCCTTGCCGGCCATGCGCGCGGGCAGTAGCAGTGACCTTTCGCCGCGTATCGCAAGGACCGCCATGAACGAATTGCTCCACAGCCTGGATTGGGTCTTGCCGTTGCGCAGCGACGAGCTGACCCCGCTGATGCGTTTCTTCACCCTGCTGGGCTACGAGAAGTTCATTCTGTTCTTCCTGCCGCTGGGCTACTGGGTCTGGCACCGTGGCGTGTTCCTGCGCCTGCTGGTGCTGGTGGCGTTCACCGCGCTGCTCAATGCCTGGCTCAAGGACTTCTGGCAGGACCCGCGCCCGCCGGTTGCCCTGCGCATGGATCATCAGGTGGGCGACAGCTTCGGTCTGCCCAGCGGTCATGCGCAGATCGCCATCGTCATCTGGCTGTGGCTGGCCTGGGAGCTGCGCCGGGCCTGGGCCTGGCTGGTCGCCGGGGTGATCGCGACGGGTATCATCTTCAGCCGTCTGTACTTGGGTGCCCACGATGTCGAGGACGTGCTCGGTGGCGCGCTGCTGGGTAGCGCTACGCTGCTGGTGTTCGAGTGGGTGCGCCGCTGGGACTGGTGGCGCGAGGCCCATGCCGGCTGGCATCTGGTGCTGATTCTGCTGGTGGCCACCTGCGCCTGGCTGAGCTGGCCGGGCACGGCACCCAGTTATGTGCCGCTGCTGGCGGGCATGTTGCTCGGGGTGCTGTTTGGCTATCGCCAACTGGCCTTTTCCGCCGAGGTGGTGCTGTGGCGCCGGCTGGCGGCCGCCGTGCTCGGCGCGCTGGCGTTTATCCTGCTGCAGAAGGGCTTGAAACTGGCCGGGGCCGCCTGGCCGTGGGAGCCGCTGGCCTGGCAGGGCCTGCGTGGCCTGGCGCTGGGGTTGTTCGTGGCCTGGCTGATGCCCTGGCTGCTGGTGCGCCTGGGCCTGCTGGCGGCAGTGCGGCGGGATGCGTCGGCGCTGCCGGTCGGCGCCGCCGTCTGATCTTCATGGGGCGAATGAAACTCGCGTTGTCTGTCGCGCGGGTTGCGCCCGCCCTACGCCGTATTTCGCCGGACCATGAAAAACGCCGGGTCGATGCCCGGCGTTTTTCGTGGCGGCGGCTTAGCTGCGTCGTTCGACGATGTAGCGGGCCAGCTCGCGCAGCGGTTCGGCGCTGTCACCAAACGGACGCAGGGCGTGCAGGGCCTGGTCGCGCAGTTCCAGGGCGTAGGCTTTGGCCGCCTCCATGCCGAGCAGGGCGGGGTAGGTGGGCTTGTGGTTGGCTTCATCCTTGCCCTGGGTCTTGCCCAGGGTGGCGGTGTCGCTTTCCACGTCGAGGATGTCGTCCTGCACCTGGAACGCCAGGCCGATGGCCTGCGCATAGTGTTGCAGCGAGCGCAGGGCCGGCTCGTCGGCGTTGCCGCTGGCCAGGGCGCCGAGCTGCACGCTGGCCTCGATCAGCGCCCCGGTCTTGTGCCGGTGCATGGTTTCCAGGGCCTGCTGGTCGAGCTGGCGGCCGACCGACTCGAGGTCGATGGCCTGGCCGCCGACCATGCCGGCCGGGCCGGCGGCGCGGGCCAGGCCCATGACCATGGACAGGCGCAGGTGGGCATCCGCCGGGTTGCGCCGGGCGTCGGCCAGTGCCTCGAAGGCCAGGCTCTGCAGGCCGTCGCCGGCGAGAATGGCGCAGGCCTCGTCATAGGCGATGTGGGTGGTTGGCTGGCCGCGGCGCAGGTCGTCGTCGTCCATCGCCGGCAGGTCGTCGTGCACCAGCGAATAGGCGTGGATCAGCTCCACCGCGCAGGCGGCGCCATCGGCGCGATCGAGATCGCCATTCAGCGCCTCGCAGGCGGCGTAGACCAGCAGCGGGCGCACACGCTTGCCACCGTTGACCACGCTGTAGCGCATGGCCTGGTACAGGCGCGTCAGCTCCTCGCGCGGGGCCTCGAACAGTTCGGCCAGGGCCGCGTCGACGCGCGCGGCGCAGCGCTGCTGGTATTCGCCGATCATGCCTGGTCGTCCGTGTCGAACGGGACTTCCTGCAGCTCGCCGTCGCGTTCGAGCAGTTGCTGCACCTTCTGCTCGGCCTGGGCCAGGGAGGCCTGGCAGTCGCGGGTCAGGCGGATGCCCTGTTCGAAGGCGCCGAGGGAGTCTTCCAGCGACAGCTCGCCGCTCTCCAGGCGCTCGACCAGGGTTTGCAGTTCGGCGAGGGAGGTTTCGAAGTCGGCGGCTTTCTTGCGGGCCATGTGCAGGGTCTCGGCGGGGTTGGAACGGGCGCGACACTAGCAGAGCGGCGCGCGGCGGGGCAAATGGACGGCCCCGCAACGGCGGGGCCGGTGATCAGAAGCGCAGCACTTCGCCGCCGCCCGGCGTCGGGCCGACCATGGGGATCTTCGGTCCCGGCTGCTGCGGTGCGCGCGCCGGGCGCTTGGGCGTTTGCGCCGGTTTGCTGGCCTCGGCTATCGGCTGATCGCGCAGCGGTTCGATGGCCGCGGCCAGTTGCTGGGTCAGCTGGCGCAGCAGACGGCTCTGTGCCTGTACCTGGTCGGCGACGGTGCCGCTGTGCGCCTCTTCCAGGCGCAGCAGGCGGCTGTCGCGCAGCTGGCCGTTGCGGTCGAGCAGGCGCCATTGCGCTTCCAGCACGGCCGGCAGCTGCGGGCCGGAGTCCAGGCGGATGATGTTCAGCAGCACCTGCACGTCGGCCTTGAACTCGGCATTGGTCGGGGCCAGCACGGTGCGCTGGCTGTCCAGGCGCGAGGCCAGCTGGCGCAGCAGCACCTGGTCGATGTCGGTGGCCAGGCTGCCGGCCCAGCGCGCGTCGTCGGCGACCAGCAGGCTGCCGTCGGTCTGGCGCTGCAGGAAGGCTTCGCGCTGCAGGTAGTCGGCGATCGACACCGGGCCGAGCAGCACGGCCACGCCCTGGGCCTGCGTCGGCAGCGGCGCGTTGCCGTTGTCCAGCTGGTAAAGCGGCACCGGCTGGTGCACGGTGCAGCCCGTCAGGCCGAGCAGGCCGGACAGCAGCAGGACGGAAACGAGGTACAGCGGTTTCATTCTCTCTACCCTGGGCCGCCGGGGCGGCCGGAAACGTGTGCGAAACGGCCGCGTATCATCCGTCAAAGCGCGTGCGGACTCCAGCTCAGCCGCCCGCTGGCAGCTTCTGCACGGCCTCGGCCAGGCGCTGGCCGAGGCGTTCGACCAGGCGGCCCTGGGCGGCGACCTGGCCTTCCAGGCTGCCGTCGTGCTCTTCGCGCAGCTGCAGCAGGTCGCCGGCACGCTGCTGGCCCCGGGCATCGAGCAGACGCCAGCGCGCCTCCAGCACCGCCGCCTGCTGCGGGCCGGAGTCCAGGCGGGAGATGTTGAGGATGATCTGCGCCTGGGCGCTGAAGCCGACGCGGTCCGGGTAGAGCGCCAGGTCGCTGCTGTGCAGGTGCGTGGCCAGGGTTGCGAGCAGCAGGTTGCCGATGTCGTCCTGCAGGCTGCCGGCCCAGCGCCCGCTGGCGCTGACGCTGAGGCGCTGATCGCTCTGCCGCTGCATCAGGTTCTCGCGCTGCAGGTAGTCGGCCAGCTGCAGCGGACCGAGCAGCACCGCCGGGCCGGCGGCGTTGGCCGGCAGCTGGGCAGCGGGCGCGGGCAGCTGGTAGAACGCCTGCGGCGTGCTGGCAGCGCAGCCGCCCAGCAGCAGAAGGGCCAGGGGTAGCAGGTAGCGGCTCATGGTTTGGGCTTCCCGAAGATCAGCGATTGTGGCTGCTGTTCCAGGCTTTCGGCGGTGCGTTGCAGCGCCTTGCTGGCGCGGCTGAGTTCCTGCAGCGTGCTGCCCAGCTGGTATTGCAGCTCGGATTCTGGTCCCAGGCTGCGACGGCTGTCGCCGAGCAGGGCGTTGGTCTGCTCCAGCGTCTGACGCAGGCCGGCGGAGGCCTGGCGAATCTCGCCGAGGGTGGCATCGAGTTCGCCGCTGCTGCGCTGCGCCGAGGCGAGCAGCGCCGGCAGCTGGGCGTCCAGGCGCTGGCTGAGACGGTCGAGGTTGGCCAGCGTGGCTGCCAGGCTGTGCAGGCCGTTGTTGAGGTCGTCGGAGCGGCTCAGGCGCTCGATGCCGCGCATGGCCTGGGTGGCCGAGTCGATCAGTTCGAGCAACGGTAGTTCGCGGATTTCGGCGACCAGATCATTGAGCAGGTTGGCCGCCTGGTCGATGCGCGACGGCACGCTCGGAATGGCCGGCAGCTCGAGCTCGTTGGGCTCGCGCACGTAGCCGGGGGTGTCGGGGAAGATGTCCAGCGCGACGATGGCCTTGCCGGTGAGCAGGCTGGGGGTCTGCAGCTGGGCGCGCAGGCCGCGCTGCACCAGCTGTTCGAGGACCTGGTCGAAGCTGCGCTTGCTGGTGGCCTGGCGCGGGTCGATGCGCAGGATCACCGGCATCACCACATCCTTGATGTTGCGGTCGTAGGACAGGCGGATTTCGCGCACGCTGCCGACCTTGACCCCGCGGTAGGTGACGTCGGCGCCGACGTCGAGGCCATCCAGCGCGCCCTTGAAGTACACCACGTACTCGCTGGGCTGGCTGAACCAGCTGTCCCGCGACAGCAGCAGGGTGCCGACGACCAGCAGGAACAGTCCGCTGAGCAGGAAGCTGCCGATCAGCAGCGGCTTGCGTGATTCACTCATGGGGCCTCCTTGGCCGGGTGCCGGCTGCGGCCGAGGAAGCGGCGCACCGCCTCCGGGCCGTGGGCGAGCAATTCGTCGGGTGGGCCGAGGGCCAGTTGGGTGCCGGCCTGGCCGTCGAGGAACAGGCAGGTGTCGGCGACGGCGAAGATGCTCGGCAGCTCGTGGGTGACCAGTACGATACTGGAGCCGAGGCTGTCGCGCAGCTGCAGGATCAGCTCGTCCAGGGCCATCGAGCTGATCGGGTCGAGGCCGGCCGAGGGTTCGTCGAAGAACAGCACCTGCGGGTCCAGCGCCAGCGCGCGGGCCAGTGCGGCGCGCTTGCGCATGCCACCGGACAGCTCGGCCGGGTACAGCTCGTCGCAGCCGCCAAGGCCGACCAGGGCCAGTTTGAGCGCGGCCAGTTCGTCCAGCTCGGCGCGGCCGAGGTTGGGGCGGTAGGTTTCCAGTGGCAGGCAGATGTTCTCGCGCAGGGTCATCGAGCCCCACAGCGCGCCGTTCTGGTAGAGCACGCCGAACTCCTGCTGCAGCTCGGCGCGGCGTGCCTCGGACTGCGCCCAGAACTCCTCGCCGTTGAACAGCATGCGCCCGGCCAGCGGCGCCTGCAGGCCGATCAGGTGGCGCAGCAGGGTGCTCTTGCCGCAGCCGCTGCCGCCCATGATGACGAACACCTCGCCGCGCGCGATGCGGAAGTTCAGGTCGCGCTGGATCACCCGCTTGCCGTAGCCGGCGGCGAGGTTTTCGGCGATCAGCACGGCATCGCTCATCTCAGATCCCCAGTTGTGTGCAGATCAGCGTGATCAGCGCATCGCTGACCACCAGCGCGACGATGATGCTGACCACCGCGCGGGTCGTCGCCTGGCCCACGGCCTGGGCGTTGCGGCCGCAGGCCAGGCCGTAGTGGCAGCCGATCAGGCCGATCAGCACGGCGAACACCAGGCTCTTGAACACGCCCAGCAGGAAGTCGGTGAGGCTGAGCATCTCCAGGCTCTGGTGGAGGTACTGCGCGGCGGAGATGTCGAACAGCCCGGCGCCGATGACGAAGCCGCCGAGGATGCCCAGGGCATCGGCGAACACGCACAGCAGCGGCATGGCCACCAGCAGCGCCAGCAGACGCGGCAGCACGAGGAATTCCAGCGGCGGGAAGCCGAAGGTCTTCAGCGCGTCGATCTCCTCGTTGGCCTGCATGCTGCCCAGTTCGGCGGCGTAGGCCGCGCCGGTGCGCCCGGCCATGATCACTGCGGTCATCAGCGCGCCCATCTCGCGGGTCATGCCGATGGCCACCATGTTGGCGATGTACAGCTGGGCGCCGAAGGCTTCCAGCTGGGCAGCGCCGACGAAGGCGAGGATCAGGCCGACCAGGGTGGCGATCAACGCGACGATGGGTAGGGCGCCGGGGCCGCACTGCTGCAGGGCCAGCCAGAAGTCGCCGCCACGCAGGCGCGCGTGCCCGTGCAGCAGGTTGAGCAGGGCCAGGCTGACTTCGCCGAGGAAGGTGGCCGCGGTGCTCAGGCTGGCCTGGGCCGCCATGGCCATCAGGCCCAGGCGGGTCAGCGGCCCGCCGCGCGTCTGGGCACTGCTGCCGGGCTGGATCGGATGGGCGCTGCCCATCTGCAGCAGGCGCTCGACGCCGTCCGGCAGTTCCAGCCAGCGCAACTGCAGCTGGCGCTCCTTGGCTAGGCGTTGCAGGCGCCGCAGCAGGGCCAGCAGGCTGCTGTCCCAGGCCGCGACCGTTACCCGTACCGGCAGCTCGGCGTCCTGGCTGGCGAAGGCCTCGAACACCGCCTGCAGGTCCGGCTTGCGCGTGGCCAGGGTCCAGTGGCCGCTGACGCAGAGGTGCGTGCGGCCCTGGGTGTCCTGTTGCCAGCGCAGTTCGGCGGCGTCCATGGTGCGTCTCCTTGGCGGTCGCGCGGTCAGGCGCCGGGCACCTCGACCAGCAGCTGGTCGACCCGCTGGAAGCCACGCGGCAGCTTGTTGCCACGGCGGCCACGCTCACCCTTGTAGTGCTCCAGGTCGTCGGCCTTGAGCGTCAGGGTGCGCTTGCCGGCCTGCAGCACCAGCGCCGCGCCGCTGGGCAGCACGGCCAGGTCGGTGAGGTATTCCTCGCGGCTGGCCACGCGCTCACCGGGGATGCCGATGATCTTGTTGCCCTTGCCTTTGCCCAGTTGCGGCAGATCGCGCACCGGGAACAGCAGCAGGCGGCCTTCGGTGGTCACCGCCGCCAGCCAGTTGTCCTCGACACTGGTCACCGGCTTGGGCGGCACCACCAGCGAGCCGTTGGGCAGGGACAGCAGGGCCTTGCCGGCCTTGTTCTTGGCCTGCAGGTCCTCGCCCTTGACCACGAAGCCGTAGCCGGCGTCCGAGGCGATCACGTACAGGGCGCTGTCGTCCGGCAGCAGCACGCAGTCGAAGGTCGCGCCCGGTGGCGGGGTCAGGCGGCCGGTGAGCGGCTCGCCCTGGCCACGGGCCGACGGCAGCGAGTGCGCGGCCAGCGAGTAGCTGCGCCCGGTCGAGTCGATAAACACCGCGTACTGATTCGAGCGGCCCGGCGCGGCGGCCTTGAAGCCGTCGCCGGCCTTGTACGACAGGCCGGTGGCGTCGATATCGTGGCCCTTGGCGCAACGTACCCAGCCTTTTTCCGAGAGCACCACAGTGACCGGTTCGGTCGGCATCAGCTCGGTTTCCGACAGGGCGCGGGCTTCGGCGCGGGCGACGATCGGCGAGCGGCGGTTGTCGCCGTATTTCTCGGCGTCGTCGAGGATTTCCTGGCGCACCAGCTTCTTCAGCTTGGCTTCGCTGCCGAGCAGGGCCAGCAGCTTGTCGCGCTCCTTGGCCAGCTCGTCCTGCTCGCCACGGATCTTCATCTCTTCCAGACGCGCCAGCTGACGCAGGCGGGTGTCGAGGATGTAGTCGGCCTGCACCTCGGTCAGACCGAAGCGCGCCATCAGCACCGGCTTGGGCTGGTCCTCGGTGCGGATGATGTGGATCACTTCGTCCAGATTGAGGAAGGCAACCAGCAAGCCCTCCAACAGGTGCAGGCGCTTCTCGACCTTGTCCAGGCGGAACTGCAGGCGGCGCCGTACGGTGCCAACGCGGTAGACCAGCCACTCGGTGAGCAGGGTGCGCAGGTCTTTCACCTGTGGCTTGCCGTCCAGGCCGATGACGTTGGTGTTGACCCGGTAGCTGGACTCCAGGTCGGTGGTGGCGAATAGGTGGGTCATCAGCTCGTCGGCATCCACGCGGTTGGAGCGCGGGATGATGACGATGCGGCAGGGGTTTTCGTGGTCCGACTCGTCGCGCAGGTCGGCGACCATCGGCAGCTTCTTGGCCTGCATCTGCGCGGCGATCTGCTCCAGCACCTTGGCTCCGGAGACCTGATGCGGCAACGCGGTGACCACGATATCGCCGTCCTCGACGCGGTACACGGCGCGCATGCGCACCGAGCCCCGGCCGGTTTCGTAGATCTTCAGCAGGTCGGCCTTGGGCGTGATGACTTCCGCCTCGGTGGGGAAGTCAGGGCCCTGGATGTGCTCGCATAGTTGCTCGACCGTGGCGCTCGGCTCGTCCAGCAGGCGCACGCAGGCAGTAGCCACCTCGCGCAGGTTGTGCGGCGGCACGTCGGTGGCCATGCCCACGGCGATGCCGGTGGTGCCATTCAACAAGAGGTTGGGCAGCCGCGCCGGCAGGGTGGCCGGCTCGTCCAGGGTGCCGTCGAAGTTCGGCACCCAGTCCACCGTGCCCTGGCCCAGCTCGGCCAGCAGCACTTCCGAGTAACGCGACAGGCGCGCCTCGGTGTAACGCATGGCGGCGAAGGACTTGGGATCGTCCGGCGCACCCCAGTTGCCCTGGCCGTCGACCAGGGTGTAGCGGTAGCTGAACGGCTGCGCCATCAGCACCATGGCTTCGTAGCAGGCGCTGTCGCCGTGCGGGTGGAACTTGCCGAGCACGTCACCGACGGTACGCGCCGACTTCTTGTGCTTGGCGTCGGCGTCCAGGCCCAGCTCGCTCATGGCATAGACGATGCGCCGCTGCACAGGCTTCAAACCGTCGCCGATATGCGGCAGGGCGCGGTCCATGATCACGTACATGGAATAGTTGAGATAAGCCTGCTCGGTGAAATCGGCGAGGGAACGGCGTTCCACGCCTTCCAGGCTCAAATCGAGGGAGTCGCTCATGCGTGCCTCATTATCGTGTTGATTGGCGCAGCACCAGGGTGCCGCCCTTCTGAGTGAATTCGAGTTGCTTGAGGGCGCTCATGCCGAGCAGCACCTCGTGGCCTTCCATGCCGGGGGTGATCAGTGCCGCCACCTCGCGCAGCTGGATATCGCCGAGCTGCAGCAAGCCGAGGCGAGTGCGCCAGCCGGTGACTGTGCCGTTGGCGGTGCGGATCTGTACGGGAGCGCCGGGCTGCAGGCCGAGCTCCTTGGCCAGCTGCTGCGGAATGGCCACGGCGCTGGCGCCGGTATCGAGGAGGAAGGTCACGGTGTGACCGTCGATCCTGCCGTCCAGCAGGTAGTGGCCGCCGCGGCTGCTGGCCAGGCTGACTTCGATGTAGCCGTCGCCATGCACCGACTGCGGCTGGCGATTGGGGTTGGCCTGCTGCTCTTCCCAGTTGCCGAACCAGTGGGTGGCCAGGGCCAGGGCGGCGACCCAGGCCAGCACCAGCATGATGCGGGCGGCACGCTGGCCGGCCGGCCGCTCGCTCATGGCGCGCTCCAGCCGCCGGCCGGCGCCTTGAACTGCCAGAGCAGCGGGCGGCGCTCGCCGTCGGCGCGGGCCAGGTCGTTGTTGTCCAGGCCCAGCCAGGCACCCTCCTGATCCAGCCACAGGGCCTCGGCGACGCCGTAGGGTTCGGGGTAGGCGCGACCCTCGGCCAGGGCGGCAGCGACGAACGACCAGCATTTTTCTTCCGCGCCGGTCGTCGGGTCACGGCGGCAGATGCGGTGTTCCAGACGTTCCAGGCTGAACAGCTTGCCGTCGAAGTAGGCCAGGTCGCCAAAGCTGCGCGGGTAGTGCGCATCGCTCTGTGGGGTGAGCGGTGAGCGCCGCTGCCCGGCCTCGGACATCAGGATGCAGCCGCCGGTGCAGCGCCAGCGGCCCTTCTCCAGGTGCAGTACCAGCAGGCCGCGGCGCTCACGCTCGGCGGCCAGCCACAGGCGCGTGCCGCCCGGCTCGATGGCCAGGCCCTCGAGCAGGGCGTTGTGGCGCAGCAGCATGCCGCTGGCGCGCGCCTGGCGGATCAGACCGTCCGGCAGCGCCAGCCATTCGGCCATGCCGCTGGGACCCACCTGCAGCAGGGCGACGTGCGCCTCGCTGAGCAGGTAGCGGTTGCCCTTGGCGTCGCAGCTGATGCTTTCGAAGTCGAGCTTGCCGCCGCGCACCAGGTTGGCGGCCCAGGTGCGCATGCGCAGGCCCCAGGGCAGGGCGCTGGGCGGTACCGGCGGGGCATCGAAGGTCTCGGCCTCGGCCTGCCAGACGCCATCGCCCGGCTGCAGGCGGTACAGGCGGTCGTCCTCGCGGTCGGACAGCGCCAGCCATTCGCCGCCGCAGCGGGTCAGGCCGGACAGGTTGCCGGCGGTCATGCCGGCTACCGGGTGCTCGGCGAGCAGCTCCAGTTCCGCCAGCGCGGCAGGCTGGTCGCCGGCAGCGGCCGTACCGGCCAGCAGCAGGCCAGCCAGGGCCAGGCTCAGCCTCACGCCAGCACCTCGGCCAGGTTGCCCTTGCTTTCCAGCCAGCTCTTGCGGTCGCCGGCGCGCTTCTTCGCCAGCAGCATGTCCATCACCTCATGGGTAGCCTGGAAGTCGTCCAGGCTCAGCTGCACCAGGCGTCGGGTGTTGGGGTCCATGGTGGTTTCGCGCAGTTGCGGCGGGTTCATCTCGCCAAGGCCCTTGAAGCGGGTGACCTGCGGCTTGCCACGGCGCTTCTCGGCTACCAGGCGGTCGAGGATGCCGTCGCGCTCGGCCTCGTCGAGGGCGTAGAAGACTTCCTTGCCCAGGTCGATGCGGTACAGCGGCGGCATCGCCACATAGACGTGGCCGGCTTCCACCAGCGGGCGGAAGTGACGGACGAACAGGGCGCAAAGCAGGGTGGCGATATGCAGGCCGTCGGAGTCGGCGTCGGCGAGGATGCAGATCTTGCCGTAGCGCAGCTGCGACAGATCGCTGGAGCCCGGATCGATGCCGATGGCCACAGCGATGTCGTGGACTTCCTGCGAGGCCAGCACTTCGCCGCCGTCCACTTCCCAGGTGTTCAGAATCTTGCCGCGCAGCGGCATGATCGCCTGGAACTCCTTGTCGCGCGCCTGCTTGGCCGAGCCACCGGCGGAGTCACCTTCCACCAGGAACAGCTCGGCGCGCATCGGGTCCTGCCCCGCGCAGTCGGCCAGCTTGCCGGGCAGCGCCGGGCCCTGGGTGATCTTCTTGCGCTCGACCTTCTTGCCGGCTTTCAGGCGGCGACCGGCGTTGCCAATGGCCTGCTCGGCCAGCAGCAGGCCGGTTTCCGGGTGGGCGTTGAGCCACAGGCTGAAGGCGTCCTTCACTACGCCCGAAACGAAGGCGGCTGCCTCGCGCGAGGACAGGCGCTCCTTGGTCTGGCCGGAGAACTGCGCCTCCTGCATCTTCATCGACAGCACGAAGGCGATGCGTTCCCAGACGTCTTCCGGGGCCAGCTTGACCCCGCGTGGCAGCAGGTTGCGGAACTCGCAGAACTCGCGCATGGCGTCCAGCAGGCCCTGGCGCAGGCCGTTGACGTGGGTGCCGCCCTGGGCGGTGGGGATCAGGTTGACGTAGCTCTCCTGCAGCGACTCGCCGCCTTCCGGCAGCCACAGCAGGGCCCAGTCCACCGCTTCCTGGTTGCCGGCCAGCGAGCCGCAGAACGGCTCGTCGGGCAGGCGCACGTACTCGCTCACCGCATCGGTGAGGTAGGAGCGCAGGCCGTCCTCGAAGTACCAGCGGGTGGTCTCGTCGAGGTTCTTGTCGGTGAAGGTGACTTCCAGGCCCGGGCAGAGCACGGCCTTGGCCTTGAGCACATGCTTGAGGCGGCTGATGGAGAACTTGGGCGAGTCGAAGTACTGCGGATCGGGCCAGAAACGCACGCTGGTGCCGGTGTTGCGCTTGCCGACCGTGCCAATCACTTCCAGGTCGGTAGCCTTGAAGCCGTCGGCGAAGGTCATGCGGTGCTCGTTGCCGTCACGCTTGACCTTGACCTCGACCTGGTTGGACAGGGCGTTGACCACCGAGATGCCCACGCCGTGCAGACCGCCGGAGAACTGGTAGTTCTTGTTGGAGAACTTGCCGCCGGCGTGCAGCTTGGTGAGGATCAGCTCGACGCCGGGGATGCCTTCTTCGGGGTGAATGTCCACCGGCATGCCGCGGCCGTCGTCGATCACCTCCAGCGAGTTGTCGGCATGGAGGATCACCTGGATGGTCTTGGCGTGGCCGGCCAGCGCTTCGTCGACGCTGTTGTCGATGACTTCCTGGGCCAGGTGGTTGGGCCGCGCCGTGTCGGTGTACATGCCCGGGCGCTTGCGCACCGGGTCCAGACCGGACAGTACTTCGATGGCATCGGCGTTGTAGGCGTTCTGCTGGGCCATGGTGTCTCTTGTCTATTAAAGGGTGGAAAAGTCGAAGTCTGCCCACAGGGCCGGGTCGAAGCCGGCCAGCGTGAGGATTTCCGGTATGCGTCGGGCAAAGCCCTGGTAGCTGTGGTCGCCGCCTTCCTGGATGTCCAGGCTGCAGCCGGCGTAGAAGGCCTCGGCCTGGCGGTAGTCGAGGGTCTCGTCGGCCGTCTGCAGCCACACCTGGTAGCGCTTGGCGTCACGCGGCTCGGGCATTTCCAGCTCGGCCAGGGCGGCAACGTGGTCGTGGGTCAGCAGCCAGGTTTCGCCGGTGTAGTAGTTGGTCTGCAGCTCTTCCTTGCCGCCGAACAGCCGGTGCGGGCGCACGGCCGGGTTGATCAGCAGGGCATCGAGGCCATGCTGCTCGGCGAGGTAGGTGGCGTAGAAACCGCCGAGAGAGCTGCCGACCAGCAACGGCCGGCCCAGCTCGGCGACGGCCGCTTGCAGCTGAGCCATGGCCTGGCGCGGGTGATGGTGCAGGGCCGGCACGCGCAGCTGCTGGGCGATGCCGCAGTGTTCGGCCACCTTGAGCAGCTGGCTGGCCTTGGTCGAGGTCGGCGAGCTGTTGAGGCCGTGGATATAGAGGATGCTGGGAGTCATGGAGCGGGAGGCTACAAGCTAGGCGGCGCCAGCCGCAAGCATTGACATCCGGCGGTGCGGAGTTAGTAGCCTTTGACGCTGTAGTCGACTTCGAAGTGGATGCCGGTGACCCGCGACACGCCGGTCTCCAGCCGTCCGTCGGCATGCAGGCGCAGCCAGCGGTAGCCGGGCGCCGTGCTGTCGACCTGGAATTCCTCGCTGCCGGGGGCGAACTGCACGCAGGTCGAGGGCGAGGCGAGCAGGCGAATGCCACCGCGCTGCTGGTCGAACTCCTGATGAATGTGACCCCAGAGCACCGCGCGCACCTGCGGGTGGCGCTCCAGCACGGCGAACAGGGCGTCCGGGTTGCGCAGGCCGATCGGCTCCATCCAGCGGCAGCCGATGGACACCGGGTGATGGTGGAAACACACCAGATGGTGGCGTTCGGGCGCTTCGCTCAGCGCGCGCTCCAGCAGCTGCAGCTGGTCGTCGGCCAGGTAGCCGGGCACGGCGCCGGGAATCGAGGAGTCGAGCAGGATGATGCGCCAGTGGCCCAGATCCACGACCGGTTGCAGCAGATCGCTGCCGGCGCAGGCCTGCTGCATGGCTGGCAGCTCGTCGTGATTGCCGGGGAACCAGCGCGTCGGCGCGTTGAGCTGCGCGCTGAGGTCGCGAAAACGCTGGTAGGAGGCCAGGCTGCCGTCCTGCGAGAGGTCGCCGCTGGCGAGGATCAGGTCGATCTGCGGCTGTTCCGTCTGCACCCGCTCGATGACCTTGGCCAGGCTGTCGCAGGTATCCATGCCGAGCAGCTTGCCGTCTTCCTCGGCAAATAGGTGACTGTCCGAGAGCTGAACCAGCAGCACCGGGCGATCAGAGGCAAGAGACGACGGGCGCGACAAGGGCCAACTCCTGAACAGGGTTTCAGGATTATGGTGGGTGAAATGCGATTCGGTAAACCCGGCAAACGTGAACCCGTCACATTTGCGTGGTTGTGATCACAACACCGGCGTCAGCTCGTGGCCGCAGGCGATGCAATGGCTCAGCCACTCACCGAGGAACAGGTTGAGCTGGGTCTTCTCGTCCGGCTGGTGCATGGCGGCATTGGGGTAGGGATAGATGCCGCGAAAACGCCGCGCGTTCTCCGCGCCAATCACCTCGGCCATGCGCGCGTCGTGGTAGGCGCGCACTTCCAGGCGCGGTACCGGCAGCCACGCCAGGCTGTGTTCCTGGCGCACTTCCAGGGTGGTGGTGTAGGGGCAGTTTTCGGTGACGCGCAGCAGCAGTACGCCGAGCAGCAGGTCGCCCTGGCTCAGCGCCACGCGCCGCTCGCCCTGGGCCTCGCGCATGTCCGGCAGCAGGCGCAGCAGGCGCGCGTAGTTGGCTTCGCAAGCGGCCTGCAGTTCGACCAGGTCGACCCGGTAGCGCTCGCGCAGCAGGTTCACGACCACAGCCCCCGCACTTCGGCACGGTTCAGCGCCAGCCATTGCAGGGCGATGATGCTGGCGGCGTTGTCGATGCGACCGTCCTTCACCGCCTGCAACGCGTCCTCCAGCGGCCAGACATGCACACGGATGTCCTCGCCTTCCTCGGCCAGGCCATGCACGCCGCCGGCGCCCTCGCTGTCGCAACGGCCGATATAGAGATGCACGCGCTCGTCGGAGCCGCCGGGGGAGGGGTAGTACTGGGTGATCGGCCACAGCGCGGTCAACTCCAGGTCGGCCTCTTCCACGGCCTCGCGACGCGCCACTTCTTCGGGTTGCTCGTCCTTGTCGATCAACCCGGCGACCAGCTCCAGCAGCCAGGGGTTGCTGCTCTTGTCCATGGCGCCGACGCGGAACTGCTCGATCAGCACCACGCTGTCGCGTTGCGGGTCGTAAGGCAGTACGCACACCGCATCGTGGCGCACGAACAGCTCGCGGCTGAGCTGCGGGCCCATGCCGCCGGCGAACTGGCGATGGCGCAGCTGCAGGCGATCCAGGCGGTAGAAACCCTTGAAGCAGGTTTCCCGCTGCAGCACTTCGACATCGGCCTGTGACATGCAATCCCCCTCGTGGCGCGGCAAAGCTCCGCGCAGAATCCGTTGTGGTGTTGATGAATGTGCGCGTCGCGGCCCTGCTTTGGCAAGCGCTGGTGCCCGTCCCGGAGCGGTTGGCGCCGGCGCTGTGCGACGGTATCTAACGTAAATAGCAGCCTATTTCATTGGCTGCCGCTGAGTATACTCGGCACGTCTGTTACGACTTAACAGGGAGGCAGGGTGGATGCGCGCTGCAGAGTTGATCGATCTGCTCCGGCAATATGACCCGGACACGGACATTCCGGTGGCCTACACCGACGCCGATTTCGGCGGCCAGCCCGGCGTGCAGGTAGCCAGCTGCTACAGCACGGGCGACACGCGCTGTTACCAGAATCTGGTCGAACAGGCGCAGGAGGGGCTGGTGGTGCTCGACCCGCGTGGGCGCATTACCTACATGAATCCGTTCATGCAGCAGCTTCTCGGCTATCCCCCGGCCGAGGCCCTGGGTCGACCGCTGGCTCAGGTGATCTCCGCCGACCTGGTGGAGGTGGTGCTCAAGCAGCGCTGCCAGGGCCCGACGGCCGAGCGCTACCCGATGCGCATCCAGGCCTGCGATGGCCAGGTGCGCTGGGTGCAGATGAGCGCCGCGCCGATTCCCAGTATCGACGGCAGCGACCGTGGCAGCCTGCTGACCATCACCGACATCTCCCACCGCGAGGCCCATGCGCACAAGCTCGCCGACCAGGAAAGCCTGGGCCAGAAGGTCTGGCGCATCTCCGAGCAGCTGGACAGCCTCAAGTCGCTGCGGGTCAACCTGCTGGCCGAATTCGAGGTGCTGCAGGATTCGCCGCGTATCGCCGCCACGCCTTACTGGCACCAGCAGCGCTACCTCTACCTGGTGCGCCCGCAGAAGGACGGCAAGCGCGTGCGCGAATACATTGGCGCGCAGCCGGAGCGGATCAACGAGGCGCTGGCTGCCGTGCGTCGCGAGCAACGCTACCAGGAAGTGTGTCGCGAGCTGCAGGACATCGAGGAGAAGATCCGTACCTCCACGTTCAAACTCGACAGCTTTCTCTGGGAGCTGGCCAGGGTGCCGCAGGACCAGCGCAAACTGGTGGGCTAGAACCGTCCACGGGCTTTTTTCCATGACAGCTCCATGACAGGCCGCCCCATTTCGGGGCGGTTTGCGATTGAGAACTCATCGGTCTGTGATCAAATATAAAAAATACATATAAATCAAATAGTTATAGTTGATTCGATTAATGGCAGCGAGGCCGGATTGGTCCTTGTTGTGCCATTAAAGCGCTGAATAGGATGCCCGCCTCCCTACTCAGCAGGACGCAACCATGACGCCTCCCCTGGATCACGATCAGTTTTATCGCGAACTCACCCTGCGCAACGCCGGGTTCATCAGCAGCGACGACCAGTGCGGCCTGCGCGAGGCGGTGATTCTCATCGCCGGCTGCGGTTCCACCGGCGGCAGTGTGATCGAGCTGCTGGTGCGCAGCGGCGCCGAACACCTGATCCTGGCTGACAACGGCAGCTACGAGCTGAACAACGCCAACCGGCAGAACATGGTGGTCAGCGATATCGGCCGGGCCAAGGTGGAGGTGTTTGCCGAGCGCGTACGGCAGATCAACCCCTATATCAAGCTGGAGCTGCATGGCCACGGCGTCACCCCGGACAACGTCGAGGCCATGGTCGCCCAGGCCGACGTGGTGGTGGACGCCATCGACGTCACCGGCCGCTCCGGCCTGGAGATGAAGTACCTGCTGCACCGTGTCTGCCAGCGTCAGTACAAGCCGGTGGTGTGCGGCTACGACATGGCCGCCGCGCAATATATTCCGGTGTTCGACTACCGCAACCCCGATCTGCAGGTGCTGGACAACCAGCTCAGCGCCGAGCAGGTGGCCACCCTCGACCCGATGCAGGCCTGCAGCTTCCTGGTGCCGGTGGAGTGCGTGCCGCTGGAGATGTACGGCGAGCTGGACCGCCACCTGGCCGGCAAGGACTACACCTCGCAGCTGGGCATCGCCGCGCACCTGTTCGGCACCCTGGCGACTGCACTGATCATCGACCTGCTCAATGGTCGCCCGGTGCGCGACGCTGTCTATGTCGATGTCTGGGAACTGACCCGGCGGCGTGACGCCCAGGCCGAGCGCGAGCATCAGCGGCTGCTCGATCAGGGACGCCAGGCCCTGGCGCAGTGGCGCCAGCTGCCGCCGGAGCGGCCCGATGCGTTCTTCCTCGAGCGTTCGGTGAAGCACTACCAGGCGCCGCTGCTGGGTAGCCTGCAGAGCTACTCGCAGTTCTGCATCGACCGTCGCGCCGGCATCGCCACCTACGCCATTCCCAACTACCAGCTGGACAACAACCTGACCCGCCAGCTGCTGCGCTTTGCCTTCGTCCACTACGCCAAGGTCGGTTTCATCAATCCGCAGGCCGCGGCGTTGCGCCAGCTGCACGCCGAACCGCTGGAGCACCTGGCCCCTGAAGATGTGCATATCGTCCTGGTGCGCGACAGCGATCAGCAGTTGCTGGCCTATTCCACCCTCAAGGCGCCGATCGCCCGCGGCAAGCGTTTTGACGACAGCCAGCGACCGTCCTTCGGCGTGGAAACCGCCTTCGGCCGCGACCTTTACGCTCAGATAGGTGAACTGCAGGACCTGCCGGTGGAGCAGGTGCGCGAGATCGGTCGGGTGACCAAGGCGCAGATCGGCGATCCGCTGCTCGAGGCCAAGGCCGGCATGCTCCTGCTCAGCGCCTACGGTCGCCTGCTGTGCCAGGCCGACAGCGGTGTGGCGGCGATGGTCGGCGACGGCGAGCGCCAGGTCACCCTGCGCAACCTCAGCTTCTTCGGCTTCCGTCCGCAGATCCTGCCGGCGCGTATCGCCTGCATCCCGCCCCAGCACCTCTATGCCAATCGCTATCAGGGCCGTGAGGTGCACCCGTTCTGGCTGCGCCTGGACGCCATCGATCAGCAACGCGTGGCGCAGATCGAGGCGCTGATCGAGCTCGACGGCGACGAATTCCTTTCCCGGCTGCGTGACGCCAAGCAGCAGAACACCCTGCACATAGGAGCATGAACATGAACGGTATCTGGAACCAACAGCAGCAGGCGATCCGCGCCCATTACCTGGCCGTCGGCCGCGACCTGGTGCGCCCGACCTCGGCTGAGCGCGACCAGGCGCTGGGCTTCGACCGCGAGCTGTGGCGCGCCCTGGGCGCAACCGGGCTGTTTGGCGTGCACATGCCCGAGCGCTTCGGCGGCCAGGGGCTTGGCGTGTGGGAGTTCTCCGCCGCGCTGGAAGGCTTCTCCGAGGGCTGCCAGGACATGGGCGTGCTGGTTTCCTTCGTCGCCCAGGTGGCCCTGGTGCAGGCCGCGCTGCTCAGCTACGGCAGCGAGGAGCAGCTGCAGCGCTGGCTGCCGCCGCTGATCAGCGGCGAGAAGATCGGCTGCTTCGCCATCACCGAGCAGGGCTGTGGCTCCGACGTGCGCTCGCTGAAGCTGGCGGCCAGTCGCGATGGCAGCGGCTACCGCCTCAACGGCATGAAATGGAACATCACCAATGCCCCGGTGGCCGACATCTGCATGACCTTCGCCCGCCTGGAAGAGGCCGGCCCCAATGCCATTTCCTGCTTCATCAGCGAAACCGCTGCACCCGGCCTGACCCAGTCCGTGCCGTTCGACCTGATGGGCAACCGTGGCACGCCGATCGGCAGCCTGACCTTCGACAACGTGGCGCTGGCCGCCGACAGCCTGGTCGGCGTCGAGGGGCAGGGCCTGCGCGTGCTGTACTTCGGTTTCCTGGTCGAGCGCATCTTCACCGGTGTGTCCATCGTCGGCTGCATGCAGCCGGTGATCGACGAGTGCCTGCAGTACAGCCTCAAGCGCGAGGCCTTCGGCCGGCCGATCAGCGACAACCAGTACGTCCAGGGCCACATCGTGCAGGCCTACACCCAGTTGGAACTGCTGCGCAGCGTGGTGGTGCGCGGCCTCACCGCCCTGGAGAAAGGCCAGGACTGCTCGACCCTGGCCTCGATCATCAAGATGCTCGCCAGCGAGGCGATGCACGAGGCCTGCCTCAACGCCATGCGCATCCACGGCAACTACGGCTACCGCCGCGACTTCCACTTCGAGCGCCTGCTGCGCGACTCCATCGGCCTGTTCTTCGCCGGCGGCACCAGCGAGATCCACAAGACGGTGATCTGGGCCAACCTGGTGGCCGAGGCGCAGAACCGCAGCAAGGCCAAGGACGACCTGCGTCTGGACGCCTACACCGGCGCGGGAGCCGCCGCATGAAGCCCCGCGCCGTCGCGCTGCTCTCCTGGATGCTGCATCGGCCCTGGCTGATGCTCGCCCTCCTGCTGCTGATTACCGCTGCGGCGGTGGTCGCGCTGGGCCGCCTGGAGATCAACAGCACTCCCTACATGATCGACAAGAGCCACCCCAGCCGGATGGCCGATGCCGAAAACAAACGTCTTTTTTCCAACACCGGCGAGCAGGCCTTCGTCGCCCTGGAAAACCCCCAGGGCAATATCTTCAACCCGGGCAGCCTGCAGCGGGTGGCCGAGCTGACCCGCGCCTTCCAGGCCATCGAGATGGTCCTGCCGGGCGACAGCGACAAGCTGCGCGCCCTGGCCGAAGATCCGCGCCTGCAGGCCGATGTCGAGGCCATCCTCGAAGGCGGCCTGACCCCGGCCGACCAGCCGCGCCTGGCCGCGCTGAAGCAGCGCCTGGCCGAGGCCGGTGAGCTCAGCCATACCCAGGAAGCCTGGCTGGACAGCCTGCACACCCGCCTGGTGCCGATCCGCAAGGTGCGCAGCCTGGTGACCATCGAGAACCTGCTGACCATCGACGAGGCGCTCGACGTGCATCCGCTGATGCCGCAGGTGCCGACCGACCCGGCCGGGCTTGCGGCCCTGCGCGCCGAGGCCATGGGCAACCCGCTGTTCCTCGACAGCCTGGTCTCGCGTGACGGCAGCGCCACCACCATCCAGGTCGAGTTCAACATCGCCCAGGACGACTCGCCGGCCATGCTGCAGGTGTACCAGGCCATCGTCGACATCACCGACAAGGTGCAGGGCGACGATCGCATCTACCTCAGCGGCCCGCCGATGATCGCCGCGCAGACCGCGTCGAACATGGAGCAGGACAACCAGACCCTGCTGCCGGCGGTGTTGCTGGTGATCCTGCTGGTGCTGTTCGTCAGCTTCGGCCGGGTGCAGGGCGTGGTGGCGCCGCTGCTGATCGCCATCTTCAGCCTGATCTGGACCCTGGGCCTGATGGCCGCGTGCGGGGTGAAGCAGAACATCATCACCTCGATCATGCCGGTGTTCATCATCTCCATCGCGGTGTGCGACGCCATCCACTTCCTCGCCGACTACTACCGCAACCTGCCGCCCAAGCCGGACCGCCAGGCGCGCATCGACACCGCCTTCGCGGTGATGCAGCAGCTGTTCTGGCCGATGTTCGTGACCTGCATGACCACCCTGGTCGGCTTCTTCTCGCTGATCTGGACCGACGTCACCTTCATCCGCGAGTTCGGCATCTTCACCGGCTTCGGCATCTTCTTCGCCTGGCTGATCACCATCGTCTTCCTGCCGGCCATCGTCATCCTGTGGAAGGCCGAGCCGCCGCGCCACGGCCTGCTGGTCAGCGATCGTCTGGACCGCATGATCGCCGCCCTCGGCCACTTCGCCCGCTACGGCAGACGCCTGGCCTTCGGCATGCTGGTGGTCATCGTGCTGTGCAGCTGGTACGTGGTGGAGAACCTCACCATCGACAACCAGGTGATCGGCTACTTCGAGCAGGACAGCCGCATCCGCCAGGACGACGCGGCGATCAACGCCAAGTTCGGCGGCACTACGCCGATCAGCATCATGATCGAGAGCGACAGGGCCGACGCCTTCAAGGACCCGGCGGTGATCCAGGGTGTGGCCAGGCTGCAGGAGCATCTGCGCCAGCAGCAGCTGGTCGGTTTCACCTACTCGCCGGCCGACTTCGTCAAGCGTCTGCACCAGGTAACCCAGGACACCTTCGCCGCCGAGCAGTACCGCCTGCCGGACGACATCAGCGCCAGCCTGCTGGCGCAGTACTACCTGCTCTACGAGAACGCCAACGGCCGCGACCTGTTCGACGTGGTTGACCGCCGCTTCCAGAGCGGCCGGGTGCTGGCCATCCTGCACACCGACCGCTCCTCGGAAGTCGGCGCGCTGATGCGTGGTGCCCTCGACTACGCCCGTGAGGTGCTGCCGGCCGGCATGAGCGTGCGCGTGTCCGGTTACGGCGAAGTGCTGGTGGCCACCACCGACGCGGTGGTCTGGGGCCAGGTCAACAGCATCCTGTCCTCGCCGGCGCTGATCGTGCTGATGGTCATGGCCATGTTCCACTCGATTCGCCTGGGCTTCGTCGCCCTGCTGCCGCTGCTGTTCACCCTGGTGGGCATCAGCGCGCTGATGGCGCTGAGCGGCACCGACCTGGACATCGGCACCTCGATCATCGCGGCGATCTCCTTCGGCATCGGTATCGACTACGCGATCCACGTGATCGCCGCCATGCGCCACAGTCCGGGCTCGGCCCAGCAGGCCACCCAGTACGCCCTGCGGCATACCGGCAAGCCGATCCTGATCAATACCCTGGCGCTGGGGCTGGGCTTCCTGGTGCTGTGCCTGTCGGGCTACCAGTCGCTGGTCAACCTGGGCATCTTCATCTCGCTGACCATGCTGTTCTCCGCGCTGTTCGCCCTGCTGGTGCTGCCGGTATTCGTGCGCACCCGCCAGCAGCCAGAGGCCGCCGCGCAGCTGGAGCCGGCCAATGCGTAAGCACCTGCTCTGGCTGCTGTGCGTGGCCCTGCCGGCTGGCGCCCAGGACTGGCTGGCGCTGACCCTCTATCCGGGCGGCGAGCTGTACCAGGCCGAGCACCTGCAGCGCCTGGTCGGCGCCACGCAGAACCTGTGGGAAGTGAAGGATGGCCAGGGACGGACGCCGATCCAGTCCCTGGACAGCCTGGCCAGCACCAATGCCATTGCCGTCCAGGGCGACGACGTGCGTTTTCGCCGGTTGATCGAGACCCGCGAGCTGACGCCCGCGGGCCTCAAGACCCTGGCCGGGCTGGTCGAGCGGCATCCGCTGCTCGGCCCGCGCCTGGTGACTGCCGAAGCCGACGGCACGCACTTCTGGCTGCGCCTGGCGCGGCCCTACGCCGAAGCGGACAAGGCCGAGCTGTTGCTGCGCTACGCCAAGCGCCTGGCCGCCGACTTCGCTCCCGGCTGCCGGGTGGCCAGCGGCGCCCAGGGCGTATTGCAGGGTTACACCCTGCAGGAGTGGACGTTGCAGGCCAGCGGTCCGGTGCCGCCGCGCACCACCACCCTGCAGGGCCTGCAGCAGGCCGCCGCGACGCTGCGCCAGCGCAGCCTGCAGGCCTATTCGGCCGTCGACATCCTGGTCTACCTGCGCCAGGTACTCAACGGCGAGTCTGGTCTGCCGACCAGCGATGACGAAGTGGCACAGCTCTACCTGATCGCCGAGAGCCTGCGCAGCCGTGACCTGCAGGACCTGGCACGGCCCGACTTCCAGCGCCTCAAGCTGGTCGCCCTGGGTCGCCAGCGCGCCGAGGTGCCGAGCCTGCCCGGCTACCGCCTGGAGACCACCGCGCAGTGGTCATCCACCCCGAACAGCTACCTGACAGTCGACTGTCGTTAAGGAGTTTCCCCATGCGTATTTCCCTGCTCGCCATCGGCCTGCTGCTCAGCTTCCCGGCTCTCGCCGAGGCTCTCGACCCCGCCGCCATCATGCGCGCCGTGCGCGACCGCGACGAAGGCCAGGACCGCCGCTCCGAAGTGACCCTGGTGCAGACCATGGCCGACGGCTTCGTCCGCGAGCGCAAGCTGCTGATGCTGGAGAAGGAGTACGGCGAGGAGCGCAAGGCCACCCTGTACTTCACCGCGCCCAGTGACACCGCCGGCACCGGCATCCTCATGCACAGCTACGCCGAGGCCGCCGCCCGCGAGGACGACCAGTGGCTGTACCTGCCGGCTCTACGCAAGACCCGGCGCATCGCCACCAACTCCAAGGAGGGCCCGTTCCTCGGTACCGACTTCTCCTTCGCCGACATCGAGCGCATGCGCGTCGACGACTACCAGTACCGGCTGCTGCGCGAGGATGAGTTCAAGGGCCGCCCGGTCTACGTGATCGAGGCGCGCACCGCCGATGGCCTGGAAAATCCGCGCACCGGTTACAGCCAGCGCCTGGTCTACGTCGACCGCGAGCGCCAGCTGATCCTGCGTGACGAGTTCTTCCGTGGCGGCCGCCAGATCAAGACCTTCGAAGTGGTCGATGTGAGCCAGGTGGAAGGCTTCTGGACGGTCAACGAATCGCTGATGAGCAACCTGGTCGAGGGTGGCCAGACCCGCCTGCTGCGCACCGCCGCCGACTACAACCTGGACCTGGGCGACCAGAACTTCAGCGAGCGCGCCCTGCGCAACGGGATTCGCTGATGCGTGCAGTGCTTATCGGCCTGCTGGGCCTGACCAGCCTGCCGCTGGCCGCGGCGACCCTCAGTAGTCGCGGCCATGTGGAGGACGGCTACCACCACGACACCACGGGCGCCAGCAGCTCCGGCCACCGCGTCGAGGCGCTGCTGGAAAGCCGCATCAGCCAGGGCAACTGGACCCTCGACAGCGTGCTGCTCGGCCGCTACCGCAGCCAGTACGACGATGCCGGCGGCAAGCTGGAAGACCGCATGGAGTCCGACCAGGACCTGCGCGAGCTGTATTTGACCTGGGCCGGCGACGACTGGCAGTGGCGCCTCGGTCAGCAGCAGATCGCCTGGGGCCGCGGCGACTACTTCCGCCTGGTCGACGTGCTCAACCCGCTGGACCTGCGCGAGTTCCTGCTGCCCTACATCGACGACTACTCCCTCGGCCGGCAGACCCGGCCGATGGCGGTGGTGGAGATCTACGGCGACAGCCTGGAGCAGCAGTTCGTCGTCGCGCCCAGGGCCAAGACCACCCGCTACGCCCCGGCCGGCGCCGACTTCGCCGTGGCCGGGCGGCCGGAGGGGCTGAACGAGGACGACGAACACGAGCGCCCGGATATCGGCTGGCGCGGCAAGATGCTGGTCGACGGCACCGATCTGGACTTCTACCTGTTCGACGGCCTCAGCCCCGATCCGCTGTACGTGGTGGAGGAGGGTCAGATGGTCGAGCAGCAGCGCCGGCGTAGCCTGGTCGGCGCCTCGTTCGCCCGCCCGGCCGGCGACTGGGTGGTGCGTGGCGACCTGGTGCATCTGTTCAACGAACCGCTGCAGACCCCGGAAGGTGCGGATAACGTACCCAAGTCGGCGGCGCTGCTCGGCCTCGACCTGACCCGCAACGAATGGACGGTCAACCTGCAGGCCACGGTCAGCCATCGCCATGGCGCGCCGGACAGCCTGCAGCGCGAGACCGGCTGGGAGGCGTCGGCGGCGGTGCTCAAGGACTGGTCCAAGCAGCGCCTCAACGCCGGCATCCTCTGGCTGTACAACCGCGAGGTGCAGGGCAGCCACATGGTCAAGGCCAACCTCGGCTACCGGCCGTGGAACCAGTGGTACCTGGAAACGGGCTACATCGCCTTCAGCGGCGGGCAGACCACCCAGTACGGCCAGTTCGACAATCGCGATCGTCTCTACCTGCAGGTGCGTCGCGACTTCAGCCTGTGATTCCTGCCACTTGGATGGCGCCGCGCGGGCGGCGACAATGGCCGCCGCCGTGCCCGGGAACACCCGGGGCGGCGCGCAGTCGAACCGCCCGTCGCCGTCCCGAGGAGAATCCATGCGTGCCATTGCCGTTGCCGGCCTGCTGTCCCTGTCGCTGCTGCTCAGTGGTTGCCAGGCCTTGCTGCTTGCCGCCAAGCCTGAATCGGGGCTGGCCGTCAGTCGCCAGGCCTGGGAGCATCGCGCACCGGGCTGCGAGGGCAAGGACTGCGCGCTGATCAATATCGACCTGCAGACCTTCGACGAGCTGCCGGAACTGAATGCGCGCCTCGAGCAGGAGCTGCTCAAGCTGACCATCGAGCTGCCGGGTGATCCAGCGCCGCCCTCGCTGGCGGTCTACGAGCAGGAGTTCCTGGCCAGCGCCCAGCCGGGCTGGATGAGCTACCTGCAATCCAAGGTGCTGCAGCAGCACGGCCGTCTGGCGGTGATCGAGCTGTCCAGCTACCGCTTCACCGGCGGTGCTCACGGCATTCCCGGACGTGCCTACCTCAACTATGACCGCGACAAGGGCCGCCTGCTGAGCCTGGGCGACCTGCTGCTGCCGGACGGCGAAACGGCCTTCTGGCAGCAGGCCGAGCTGGCCTACCAGGCCTGGCTCAAGGCCAATGGCCTGGATCAGGATCTGCAGTACCAGGCCGAGTGGCCGTTCGTGCGCACCGCCAATGTCGCCCTGCTGCGCGACTCGGTCATGCTCAAGTACGAGGTCGGGCGTATCGCCCCCTATGCCAGCGGCCACCCCGAGCTGCGTATTCCCTACGCGCGGCTGAACGGCATCCTCAAGCCCATCTACTTTCCCTCGTCGCGCTGAACGGCGCACATGAAAAAGCCGGGCATGCCCGGCTTTTTCATCTCTGCAGCGCGGCTCAGACCTGCTTGTAGATCACAGCGCCTTCTTCCTTGAAGCGCTCGGACTGCTCGGCGAAGCCGGCCTCGATGGCCTTCTGCTCGTCGGTCAGACCGTGCTCGGCGGCGTACTCGCGCACCTCCTGGGTGATCTTCATCGAGCAGAACTTCGGCCCGCACATGGAGCAGAAGTGCGCCACCTTGGCCGACTCCTTGGGCAGGGTCTCGTCGTGGTAGCTGCGCGCGGTGTCCGGGTCGAGGCCGAGGTTGAACTGGTCTTCCCAGCGGAACTCGAAGCGCGCCTTGCTCAGGGCGTTGTCGCGGATCTGTGCGCCCGGATGGCCCTTGGCGAGGTCGGCGGCGTGCGCGGCGATCTTGTAGGTGATGATGCCGGTCTTCACGTCATCCTTATTCGGCAGGCCCAGGTGCTCCTTGGGCGTGACGTAGCAGAGCATGGCGCAGCCGAACCAGCCGATCATCGCCGCGCCGATGCCCGAGGTGATGTGGTCATAGCCGGGGGCGATGTCGGTGGTCAGCGGGCCGAGGGTGTAGAACGGCGCTTCGTCGCAGCATTCCAGCTGCTTGTCCATGTTCTCCTTGATCAGCTGCATCGGCACATGGCCGGGGCCTTCGATCATGGTCTGCACGTCGTGCTTCCAGGCGATCTTGGTCAGCTCGCCGAGGGTTTCCAGCTCGCCGAACTGCGCGGCGTCGTTGGCGTCGGCGATAGAACCGGGACGCAGGCCGTCGCCCAGCGAGAAGCTGACGTCGTAGGCCTTCATGATTTCGCAGATTTCCTCGAAGTGCGTATAGAGGAAGTTCTCCTTGTGGTGCGCCAGGCACCACTTGGCCATGATCGAGCCGCCGCGGCTGACGATGCCGGTGACGCGCTTGGCGGTCAGCGGCACATAGCGCAGCAGCACGCCGGCGTGGATGGTGAAGTAGTCCACGCCCTGCTCGGCCTGCTCGATCAGGGTGTCGCGGAACAGCTCCCAGGTCAGGTCCTCGGCGATGCCACCGACCTTCTCCAGCGCCTGGTAGACCGGCACGGTGCCGATCGGCACCGGCGAGTTGCGGATGATCCACTCGCGGGTCTCGTGGATGTGCTTGCCGGTGGACAGGTCCATGACCGTGTCCGAACCCCAGCGGATGCCCCAGGTCAGCTTGGCCACTTCCTCTTCAATCGAGGAACCCAGCGCCGAGTTGCCGATGTTGCCGTTGATCTTCACCAGGAAGTTGCGGCCGATGATCATCGGCTCCAGCTCCACGTGGTTGATGTTGGCCGGGATGATGGCGCGGCCACGGGCGATCTCGCTGCGCACGAACTCGGCGGTGATCTCTTTCGGGATCGAGGCGCCGAAGCTCTGGCCTCCGTGCTGTTCCTTGAGCAGGCCGGCTTCGCGCGCTTCCGCCAGCTTCATATTTTCGCGGATGGCGACGTATTCCATCTCGGGCGTGATGATGCCCTTCTTCGCGTAGTGCATCTGACTGACGTTGCAGCCGGCCTTGGCGCGGCGCGGGTTACGCACGTGGGCGAAGCGCATGGCGGACAGCTCGGCATCATTGAGGCGGCGCTGGCCGAATTCGGAGGAGAGGCCCGGCAGCTTCTCGGTATCGCCACGATCCTCGATCCAGGCGCTGCGCACATCGGCCAGGCCCTGGCGCACGTCGATGGTCACATTCGGGTCGGTGTAGGGGCCGGAGGTGTCGTAGACGGTGACCGGGGCGTTGATCTCGCCGCCGAAGGCGGTGGGGGTAACGTCCAGGCTGATTTCGCGCATCGGCACGCGGATGTCCGGGCGCGAGCCCTGCACGTAGATCTTCTGCGAACGCGGGAAGGGCTGGATCGACTGCTGGTCGACCTGGGCGCTCTCGCTGAGATTCTTCTGTTGTTTGACACTCATCGGCACGGCTCCTGGCTGAATGTCGGAGCGAACCTGATGGCGCAAGGTGCACCATGGCTGGTGCGAGAGGACTCGCCACAAGGAGGCGAGGACATCTTGTTCCCTACGCAGGCCTTAACCTGATCAGGTTCAACGGGATCCGGAACTATCCGATCTCAGCCCACGACTCTGGGCACCCCGACAAGAACTGCCGGCAGTCTAATCAAGCGTGCCGAGGAACACCAAGCGCTATCCGGTGGCCGCGCGACGTTTCGTCGGGAATCTGTCCGGCAGCAGGCATTGTTGCGGCGAAGAAACAAAGCTTGTCGCAAACTGGCCCGCTGTTGCGCCGTGGCCGCCTTGACCGCTGCCGGTCGCAGCCTTAGCCTTGCCCGATTACCCCGCATCTAGGACTGATCATGCTACGCAGACTCTCTCTGGCGCTCGCAGTAGCTGCTGCCACCACAGGAATGGCCTGGGCCGAAGAGGCCCCCCTGGCAAGCAAGACCGATCTGGTCACCGTCTACAACGAAGCGGTGAAGAACAACGCCGACCTCGCCGCCGCACGTGCCAACTACGCGGCGATCAAGGAAGTGGTGCCGCAGGCCCGGGCCGGTCTGCTGCCGAATCTGTCGGCCGGCGCCGACAGCATGAATACCGATACCAAGGTGGACACCCGCAACGGTGACATCGACAGCTCGCGCAGCGGCCTGTCCTATCGCGCCAATCTGAGCCAGCCGCTGTTCCGTGCCGACCGCTGGTACCAGTTCCAGGCAGCCAAGGCCACCGATCAGCAGTACGCCCTGCAGCTCTCGGCCACCGAGCAGAACCTGATCCTGCAGAGCGCCGAAACCTACTTCGCCGTGCTGCGCGCCCAGGACACCCTGGCCTCGACCAAGGCCGAGGAAGCGGCATTCAAGCGCCAGCTGGACCAGGCCAACGAGCGTTTCGACGTGGGCCTGTCGGACAAGACCGATGTGCTCGAAGCCCAGGCCGGTTACGACACCGCCCGCGCCAACCGCATTCTCGCCGAGCGCGCCGTGGATGACGCGTTCCAGGCCCTGGTCACCCTGACCAACCGCGAGTACGCCTCCATCGAAGGCATTCTGCACAGCCTGCCGGTGCTGGAGCCGACGCCGAACGACGCCAAGGCCTGGGTCGACACTGCTGCCCAGCAGAACCTCAACCTGCAGGCCAGCAACTACGCGGTCAATGCGGCCGAGGAAACCCTGCGCCAGAACAAGGCCGGCCATGCGCCGACCCTGGACGCCGTGGCCCAGTACCAGAAGGGTGACAACGACAACCTCGGCTTCTCCAACACCGATGCCCTGTCGCCCTATGACGGTGACGCCGAGCAGACCAGTATCGGCCTGCAGCTGAACATCCCGATCTACAGCGGCGGCCTGACCAGCTCGCAGGTGCGCGAGGCCTACCAGCGCCTGAACCAGAGCGAGCAGGAACGCGAGAGCCTGCGCCGCAAGGTGGTGGAGAACACCCGCAACCTGCATCGCGCGGTGAACACCGACGTGGAAACCGTGCAGGCCCGTCGCCAGTCGATCATCTCCAACCAGAGCGCCCTGGAAGCCACCGAAATCGGCTATCAGGTCGGTACCCGCAACATCGTCGACGTGCTCGATGCCCAGCGTCAGCTGTACAGCTCGGTGCGCAACTACAACGATGCACGCTATGACTACATCCTCAACAACCTGCGTCTGAAGCAGGCTGCCGGTACCCTGGCGCCGAGCGATCTGGAAGCGCTGTCCAGTTTCCTCAAGCCGGACTACGACCCGGATCGTGATTTCCTGCCGCAGGACCTGGCCAAGGCCGCGGAAGCGCAGCTCAAGGGCAACTCGAACTTCTGAGTCGCTCGCCAAGAAAACCCCGCACATGCGGGGTTTTTTTTATGCTGGCAAATGGCCTATACCTTGCTTAGCTACAGCTTTGCCCAATACGGCCGATGCACTGTCATCGGTTCGTCTGACCGGAAGGAGTTTCGTTGTGTCCGTCCTGTTTTCACTGCTGCGCAGCCGCCTGCTGCGCCCCGTCTTCATCGCTCTCGGCCTGGCCATGCTGGTCCAGGTCGGGCTTGCCGTCTGGCTGACGCGTGCTACCGTCGACGGTCTGGTCAACGACCTGACGCAGCGCCTCGGTGGCGAGAGCCAGCGTCTGGCTGCCGAGCTGGGTAGCGCCGAAAAGGAAATGAGCGCCGGCCTCGCCGCACTTTCCAGCAACACCCGTGAGCGCCTCTCCGGTGGCCTTACCGGCCAGCTCAAGGACGAGCAGGCGCAGCTGCGCAAGGTGCTGGAGGAGAATCTCAAGCAGTCCGGCAACTCCATGGCCCAGCTGCTGGCCGGTGTGGCGCCCAAGTCCATCTGGGACAACGATGCCCCGGCGCTGACCGCGCTGACCCGCATCGTTCAGCGTGATCCGGCGGTGCTGTTCGCAGTGTTCTATGACGCCCAGGGCCAGCGCCTGACCCGCAACTTCAACCGCAGCAGCCCGCGGGTGCGTGAGCTGGTGGCGGCCGGGCAGGGTGACACGGCGCTGGCCAAGCTGGTCGATGCCGCTTCGCGCGACCCGAAGGTGCATATGGTCGAGGTCGACATCAATCCGATGGGCGCTTCGATCGGCAAGGTGCAGCTGGGCATGTCGCTGGACGGTGTGGAGCAGGAGCTGGCCGCGCTGGATAGCCGTTTCGCCACCCTGGTCGGCAATGCCGGCGAATTGGTCGACAAAAGCCTGACTGGCGCGGCTCAGGAAAGCACGCAAGCCCTGCAGCAGCGCCTGAAAATGGCCGAGCAGGCCACCACCGACATGGCGCGCAATGGCAGCGAGACCGTGCAGCAGGCGGCCGAAAGCCTGCGCTGGCGGATTGCCTCCGGCCTGCTGGTGGTCGGCCTGCTGACGCTTGCAGTGGTGGCCCTGGTGCTCGGCTGGCGGGTGCTCAGCCGTCTGCAGCTGCTGATCGCTGCCCTGCAGGATCTGGCGGCGGGTGAAGGTGATCTGACGCGGCGAGTGCAGCTGGACAGCGACGATGAGGTCGGCGAGATGGCCGATGCGGTCAACCGCTTCATCGCCAAGCTGCAGCCGATCATTCGCGAGGCTGGTGAGGTGGCGCAGCGTACCGGCGAGGAGATTCGCAGCCTGGCCAAGCGCAGTGCGGCGGCGGAAGCAGCGGCCGGGCGGCAGCGCGACGAGGTGGCCGGCAGCCTGCAGGCCCTGGAGGAAATGGCGGCAGCGGCCCAGGCGGAAAGCCAGGCCATGCACGATGCCCAGCAGCGAGTCGCGGCCATCCGCCAGGCGGCGCACGAGAATGCGGCGATCGCCGCCAAGGTCGGCAGCCTGATCGAGGCGCTGGTGGCCAGAGTCGACAGCGGCTCGGCGGTGATCGAGAAGCTGGCCAAGCAGAGCGAGCAGATCGAGGTGGTATTGACGGTGATCCAGTCGATTGCCGAGCAGACCAACCTACTGGCCCTGAACGCCGCCATCGAGGCGGCGCGGGCAGGGGAGAGCGGTCGCGGCTTCGCCGTGGTGGCCGACGAAGTGCGCGCCCTGGCCAGCAAGACCCAGCAGTCCACCGGCGACATCCAGGCTCACATCACCGCCCTGCAGCAGGGGGCGCGTGAGGCGGTGGCGGTGATCGGCCAGGCCGGTGGTCAGGCGGCCGAAGGGTTGCAGGCGCTGCGCGACAGTGCGCGCCTGCAGCAGTCGGTACAGGCGTCGGTGGACGAGGTGCATGGCGCCATCGATACCGCCACCCGCTCCGCTGCCCACCAGGCCGATGGCGCCTCGGCGGTGCGCGGTCGGGTCGAGGTGATTCACAGCGAGGCCCAGCGTGCGGCGCAGGCGGTCAGCGAGACGGCGGCCAGTGGTCGCGTGGTCGATGGCCTGGTCAGTCAGCTCAAGGCCAGCTTCGCCCAGTTCAAGGTCTGACAGCCGGATGCCCCGACCGCAGCTCTATGAGCTGCGGTCGGGGGGGGCAAGGATTTCCGGAAGTCAGAAAAGACAAAACCGAGCCATTGGCTCGGTTCTGTTTTGAAGAGTGGTGCCCAGGAGAAGACTCGAACTTCCACGGTGTTGCCACCGCTAGGACCTGAACCTAGTGCGTCTACCAATTCCGCCACCTGGGCACATTGCGACGATTGCTCGCCGACTTTTTGCAGCATTCACCGTTTTTGACGGTACGGAAGCTGCTCCGTTAAAAGCGAAACCGAGCTATCAGCTCGGTTTCTGAAGAGTGGTGCCCAGGAGAAGACTCGAACTTCCACGGTGTTGCCACCGCTAGGACCTGAACCTAGTGCGTCTACCAATTCCGCCACCTGGGCACGGGAAACTATGATGAATCAGTCGTTTCCGTGTTACAACGTCTCAGCAACGTTGTGGCCGCGAACTATACGGATGCGGTTTTTGCTTGTAAACCCCTGACAGCAAAAAAATTATTGTGCTGCTTCCGGGGTGCTGGCGTTCGGTTCGCGGCGGCTTTCAGTCGCCCGCCAAGGGGATAGTCTCCTGGCCGTCTGCGCAAAAACTGGCCCGTTCCTATGGGTTGCGTGCACAATCGCACCATGCGTCGTTGCGGGACTTGCCAGCGGATCTACTGTTGCCTGCATTCCGCGCCTAGCGGATCGCAGCCCGAGCGGGTGCCATTGGGCACCTTGGCGTGGCACGAGAGCGAAACGGGAGCAGACCCAACCGCCGTTTCGCGCTTCAATAGGCATATGGCAAGCCGTCTATATATGAGTAAAGGTGATTTCACTTAATGGCCGATTGGCAATCCCTCGATCCTGAGGCCGCCCGCGAGGCGGAAAAATACGACAACCCCATCCCCAGCCGTGAGCTGATTCTGCAGCACCTGTCCGAGCGTGGTTCGCCCGCCGCTCGCGAGGAGCTGGTGGCCGAGTTCGGCCTGACCACCGATGAGCAACTCGAGGCGCTGCGGCGCCGCCTGCGCGCCATGGAGCGCGACGGTCAGCTCATCTACACCCGCCGTGGCACCTACGCCCCGGTGGACAAGCTTGATCTGATCCGCGGCCGCATCAGCGGTCACCGTGACGGCTTCGGCTTCATGGTGCCGGACGACGGCAGCGACGACCTGTTCCTCAGCCCGGCGCAGATGCGCCTGGTGTTCGATGGCGACCGCGTGCTCGCCCGCGTTGCCGGTCTCGATCGCCGTGGTCGCCGCGAAGGTGCCATCGTCGAGGTCATCGAGCGTGCCCACGAGACCATCGTCGGGCGCTATTTCGAAGAGGCCGGTATCGGCTTCGTCGAGGCCGACAACCCGAAGATCCAGCAGGAAGTGCTGGTCACGCCGGGGCGCACCGGTGGTGCCCGGATCGGCCAGTTCGTCGCGATAAAGATCACCCACTGGCCGACCGCGCGGTTCCAGCCGCAGGGCGATATCGTCGAGGTGATCGGCAACTACATGGCGCCGGGCATGGAGATCGACGTTGCCCTGCGCAGCTATGACATCCCGCATGTCTGGCCCGAGGCCGTGGTCAAGGAAGCGCGCAAGCTCAAGCCCGAGGTGGAGGAGAAGGACAAGGAGCACCGGGTCGACCTGCGCCACCTGCCGTTCGTCACCATCGATGGCGAGGACGCCCGCGACTTCGACGACGCCGTCTATTGCGAGAAGAACAGCGGTCGCTGGAAGCTGTTTTCCGGTGGCTGGAAGCTCTATGTCGCCATCGCCGACGTGTCTCACTACGTCAAGGTCGGCTCGGCGCTGGACGAAGAGGCGCAGAAGCGCGGCAACTCGGTGTACTTCCCCGAGCGCGTGGTGCCGATGCTGCCGGAAGAGCTGTCCAACGGCCTGTGCTCGCTGAACCCGCATGTCGATCGCCTGGCCATGGTCTGCGAAATGAACATGTCCAAGTCCGGCGAGCTGCTCGACTACCAGTTCTACGAGGCGGTGATCCACTCCCATGCGCGCCTGACCTACAACAAGGTCAGCTACATGCTGGAGCAGCCCAAGAGCAGCGAGGGCAAGGCCCTGCGCGAGGAGTATCAGGAAGTCCTGCCGCACCTCAAGCAGCTCTATGCGCTGTACCAGGCCCTGCTGGCGGCTCGTCACGAGCGTGGCGCCATCGACTTCGAAACCCAGGAGACGCGTATCGTCTTCGGCGCCGGGCGCAAGATCGCCGAGATCCGCCCGACCCAGCGCAACGATGCGCACAAGCTGATCGAGGAGTGCATGCTGGCCGCCAACGTGGCGACTGCGCGCTTCATGCTCGATCACCAGATGCCGTCGCTGTATCGCGTGCACGACGGCCCGCCGGCCGAGCGGGTGGAGAAGCTCAAGGCCTTCCTCGGTGAGCTGGGCCTGGCGCTGCACAAGGGCAAGCTGGGGCCGGTGCCGAAGGACTACCAGAAGCTGCTGGCCAGCATCCAGGGGCGTCCGGACTTCCACCTGATCCAGACCGTGATGCTGCGCTCGCTGAGCCAGGCGGTGTACAGCGCCGAGAACAACGGCCACTTCGGCCTGAACTACGAGGCCTACACCCACTTCACCTCGCCGATTCGGCGTTATCCGGACCTGCTGGTGCATCGTGCCATCCGTAGCGTGATTCGCTCCAAGCGCGAGACCAAGCATGTGCAGCGTGCTGGAGCGGCGAGCATGCCCAAGGCGCGTATCTATCCCTACGACGAAGCGGCGCTGGAAAAGCTCGGCGAGCAATGCTCGATGACCGAGCGGCGTGCCGACGAGGCCACGCGTGACGTGGTGAACTGGCTCAAGTGCGAGTTCATGCAGGATCGGGTTGGCGAGATCTTCGAGGGTGTGATTACCGCGGCGACTGGCTTCGGCATCTTCGTTGAGCTGAAGGACATTTATGTCGAGGGCCTGGTGCATGTCACCGCGCTGCCGGCCGACTACTACCACTTCGATCCGGTCCATCATCGCCTGGCTGGCGAGCGCAGCGGGCGCAGTTTCCGTCTGGGCGACAGCGTGGCGGTGAAGGTCATGCGCGTCGATCTCGACGAGCGCAAGATCGAGTTCGAGCTGAGCGAAGGCAAGACCGATCAGGCTTCTGCGGGGCGTGGCCGTGGCGGTGACAGTCGCAAGAAGTCGCCGGCCAAGTCCGTCGGGACGGGCAATACCGATGTGCAGAAGAGCCGTGATGTGAAGAAGGCTCTGCTCGACGGGGCCAAGAAGGGCGGTGGCAAGGCGCCGGCAGGCAAGAAGCCTTCCGCGCACCGCAAGGGCGCGCCCAAGTCCGGCGCGGCGCCGGCGGGCGGCAAGCCGAGCGGGCGTAAGGCCAAGCGATGAGTCAGCTGGAGAAGGTCTACGGCGTGCACGCCGTCGAGGCGCTGCTGCGTCATCATCCCAAGCGGGTCAAGCAGCTGTGGCTGGCCGAAAGCCGGCAGGCTCCGCGGGTGCAGGCGTTGCTCGAGCTGGCTGCGCAGAACCGCGTCGCGGTCGGCCACAAGGAGCGCCAGGAGCTGGACGAGTGGGCCGAGGGCGTGCACCAGGGCGTGGTCGCCGAGGTCAGCCCCAGCCAGGTATGGGGCGAAAACATGCTCGACGAGCTGCTCGAGCGCAGCGAGGGGCCGGCGCTGTTGCTGGTGCTGGACGGTGTGACCGACCCGCATAACCTTGGCGCCTGCCTGCGCACCGCCGACGCCGCTGGCGCCCAGGCGGTGATCGTGCCCAAGGACAAGTCGGCCACCCTCAACGCCACCGTGCGCAAGGTGGCCTGCGGCGCCGCCGAGGTGATTCCGCTGGTGGCGGTGACCAACCTGGCGCGCACCCTGGAAAAGCTGCAGAAGAAGGGCCTGTGGGTTGTCGGCACCGCCGGCGAGGTCGACCAGGAGCTGTATCAGCTGGATATGACCGGCCCCACGGTGCTGGTCATGGGGGCCGAGGGCAAGGGCATGCGCCGCCTGACCCGCGAGCACTGCGATTACCTGGTGAAGCTGCCCATGGGCGGCAGCGTCAGCAGTCTCAACGTCTCGGTCGCCACTGGCGTCTGCCTGTTCGAGGCGGTGCGCCAGCGCCGTGCGGCGGGCAAGGCCTGATCAAATAATCGCCAATTCGCCTTGCGTGCGGCCAGGGGCTTCTCTATGATGTCGCCCCTTGCCGTGACGGCAGGCGTATTCGCGCCTTCGCTTCGGCAAGCTCAAACGAGTCATTCACTCCTTGCCTGACCACTTTCCGTTGGCAGGCTGCAACCCGTAAGGAGCATTCATGCGTCATTACGAAATCATCTTCCTGGTTCACCCGGACCAGAGCGAGCAAGTCGGCGGCATGGTCGAGCGTTACACCAAGCTGATCGAAGAAGACGGCGGCAAAGTACACCGCCTGGAAGACTGGGGTCGTCGCCAGCTGGCCTACGCCATCAACAACGTTCACAAGGCTCACTACGTGATGCTGAACGTTGAGTGCAGCGGCAAAGCCCTGGCCGAGCTGGAAGACAACTTCCGCTACAACGACGCCGTGATCCGTAACCTGGTCATCCGTCGCGACGAAGCCGTTACCGGCCAGTCCGAGATGCTCAAGGCCGAAGAAAACCGCAGCGAGCGCCGCGAGCGCCGTGAGCGCGTTGAAACCGAATCCGCCGAAGGCGAAGACGGTGACAACAGCGACAACGCTGACGAGTAATCCACGGATCTATTGAGGAGCCACATTCATGGCACGTTTCTTCCGTCGTCGTAAATTCTGCCGTTTCACCGCTGAAGGCGTGAAAGAGATCGACTTCAAGGATCTCAACACCCTGAAGGCCTACATCTCCGAAACCGGCAAGATCGTTCCGAGCCGTATCACCGGTACCAAGGCCAAGTACCAGCGTCAGCTGGCCGTCGCCATCAAGCGCGCCCGCTACCTGGCCCTGCTGCCCTACACCGACAGCCACGGCCGTTGATAGCGGATTGTCGATAAGCGTTAAGAGATAGATCGCATGCGTGCCTTTGCCGAGTTTGTGATGCGCGGCCGCATGCAGGCCACCCTTGGGGTGGTCGGTTCGGCGGCGTTTCCGCTGCTGTGCTGGTTAAGTGCCGCAGGGGGCAGCCTGGTGCTGCTCCGGCGTGGGCTGGCAGATGCTTCGGGCATCCTTTTCTGGGCATCGTTGCCCGCCTTGCTCTGGTGGTATCTCGGTAACTCGAGTGTCTTCCTGATCATGGCCGGTACGGTGGTTCTGGCGCAGGTTCTGCGCTCGACCGCGTCCTGGACTCGGGTGCTGTTGTCCAGTGTGTTGCTGGGTGCGGTGTTCGTCTTGGTACTGAGCACGGTGTCCGGAGAGTTCATCGAACCGTTGGCCGAGCGTATCCGGTCATCGTTGCCGCAGTTGTTGGGCAACGCATCGGCCGAGGAACTCGCTGCGGTGCAGGAGTCGCTGATACCGGCTCTGACAGGGGCGATGGCCTCCTCGTTGCAGGTGACCTCCCTGCTCTGTCTGGCACTCGCACGCTACTGGCAGGCGGCGCTGTACAACCCCGGAGGCTTCGGACAGGAGTTCCGGGCCATACGTCTGTCGCCAGTGGCGAGTGTGGCGCTGTTGCTCGGGATGCTGTTCGCTCCGAGCCTTGGCCCGCAGGCTGCGATGCTGGCGACCGTGTTCACGGTGCCGCTGCTGTTCGCAGGTGTGGCGCTCGGGCATGGGCTGATTGCCATGAAGCGGTTGTCCAGCTTCTGGGTGTTCGGCCTGTACGTGGCGGTGCTGCTGCTGGGGAACTTGATCTGTTTGTTGGCGGTTATCGACGGGCTGTTTGATTTTCGTGGTCGCCTGGCGCGCAAAAATGGCGCCGGCCCCGCGAACGGTGAAGGTTAAAAGTTAAGAGGTAAGACCCAAATGGAAGTTATCCTGCTGGAAAAAATCGCCAACCTGGGCAACCTGGGCGACAAGGTGAACGTCAAGGCCGGTTACGGCCGTAACTACCTGCTGCCGCAGGGCAAGGCCACCGCCGCTACCGCCGAGAACGTCGCTGCGTTCGAAGCCCGTCGCGCCGAGCTGGAAGCTGCCGCTGCCGCGAAGAAGGCTTCGGCCGAATCGCGCGCTGCTCAGCTGGCCGAGCTGGAAGTCACCATCACTGCCGTGGCCGGTGACGAAGGCAAGCTGTTCGGTTCCATCGGTACTCACGACATCGCCGAAGCCCTGACCGCTTCCGGTGTTGAAGTAGCCAAGGCCGAAGTGCGTCTGCCGAACGGCACCATTCGCCAGGTTGGCGAGTTCGACGTAGCTGTGCACCTGCACACCGACGTTGAAGCCACCGTCAAGGTGATCGTGGTAGCCGCCTAAGGGCAGCGACCTGTGGGCTTGCACGAAGGTGCGAGCCTGCCGACAATCGGGCACTCACCGTTTTGCGGTGCGTGCCCGTTGTTTTTTGTAGAGCCTTTGGCCAAGCCTCCAGGCTTCGCCAAGGCCTCTGAGCTTTTGGAATCACAGGTGCCATGAACGATATCAGCGTCCCTCAGCAATACGACCTGGAAACCGCCGCACTCAAGGTGCCGCCGCATTCCATCGAGGCCGAACAGGCCGTGCTGGGCGGCCTGATGCTCGACAACAACGCCTGGGAACGGGTCTCCGACGCGGTCTCCGATGGCGACTTCTATCGCCATGACCACCGGCTGATCTTCCGCGCCATCTTCACCCTGGCCGAGCGCAACTCGCCGTTCGACGTGGTGACCCTGTCCGAGCAGCTGGACAAGGAGGGCCACCTGAGCCAGGTCGGTGGTCTCGGCTACCTCGGCGAGCTGGCCAAGAACACGCCGTCGGTGGCCAACATCAAGGCCTATGCGCAGATCATTCGCGAGCGCGCCACCCTGCGTCAGCTGATCGGCATCAGCAACGACATCGCCGACATGGCCTACGCGCCGCAGGGCAAGAGCGCCGTGGAAGTGCTCGACGAGGCCGAGCGGCAGATCTTCCAGATCGCCGAAGCGCGGCCCAAGGCCGGCGGCCCGGTGGGGATCAACGAGATCCTGGTCAAGACCATCGACCGCATCGACGAGCTGTTCAACACCAACGAGGGCCTGACCGGCATCTCCACCGGCTTCACCGATCTGGACGGCATGACCAGCGGCCTGCAGCCGGCCGACCTGGTGATCGTCGCCGGCCGTCCGTCCATGGGTAAGACCACCTTCGCCATGAACCTGGTGGAGAACGCGGTACTGCGCTCGGACAAGGTGATCCTGGTGTTCTCCCTGGAGATGCCCAGCGACTCGATCGTGATGCGTATGCTGTCCTCGCTCGGCCGCATCGACCAGACCAAGGTGCGCTCCGGCAAGCTGGACGACGATGACTGGCCGCGCCTGACCTCGGCGGTCAACCTGCTCAACGAGCGCAAGCTGTTCATCGACGATACCGCCGGCATCTCGCCGACCGAAATGCGCGCCCGCGCCCGCCGCCTGGCGCGCGAGCACGGCGAGATCGGCATGATCATGGTCGACTACCTGCAGCTGATGCGCATCCCGGGCTCTTCCGGCGACAACCGCACCAACGAGATTTCCGAGATCTCGCGCTCGCTCAAGGCCCTGGCCAAGGAATTCAATTGCCCGGTGATCGCCCTGTCGCAGCTCAACCGCTCGCTGGAACAGCGCCCCAACAAGCGCCCGGTCAACTCCGACCTGCGTGAATCCGGAGCGATCGAGCAGGACGCCGACATCATCATGTTCGTCTACCGCGACGAGGTGTATCACCCGGAGACCGAGTACAAGGGCGTGGCCGAGATCATCATCGGCAAGCAGCGTAACGGCCCCATCGGCACCTGCCGCCTGGCCTTCATCGGCAAGTACACGCGCTTCGACAACCTGGCACCGGGGCTGTACAACTTCGAAGAGGACTGACCCCGCGCGGGGCTGATCCTGCTCAATGAAAACGGGCGCCCAGCGGTTAAGATGGGCGCCCGTTTTCTATTCGGAAGCTCGTCATGCGTCCCCTCGTCGCCACCATCGATCTGGCCGCCATTCGCCACAACTATGCCGTTGCCAAGCGCTGCGCACCGGGCCGCCAGGCTTTCGCGGTGGTCAAGGCGAATGCCTACGGGCATGGCGTGCGCGAGGTGGTCAGTGCGCTGCATGAGGAGGCTGACGGTTTCGCCGTGGCCAGCCTGGAGGAGGCCGCCGAGGTCCGTGCCATGCATGGCGAGGCGCGCATCCTGCTGCTGGAAGGCTGCTTCGCCGCCGACGAGCTGCCGATGGCCGCGCACCTGGGGCTCGACCTGGTGGTGCAGGGCGCGGAGCAGATCGAAGCGCTGCTCGCCGCCGAGCTGTCGCGTCCGCTGAATGTCTGGCTCAAGCTGGACTCCGGCATGCACCGCCTGGGCCTCGCGCCGGTCGCCGTGCGCGAGCTGTTCCCGCGCCTGCGCGGCGCGGCCCAGGTGGCCGAGCTGAACCTGCTCAGCCACTTCGCCTGCGCCGATGAGCGCGGCCACTCGCTGACCGAGGTGCAGCTGGAGTGCTTCCTTGACCTGCTCGACCTGGATTTCGACCAGCGCAGCCTGGCCAACTCGGCTGCTGTGCTGATGATTCCGGCGGCGCACATGGATTGGCTGCGCCCCGGCATCATGCTGTATGGCGCCAGCCCCTTCTCCGACCTGAGCGCCGCCGAGCTGGGCCTGAAGCCGGCGATGACGCTGAGCGCGCAGCTGATCGCGGTGCGCGAGGTGGCGGTGGGGGAGAGTGTCGGTTATGGCGCCGGCTGGGTCGCTGAGCGGCCGTCGCGTATCGGTACCGTCAGCTGCGGCTATGCCGACGGCTATCCGCGGCATGCGCCGAGCGGTACGCCGCTGTACGTCGGTGGTCGCCGCGCCGCGCTGGCCGGGCGCGTGTCGATGGACATGCTCAGCGTCGATCTGACCGACCTGCCCGAGGCTGCCGTGGGCGACGCCGTGGAGTTGTGGGGGGCCAATCTGCCGATAGATGAAGTGGCCCACGCTGCCGGCACCATCGGCTACGAGCTGCTGACCAAGGTCACGGCGCGCGTGCCGCGTCGTTACAAGGCCTGATCGAACTCAGCTCAGCCCGCTGGGGACCTTGAGTACGTCCAGTATCAGGCAGGTCTGCGGGCTCAGTTCGCCGTCGCAGCCCTGCAGCACGAAGCCCGAGCGGCCCTTCTGCTTGGCCCGGTACATGGCCTCGTCGGCAGCCTTGTAGAGTCCGGCGAACTGCAGCGCATGCTGGGGATAGAAGGCGGCGCCGATGCTGATGGTCACGGCCAGGCGGTTGGCACCGTAGAGCACCGGTCGCGACAGCTCGGCGAGCAGGCGGTTGGCGATCTCCTGCGTGTGTTGCTGGGCGTCGGGGCCGCAGACCAGCACGGCGAATTCATCTCCCCCCAGGCGCGCCACCATGTCGTGGGTACGCACGTGTTCACGCAGGCGGTGGCCGATGGTGCGCAGCATCAGGTCGCCGGCATCGTGGCCATAGCGGTCGTTGATCGGCTTGAAATGATCCAGATCGACCAGCATCAGTGCCACCGACTCGCCGCGGCGCTGGGCATCGGCCAGCGCCACTTCGGCGCGCTCGATCAGGTAGCGGCGGTTCGGTAGCTCGGTCAGCGGATCATGGAAGGCGGCATGCTGCAGGCGCTGTTCGCGTTCGCACAGCTGCTGATTGGCCTGGGCCAGCTCGGCGGTACGCAGGCGCACCGCCTCCTGCAGGTCATCGGCGCTGGCCTGCATCTGCGCCAGGCGTGCGCCTTTTTCGCGATCGGCCTGCCGCAACGCCTCGGCCTTCTCCTGTTTGAGCATCTGGATGCGGTAGGCCAGGGCGAAGGAGAACAGGATCGACTCGGCCGCCACGGCCAGCGGGAACACATAGGCGTTCCAGGTCGCCGGCTGGACCAGGCCGGTAGAGCGCATCAGGGCCAGGCTGATGCTGCCGAGGATCAGGCCGTAGCCGCACAGGTAGAGCAGGGCGGGGAAGTAGCCCTGGCGCCAGCGCACCAGTGCCGAGCCGAGTGCAGCCGGGATGCTGGTCAGCGACAGCAGGGCGATCAGCCAGGCGGCCAGGTTGCGCTGGCCGAGGCCTTCCAGGGTCACGGCGATGACATAGCAGACACAGGCAAAGCTCAGCAGGTGATGCGCCCAGCGCACGTGCTGGCGGGTCTGCAGCAGCGTCTGGGTGAAGCGACAGGCGCAGAAGCCCCACAGCGAAGGCAGGGTGACGCGGTCCAGCCAGAACGGCACCGGGCCCTCCGGCCACAGGTACTGGAAGCCATGGCCGCTCATGCTGACGATCATCAGCAGGGCGCCGGCGGTGGTCAGCACGTACCAGAAATAGGCGTTGTCGCGCAGGGTGAAGAAGATGAACAGGTTGTACAGCAGCAGGGCGGCGATGATGCCGTAGATCAGGCCCAGGCCCAGGTTTTCGCTGATTGCCTGGTGATCCAGGTCTTCCAGCTGCCAGACCCGCAGCGGGAAGGAGTTGCCGGCCGGGTCGAAGCTGCGCAGGTAGAAGGTGGTGGGTGTCGTGCCCAGCTCCGGCAGCTCCAGCACCATACGCCGATAGGGGTGGTCGCGCCCCTCGGCGAAGCTGACCCGTTCGCCGGACTGCCGCTGTATCCAGCCACCCTGACCGTCCGGGCTGTACAGCTGCAGGTCGAGCTGGGTCACCGCGCCGATTTCCAGCCACCAGCGCGCGGGTGCCTCGGTGCCACGCTGCAATTGCAGCTTGATCCACCAGGGGTTGGGATTCTGGCCGACGCTGGCACGGCCGTTGGCCGGGGTGAAGCGCTGCTGGATGGCCGGGTCGGCCATGTCGGCGATGCTCAGCGTGCCGCCGACATCCTCCAGCAGCTCGATCTGCCCGTTCAGCGATTGCCCGCTGGCGTCACTCCGCAGTTCTACCGGCGCAGCCCTTAGCTGGCCGGCGGCCAGGCTGATGCACAGTAGTGCGAGCAGCGCACGCAGAACGGGGAAACGCACCATGGTGACTCCTTGTTGGCCCTGGTGGCTGGCAATTGGCAATCATGCTGGAGTATAGCCACGGAAGTGACTGTGATCACAAATATGCAGTGATCAACGTCGATAAACACCAGAGCGTTTCGGTCGGACTCTGTATATTTTTTGTGCTATATTCCGCGCCCCCGTGAGAGCCCGTCTGATCAAAAAATATGCAAGCCGCCAAGCCGCTGTTCGACTACCCGAAGTACTGGGCCGAGTGTTTCGGTCCCGCACCTTTCCTGCCGATGAGCCGGGAAGAGATGGATCAACTCGGCTGGGACAGTTGCGACATCATCATCGTCACCGGTGATGCCTACGTCGATCACCCGTCCTTCGGCATGGCCATCATCGGCCGCCTGCTGGAAGCCCAGGGCTTCCGCGTCGGCATCATCGCGCAGCCGGACTGGCGCTCGAAAGACGACTTCATGAAGCTCGGCCAGCCCAACCTGTTCTTCGGCGTGGCGGCGGGCAACATGGACTCGATGATCAACCGCTACACCGCGGACAAGAAGATCCGCAGCGACGATGCCTACACCCCCGGCGGCGTCGCCGGCAAGCGCCCCGACCGTGCCAGCCTGGTGTACAGCCAGCGCTGCAAGGAAGCCTACAGCAACACCCCGGTGGTGCTCGGCGGCATCGAGGCCTCCTTGCGCCGCATCGCCCACTACGATTACTGGTCGGACAAGGTGCGCCGCTCGATCCTGATGGACGCCACCGCCGACATCCTGCTGTACGGCAATGCCGAGCGCGCCGTGGTCGAGATCGCCCAGCGCCTGGCCTTCGGTGAGAAGGTCGAGCAGATCACCGACGTGCGTGGCACCGCCTTTGTCCGCCGCGATACGCCGGAAGGCTGGTACGAGGTGGACTCCACCCGTATCGACCGTCCGGGCAAGGTCGACAAGATCATCAACCCCTATGTGAACACCCAGGACACCGCCGCCTGCGCCATCGAGCAGCAGAAGGGCGAGGCGGCGCTCGAGGACCCCAACGAGGCCAAGGTCGTCGAGCTGCTGCCCAGCCCGAAGATGACCCGCGCCAAGACCGTGATCCGCCTGCCGTCCTTCGAGAAGGTGCGCAACGACCCGGTGCTCTACGCCCACGCCAACCGCGTGCTGCACCTGGAGACCAACCCGGGCAACGCCCGCGCCCTGGTGCAGAAGCACGGCGAGGTGGACGTGTGGTTCAACCCGCCGCCCATCCCGATGACCACCGAGGAAATGGACTACGTGTTCGGCATGCCCTATGCGCGCGTGCCGCACCCGGCGTACGGCAAGGCGAAGATCCCGGCCTACGAGATGATCCGCTTCTCGGTCAACATCATGCGTGGCTGCTTCGGCGGCTGCACCTTCTGCTCGATCACCGAGCACGAGGGCCGCATCATCCAGAACCGCTCGCACGAGTCGATCATTCGCGAGATCGAGGAGATGCGCGACAAGGTGCCGGGCTTTACCGGCGTGGTCTCCGACCTCGGCGGGCCGACCGCCAACATGTACCGCATCGCCTGCAAGAGCCCGGAAATCGAATCCGCTTGCCGCAAGCCGTCGTGCGTGTTCCCCGGCATCTGCCCGAACCTGAACACCGACCACAGTTCGCTGATCGAGCTGTACCGCAAGGCCCGCGCCCTGCCGGGCGTGAAGAAGATCCTGATCGCCTCCGGCCTGCGCTACGACCTCGCCGTGGAGTCGCCGGAGTACGTCAGGGAGCTGGTCACCCACCACGTCGGTGGCTACCTGAAGATCGCCCCGGAGCACACCGAGGAAGGCCCGCTGAATCAGATGATGAAGCCGGGCATCGGCAGCTACGACAAGTTCAAGCGCATGTTCGAGAAGTACTCGAAGGAAGCCGGCAAAGAGCAGTACCTGATCCCGTACTTTATCGCCGCGCACCCGGGCACCACCGACGAGGACATGATGAACCTCGCCCTGTGGCTCAAGCGCAACGACTTCCGCGCCGACCAGGTGCAGGCCTTCTACCCGTCGCCGATGGCGTCGGCCACCGCCATGTACCACTCGGGCAAGAACCCGCTGCGCAAGGTCACCTACAAGAGCGACGGCGTGACCATCGTCAAGAGCGAGCAGCAGCGCCGCCTGCACAAGGCCTTCCTGCGCTACCACGACCCCAAGGGCTGGCCGATGCTGCGCGAGGCGCTGGAGCGCATGGGCCGCGCCGACCTGATCGGCAACGGCAAGCATCACCTGATCCCGACCTACCAGCCGCAGACCGACGAGTACCAGAGCGCGCGACGGAAGAACTCGACGCCGGCCGGCAGCAAGAAGGTCGGTGGCGGCGACAAGGGCAAGACGGTCGGGCGCATCCTCACCCAGCACACCGGCCTGCCGCCGCGCGGTAGCGACGGCAGCAAGAGCTGGGACAAGCGCGAGCAGGCCAAGGCCGCCGCCGAAGCGCGACGCAAGGCGGAGAAGGCCGGCGCCGGCAAGCCCGTCAGCAAGAAGCCGAGCAAGCGTCCGGTCGCCCCGCGCTGAGTCTGACGGCGAATGCGTGCACCTTTCTGGTGCGCGCGGCCCTCAGCCCAGGCCGTGGGCGCGAAAGTGCGCCACGTAGGCCTTGTCCACCTTGAGAATGTGGTGTGTCAGCCAGTCCTTGAGCAGCTCCAGGGTCTCGGCGCCGACCGTTTCGCCGCAGTCGTGGCGTGCAGCAGGCTCATCACCTGGCCGCTGAACAGGTTGTGCTGCGCCTGGTGGGCCTCGGTGTCCGGGTAGCCCAGGCGGATGAACAGGTGCTCCTCGACGATGAAGTGGTTCATCACGTAGTCCATCAGCCCCTCCAGCAGCGCGCCCACCTGCTCCCGCGGGGCCTCGCCCTGCAGCGCCTGGTGCAGCGCGTTGGTCTGTTCCACCAGCCAGCGGTGCTGCTCGTCGATCTCCGCTATCCCCACCTCAAGCGCTTGCGTCCACGGCATGAAGGTCATGCGGTCCTGCTCCCTTCGTTGTTTTTTGCCGATCTTGCCCGCCACGGCCGGGGCCTCGTTGATCCCGGTCAATGGCGGTGGCACAAGTCTTGCCCCTTGCAGGTATCGCCCTGGCTCGCAGGAGGCACGCCGTGTCGATCCATGTCGCACTGCAGCACGTCACGCACTACCGCTACGACCGCCCGATCAACCTCGGCCCGCAGGTGGTACGCCTGCGCCCGGCGCCGCACAGCCGCACGCGCATCCTCTCCTATGCGCTGCAGGTCTGGCCTGGCGAGCACTTCGTCAACTGGCAGCAGGACCCGCAGGGCAACTACCTGGCGCGCCTGGTGTTCCCGGAGAAGACCGAAGAGCTCAAGGTCACCGTCGACCTGGTCGCCGAGATGGCGGTGTTCAACCCCTTCGACTTCTTCCTCGAGCCGCATGCCGAGAAGATTCCCTTCGCCTATGTCGAGGCCGAGCGCCGCGAGCTGGCGCCCTATCTGGTCACCGAGGCCGGCGGGCCGCTGTTCGCCAAGTACCTGGCCGGCGTCGAACGCAAGCCCACGCCCAGCGTCGACTTCCTGGTGGCGCTCAACCAGCGCGTGGCGCAGGACATCCGCTACCTGATCCGCATGGAGCCGGGCGTGCAGTCGCCGGAAGAAACTCTGCAGCTGGCTTCCGGCTCATGCCGCGACTCGGCCTGGCTGCTGGTGCAGCTGCTGCGCCACCTGGGGCTGGCGGCGCGTTTCGTCTCCGGCTACCTGATCCAGCTCACGGCCGACGTCAAAGCCCTCGACGGCCCCAGCGGCACCGAGCAGGACTTCACCGACCTACACGCCTGGTGCGAGGTGTATCTGCCCGGCGCCGGCTGGATCGGCCTCGACCCGACCTCCGGCCTGTTCGCCGGCGAGGGGCATGTGCCGCTGGCCTGCAGCCCGGAGCCTTCCTCGGCGGCGCCGATCAGCGGGGTACTCGACGAATGCGAGTGCGAGTTCGCCCACGACATGCGCGTGCAGCGCATCTGGGAGGCGCCGCGGGTCACCAAGCCCTACAGCGACGAGCAGTGGCACGACATCCTCAGCGTCGGCCGTCAGGTCGATGCCGAGCTGGCCTACGGCGATGTGCGCCTGACCATGGGCGGCGAGCCGACCTTCGTCGCGCTCGACTACCCGGATGATGCCGAGTGGAACACCGCCGCCATGGGGCCGAACAAGCGCCGCCTGGCTGCCGAGCTGTTCCACCGCCTGCGCGCGCACTATGCGCCGCACGCCCTGGTGCATTTCGGTCAGGGCAAGTGGTATCCGGGCGAGCAGCTGCCACGCTGGTCGCTCAACTGCTTCTGGCGCAAGGACGGCGAGCCGATCTGGCAGGACCCGGCGCTGTATGCCGACGAAACCCGCTACTACGGCGCCGACGCACGCCTGGCTGCGCGCTTCCTGGCCAGCCTGGCCGGGCGCCTGGGACTGTCCGCCGAGCATGTGTTCCCGGCCTATGAGGACTGGCTCTATTACCTGTGGCGCGAGCGCCGCTTGCCGGCCAACGTCACCCCGGAGGATGCGCGTCTGAGTGACCCGCTGGAGCGTGAGCGCCTGCGCAAGGTGTTCTGCCGCGGTCTCGGCGAGGTGGTCGGGCAGGTCCTGCCGCTGATGCGCAGCGCCGGCGATGATGCCTGGCTGACCGGCCCCTGGTTCCTGCGCGACGAGCACTGCCGGCTGATTCCCGGCGACTCGCCGCTGGGCTACCGCCTGCCGCTGGACTCGCAGCCCTGGGTCGGCGAGCTGGACTACCCCTACGTCACGCCGCAGGACCCGCATCAGCCATTCCCGCCGCTGCCGAGCCGGCAGAGCATCCAGCAGCAGCTGCGCACTCCGCTGCACCCGGGCAATGGCCACGGCAAGCCGGGCGAGGGCGAGGGGCCGGCGGCGCCGGGGCCGTTCGAGTCGGCCGGCGGCGTGGTACGTACCGCGTTGTGTGCCGAGCCGCGCGACGGTCGCCTGTACCTGTTTATGCCGCCCTTGGACCGTCTCGATGACTACCTGGAGCTGGTCGCCGCCATCGAGGCCACTGCCCGCGAACTGCGCTGCCCGGTGCTGCTGGAGGGCTACGAGCCGCCGGCCGATCCACGCCTGACCCACTTCCGCGTCACCCCGGACCCAGGCGTGATCGAGGTGAATATCCACCCGGCGGCGAGCTGGGACGAGCTGGTCGAACGCACCGAATTTCTCTACGAGGCCGCGCGCCAGTGCCGCCTCTCCAGCGAGAAGTTCATGCTCGACGGTCGCCATACCGGCACCGGCGGCGGCAACCACTTCGTCCTCGGCGGCGCCACACCGGCGGAATCACCTTTCCTGCGCCGTCCGGACCTGCTGCGCAGCCTGATCAGCTACTGGCACAACCACCCGTCGCTGTCCTACCTGTTCAGCGGCCTGTTTATCGGCCCGACTTCGCAGGCGCCGCGCGTCGACGAGGCGCGCAACGATGCGTTGTACGAGCTGGAGATCGCCTTCGCGCAGATGCCCGAGCCGGGCCGCGAGTGCCCACCCTGGCTGGTCGACCGCCTGCTGCGCCACCTGCTGGTGGACGTCACCGGCAATACCCACCGCGCCGAGTTCTGCATCGACAAGCTGTACTCGCCGGACAGCGCCAGTGGCCGCCTTGGCCTGCTCGAACTGCGCGCCTTCGAGATGCCGCCGCATGCGCGCATGAGCCTGGCCCAGCAACTGCTGTTGCGTGCGCTGGTCGCGCGCTTCTGGCACGAACCCTACCGTCCGCCGCGCCTGGCGCGCTGGGGCACCGAGCTGCACGACCGCTTCCTGCTGCCACATTTCGTCGAGCAGGACTTCGCCGATGTCATCCAGGAGTTGAATGCCGCCGGCTACCCGCTACGCGCCGAGTGGTTCGCCCCGCACCTGGAGTTCCGTTTCCCCAAGCTGGGCGACTACGCGGTGAAAGGCATCGACCTGGAGCTGCGGCAGGCCCTGGAGCCTTGGCATGTGCTGGGCGAGGAAGGCGCCGTCGGCGGTACCGTGCGCTATGTGGATTCCTCGCTGGAGCGGGTGCAGGTGCGCCTCGCCGGCCTGGCCCCGGACCGCTACCTGCTGACCTGCAATGGCGTGCCGGTGCCGCTGCGGCCCACCGGTAAGGTCGGCGAGTTCGTCGGCGGCGTGCGCTACCGCGCCTGGCAGCCGGCCAGCTGCCTGCAGCCGACCATCGGCGTGCACGCGCCGCTGGTGTTCGACCTGGTGGATACCTGGATGCAGCGCTCGCTTGGCGGTTGCCAGTACCATGTGGCGCATCCCGGTGGGCGCAACTTCGAGGCTTTGCCGGTGAATGCCTACGCCGCCGAGAGCCGGCGCCTGGCGCGTTTCTTCCGCCACGGGCACAGCCCGGGTGAGCAGACGCTGAGCGAGCCCATCAACAATAATGAACTGCCCATGACTTTGGATTTGCGCCGCGTTTAGCTCCCTCTCCCGCTTGCGGGAGAGGGTTGGGGAGAGGGGCGGACTGCTTCCCTCTCCCTCGATCCCTCTCCCCTGAATAGGCGAGGGGCGCGCTGTGCCTGATAGAGCCTGCCATGCCTGACCTGCTTGCCGATTACCCGCGCCCCCACGCGGCCTACCACGAACTGCTCGATGCCCAGGGCCAGGTGCGCCCGCACTGGCGGCGCCTGCTCGACCAGCTGCAGCGCAGTACCCCGGCGCAGCTGCAGCAGCGCCAGGCCACGCTGGCGCGGCAGATTCAGGAAAACGGCGTGACCTACAACGTCTACGCCGACCCGGAGGGCGCCGACCGTCCCTGGGAACTGGACCTGCTGCCCAACCTGATCCCCGCCGACGAGTGGCAGCAGATCGCCGCCGGCGTGGCCCAGCGTGCCGGCCTGCTGAATTCCGTGCTGGCCGACCTGTACGGCCCGCAGCAGCTGCTCGCCGAAGGCCTGCTGCCGAGCGAGCTGGTGTTCGGCCACGACAACTTCCTCTGGCCCTGCCAGGGCGTGCAGCCGCCGGGCGGCACCTTCCTGCACCTGTATGCGGTGGACCTGGCCCGTGCGCCGGACGGCCGCTGGTGGGTCACCGCCGACCGTACCCAGGCGCCGTCCGGTGCCGGCTACGCGCTGGAGAACCGGCAGATCCTCTCGCGCGCCTTCCCCGAGCTTTACCGCGACCTGCGCGTGCAGTACCTGGCCGGCTTCTTCCGCACCCTGCAGGACACTCTGGCCCGCCAGGCGCCGGTCGACGGCGGCGAGACACCGCTGGTGGTGCTGCTCACCCCGGGGCGCTTCAACGAGAGCTATTTCGAGCACCTGTACCTGGCGCGCCAGCTCGGCTATCCGCTGGTCGAGGGCAGCGACCTGACCGTGCGCGACGCCAAGCTCTACCTCAAGACCCTGGCCGGCCTGCGCCGCGTGCATGCCGTGCTGCGTCGCCTGGACGACGACTACTGCGACCCGCTGGAACTGCGCACCGACTCCGCCCTCGGCGTGCCCGGCCTGCTGGAGGCGGTGCGCCAGGGCAATGTGCTGGTGGCCAACGCCCTCGGCAGCGGTGTGCTGGAATCGCCGGGCCTGCCCGGATTCCTGCCGGCGATTGCCGAGAAGCTGCTCGGCGAGGAGCTGCTGCTGCCCTCCATCGCCAGTTGGTGGTGCGGCGAGGCGCCGGTGCTGGACGAGGCGCTGGACAAGCTCGACGAGCTACTGGTGCGCCCCAGCTTCCCTTCGCAGAGCTTCGCCCCGGTATTCGCCCGCGACCTCGACGAGGCGCAGCGCAGCGCGCTGGCCGAGCGCATCCGCAGCCGTCCCTATGCCTATGTGGCACAGGCTCGCGCCCAGCTGTCGCAGGCGCCGGTGTGGCTGGCCGAGGAGGGCGGCCTGGCGTCGCGCGCCATCGGCATGCGCGTGTTCGCCGTGGCCAGTGCCGAAGGTTACCGGGCGCTGCCCGGTGGCCTGACCCGGGTGGCGGCCGATGCCGATGCCGAGGTGGTGTCGATGCAGCGCGGCGGCGCCAGCAAGGACACCTGGGTGCTCGGCGAGCGTCACCCCGGCGGCGAGCCCTGGCAATGGCTGCGCCCGCTCGGGGTCGCCGACCTGGTGCGCAGCGACCCCTACCTGCCGTCGCGGGTGGTGGAGAACCTGTTCTGGTTCGGCCGTTACGGCGAGCGCTGCGAGGACAGTGCGCGCCTGCTGCGCATCCTGCTGCAGCGTTATGTCGACGATGACGATGATCCGCAGGCCCTGCAGGCTGCGCTGGCCCTGGCCGAAGGCCTCGGCCTGCTGCCCGGCGCGGCCAGCGGCTCGCTGCAGGCCCGCCTGCAGCAGGCGTTGTTCGGCGCCGACTGGCCGACCAGCCTGCGCGCCAACCTGCAGCGCCTGCAGTGGGCGGCCGGCAGCGTGCGCGGCAAGCTGTCCCAGGCCAACTGGCAGGCACTGGTGGAGCTGCAGCGCGAGGCCCAGGCCCTGGAAGGGCAGCCCGCCGACTTCGGCGAGCTGCTGGATTTTCTCGACCGCCTGCTGATGTCGCTGGCGGCGCTGTCAGGCTTCGCCCTGGATGACATGACCCGCGACGACGGCTGGCGCTTCCTCATGCTCGGCCGCTGCATCGAGCGCCTGCAGTTCCTCTGCGAGAGCGTCGCCGGGCTGCTGCGCAGCCACGCGGCACAGGACCAGTCGGCGCTGGAGTGGCTGCTGGAGCTGGGCAACAGCATCATCACCTACCGCACCCGCTACCTGGCCGCGCCGCAGCTGATCCCGGTGCTCGACCTGCTGCTGCTCGACGAGCAGAACCCGCATGCGGTGCTGTTCCAGCTGCGCCAGTTGCTGCGTTCGCTGGAGCGCCTGGAGGAGGGCTTCGACTTCCGCGCCGGCCCCACCCTGGGCGAGCTGGCGAGCAAGCTCGCCGCCTTCCGCCTGGGCAGCCTGGAGAGCCCGCTGTTCGGCAGCTCCGGCCAGCGCGCGGTGCTCGGCGGCCTGGCCGACCTGCTGCTGCAGATCGCCGAGGTCTCCGGGCGGGTCTCCGATCAGCTGGCGCTGCGCTTTTTCGTGCATGTCGATGCCAGCCGCGGGACACTTTCCTCATGAAACGCGCCCTGTACCAGGTCCTGCACGATACCCACTACCGCTACTCGGCGCCGGTGTCCCTGGCCCAGCAGCTGGCCCACCTGTGGCCGCGCGACTGCGCCCGGCAGCTGTGCCAGGAGCGGCACCTGACCGTCACCCCGCCGCCGACCGCGCACCAGGACGGCCTCGATACGTTCGGCAATCCGCTGACCCGCCTGGTCTTCGAGCGCCCGCACGAGCAGTTGCGGGTGATCGCCAGCCTGCGCGTCGAGGTGCTGGCCCGCGACAGCCTGGTGCTGGACGACTCTCCGGCCTGGGAAAGCGTGGTAGCGGCGCTCGGCTACTCCGGCCAGCCGCTGGCGCCGGAGCTGCTGGAGGCTGCGCGTTACCGCTTCCAGTCGCCCTACGTGCACCTCAAGCGCCTGTTCGCCGACTACGCCGCCGACTGCTTCGCCCCCGGCCGGCCGCTGTTGCGTGCGGCGCAGCTGCTGATGCAGAAGATCTTCCGCGAATTCACCTTCGATGCCGCCGCCACCCAGGTGGCGACGCCGCTGGTGCAGGTGCTGGAACAGCGCCGTGGCGTGTGCCAGGACTTCGCTCACCTGATGCTCGCCTGCCTGCGCTCGCAGGGCCTGGCCGCGCGCTATGTCAGCGGCTATCTGCTGACCCAGCCACCGCCCGGCCAGCCCCGCCTGATCGGCGCCGACGCCTCGCACGCCTGGATATCGCTGTACTGCCCGCGCCACGGCTGGGTCGACTTCGACCCGACCAACAACCTGCTGCCCAACCTGGAGCACATCACCCTCGGCTGGGGCCGCGACTTCGCCGATGTATCGCCGCTGCGCGGGGTGATCCTCGGCGGCGGCAGCCACGATCCGGACGTACGGGTGACGGTGACGCCGTTGGAGGCGCCTTTGCCGGCGGTGGGCTGACAGCACTTCGCGGGAGAGGGCGGGGTGGCCTCGGCCCTCTCCCTAGCCCTCTCCCATAAATGGGAGAGGGAATGTCAGTCGGGGCTCGGATTTTCTTCGGCACTCAGGACCGCTACCGGCGGCAGAGTCCGTATTGGCGTCACTGGAGGGCGGCTCCTGTCGTGCTCCCCTCTCCTGCTTGCGGGAGAGGGGCCGGGGGAGAGGGTAATGGCGGCTGGTAGTTCATGTCGGCAATGCGCCCTGGCTCTTCAGTCCGTAGCCCGGATGCAATCCGGGACCGGAGTTGCCTGCTTCCCGGATTGCATCCGGGCTACCTGTTGAGCTACTGCAACGCACCCAGCCCGGCCACCGGCAAAGCAGGTCGCCGCCGCTGGGCGCCTCAGTCGAGCATCACGCCCGAGCGCTGCGGCTCAGAAGCCGACCAGCACCTCGCGCAGCGCATCGCCTTCACGCACCACGAAGATCGCGCTCAGTCCCTGTTGCCGCGCCACCCGCGAACCGGCTTCGACGCCCAGCACCAGCAGGGCGGTGGCCCAGGCGTCGGCATGCATGCAGCTGGTGCAGATGACCGAGACCGAGGTGAGCGGCGACAGCAGCGGTGCGCCGCTGTGCGGGTCCATGGTGTGCGAGACGCTGGTGCCGTCGCGTTCGCGCCAGTGCCGGTAGTCGCCTGAGGTTGCAATCGACGCATCCGTCAGCTCCAGGGCTCCGAGCACTTCGCGGCGGCCGCGCAGCGGCTTCTCCAGGGCTACCGCCCAGGCGCTGCCGTCGGGCTTGTGCCCGGCGGCACGCATCTCGCCGTCGATGCCCACCAGGAAGTTGTTCACGCCGTGTTCTCGCAGGCAGCGCGCCAGTTGGTCGACGGCGAAGCCCTTGGCGATACCGTTGAGGTCCAGGCTGATGCGGCTGTGGGTGCGCGCCGCGCGCCGAGGCACATCCAGCTCCAGCGCATCCCGCGCGCGCGGTGGCCGCGGCGGTAGCTGCTCGGTGGCGGCCTGCGGACCGAAGCCGTAGGCGCTGACCAGAGCGCCGACGCCGATATCGAAGGCGCCGCCGGCCTGTTCGCCAATCTGCAGGGCGGTGGCCAGCACCCACAGCAGTTCCTCTGGCAGCTCGACCCACTGGCCCGGCGGCGCGGCGTTGAGGCGCATCAGGTCGGAGTCGGCCTGCCAGGTCGACATCTGCCGGTCGACGCGGTCGACCGCCTGTTGCAGCTCGGCCTGCTGGGCGCCCTGGTCGATGCTCTCTGCGGCATAGAACACGGCGCTGTAGCGCGTGCCCATGGTCGCGCCGCTGAGGCTGTAGCGCTGCTCAGTAGACATCTTCGCGGTACCTGCCCTGTTGCCTCAATTGTTCGACGCTGCCGCCCTGGCCGGCCAGCAGCGTTTCCACCACGGCGCGCACGCCGGCCGCCATCTCTCTGGAGCCGCACACCAGTATCTGCGCGCCCTGGGCCAGCAGCCGCTGCAGTTCAGTCGCGTCCTGACCCAGGCGATCCTGCACGTACATCGCCGCGGAGCCCTGGGAGAAGGCCAGGCCCAGCCGGGTCAAGCGGCCATCGGCCAGGCACTCCTGCAGTTCGGCCTGGTAGGGGAAGCCCGCCTGTGCATGGCGACCACCCCAGTAGAGGTGCAACGGACGTTGCGCGAGGTTCTTGCGAGCGAAGCCGATCAGCGGTGCCAGGCCGGTGCCGGCACCCACCAGGATCAGCGGATGCTGGCCGGCATCGGGGCGGAAATCCGGGTGCGGCTGGAGGAAGCCCTGAACGCACGCGCCGACCGGCAGTTCATGCAGCAGCTGGGAGCAGAGCCCCTGTGGCTGCCGGCGTACGCAGATTTCCACCGCGCCGTCGTCATCGGCGCTGGCGATCGAGTAGTAGCGTGGCGCCAGTCCGGGGCCCGGGCTGACCGCCAGCAGATCGCCGGGGGCAAAGCGTGCCAGCGGCTGCCCGGCATCGAGCGCAAAGCGCAGGATGGCGGCCGTCGCCTCGTCGGCTTCGCCGAAGACTTCGCGGCTCAGCAGGCGCAGCGGCTGCAGGGCCGGCATGGACTGCACCGCTGTCAGCTTGAGGTCGATGTCCAGCGCGCGGCCCAGGCGCTGAGCCCACAGGTCGAGGCCACCAGGATTGCCGCGATCGACCTTGTGCAGCGCCAGGAGCGGCTTGATGCCCAGCGCGCACAGCTGTTCCTCGACCTGCTCGGCATAGCCGCAGAAGTGCTGGAAGCTGCTGTCGCCAAGGCCCAGGACCGCCGCCTGTAACTCCGGCGCCATCCGGCTCTGGGCCAGGCGCTGGAGGAATGCCGAGGCCGACTGCGGCGCCTGGCCGTCGCCATGGGTGGCAGTGAGGATCAGCAGGTATCTGGCCTGCGGGTAGCTGGGCTGCAGCTGGTTCATGCTGGCGCTGTGCACCGACATGCCGCTGGCCGCCAGTTGCTCATGCAGCTGGCGGGCGTAGTCCCAGGTGCTGCCGCTCTGGCTGCCGACCAGGATGATGGCCTCGGCCTGTTGCGCCGGGCTGCTGTCGGCAACGGTGCGCGACTGACGCTGGCGCCGCCACCAGGCGAAGGTGCCGGTGATGCCAAGGAACAGGCACGCCAGGCTGGCGGCGCCGAGGATCAGCGACCACATCGGCGAGCCGGCAGCGGTATGCAGCTCGTACATCGTCTCGTACAGCTGGCGCGCCGGCCCATGGGGCTGGTAGCTGATCCAGTTGCCGCTGCCGGCGTTGACGAAGCCCTCGCCGGTCGCCGTGCGGACGGTGAAGTAGCTGGCCTGGTTGGCGCTGGGGAACTCCAGCTCGCGCAGGTCCTGCAGCGCCAGGTTGCGCAAGGCCGACAGGGTGCCCGGCGCTGCCGCCGGCGCGGCGTCGACGCTCTCGGGGTAGGCCAGCTCCACGTCCTGGCCGTCGTTGATCCAGCCCTGGCTACTGCCGGCGAGATAGAGGCCGCTGCCGGCGCTGACCAGCAGCACCGGCAGCGCCCAGCGCGCCACCACGCTGTGCCAGTGCGCCAGGCCGTGGCCCGGCTTGATCGGCAGCAGCAACCGATGCCAGCCGCCCAGGCGCCGGGCCAGCAGCCAGCCGCCGCTCACGGCCAGCGCCAGCAGGGCCAGCGCGGCAAGGCCGCTGAGCCAGCGCCCGGCGGAGCCCAGCAGCAGCTCGCGATGCAGGTCACGGATCCAGCCCAGGGTTGCCGAAGGCTGGTACGGGCCGATGACCGCTGCCGTGAGCGGATCGATCCGTACCTGATCGGTGCCCTCGGCCGTAGCGAGGGTGGCCCGCAGTTCACCGTCGGGCGCCCGCTCCAGGCGCTCGATGTTCGGCAACTGTTGCGCCAGGCGCTCGGCGACCTGACCGACCGACTGCGTATCGCTCGCGGGGGCCTGCAGGTGCCCGCTCAGTACGCTGGCGGACAGCACCAGGCCGCTGGCCGCCGAGAGCATGAGGAGGAGGCCGAGGGCCAGGCTGAGATACAGATGGATGCGCTGCGACATGGGCGGGCTCCGGGGCTCAGAACGTATAGCCGAAGCTGTCGATGTAGCCCTGCCCGCCACCCTTGACGCTGGTCGCCTGGCTGGACAGCGGTACCTGGATTTCGCCGCGGTTGTCGCGCTTGTCTTCCACGGCAGTGTCGATGCGGATCTGGTAGCCGGCATCGATCAGGGCGTCTTCCAGCTCGACGGCAACCTCCAGGGTTTCGCCGCTGCCGACGCTGGCGCCGGTCAGCCCGTCGAACTCCGCCGGCCGGTTGCCACCGCCCTGGGCCCAGTCACGCAGATGCCGGTAGTACTTGGCCTTTTTGCCGGCCACCCACAGCGTGCGCTGGTAGGCGCCCTGGGCATCGGTGACATAGATCGCCAGGTAGGCTTCGTTGCCGCGGTATTCCTGCAGGGTGGTGGTCAGGTGGATTTCGCGGGCCTGGCTGATGGCCGGCAATGCCGAGATGCCCGCCAGGGCGAAAGAGAGTGCGGTCTTGTTCATTTCAAGGTCCTCCAGAAGTGCTGGAGACAACCTTATCGGGCTTCACTTAAGCGAAGCTGAACCCCTCTAGGACGGGCCTTAAGGAGATCTTAAGACTGTTCTGATCCTGCGCTGCGCAGCCACGCCAGTGCACCCAGCCCGGCCGCGCGGCCACTGGCGAAACAGGCGGTGAGCAGGTAGCCGCCGGTCGGGGCTTCCCAGTCGAGCATCTCGCCGGCGCAGAAGGTGCCGGGCAGGGCGCGCAGCATCAGGTTCTGCTCCAGCGCCTCGAAGGTCACGCCGCCGGCGCTGGAGATGGCTTCGTCCAGCGGGCGGGTGCGCAGCAGCTCGATCGGCAGCGCCTTGATCGCGCGAGCCAGGCGGTTCATATCGGCGAAATCCGCAGGCGTGGTCAGCTCGCGCAGCAATGCCGCCTTGGCGCCGTCCAGGCCGAGCTGGCGGTGCAGGTGCTTGGCCATGGAGGCCGAGCCGCGCGGCTTGCTCAGCAGCGCCTCGACTTTCTCGATCGTGCGCTCCGGCTGCAGATCCAGATACACCTGCGCGCTGCCGTGCTGCTCGATGCGCTGGCGGATGGCGGCGGACAGCGCATAGACCAGGCTGCCCTCGATGCCGTGCTCGGTGAGGACGAATTCGCCGCGCCGTGGTGCTTCTCCGTCCAGCCCCAGGGTCACGTTCTTCAGCGGCGCGCCGGCGAACTTGCCGCGCAGGTGCTCGCTCCAGCCGGCCACCTCGAAGCCGCTGTTGGCCGGGCGCAGCGGCGACACCTCGACTCCGAGCTGCTCCAGCAGCGGCACCCAGGCGCCGTCCGAGCCGAGTCGTGCCCAGCTGCCGCCGCCCAGGGCCAGCACGCAGGCATCGGCTGTAACCAGGCGCTCACCCTCGGGCGTGGCAATCCGTAGCGCGCCGCTCTTGTCCCAGCCCAGCCAGCGGCTGCGGGTGTGGATGGCCACGCCGGACTCGCGCAGGCGCTTGAGCCAGGCGCGCAGCAGCGGTGCGGCCTTCATATCGGCGGGGAACACCCGACCGGAGGTGCCGACGAAGGTGTCGATGCCGAGATCATGAATCCAGGCGCGCAGGGCTTCGGCATCGAAGTCCGCCAGCAGCGCGGCGATTTCGCCCTCGCGCTCGCGGTAGCGGGCGAGGAACGGTGCCTTGGCCTCGGAGTGGGTGATGTTCATGCCGCCGACCCCGGCCAGTAGAAACTTGCGCCCGACCGAAGGCATGGCGTCGAACAGCTCGACCCGCACGCCGGCGTTGGCCAGCACTTCGGCGGCCATCAGCCCGGCAGGGCCGCCGCCGATGATGGCGACCAGGGGAGACGTAGAGGCGGGACGAGCGGACATGGCGGTTCGGCGGCGAGGGCGGGTGCGCATTCTAGCGCAGCTGCGCCAACACCCGCGCCGCACTGTGATGAAGGATGCCGTGGCGGCGGGCGAGGACGGCGCGGTCCTTGTCGTAGCCGCCGCCGATCAGGCCGACCACCGGGATGTCGCGTTCCAGGCAATGACGGAACACCGCCTCGTCGCGGGCGGCGATGCCGGCGTCGGTCAGTTGCAGATAGCCGAGGGCGTCGTCCTTGTGCACGTCGACTCCGCCGTCGTAGAGCACGATATCGGGCTGGTACAGGGCCAGCAGGTAGCCCAGGCTGTCGTGCACCACCTTGAGGTAGTCGGTGTCGCCCATGCCGATCGGCAGGCCGATGTCCCAGTCGCTTTTGGCCTTGCGCGCCGGGAAGTTCTTCTCGCAGTGCAGGGATACGGTGATGGCGTCCGGCACGTTCTCCAGCAGGCGCGCGGTGCCATCGCCCTGGTGCACGTCGCAGTCGTAGATCAGCACCCGGCCGGCGCGCCCGCTCTCCAGCATGTAGCGGGCAACCACGGCCAGGTCGTTGAAGATGCAGAAGCCGGAGGCCTCGTCGAAGTGTGCGTGGTGGGTGCCGCCGGCCAGGTGGCAGGCCGCTCCATGCTTGAGCGCCAGTTCGGCGGCCAGCAGCGAGCCGCCCACCGCGCGCACGGTGCGCCGGGCCAGCGGTTCGCTCCAGGGCAGGCCGAGACGGCGCTGTTCCTGGTAGGTCAGCTCGCCGCTGGCGAAGCGCTCGATATAGGCCGGGCAATGGGCCAGAGCGAGCACGTCCGCAGGGCAGATTTCGGGACGATGCAGTTCGCCGTCGCGCACCAGGCCGCTGTCCACCAGGTGGTCGCGTAGCAGGCGGAACTTCTCCATGGGGAAGCGATGGTTGGCCGGGAAGGGCGGACTGTAGTCGTCGTGGTAGACCAGCGGCAGCATAATGAGCAACTCTCGCAGCCATTTGAAAATCGAGGCGAGCCCAGTATATGAGCACAACCCTGAGCAGCGAACGCCTGATCCTGCGGCCCTGGCGCGAGGACGATCTCGACGCCCTGGCGCAGCTGTGCGCTGACCCCGAGGTAATGGCGCATTTCCCCGCGCCCCTGGACCGCGCTGGCAGCGCCGCGCTGCTCGGCAAGCTGATGGCGCACCAGGCCGAGCATGGCTTCACCTTCTGGGCGCTGCAGCGGCGCGAGGACGCGGCCTTTGTCGGTTTTACCGGCCTGGCGCGGGTCGGTTTCGCGGCGCCCTTCGTGCCGGCGGTGGAAATCGGCTGGCGCCTGGCCCGGCCCTACTGGGGCCAGGGCTATGCGCTGGAGGCGGCGCGGCGTGCGCTGCAGTTCGCCTTCGAGGATCTGCAGCTGGATGAAGTAGTGTCCTTCACTGTACCGGCCAACCAGCGTTCCTGGGGCCTGATGCAGCGCCTGGGCATGCGCCGCGACGCGGCAGGCGACTTCGAGCATCCCAACCTGCCGGTCGGCCACCCGCTGCGCCCGCACTGGCTCTATCGCATCGAGCGCGACAGCTGAGAGTCAGTCCTCGCTGACACTGCGCAGCCAACTCTCGAGGTCGGCAGCCGACAGCGGGCGGGAAAACAGATAGCCCTGGCCCACGTGGTAACGCTGCTGCTTGAGGATGCGCTGCTGGCCGTGGTTTTCCACGCCTTCGGCCACCACGGTCAAGTGCAGGCTCTCGCCCAGGCGGATCACCGCCTCGCTGAGGGCCTGATTGGTGGTGTCCTGCTCCAGGTCGAGGACGAAACTGCGGTCCAGCTTGAGTTCCTGGATCGGCAGGCGGCGCAGGTAGCTGAGGCTGGAATAGCCGGTGCCGAAGTCGTCCATGGACAGGCGGATACCCTGGTTGTGCACCTCGTCGAGGGTCTTCAGCGTGCTGGGGTTGGTATCCAGCAGTACGCTTTCGGTGATCTCCAGGGTCAGGTCGGAGGGCTGCAGGCGGTTCTGCTCCAGGGTCTGGGCGATCATCCCGGGCAGGTCGAGGTTGTGGAAGTTGGTGGGCGACAGGTTCACCGAGACGGACGGGATGGCCAGGCCTTGCCGACGCCACTGCGCCAGCTGGCTGCACGCCTCGCGTACGGCCCACAGGCCGAGCTGGTTGATCAGGCCGCATTCCTCTGCCAGCGGAATGAAGCGCGCCGGCGAGATGTCGCCGAATTGCGGATGGTGCCAGCGCGCCAGGGCCTCGACGCCGTAAAGCATGCCGTCGCTCATGCGTACCTGCGGTTGGTAATGCAGGCTCAGCTGGTTCTGTTCCAGGGCGTCGCGCAGGGCGCTTTCCAGGGCCAGGCGCTCCTGGGCCAGCTGGTTCAGCTCGTGGCTGAAGAAGCTGTAACGGCCACGCCCGGAGCTCTTGGCCTGGTACATGGCCATGTCGGCGCGGTGGACCAGGGTGCCCATGTCGTGTCCGTCCGCCGGGTACATGGCAATGCCGATGCTGGCCGAGGGGCGAATGGTGCTGCCGGCAATCTCGCAAGACTGGCTCAGGGTGTGGCGCAGCTGTTCGAGCATTTCGGCGATCTGCTGGCTGCCGCACTGCGGCAGGACCACGACGAATTCGTCGCCAGACAGGCGGCCGACGATATCGCTGCTGCGGCGGTTCTCGCACAGGCGACCGGCGATCAGGCGCAGCAGCTCGTCCCCGGCCGGATGACCGAGCGAGTCGTTGACCTGCTTGAAGCGATCCAGATCGACGAACAGCACGCTCAATGGCGTCCTGTTGCGTGCGGCCTCGGCCAGCGCCTGGTCGGCCCTGGCATGCAGCAGGCTGCGGTTAGGCAGCTGGGTGAGGCTGTCGTAGAACGCCAGCTGGCGGATCTGCGTACGGCTCTCCTCGCGCTGCAGGGCCAGCGAGCAGAGATGCGCCAGCACGTCCAGCAGGCGCTTGTGGAAGGCGCTGGGGCCGCGCGGTTCGCGATAGTAGAAGGCGAAGGTGCCGAGCACCCGGTTGTGGTTGTCCTTGATCGGCGTCGACCAGCAGGCACGCAGGTCGATGGGCAGGGCCAGGTGGCGGAAGTTGTCCCACAGCGGGTCGCTGGCGATGTCCTCGACCAGCACCGGTTCGCCGCGAAACGCGGCAGTGCCGCAGGAACCGACGCTCGGGCCGATGGCGACACCTTCGAGCGCCGCGCAGTAGCTGGCGGGCAGTTTCGGCCCCGCCAGCGAATGCAGCAGGCCGCCTTCGCTGACCCGCAGGATGGAGGCGGTGATTTCCGGGCAGATGCGCTCGACTTCGCGGCAGGCCTTTTCCATCAGGGCTTCCAGCGGTTCCTCGCGCGCCATGGCCTCGAGGATGCGATGCTGCAAGACCTCGTGCATCTTCGACTGGGTGATGTCGGTGAGCACCACCACGGCATTGCTCATCACGCCGTCGGCATCCAGTACCGGGTTGATCGCGACATGGCACCAGATGCGCTGGCCGTCGGCGCAGTAGGCCAGCTCGTCGCTGTTATAGGGCTGGCCGGCAGCCAGCTGGGCCCGGATGGCGGCGATGTGCTCGTCTGACATGTAGGGCGCCAGCAGCCTCAGCGGGGTGTGCGAGTCCAGGTGTTCCCGGGAATAGCCGAGCAGGCGGTTGAAGCCGTCGTTGACGTACAGCGTGCGCCATTCGCCGTCGATGATCATGATCGCGCTGTCGGTGCGGTCGACCACCAGCGAGACCAGGCGCAGCTTCTCGTCCTGTTGGTGCTGCTCGGTAATGTCCTTGATGAAGGCGGTGTACAGCACCTCGTCGTCGGCCTCGATCTTGGAAATCGACATCGAGGCCCAGCGGCGGCTACCGTCGGGGCGCTGGACATGCAGGGTACGGCTGCTGCCGACGATCTTGTTGATGCCGGTACGGCGATTGGCCTCGATGTAGCCATCGTGGTCCGCGCGGATGTCCGGCGGTACCAGGATGCTGACGTTGTGGCCGATGACCTTTTCGCGCGGCAACCCCCACAGATGTTCAGCCGAACGGTTGAACAGGATTACCTGGTTACGGCTGTCGATGACCACCACACTGTCGACAGCCTGTTCCAGGGTCTGGATGAAAATCTTCGAGAGGTTGCGATTTGGCATGCGGATCGCCTGTACGGCTGGGAAGCCGAGCGGGGTAATCCGATGACGTTAGCCAAGTGGCCAGTTGCCAGCAACCGGTGCATCAGCCTTCGAGAGGCTTTCTTGCTCCATGTCAACGAGTCGGGCCGACTGCTCGGTAATCGTCGCCTCGCGACTCAATCCAGTAACATGGGCATCCTTTCGGTGGCGTGTTTGCGAGGAGTAGTCGAATGAGCCAAGTGCTGGATGATCTGGTGTCCCTGCTGAGCATGGAGCAGATCGAGGAGAACCTGTTCCGTGGGCGCAGCCAGGACCTGGGCTTCCGCCAGCTGTTTGGCGGCCAGGTGCTCGGCCAGTGCGTCTCTGCCGCCAACCAGACGGTCGAGCCGGCGCGCCATGTGCACTCGCTGCACGGCTACTTCCTGCGCCCCGGCGATGCCGGCCTGCCGGTGGTGTACAGCGTCGACCGCGTGCGCGACGGCGGCAGCTTCAGCACCCGGCGCGTCACCGCGATCCAGAAGGGCCAGCCGATCTTCACCTGCGCCGCCTCGTTCCAGGCCGACGAGGAGGGCTTCCACCACCAGCTGGCGATGCCCGAGGTGCCCGGCCCCGAAGGCCTGCCCTCGGAAACCGAGCTGGCGCGCCAGGTGGCGCACCTGATTCCCGAGCGCATGCGCGAGCGCATGACCAGCGACAAGCCGATCGAGATTCGTCCGGTCACGCGCATCAACCCCTTCGCCCCGCAGCCTTGCGAGCCGGTCAAGTACGTGTGGTTCCGCGCCGCCGGCGAGCTGCCCGCCGAGCCGCAGCTGCACAAGTTGCTGCTGGCCTACGCCAGCGACTTCAACCTGCTCACCACCTCGATGCAGCCGCATGGCGTGTCGGTGTTCCAGAAGTTCATGCAGGTGGCCAGCCTCGACCACTCGCTGTGGTTCCACGGCGACCTGCGCATGGACGACTGGCTGCTGTACGCCATGGACAGCCCCTGGTCGGGCAACGCCCGCGGATTCTCCCGCGCCAGCATCTTCGACCGCAGCGGCCGCCTGGTGGCCTCGTCGGCGCAGGAGGGCCTTACCCGTCTGCGCGAGGACTGGAAGTGACGGATGGTGCGGGCGAAACCCGCTCGCGGGTTTCACCCGCCCTGCAAATGGAAGCGACGGAGTGGGCTGCACCCACCCTGCAGAGCTGCCGCCACTGGGTGTTCGACATGGACGGCACCCTGACGGTGGCCGTGCACGACTTTCCGGCGATCAAGCGCGCGCTGGGCATTCCTCAGGATGACGACATCCTCCATCACCTCGCCGCGCTACCGGCGGACGAGGCCGCGGCCAAGCACGCCTGGCTGCTGGAGCACGAGCGCGAGCTGGCGCTTGGCTCGGTGGCCGCTCCCGGTGCCGTCGAGCTGGTGCGCCATCTGCACGGGTGCGGCTGCCGCCTCGGCATCCTCACCCGCAACGCCCACGAACTGGCGCTGCTGACCCTGGACGCCATCGGCCTGGGCCACTGTTTCGAGCCGCACGATGTGATCGGCCGCGACGAGGCGCCGCCCAAGCCGCATCCCGGAGGCCTGCTGCATCTGGCGGCGCGCTGGCAGGTGCAGCCCGGTGCGCTGGTGATGGTCGGCGACTACCGCTTCGACCTCGACTGCGCCCGCGCCGCCGGCGCCCAGGGCGTACTGGTCAACCTGGCGGACAATCCGTGGCCGGAGCTGACCGATCTGCATGCGGTGGACTGTGCGGCGCTGCTGGCGCAGATCACCTCATAGGGGCTTGTTAGTGCCGAGCAGCCCCACCTCTCTCTCGGAGGGAGAAGGGAGATTTGGCAGGGAGCTTCGGGATTGGTCACTCTCTCCCTTTGGGAGAGGGATGGGGCGGCCCGCGTAGGGTGAGGGACGCTCAGGCTCCTCCACCCTTCAATAGCGGTACTCGCCTCCCTGAATCGCCGCATGCAGCTCGGCGTCCACCGGCACGTAGCGCTCCTCGCCGGGCAGCCAGGCATACAGCGGGTCGGCGCAGCGCATCGGGTCGAATCCCTGGTCCTTGAGTGGCGCCTTCTTGTGCTTGAAGGTGCCGGTGGTCTCCATCCTCTCGCTCAGGCGCAGGAACAGCGGCACCGCATAGTGCGGCAATTCGCGGCGCAGCTCAGTCAGCAAGCCCTGGAAGTCGAAGTCGGCCGGATCGCGGTCCAGACGGATACAGGCCATGCCGGCGCGGCCGTTGGTGCCGGCGATCTCGACGCCGTAGACCACCGCCTCGCCGACCCCCTCGATGCTGTCCAGCACCGTCTCCACTTCGGTGGTGGACACGTTCTCGCCTTTCCAGCGGAAGGTGTCGCCGAGGCGGTCGACGAACTGGGCGTGGCGCCAGCCCTGGTGCAGCATCAGGTCGCCGGTGTTGAACCAGGCATCGCCCGGCTTGAACACGTCGCGCAGGATGCAGCTTTCGGTCTTGGCCGGGTCGGTGTAGCCGTGGAATGGCGTCTTCGCGGTGATCTCGCCGATCAGCAGACCGGGCTCGCCAGGACTAACCCGTTGCAGGCGCCCCTGGGTATCGCGCAGCGGCGCCTCGCTGTCGCGGTCGTAGCGGACGATGGCGTAGGGGTAGGGGGTAAAGCCCACCGTGTTGTCCAGGTTGAGCAGGTTGGTGAAGCCAATATTGCCCTCGCTGGAGGCGTAGAATTCGACCACCCGCTGAATACCGAAGCGCTGCTTGAAGCTGCCCCAGATGGCCGGGCGCATGCCGTTGCCGACCATGATGCGCAGCGGGTTGTCGGCGTCGTCCGGGCGTGCAGGACGGTCCAGCAGGTAGCGGCACAGCTCGCCGACATAGCCGAAGGCGGTGGCGCCGTGGCGGCGCACCTCGTCGAGGAAGCGACTGGCGCTGAACTTGCGCACCATGATCAGCGCCGCGCCGGCGGACAGCACCGAGCCCCAGCACACCACCATGGCGGTGGCGTGGTAGAAGGGCAGGCTGCAGTACAGGCGATCGTCGCGGCCCAGGCGCACGGCGCCGAAGCCGAAGATTCCGTAGCCCTTGAGGAAGCGCCCGTGGTTGAACACCACGGCCTTGGGCAGGCCGGTGGTGCCGGAGGTGTAGATGTAGAAGCAGGGGTCTTCGGCCTTTACCGGGCGCGCCAGCATGGGCGGCGTATCCGGCTGTGCGGTCAGCTCGGCGGCCGGGTGCTGCCAGCCGGCCGGGGCCTGGCCAGGGTCGCGCCAGTTCGGGCGGTCGGCGAAGTAGTAGCGGCCGTCCGCCGGCAGCTGCAGCTGTTCCTGGACTTCCTCGAAGGCGCCCAGCAGCTCCTCGCCGACCAGGGCGATGCGTGGCTTCACCAGGTTGATGCTGTGCGCCAGCACCTGGCCGCGCTGGCTGCTGTTGAGCAGTGCGGAGACGGCGCCGAGTTTGGCGCAGGCGATGACGCAGGCCAGCAACTCCAGGCGATTCTCCAGCAGCAGCGCGGCGCAGTCGCCCTGTTCCAGGCCGCCGGCGCGCAGGCGATGGGCCAGACGATTGGCCCACTGGTCCAGCTCGGCGTAGCTGAGGCGCTCGTCGCCCTGGATCAGCGCCACGCCCTGTGGGTTGCCGCGGGCGGCGCGCTCCACGCAGTCGGCCAGGCCGCCGACGGCGCTGCCGCGGGCACGGCTGGCCAGGCGCAGGCCACGGAGAATGCCGGGCAGGCCGGCGAGCAGATAGGGCACGCGGGACAACAGGCGTGGCAAGGAGAGAGCGGCGGCATGGTTCATGGCGGGACCTGCGATGTTGTTGTTATTCGCCGCAATCTACGCAAGGCCGACGCGAGCTGTTGATAGCCGAAGGTCGCATCGGACTGGCAATTCGTCTCAAGGGCGCCGCACAATCGGTCATCTCGTGGGTGAAAGGATTTGCCGTCATGCTGCACACCGCGCCCAGCGCCACTGCCTCGCTGCTCCTCGACCTGTACCAGAGCCTGCGCCGCCGGCAGCTGGTCGGCCCGGCCGATCTGGTCGAACTGGGCCTGGCGCCGAACGCGCCGCTGGACCTGGAGGCGCGCATCCCGGTGGCCTGGCTGCTGCGCTTGTGGCAGCTGGCGGCCGAGCGTGGCGCGCCGGCCGATCTCGGTCTGCAACTGGGCCAGCAGCGTGGCCTGCAGAGCCGCGGTCCGGTGGCCAACCTGGCGGCGATGAGTGCCACCCTCGGCGAGGCGCTGGAGCTGTTCCGCCGGCACAGTCCGGTGATGAGCGAATGCGAGAACCTGCGGGTGGAGCAGAGCGGCGATCGCGTGCGCATCGACTTCCTGTTCACCGCTCCTTTGGCCGGCCATCCGCCTGCCTGCGAATACAGCCTCAGCTCCGCACTGTGCTGGGGGCGGCAGATGAGCGGCACGCGGCTGATGCCGCTGCGGGTGGGCTTTCGCCATAGGCCGCTGGCCGGCCCCGCCAGCTACCGGCAGATCCTCGGTTGTCCGGTGCGCTTCGGCGAGCCGCTGGACTATATCGAGATGACGGCGGCGGACATGCGTTTGCCGCTGCTCGGCGGCAACGACTACATCAAGGGCCTTCTGCTGCAGCGGGTCAGCGACATGCAGGCGCAGTTGCCCAGCCACCGCAGCCTGCGTCAGCAGGTGCAGCAGCTGATCGAGCTGGGGCTGATCGACGGTGCGCTGTCGGTGGAGGCGGTGGCGCGCCGTCTGCATACCAGCCGGCAGACCCTGCACCGCCACCTGCGCGAGGAGGGCTGCAGCTTCTCCGAACTGCTCGCCGAGGTGCGTCGCGAGCACGCGCTGCGGCGCCTGTGCCAGGCAGACTGCCGCATCGAGCAGCTCAGCCGCGAGCTGGGCTTTGCCGAGCCGAGTGCCTTCTACAAGGCGTTCAAGGGCTGGTTCGGGGTATCGCCCAAGGCCTACCAGGAAAGCCGGTAGGGCGGGTGAAATCCGCGCCCGCGAATTGCCTGAGACGCTACATCGACGCGGGCTTCACCCGCCCTACAGTTTCGTTGCCTTGAAGGTATCGCAGCGCCCCGGCTCGCCGTTGTCGAAGCCGTTACGGAACCAACGCACGCGTTGCGCCGAGGTGCCGTGGGTGAAGGAGTCCGGCATCACGGTGCCGCGGCTCTGCTTCTGCAGGCGGTCGTCGCCGATGGCGTTGGCGGCGTTCAGTGCCTCTTCCAGGTCGCCCGGCTCCAGCCAGTTCAGGCGCTGCTGCGCATGGTGTGCCCAGACGCCGGCCAAGCAGTCGGCCTGCAGCTCCTGGCGCACCAGCAGGCCGTTGTCGCCTTCCACCCGCTCGCCGCGCTGGCGTGCCGCGTTGACCCTGGCCGAGACGCCGAGCAGGGTCTGCACATGGTGGCCGACCTCATGGGCGATCACATAGGCCTGGGCGAAGTCGCCGGCGGCGGCGAAGCGGGTCTCCATCTCGCGGAAGAAGCTCAGGTCGAGATAGACCTGGCGATCACCGGGGCAGTAGAAGGGCCCGACGGCGGCATCGGCGAAACCGCAGGCCGAGCGCACGCCGCCGCTGAAGAGCACGAGTTTCGGGTCCTGGTACTGCTTGCCGGAGGCCTGGAAGATCGCGCGCCAGGTGTCCTCGGTATCGCCGAGCACGGCGCGGACGAATTCACGCTGCGGATCGTTGGCGGCCGGCGCGCGCTGTTCCGGCACCGGCGCGCCCTGCTGCAGGCCCTGGTTGACCACGCTGCCGAGGATGGTCAGCGGGTCCTGGCCCATCAGCAGGCCGATCACCACCACCACGGCAATGCCGCCCAGGCTCAGGCCCTTGCCGCCGCCGAGGCGTCTGCCGCCACCGCGCGCATCCACCACGTTGTCGCTGCGTCTGCCGCGTTCCCAGCGCATGTGCGCACTCCTTTTCTCCGTCCGGGGCTGACAGTGTCGTCCTCGGACGGGCAGTGCGCCAGCGGCGCGTTACTCGGCCGGATAGTCGGCCAGCACGCTTTCCTGGCCATCCTTGCTCAGGCCGATCACCTGGTAGGCATCCACCCGGCCGGTTTCCATGCCCGGCGAGCCGTGCGGCATGCCCGGTACGGCGGCGCCGAGCAGGTCGCGGCGCTGGCGCAGGTCGAGCACGTCTCTGGCCGGTACGTGGCCCTCGACGAATTTGCCGTCGATCACCCCGGTGTGGCACGACGCCAGGCGCGGGGGCACGCCGAGGCGTTGCTTGACTGCGTTCATGTCGCTCTCGACATGGTCGTTGACCCGGATACCGTTGGCTTCCAGGTGGCTGATCCAGTCCTTGCAGCAACCGCAGTTGGCGTCGCGGTGCACGTCCATGGTGATCGGCTCGGCGGCCTGGGCGGAGGCGGCGAAGAGCAGGGCGGCGAGAGGCAGGAGGCGCATGGGATTTCCTCGAACGGGTACAAAACGCCGAGGATAAACCCCGCGGCATTGGCGGCCCAGGCTGTGACTGTTTCCGGGTGAGTCGCCAGCGCCTATGCTCGCTGCCAGCACCCGCCATGGAGATCGCCGATGCTATCCGTTCGCCTGTTCCTGATCGCCCAGATCCTGACTCTCGCCGGCTTCGGCCTGGCCTATTTCGTCCGCCCGCAGGAGACGGCCAACCTCAGTGGCATGCTGCTGATGGCGCCGGCGGCGCTCACCGATGTGCGTGCCTACTACGGTGGCCTGCAGCTGGGGCTGGCGGCCTGGCTGGGGCTGGCCCTGTTGCGGGGCGACCTGCTGCGCCCGGCACTGATGCTGCTGGTGCTGCTCTACAGCGCGTTGTTCCTCGCGCGGCTGGGCGGACTATGGCTGGACGGCGGCGCGCAGCAGACCTTCAACCTCTACGCCATGCTGTTCGAGGGCGTCTCCGCCGCGCTGGCGTTCTGGCTGTTGCGCGGCCGCTCAGCGGCGGCGTAGGGCGTGGCTGCAGCGCAGCATGTCGAGCAGGGCATCGACGAACGACTCGGCCTGCTCGGCCAGCGAGTCGCCGCCCGGGGCCAGCAGCCAGTTGGCCTGCAGGCCATGGACGTAGCCATGCAGGCAGAGAGTGGCGCGGCGGCAGTCGAGGTCGGCCGGTAGCTGGGCCTTGCTGACCGCGTTGCGCAACGACTTCTCGATGCGCTCGTCGCACTCCAGGTGCAGCGCCTGCATCTTCTGCCGCAGGTCGCCGAGATCGTCGGTGTACTCGCACTTGTGCTGCAGGATCTCCTGGATGCGCCGGGTCTGGGCGTCCAGTTCGACATTGCGCAACAGACGTACCAGCAGCTCGCGGGTCTGCCCCAGCGGGTTGGGCTCGTCCTCGCTCTCGCTGGCCTGGGCCAGCTCCTCCAGCGGCAGGTGCAGCCGTTCGAGCATGGCCTGGAACAGGTCGACCTTGTTCTCGAAGTGCCAGTAGATGGCGCCGCGCGTCACCCCGGCGGCGCTGGCGATATCGGCCAGCGAGGTGCGTGAAACCCCCTGGTCGTGGAACAGCCGCTCGGCCGCGTCGAGGATCGACTGGCGGGTTTCTTCGGCTTCCTCTTTGGTCCGTCTGGCCATGGCTCGCTTTATGTAAAGGTTGGGAAAAGTTGGCGCTGGAGCCAGCTTTGGCGATTTACAAACATTCTAGTATGTAAGTATATTCGTTAGCCAGCTAAACAGATTTTCCCCTTCCCGCCCGGCTCTCCTCCGGGTCATCCAGATATTGAGGTCGAATCGGATGTTCAAGACCGCTTCTTTTTCCCTGCTCGCGCTGGCCGCGCTGACCCTGGTCGGCTGCCAGGACGAGGCAACGCCACCGGCCGCCCAGGCGCCGCAGGTCGGCGTGGTCACGCTCGCCGCCCAGCCCTACACATTGACCACCGAGCTGCCCGGGCGTACCGCTGCCTTCCGCATCGCCGAAGTGCGCCCGCAGGTCGACGGCATCATCCAGAAGCGCCTGTTTACCGAAGGCTCCGAAGTGAAGGCCGGCCAGCAGCTGTACCAGATCGACGCCGCCACCTATGCCGCCAGCCTGAAGAGCGCCGAGGCCAGCGTGGCCTCGGCGCGTTCGCTGGCCTCGCGCTACAAGGAGCTGGTGGTGGACAAGGCGGTCAGCCAGCAGGCCTATGACGAGGCCGAAGCCGCCCGTCTGCAGGCCGAAGCCGCGCTGGAGAAAGCGCGCATCGACCTGCGCTACACCCGCGTGCTGGCGCCCATCGGCGGGCGCGTCGGGCGTTCGGTGGTCACCGAGGGCGCACTGGTCAGCAACGGCCAGAGCACGGCGATGGCCACCATCCAGCAGCTCGACCCGATCTACGTCGACGTCACCCAGTCCAGCGCCGAGCTGCTGCGCCTGCGCCGCGAGCTGGCCGCCGGGCAGCTGGAGCAGGCCGGCAAGGCGGCCAAGGTGTCGCTGACCCTGGAAGACGGCAGTACCTATCCGCACAGCGGCACCCTGGAGTTCTCCGAGGTGTCGGTGGACGAGGGCACCGGTTCGGTAACCCTGCGCGCGGTATTCCCCAACCCCGAGCACAACCTGCTGCCTGGCATGTTCGTGCATGCCCGGCTCACTTCGGCGGTCAAGCAGCAGGCCATTCTCGCCCCGCAGCAGGGCGTGACCCGCGACCTCAAGGGCCAGGCCACCGCGCTGGTGGTCGGCGCCGACGACAAGGTCGAGCTGCGCCAGCTGCAGGCCGAACGCACCAGTGGCAACCGCTGGCTGGTCAGCAGCGGCCTGCAGGCCGGTGACCGGCTGATCACCGAGGGCCTGCAGTACGTGCGCCCGGGTGACCAGGTCAAGGTCGCGCCGGCGAGCAACGTGGCCGCCGAGCCGGCCGAGCAGAGCGGCCTGGCCAAGAGCCACTGAGGAGAGCAGTAGATGTCCCGATTCTTCATCGACAGGCCGATCTTCGCCTGGGTGATCGCCCTGGTGATCATGCTGGCCGGCGGCCTGGCCATCCTCAAGTTGCCGATCAACCAGTACCCGAGCATCGCCGCGCCCGCCGTCGGCATCCAGGTCAGCTACCCCGGCGCCTCGGCGCAGACGGTGCAGGACACCGTGGTGCAGGTGATCGAGCAGCAGCTCAACGGCATCGACGGCCTGCGCTACATCAGCTCGGAGAGCAACTCCGACGGCAGCATGACCATCACCGCCACCTTCGAGCAGGGCACCAACCCCGACATCGCCCAGGTGCAGGTGCAGAACAAGCTGCAGCTGGCCACTCCGCTGTTGCCGCAGGAAGTCCAACAGCAGGGCATCCGCGTGACCAAGGCGGTGAAGAACTTCCTGCTGGTGCTCGGCGTCGTCTCCGAAGACGGCAGCATGGACAAGAACGACCTGGCCAACTACATCGTCTCCAACATCCAGGACCCGATCTCGCGGGCCAAGGGCGTGGGTGACTTCCAGGTGTTCGGCGCGCAGTACGCCATGCGCATCTGGCTCGATCCGGCCAAGCTGAATAACTTCCAGCTGACCCCGGTGGACGTGAAGAGCGCCATCCAGGCGCAGAACGTCCAGGTGTCTTCCGGCCAGTTCGGCGGCCTGCCGGCCTCGCCCGGCAACCAGCTGAACGCCACCATCATCGGCAAGACCCGCCTGCAGACGCCGGAGCAGTTCGGCGCCATCCTGCTCAAGGTCAATCGCGACGGTTCGCAGGTGCGCCTGCGCGATGTGGCCAAGGTCGAGCTGGGCGGCGAGAACTACAGCATCAGTGCCCAGTACAACGGCATGCCGGCGTCCGGCATGGCGATCAAGCTGGCCACCGGGGCCAACGCCCTGGATACCGCCCAGGCGGTGCGCGACACCATCAGCGAGCTGGAGCCCTTCATGCCCGCCGGCATGAAGGTGGTGTTCCCCTACGACACCACGCCGGTGGTCTCGGCCTCCATCGAGGGCGTGATCCACACCCTGGGCGAGGCCATCGTCCTGGTGTTCCTGGTGATGTTCCTGTTCCTGCAGAACTTCCGCGCCACCCTGATTCCCACCCTGGCAGTGCCGGTGGTGCTGCTCGGCACCTTCGGCGTGCTGGCAATGTTCGGCTTCACCATCAACACCCTGACCATGTTCGCCATGGTCCTGGCCATCGGCCTGCTGGTGGACGACGCCATCGTGGTGGTGGAGAACGTCGAGCGGGTGATGGCCGAGGAAGGCCTGTCGCCGCTGGAGGCCACGCGCAAGTCGATGGGGCAGATCCAGGGCGCGCTGGTCGGCATCGCCCTGGTGCTGTCGGCGGTGTTCCTGCCGATGGCCTTCTTCGGCGGCTCCACCGGGGTAATCTACAAGCAGTTCTCCATCACCATCGTCTCGGCCATGGCCCTGTCGGTGCTGGTGGCGCTGATCTTCACCCCGGCGCTGTGCGCCACCCTGCTCAAGCCCGTCGCCCCCGGCCATCACGAGAAGCGCGGCTTCTTCGGCTGGTTCAACCGCAGTTTCGAACGCGGCGTGCAGGGCTACGAGCGCGGCGTGCGCGCCATCCTCACGCGCAAGGCGCCGTACCTGCTGCTGTACGTGGTGATCCTCGGCGTGATGGCCTGGATGTTCACCCGCATCCCCACTGCCTTCCTCCCCGAGGAAGACCAGGGCGTGCTGTTCGCCCAGGTGCAGACGCCGTCCGGCGCCAGCGCCGAGCGTACCCAGGCGGTGGTCGACCAGATGCGCGAATACCTGCTGGAAGACGAAAAGGACACGGTGAAGTCGGTGTTCACCGTCACCGGCTTCAACTTCGCTGGCCGCGGGCAGAGTTCGGGCATGGCCTTCATCATGCTCAAGCCCTGGGAAGAGCGCACCGCTGCCGGGCAGAGCGTGGCCGAGCTGGCGCAGCGCGCGCAGATGCACTTCTTCGGCTTCCGCGATGCCATGGTGTTCGCCTTCGCCCCGCCGGCGGTGATGGAGCTGGGCAACGCCACCGGCTTCAACCTGTTCCTGCAGGACCGCGCTGGCGTCGGCCACGAGGCGCTCAACGCCGCCCGCGACCAGTTCCTCCAGCTGGCCGCGCAGAACCCGGTGCTCAACCGCGTGCGTGCCAACGGCCTGCGTGACGAGCCGCAGTACCAGCTGCTGATCGATGACGAGAAGGCCCGTGCCCATGGCCTGGCCCTGTCCGACATCAACGACACCCTGTCGATCGCCTGGGGCGCCAGCTACGTCAACGACTTCATCGACCGCGGCCGGGTGAAGAAGGTCTACCTGCAGGGCGAGTCCGAGGCGCGCATGGGGCCCGAGGACCTGAACAAGTGGTACGTGCGCAACGATGCCGGGCAGATGGTGCCGTTCAGCGCCTTCGCCAGCGGCGAGTGGACCTACGGGCCGCCCAAGCTGTCGCGTTACAACGGCGTGTCGGCGGTGGAAATTCTCGGCGAGGCGGCCCCCGGCCACAGTTCCGGCGAGGCCATGGCGGCGGTGGAAGAGATCGCCCGCCAGCTGCCGGCCGGCGTCGGCTACTCCTGGACCGGGCTGTCCTACGAGGAGCGTCTGTCCGGCGCCCAGGCCCCGGCGCTGTATGCCCTGTCGCTGCTGGTGGTGTTCCTCTGCCTGGCGGCGCTGTACGAGAGCTGGTCGATTCCGTTCTCGGTGATGCTGGTGGTGCCGCTCGGGGTGATCGGCGCGCTGCTGTTCACCAGCCTGCGTGGGCTGAGCAACGACGTGTTCTTCCAGGTCGGCCTGCTCACCACCATCGGCCTGTCGGCGAAGAACGCGATTCTTATCGTCGAGTTCGCCAAGGAGCTGCACGAGCAGGGCAAGAGCCTGTTCGACGCGGCGCTGGAAGCCTGCCGCATGCGCCTGCGGCCGATCATCATGACCTCGCTGGCGTTCATCCTCGGCGTGGTGCCCCTGGCCATCTCCAACGGCGCCGGTTCCGGCAGCCAGCATGCGATCGGCACCGGGGTGATCGGCGGCATGCTCACCGCCACCGTGCTGGCGATCTTCTGGGTGCCGCTGTTCTACGTGCTGGTCTGCTCCCTGTTCAAGGGCAAGCGCAGCAAAGATGTCATCAGAGAGGAGGCCGTCCAGTGAGGCGTTCCCTGTTGTCCCTCGCCGTCGCCAGCATCCTGCTCGGCGGCTGCTCCCTGATCCCCGACCACCAGCGCCTCGCGTCGCCGGTCGACAGCGTCTGGCCCAGCGAGGCCAGCGGTGCGCAGACCGCCACCGCTGCCGCCGACCTGGACTGGCGCGCGTTCTTCAAGGACCCGGCGCTGCAGGGCCTGATCGACACCGCGCTGGCCAACAACCGCGACCTGCGGGTGGCCGCGCTGAATGTCGAGGCCTATGCCGCGCAACGGCAGATCCAGCGCAGCGCGCTGTTCCCCAGCGTCACCGCCGACGGCGGCGCCACCCGCCAGCGCTTGCCGGGCAGTCTGTCCAGCAGCGGTGAGCCGAGCATCAGCAGCCAGTACAGCGCCACCGTCGGCGCCAGCTGGGAGCTGGATCTGTTCGGTCGCCTGCGCAGCCTCGACGAGCAGGCGCTGCAGCAGTACTTCGCCACCGAAGAAGCGCGCCGCGCCACGCAGATCGCCCTGGTGGCCAGCGTGGCCAATGCCTGGCTGACCCTGCAGGCCGACCAGGAGCTGCTGCAGCTGACCCAGGACACCCTCAAGACCTATCAGCAAAGCTTCGCCCTGACCCAGCGCAGCTACGACGTCGGCGTGGCCGACGCGCTGGCCCTGGCCCAGGCGCGCAGCGCGGTGGAGAGCGCCCAGGTCAGCCTGGCGCAGTACAGCCGCCAGGTGGCCCAGGACCGCAACGCCCTGGTCGTGCTGCTGGGCAGCGGCAAGGCCGGTGGCCTGCCGTCCGGTCGGCCGCTGGACGACGACCTGCTGCTGGAGGTGCCGGCCGGCCTGCCATCCGACCTGCTGCAGCGGCGGCCGGACCTGCGCCAGGCCGAGCACCAGCTGCAGGCCGCCAACGCCAACATCGGTGCGGCGCGCGCGGCGTTCTTCCCCAGCGTCAGCCTGACCGCCAACGCCGGCAGCCTCAGCCCGGATCTGTCCGGCCTGTTCGACGCCGGCTCCGGTAGCTGGCTGTTCCAGCCCAGCATCAGCCTGCCGATCTTCAACGCCGGCAAGCTCAGGGCCAGTCTGGACTACGCCGAGCTGCAGAAGGACATCCAGGTCGCCAGCTACGAGAAGGCCATCCAGACCGCCTTCCAGGAAGTCGCCGACGGCCTCGCCGCACGCGCCACCTACCAGCAGCAGCTGGAGGCCCAGCGCGCCCTGGTGAAGACCAACGAGGAGTACTACCGCCTGGCCGAACGGCGCTACCGCACCGGGGTGGACAGCTACCTGACCCTGCTCGACGCCCAGCGCCAGCTGTTCAGCGTGCGCCAGCAGCTGATCAGCGACCGCCTGGCGCAGCTGACCAGTGAGGTCGAGCTGTACAAGGCCCTGGGTGGCGGCTGGCGCGAACAGTCTCAGCTGGCGAGCGCGCCGGCGCAGGACTGAACCTCAGCCTGAAACGAAAAAGCCCCGGCATGCCGGGGCTTTTTCATGTGTAGGGCGGGTGCAACCCGCGAAGATCGCTACGCGGAGCTCACCCGCCCTACGTCCGTGACTCAGCGTCTGACCAGCAGAACGCCGCTCTCCATATGGTGCGTCCAGGGGAACTGGTCGAACAGCGCGCAGCGCTCGATACGGTGGGTATCGTTGAGCTGGGCGATGTTGACGGCCAGGGTCTCCGGGTTGCAGGAGATGTACAGGATGTTGTCGAAGCGCCGGGTCAGCTCGCAGGTGTCCGGGTCCATGCCGGCGCGCGGCGGGTCGACGAATACACTGCCGAAGTCGTAGGCCTTCAGGTCGATGCCGGCCAGGCGGCGGAACGGGCGCACCTCGTTGAGGGCCTGGGTCAGCTCCTCGGCGGACAGGCGCACCAGCTCGATGGTGTCGATGCCGTTGTCGGCCAGATTGGCCAGGGCGGCATTCACCGAGGTCTTGCTGATCTCGGTGGCCAGCACCTTCCTGACCCGGGTGGACAGCGGCAGGGTGAAGTTGCCGTTGCCGCAGTAGAGTTCCAGCAGGTCGTCGTCGCGCTGGCCGAGGGCGTCATAGGCCCACTGCAGCATCTGCTGGCAGACCGTGCCGTTGGGCTGGGTGAAGGCGCCCTCCGGCTGGCGGTAGCGGAAGGTGCGCCCGGCCACCTGCATTTCTTCCTGCACGTAGTCGCGGCCGATCACCAGGCGCTGGCCACGCGAGCGGCCGACCAGGCTGACGCCCAGCCGCTGCGCCAGTTGCTCGGCCTCGGCCTGCCACTCGGCATCCAGCGGGCGGTGGTAGCACAGGGTGATCAGCGCATCGCCGACCAGGGTGGTGAGGAACTCGACCTGGAACAGCTTGAACGACAGCACCCGGCTAGCCTGCCAGGCGGCCTTGAGCTGAGGCATCAGCTGGTTGATGCGCTGGCTGGCGATGGGGAACTCGTCGATCAGGATCGGCGTGTGCTTGTCGCCGGCCTCGAACATCGCGTAGTGACGCTCTTCCTGCTCGCGCCACAGGCGGAACTCGGCGCGCAGGCGATAGTGCTCGGCCGGCGAGGTGAATACCTCAGGCTCCGGTGCGGCGAAGGGCGCCAGCAGCTCGCGCAGGCGGGCGACCTTCTCGTCCAGCTGGGCGGCATAGGCCGCCGCGTCGCGTACCGGTGTCATGCGTTGACGCCGAAGGCGAACTTGGCGATGAAGATCGCGGCCAGTACCACCAGCGCCGGGTTCAGCTCCTTGAAGCGGCCGGCCAGGGCCTTGATCACCACCCAGGCGATGAAGCCGAAGGCGATGCCGTTGGCGATGGAGAAGGTCAGCGGCATGGCCAGGGCGGTGATCACCACCGGCGCGGCGACTGTGATGTCGTCCCAGTCGATTTCGGCCAGGCCGGAGGTCATCAGCACGGCGACGAACAGCAGTGCCGGCGCGGTGGCAAACGCCGGAACGGTGCCGGCCAGCGGGGCGAAGAACAGCGCCAGGAGGAACAGCCCGGCGACCACGATGGCGGTCAGGCCGGTGCGGCCGCCAGCGGCCACGCCCGAGGCGGATTCGATATAGCTGGTAGTGGTGCTGGTACCCAGCAGCGAACCGCCCATGGCGGCGGCGCTGTCGGCGATCAGGGCGCGGCCCATCTTCGGCAGGTGGCCGTCCTTGCTCATCAGGCCGGCGCGCTTGGCCACGCCGATCAGGGTGCCGGTGTTGTCGAACAGGTCGACGAACAGGAAGGCGAAGATCACGCTGATCATGCCCACGTCCAGCGCGCCCATGATGTCCAGTTCGAGGAAGGTCGGGGCCAGCGACGGCGGCATGGAGACGATGCCGCCGAACGGGGTGACGCCCAGGCCGATGGCGATGGCGGTGACCACCAGGATGCCGATCATTACCGCGCCGGTAACGCGACGCGCTTCCAGGGCCACGATCAGGAAGAAGCCGAGTACCGCCAGCAGCGGGCCCGGGCTGTGCAGATCACCGAGGCCGACCAGGGTGGCCGGGTTGTCCACCACCAGGCCGGCTTCCTTCAGCGCGATCAGCGCGAGGAACAGGCCGATACCGGCGGCAATCGCCGAACGCAGCGGCAGCGGGATGCTGTTCACGATCCACTCGCGGATGCGGAAGATCGACAGCAGGAAGAAAAGCGTGGCGGAGATGAACACCGCGCCCAGTGCCACCTGCCAGGTGTGGCCCATGTGCAGCACCACGGTGTAGGTGAAGAAGGCGTTGAGGCCCATGCCGGGCGCCAGGGCGATCGGGTAGTTGGCGATCAGGCCCATCAGCGCCGAGCCGATGGCCGCGGCCAGGCAGGTGGCGACGAAGATCGCGCCCTTGTCCATGCCCGTTTCACCGAGGATCGCCGGGTTGACGAAGAGGATGTAGGCCATGGTCAGGAAGGTGGTGACACCGGCGAGAATCTCGGTACGCACGTTGGTGTTGTGCGCCTTGAGTTGGAAAAGCTTTTCCAGCATGGTGGGGCTCCCGTTAGGCTGGTGCGGCATGGGTTGTGGACTGCGCGAAAGCAAAGCACAAAGGCTGCCAACTCGATGGAAAACGAGGGCGAATTCGTGGCAGATCCGGAAAAGCCGCGCACTATACCAGCTCACCCCCGAGCGGTGAATTTATGACCGGACGGACAGCATCAGTTTCCGTCTGGCAAGGAGAACGAGCATGACAACCCGCGCCCTGATCGCCGTCGCCGACGGTGTCGAAGACATCGAAACCGTGACCCTGATCGACGTGTTGCGCCGCGCCGAAGTTGAGGTGGTGGTGGCCTGCATCGAGAATCGGCGCATGTTCACCTGCGCGCGCGGCACCCGTGTCACCGCCGACACCATGCTGGTCGACGTGCTGGCGCAGGACTTCGACCTGATCGTGCTGCCCGGCGGCATGCCCGGCGCCCAGGCACTGGCGGACCACGCGCCGCTGGCCGCCAAGGTACGCGAGCAGGCTGCAGCTGGCCGGCTGTTCGCCGCCATCTGCGCGGCGCCGGCCCTGGCCTTGCAGGGCTACGGCGTGCTCAAGCAGCGGCGCATGACCTGCTACCCGGCATTCAGCGAGCGCCTGTCCGGCTGCACCTTCGTCGATCAGCCGGTGGTGGTCGACGGCAACTGCATCACCAGCCAGGGGCCGGCCACCGCGTTGTTGTTCGCTCTGACCCTGGTCGAACAGCTGGTCGGCAAGGCGGTGCGCAAGTCTGTGGCCGAGGCCATGCTGGTGCCGGCATGAGAGCGCTGCTGGCGGCGCTCGCGCTGACCCTGCTGGCCGGCTGCGCCCGCGAGGCGCACCTGCCCAGTGCCGTGCACCAGCTCGGCATCCATCCCGCGCGTACGGCCAGCGCCGAGGGGCTGCAGGTCATGCGCGATCGCCACAGCGGCGTGCGTCTGTGGGTGGCGCCGCAGGCGGCGCTGACCGAGGTGGACGTGCAGCAGGCGGAAATGGCCTTTACCCCGGCCGGCGAGCCGGCGGTGGTGCTGACCCTGAACGATGCCGGGCGCGCCACCCTGGCCGAACTGACCCGCCGCCATCTGGGGCAGCCGCTGGCCTTCGTGGTCGATGGTGAGCTGCGCCTGGCGCCCATCGTCGAGGAGCCCGTGCTCGACGGCCGCGTCGCCCTGACCGGTTTCGATTCGTTGCAGGAAGCGCAGGCGCTGGTGCGCGACTGGAGCCACTGAGCCCGGTCGCAGGGACAGCTGTGGCCTGTTGCCCGGATGGCATTCGGGCCACGGGCTGGACTCAGTGGCAGCAGTCGCGATCGTCCAGTGCTTCCAGCAGCCGGCAGTGCTCGGCATGGCCGCTGTGACAGCCGGCCAGTTTGCTCAGTTCGGCACGCATGTTCTGCAGGTCGCGGATGCGTGTTTCGATAGCGTCCAGGTGCTCGCGCACCATCTGGTCGGCGCTGGCGCAGGGGCTCTCGGGGTGAGCGGCGAGATCGAGCAGGCTGCGGATTTCCTCCAGACTGAAGCCCAGTTCGCGACCGCGGCGAATAAAACGCAGGCGCCGCACGTCCTGCTCCTGGTAGTGGCGATAGCCGGAAGGACTGCGCTGTGGCGCCGGCAGCAGACCGCTGCGCTCGTAGAAACGGATGGTTTCCAGGTTCACGCCGCTGTCGCGCGCCAGCACGCCGATGGTGAGTGGCTTGCTCATGTTGACTCCGTAGCAACTACAGGGTTTAGCCTAGTCTGCACTGAAATCTGTCCACGATCTTCTGGCTGTCGGCCATACGGCGTTAAAAACAGCCTCGGAATGCTCATTTACCGTTCGTAAACTGCGCTTCCTCGGCCGTTTTTGCCTTGTCTGGCTCTAATCCAGAAGCTCGTGAACAGACTTCGATATGGAGATGCCAAATGGGCGCTAACTGCTGCAACCACGACTCCGCTCCGCGCCACGACGATGGCCGCTACCGGCGCATCCTGTGGATTGCGCTGCTGGTCAACCTGGCGATGTTCCTGGTCGAGATCGGCGCTGGCCTCAAGGCTGGCTCGGTGTCGCTGCTGGCCGACTCGCTGGACTTCCTCGGCGATGCCGCCAACTACGGCATCAGCCTCTGGGTGCTGGGCATGGCCCTGGCCTGGCGCGCTCGTGCTGCCCAGCTCAAGGCCGTCAGCATGCTGGTGTTCGGCCTCGGTGTGCTGGGGGCTGCGCTTTGGCACTGGTGGCAGGGCGAGGTGCCCAGCGCGCCGACCATGGGCCTGGTGGGTAGCCTGGCGTTGCTGGCCAATGTCGGCGTGGCGGTGCTGCTGTATGCCTACCGCGACGGCGACAGCAACATGCGCAGCGTGTGGCTGTGCACCCGCAACGATGCGCTCGGCAACCTCGCCGTGCTGGCTGCGGCGCTGGGTGTGTTCGGCACCGGCAGTGCCTGGCCGGACCTGATCGTGGCCGGCATCATGGCCAGCCTGGCCGTGCATTCGGCCATCGCGGTGCTGCGTCATGCCGATGGCGAACTCAATGGCGGGCACGAGCATGCGCACTGAACTGCAGCAGGCGCTGGCCCAGGCGTTCGCCGAGGGGCGCCAGGCGCTGGAGTGCAACGACTTGGGCGCCGCCTACGCCTGGCTGGAGCGCGCCCATATCCTCAGTCAGCGCATGCCGCTGCGCCACGCCGAGTCGCACTGGCTGATGCTGCGCGCAGGCTGGCAGGCGCGCGACTGGCGCGAAGTGGCCGGGCAGCTGCCGCGCATACTGGCGGCGCTGCTCTTCTCTCGAATCTGGGTGCCGCTGGGCAACACGGGGCGGGCGCGGGTCAGTGCATTCCAGCCGATGCCGCTGAGCGACGAGCTGAAGCGGTTGCTGGAATAGGTATCCACGGTGGAAAACGCTGCGCGGCTTTCCACCCTACGCACAGACCCGCTTTTGTAGGGTGGGTGGCCGCAGCCATCCACCCGTTGCCGGCTCAGGTCAGCCCCATGCCCCACTTGATGGCGTAGGCGAGCAGGCCGACGGCCGCCACACCGCCCAGCCAGAGCAGGACGAACCAGGCCAGGCGCTTGGCCAGCGGTTGTTTGACCTCGTGCATCAGTGATACCCCTCGCCGACCTTGACCTTGCCGCGGAACACCCAGTAGCTGTAAGCGGTGTAGATCAGGATGATCGGCACCATGAACACCACGCCGACCAGAGCGAAGGCCTGGCTGCTGGCCGGCGCCGAGGCCTCCCAGATGCTCACCGCCGGCGGGATGATGTTCGGCCACAGGCTGATGGCCAGGCCCGTGTAGGCCAGGGCGATCAGCACCAGGGTCAGCACGAAGGGTTGCCAATCGATCTTCAGGTGCACGGCACGGACGATGCCGAGGATGGTCACCGCCACCAGGGTCGGCACCGGGATGAAGTAGAACAGGTTGGGCAGGGTGAACCAGCGCTGGGCGATGCTCTCGTGGGCCAGCGGCGTCCAGATGCTGACCACGGCGATGAACAGCAGCAGCAGGCTGGTCAGCGGCAGCATCAGCTTGTACATCTTGTGGCGCAGCTTGCCCTCGGTCTTCATCAACAGCCAGGCGCAGCCGAGCATGGCGTAGCCGGCCACCAGGCCGGCGCCGCAGAACAGCGGGAAGGGCGCCAGCCAGTCGAAGGCACCCCCGGCGAACTGCCGATTCTCCACCTTGATCCCTTCGATAAAGGCGCCGAGCACCACGCCCTGGGCGAAAGTCGCGACGATCGAGCCCCAGATGAAGGCGGCGTCCCACACGTGGCGGGTGCGCTTGGCCTTGAAGCGGAACTCGAAGGCCACGCCGCGGAAGATCAGCGCGATCAGCATGATCAGCAGCGGCAGGTAGAGCGCCGTGAGCACCACCGAGTAGGCCAGCGGGAAGGCGGCGAACAGCCCGGCGCCGCCCAGCACCAGCCAGGTCTCGTTGCCGTCCCAGATCGGCGCCACGGTGTTCATCATGGCGTCGCGCTCGTCCTTGTCGCGGAAGAAGGGGTAGAGGATGCCGATGCCCAGATCGAAGCCATCCATCACCACGTACATGAAGATGCCGAAGGCGATCACCCCGGCCCAGATCAGCGGCAGGTCGATGCTCATGGGCGTTGCTCCTGTTCGTCTTCGACACTGTCTTCGGCGGCCGACAGCGGGCGCGACGGCGTACGCGAATGGCCCGGGCCACCGGCCTCGGCGGGTGCATGGGCATGCAGCAGGCCCAGCACCGGGCCTTTGCGCATCATGCGCAGCAGGTAGGTGATGCCCACGCCGAACACGGCGAAGTACACCACCACGAAGATGCTCAGCGACACGCCCATCTGCGTGGCGCTGTGGTTGGACACCGCGTCCGAGGTGCGCAGCAGGCCGTAGATCACCCAGGGCTGGCGGCCGACCTCGGTGGTCACCCAGCCGGCGAGGATGGCGATCAGCCCGGACGGGCCCATCAGCAGCATCAGGCGCTGGAAGCCGCGCGCCTCGTAGAGCCGGCCGCCACGGCGGAGCCACAGGCCGATGACGCCGCAGAGGATCATCACCAGGCCCAGGCCGACCATCACGCGGAAGCTCCAGAACACGATCGGTACATTGGGCCGGTCCTGCGGCGCCCATTCCTTGAGGCCCTTGATCTCGCCGTCGAGGTCATGGGTGAGGATCAGGCTGGCCAGGCGCGGGATGCCGATGGCGTAGTGGGTGGTTTCCGCCTGCATGTCGGGGATGCCGAACAGCAGCAGCGGCACGCCGCGGGAGGTTTCCCAGTGGCCTTCCATCGCCGCCACCTTGGCCGGCTGGTATTTCAGGGTGTTGAGGCCGTGCAGGTCACCGATGAAGGCCTGCACCGGCGCCACCAGCAGCGCCATCCACAGCGCCATGGAGAACATCATGCGGGTGGCCTCGTCGCGCTTGCCCTTGAGCAGGTGCCAGGCCGCCGTGGCGCCGACCACGAAGGCGGTGCTGAGGAAGGCCGCCACCGCCATGTGCGCCAGGCGATAGGGGAAGGACGGGTTGAACACGATGTCCCACCAGCTTTCCGGGTAGAACACCCCGTCGACCAGGCTGTGGCCCTGCGGGGTCTGCATCCAGCTGTTCGAAGAGAGGATCCAGAAGGTCGAGATCAGCGTGCCGATCGCCACCATCAGGGTGGCGAAGAAGTGCAGGCCGCGGCCGACCTTGTTCAGGCCGAACAGCATGATTCCGAGGAAGCCCGCCTCGAGGAAGAAGGCGGTGAGCACCTCGTAGGTCAGCAGCGGGCCCATGATGCTGCCGGCGGCGGTGGACAGCCCGGCCCAGTTGGTGCCGAACTGGTAGCTCATCACCACGCCGGAGACCACGCCCATGCCGAAGGTCACGGCGAAGATCTGCAGCCAGAAGCGGTACAGGTCGTAGTAGACCTCGCGCCTGGTTTTCAGCCACAGACCTTCGAGCACGGCCAGGTAACTGGCCAGGCCGATACTGATGGCGGGGAAGATGATGTGGAAGGAGATGGTGAAGGCAAACTGCAGGCGCCCCAGCTCCAGTGCATCGAGGCCAAACATGATGGGCCACTCCGGAAATTGATCTGGATCAATATTCTGTCAAGCAGGACCCGGGGCGTAGTCGGCGGATTGTCGCACTGGGCAATTTGTCGCAGCCGCCTTCCCCGGCGAAATTCGTAGCCCGGATGCAATCCGGGGCAAGTGTCTGGGGGCTGCGTCATCCGGATTTCATCCGGGCTACGGCGTGGCTTCTCCCTCTCCCGTCGGGAGAGGGAAGGGGTGAGGGCGGCTCAGCTCATTTGGTTGCTTTCAGCACCACGAACTTGGGGTTGGCCGCCACCTGCTGCACGCCGCGGAACAGCCGGGCCAGCTTGGCGTGGTAGCCGAGGTGGCGGTTACCGACGATCCACAGCTCGCCGCCGGTGACCAGCGCCGCGCGGGCCTGCTGGAACATGCGCCAGGCGAGGAAGTCGCCGACCACCTGTTGTTGGTGGAAGGGTGGGTTGCACAGCACCAGGTCCAGCGAGTCCCTGGGCTGGTCGGCCAGGCCGTCGGCGGCGCGGAAGGTCGCCGGGCGCTCACCGAGTGCCGCGCGCCAGTTTGCCTCGGCCGACTGCACGGCCATGTAGGACTCATCCACCAGGGTCAGCTCGGCCTGCGGGTTGCCCAGGGCGAAGGCGATGGCCAGCACGCCATTGCCGCAGCCGAGGTCGGCCACCCGCTGCGGCACCAGTGATTTCGGCAGATGCGGCAGGAAGGCGCGGGTACCGATATCCAGGCCTTCGCGGCAGAACACATTGGCGTGGTTGAGCAGCTCGATGGCCGGTTGATCCAGCTGATAGCGCGTGGGATAGGGCGATACCGGCGCCGGCCGGGCCTCGGGCGTGGCCGTCAGCAGACGCGCCTTCTTCACCGCCAGCGAGGCCTGCACCGGGCCGATGTACTGCTCCAGCAGGTCGCCGGCGGCACGCGGCAGGTACTTGATCATGGCGCCGGCGATCACCCGGGCGCCGGGGGCGAGCTGGCCGTGCAGGCGGATCAGCTGCTCCTCCAGCAGGGCCAGGGTCTTGGGCACGCGCACCAGTACCCAGTCGAACGGGCCCTCCGCGGTCGCGCTGGCCGGTACGAAGTTCACGCGCTCGGCGGCCAGGCCGTTGCGCGCCAGGTTCTTCTGCAGGGCCAGATGGCCCAGGTGCGAATCGCCGCTGCTGGTCACCCGGCAGTGCGCCGCCAGCGAGCAGGCCAGGGCGCCGAAGCCGTCGTTGAGCAGCAGGACCCGGCTGTCAGGCCCGAGGCCCTGCTCGTGCAGGTGGGCCAGCAGGTACTCGTCGGCGGCGTCGAAGGCCTGTAGCGGCTCGTTGGCCATCTCGGGCTGGCGGATCAGGTCGAGCTGGGCGAAGGGCGTGGCGAGAGTCGGCATGGCGGCAGGATCAGGTGGGCAGAGCGGCTGCATTGTCCTAGATGCATAGGGAAATGTCTCGAAGTGAGAAGCAGGCGGCTTGTGACCACCGGGTGCAACCCGGAGAATATGCAGTCACTTGCCGCCGCCGAAGTTCCGCAATGGGCGGCATGTCCAACAACAAATCGGGTGGCCGCCTCCGGTACCTCCCGAACCCCACGGCCGCTGCGGCCGAACACATCGAAAACCGCCCTGCGCCCCGCACTCCTGTGGGGCGTCGCTATTGCATTGCCTCAAGGATGTCCATGAAGTACCTGTTTTCCGCCTGCCTTGCCCTTTCTCTGCTGTTCGGCGCTACGGCGCATGCCGAGCCGATCGTCATCAAGTTCTCCCATGTGGTCGCCGAGGACACTCCCAAGGGGCGTGGTGCCCTGCTGTTCCAGCGGCTGGTGGCCGAGCGCCTGGGGGGCGCGGTTAAGGTCGAGGTCTACGCCAACTCCAGCCTGTTCGGCGACGCCGACGAGATGGCTGCCCTGCAGCGCGGCGAGGTGCAGATGCTGGCGCCGTCGGTGTCCAAGTTCGAGGCCTACACCAAGCAGCTGCAGGTGTTCGACCTGCCGTTCCTGTTTGATGACCTGGAGGCGGTCAAGCGCTTCCAGCGCCGCGAGAAGAGCCGTGAGCTGCTGCGCTCCATGGCCGGGCAGAACATCTACGGCCTGGCGTTCTGGAACAACGGCATGAAGCAGCTCTCCGCCACCCGCGAGCTGCGCGCCCCGGCCGACGCCAAGGGCCTGGCCTTCCGCATCCAGTCGTCCAGCGTGCTGGAAGCCCAGTTCGCCGCGCTCGGCGCGCAGGCCAAGCGCATTCCCTTCGGCGAGTCGCTCAAGGCGCTGCAGGCCGGTACCGTGCAGGGTACCGAGAATGCATGGTCGAACATGGCGGCGGCCGGCTTCGACCGCGCTCAGCCGTTCATCACCGAGACCAACCACGGCTCGCTCAACTACATGCTGATCAGCAGCTCGTCGTTCTGGCAGAGCATTCCCTACGCCACCCGCAGCGAGCTGGAGGCGATCGTCGAAGAGGTCACCGCCCAGGTCAACGAGGACGCCGAGGAACTCAATCGTCGTGGTCGCGAGCAGCTGCTGGCCGCCGGTCAGGCGCGCCTGCTCAGCCTCAGCCCGGCCGAGCGCGAGGCCTGGCGCAGCGTCATGCAGCCGCTGTGGAAACAGTACGAAGCGGAGATCGGTGCCGACGTGCTGCGTGCCGCGCAGACCGTCAATCGGCGCTAATCCCTGCTAACTGACGGTGTTTGTTCGCGGCGCTTTGCGCGAAACTGCAGGTCAGCCAGAAGGGGGCCGCATGACCGTCAGCGAAGAGAAGTTCACCCGCCAGACCCTCACCGAGGTGCGCAGCTGGTCGCCCAGCCTGTTCAGCCTGCGTTGCACCCGCGACGCCGGCTTTCGCTTCCGCGCCGGGCAGTTCGTCCGCCTCGGCGTGCGCAAGGCCAGCGGCTGCATCGTCTGGCGTGCCTACTCGGTGGTGTCGGCGCCGCATGACGACTACCTGGAGTTCTTCTCCATCGTGGTCCCCGGCGGCGAGTTCACCAGCGAGCTGAGCCGCCTGCGTAGCGGCGACGAGCTGCTGGTGGAGAAGCAGGCCACCGGGTTTCTCACCCTCGACCGCTTCCCCGATGGCCGCGATCTCTGGCTGATCGGTACCGGCACGGGCCTGGCGCCCTTCCTGTCGATCCTCCAGGACCTGGAAGCCTGGCAGCGTTTCGAGCGCATCGTGCTGGTCTACAGCGCCCGCGACCGTGGCGAGCTGGCCTACCAGGAGCTGATTGCCGAGCTGCCGCAGCGCGAGTGGCTGGAGGGGGCCGGGCACAAGTTGCAGTACATCCCGCTGGTGACCCGCGAGCAGGTGCCCGGCGCACTGCATGCGCGCGTCACTACCCTGATCGAGAACGGCGAGCTGGAGCGTGCCGCCGGCCTGGCGCTGGAGCCCGAGCACTCGCGCATCATGCTTTGTGGCAACCCGCAGATGATCGAGGACACCCGTGCCGCGCTCAAGGCGCGCAACCTCAACCTGGCGCTGACCCGCAGGCCCGGTCAGGTGGCCGTGGAAAACTACTGGTAGAGCGCGGCGGGCCGGCCCGTTAAGAATTGGTAACTTTTTCCGGCTTAGGCATTTGCCGGTGAGCCGTTAGCATGGTGCTCCTTTTTGTCATCCACGGACCCCATGGACAGCGATTGTTGCCAGCCGCCCCCGAGCGGCCACCTCTTCTCCGGTGCCCCCGCGCACCTTGCCCCGAACTCCGTCGATAGCCACGCCCTGCGCCGCGATCTCCGCGTCTGCGCCGAGTACTCGGCTGCCTGGAGGAATGCATGATCTTCGAATGGATGGCCGACCCCACCGCGTGGCTCGGTCTGCTGACGCTGATCGTCCTGGAAATCGTCCTGGGCATCGACAACCTGGTGTTCATCGCCATCCTCGCCGACAAGCTGCCGCCGCACCTGCGCGACCGCGCGCGGCTGATCGGCCTGAGTCTGGCCCTGCTGATGCGCCTGGGCCTGCTGGCCAGCATCTCCTGGCTGGTGACCCTGACCGAGCCGCTGATCGAGGTGTTCGGCAAGAGCTTCTCCGGCCGTGACCTGATCATGCTGTTCGGCGGCGTGTTCCTGCTGTTCAAGGCCACCATGGAGCTGCACGAGCGCCTCGAGGGGCGTACCCACCAGCCGAGTGGCGGCCGTCGCACCTACGCGCTGTTCTGGCCGGTGGTGGCGCAGATCGTCGTGCTCGATGCGGTGTTCTCGCTGGACGCGGTAATCACCGCGGTAGGCATGGTCGAGCATCTGGAAGTGATGATGATCGCCGTGATCATCTCCATCGGTCTGATGATCGTCGCCAGCAAGCCGCTGACTGCCTTCGTCAACGCCCACCCGACAGTGATCATGCTGTGCCTGGGCTTCCTGATGATGATCGGCTTCAGCCTCACCGCCGAGGGTCTGGGCTTCCATATTCCCAAGGGCTACCTGTACGCGGCGATTGGCTTCTCCATCCTTATCGAGCTGGCCAACCAGCTGGTGCGGCACAAGCGCAAGCGCCAGCTGCAGAACGGCCGTGGCATGCGCGAGCGCACCGCCCACGCGGTGCTGCGCCTGCTCGGTGGCAAGGTCGAGGCCGATGAGGTGGGCGAGGAAATCGCCGACATGCTCGAAGGGGGCGCCGGCGAGGCTGCGCTGTTCGACCGCCGCGAGCGGGTGATGATCCGCGGCGTGCTGGGCCTGGCCGAGCAGTCGATCAAGACGGTGATGACCGACCGCGTGCAGGTCGACCATATCGACCTGGCCCACGAGCCTGAGCAGATCCGCCAGGCCCTGCTGGCCTCGCCGCACTCGCGCCTGCTGGTGATCAAGGATGGCCAGGTCGACGAGCCGCTGGGCTTCGTGCACAAGAAGGAGCTGCTCAAGGAGCTGCTGGAACAGCGTGAGCCGGATATCGAAGGCCTGCTGCGCCGGCCGCTCAACCTGCCGGACAGCTGCTCGGTGCTCGGCGCCCTGGAGCAGATGCGCCAGGCTTCGACCCACGTGGCCTTCGTGGTCAACGAGTTCGGCGGTTTCGAGGGCCTGCTGACCCTGACCGACATCCTCGAAGCCATCGCCGGCGAGCTGCCGGACGCCAGCGAAGTGGATGGCCCGGACATCGAGCCGGATGGCGCCGGTTTCCGGGTCAGCGGCGCGCTCAACCTGGCACTGCTGCGTTCGCGCATCGGCCTGCAGGCCCAGGCCACCGAGGACTACCAGACCCTCGCCGGGCTGGTGATGAGCCTGCTCGACCGCCTGCCGGTGGTGGGTGACGAGGTGGAGTTCGCCGGCTGGCGCATGCGCGTCGAGGAGGTGCACGAGCGGCGGGTCAACCGCCTGCTGCTGGTGCAGGTTCAGGCCTAGGTCGACCCCGGCCATGTAAAACGGCGCCCTCGGGCGCCGTTTTTCTTTACTGCTTCTGCTGGTTCTTCAGCAGGTCGCGGATTTCCGTGAGCAGCTCCTGGTCCTTGGTCGGCGCTGGCGGCTCGGCCGGGGCGGCGGCTTCCTCGCGCTTGAGGCGGTTGATCACCTTGACCCCCATGAAGATGGCGAAGGCGACGATGACGAAGTCCAGCACGGTCTGGATGAACTTGCCGTAGCTCAGTACCACGGCCGGGATATCGCCTTCGGCGGCCTTGAGGGTGATGGCCAGGTCGCTGAAGTCGACCCCGCCGATCAGCAGGCCGATCGGCGGCATCACCACGTCTCCGACGAAGGAGCTGACGATCTTGCCGAAGGCGGCGCCGATGATGATGCCGACGGCCATGTCGACCACATTGCCCTTGACCGCGAAGGCCTTGAATTCACTGAGGATGCTCATGTTTCACTCCCTGGTTTTCTGGTTATGCGGCCTAGTATAAGGGCTAAGCGGGGTAATTCACCTCGGGCAGGCTCTCGAAACCGGGCTTGGCCAGCAGGTAGCCCTGGAACAGCTCCACCCCCATCTGGCGCAGGCAATCCAGTTCGGCACGGGTCTCGATGCCTTCGGCGATGACGCGGATGCCGAGTTTGCGACACATCTCCAGGGTGGTTTCGACCAGCACCTGGCGTACCCGGTCGCCATCCACGCCGCGGATCAGCTCCATGTCCAGCTTGATCAGGTCGGGCTGGAAATCGGCCAGCAGGTTGAGCCCGGCGTAACCGGCGCCGAAATCGTCGATGGCAGTCATGAAGCCCTGCTTGCGGTAGGCGCGCAGGATGTCGGTGAGGTGCGGGATATCCAGCACCTGCTCCTGCTCGGTAACCTCGAAGATGATGCGCTCGAGCGGGAAGTTGCAGCGCGCCGCCGCCTCCAGGGTGGCACGGATGCAGGTTTCCGCGCGGTACACGGCATTGGGCATGAAGTTGATCGAGACCATGGCCGGCACCTGCAGGCGCGCGGCCCATTCCACTGCCTTGATCCGGCAGCTCTGGTCGAAGGCATAGCGGTTGTCGCTGTCGATACGCGCCAGCAGGCTGCCCGCCGATTCGCCGGCGCTGCCACGCACCAGGGCCTCGTGGGCGAATACCTGGCCGCGCTGCAGGTCGACGATTGGCTGGAAGGCCATGCTGATGGGGAAGTCCAGTCCCTTGCCATCACGGCAAGCGGAACAACCTGGGTTTGCGCTCATGGATCGGTTCTCACAGGATTTGTCCCAAGCTAAGCAAAAAATGCCCGGCCTGTCTCGTGCGATCCTGAAGTGAGGCTCAGCCGCCGGCCTTGCGCAGGCGCTCGGCGATCTGGTCCTTGAGGGCGACCCGCTCGTTCTTCAGGGCCTGCAGGGCCAGGTCATCCATGGCCTGGCGGCCGTCCTCGACTTCATAGATGCGCTTGTCCAGCGCTTCGTACGCCTCGGCCTGGCGGGCGAAATGCGCATCGCTGGCGTGCAGGGCCCGCAGTTGCTGCAGGTATTCGGGGAATTCGCGGGACAGGGGATGGTGTTCGAGGGGCATGGCAGGTCACTCCCGAAGCAACTGGTTTCGTTCAGCCTAGCCCAGTGGCTGGCGCAGTGGCGGCAGGTCGTCGGGGTTGATCGGGGTCAATGGGCGCTGGCGCGCGGACGGCTAGTGTGGAGACATCAACAACACTAGGAAGAATGCCATGCATGTCGATCACCACCCGCTGATCCAGGACTTTCCCGAACTGCGTGCCGAGCTGCAGCGCCTGCGCAAGGAAGACAGCCACTTTGCCCGCCAGGCCGAGGCGTACGAAGCGCTGGATAAGCGCATCTGCCGGATCGAGGATGGTATCGAGACGCTCGACGGCGACGCGCTGAGCCTGCTCAAGCAGGAGCGGGTGACGCTCAAGGATGACTTGGCGCGCCAGCTCAAGCGTGCTGCCGGGCAATGCTGCGGCTGCGGCAACGGCTGCGGCGGCTAGCGCCGGCGCTAGTGCAGCGGCGGGTTGATCAGGTAGCTCAGCAGGTCGGCATCGTCGTCCGGCCAGATCTGCCGGCAACCCCGTGGCAGCTCGGGCAGTAGCGTGCGCCAGAAGGCGGCGGCCAGCTCGTCCTGGTCGTAGAAGCGCACCAGCCAGCTGCCGCCGCTGCCCAGCACCTGCTGGACCAGGGCCCGGCCGATGCCGTGACGGCGGTATTTCTTCAGGATGAACAGGTCGGCCAGCTCCAGCGCGTTGATGCCGGGCAGTTCGCTGCGCTCGATCAGCAGGAAGCCGGCGATGAAACCGTCCGCCAGGATCAGCTGGGCGCTCCAGTCCGGCTCGCTCCAGTAGCGCTCCAGGTGCGGCTGGTGGATATAGAAGCGGCCATCCGCTTCGACATCCTCCTGCTCCCAGTCGGAACTCTCGTAGGCGTAATACTGGTAGAGGTTGGCGATCAGCGATAGCTGGTCGATGCTGGTAGGCAGGAGTTCGATGTGCAATGCGCGGCCCTCGCTCAGGTAGGGTCATTATCGCCCGCTGCGGCAGCCCGAGGGAGGCCTGTGATGAAGAGGTTTGCGTGTGCGCTGTTGTGTCTGCTGGCCTGGCCGGTGCTGGCGCAGAATGCCGTCGGCAGCCTGCCGCCGGCACAGCTGAGTGCCGCCGAGGAGTCCGAGGTGGACGCCATGGTGCTGCCGGTGCCGGGAGCCTGGATCGGCGACCTGGATGGCATGCGTGCCAGCCGCACGGTGCGCATCCTGGTGCCGTTCAGCAAGACCTTCTATCAGGTCGATCGCGGCCGCCAGGAGGGCGTGGTCTACGAGTACGGCAAGGCTTTCGAGAAGTGGCTCAATCAGCACCATCCGCTGGGCCAGAAGGCGCAGCGCTGGCAGGTGATGTTCATCCCCACGGCGCGCCATGAGTTGCTGCCCAGGCTGCTGTCCGGGCACGGCGACATCGCCGCCGGCGGGCTGACGCAGACCGAGGTGCGCCTGCAGACGGTGGACTTCAGCGATCCGGCCTATGGCGACGTGCACGAGGTATTCGTCAGCGGTCCGGGCGCGCCCAAACTCGAACGTATCGAGAATCTGGCCGGCCAGGAGGTCTACGCCCGGCCGTCGAGCAGCTATTTCGAGCATCTGCTCGAGCTCAACCGGCGTTTTCGCGAGCAGGGTCTCGAACCGATCAAGGTGATGCCGGCCAACGAGAACCTGGAAACCGAGGACCTGCTGCAGATGGTCAATGCCGGGTTGTTCGGCATTACCGTGGCGGATAGCTACATCGCCCAGCTGTGGCAGCCGCTGTATAGCGACCTGAAGATTCACCAGGGGTTCTACCTGCATACCGGTGGCAAGCTGAGCTGGGCGCTGCGCAAGAACAGCCCGCAGTTGCGGCAGGCGCTGAATGCCTTCAACCAGAAGCACAAGATCGGCAGCGAGTTCGGCAACATCATGCTGCGGCGCTACTTCAAGAACAGCAAGCGCGTGCTCAACGCCACCTCCGAAGGGGAGATGCGCAAGTTCAATGCGCTGGTGGGGCTGTTCGAGAAGCACGCCGGTACCTATGAATTCGACCACCTGCTGCTGATGGCCCAGGGCTTCCAGGAGTCGCAGCTGGACCAGGCGGCGCGCAGCCGCGCCGGGGCGGTCGGGGTGATGCAGCTGCTGCCGAGCACGGCCAAGGAGCTGGGCATCCAGGGCGTCGAAGGCAGTGCCGACCGCAATATCGAGGCCGGCAGCAAGTACCTGCGGCTGATCTCCGATACCTACCTGGATGATGCGGAGATCACCCCGGTCAACCGTCTGCTCCTCAGTTTCGCCGCCTACAACGCCGGCCCCGGCAACCTGATGAAGTTCCGCCGTCTGGCGGAGAAGTCCGGGCTGGACCCGAATGTCTGGTTCGGCAATGTCGAGCAGGCTGCCGCGCGCATCGTCGGGCGCGAGACGGTGGATTACGTGGGCAACATCTACAAGTACTACGTGGTGTACAAGCTGGCCGCGCAGAAGCTGCGCGAGCGCAAGGCCGCCGCTCCGGCCGAGCGCGGCTGAGCGCCGCGCGCTATGATCGGCGCTTTTCCAGCGGGCGGAGAGTTCCATGGCCAAGGCCAAGCGCATGTATGGCTGCACCGAGTGCGGCGCCACCTTCCCCAAGTGGGCCGGGCAGTGTGGTGAATGCGGGGCCTGGAACACCCTGACCGAGACCATGATCGAGAGCGGTGGCGCCGCTGCGCCGTCCGGGCGCGGCGGCTGGGCCGGGCAGCAGGCGCAGATCAAGACCCTGGCCGAGGTCAGCGTCGAGGAAGTGCCGCGCTTCTCCACCGTATCCGGCGAGCTGGACCGGGTGCTCGGTGGCGGCCTGGTGGATGGCTCGGTGGTGCTGATCGGCGGCGACCCTGGCATCGGCAAGTCGACCATCCTGCTGCAGACCCTGTGCAATATCGCCCAGAGGCTCCCCGCGCTGTACGTCACCGGTGAGGAATCGCAGCAGCAGGTGGCCATGCGTGCGCGGCGCTTGGAGTTGCCGCAGGACAAGCTCAAAGTGATGACCGAGACCTGCATCGAATCGATCATCGAGGTGGCGCGCCGCGAGCAGCCCAAGGTGATGGTGATCGACTCGATCCAGACCATCTTCACCGAGCAGCTGCAATCCGCCCCCGGCGGCGTGGCCCAGGTGCGCGAGAGCGCGGCGCTGCTGGTGCGCTTCGCCAAGCAGAGCGGCACGGCGATCTTCCTGGTCGGCCACGTGACCAAGGAAGGCGCCCTGGCCGGCCCGCGCGTGCTGGAGCATATGGTCGACACTGTGCTGTATTTCGAGGGCGAGTCCGATGGCCGCCTGCGCCTGCTGCGCGCGGTGAAGAACCGCTTCGGCGCGGTCAACGAGCTGGGCGTGTTCGGCATGACCGACAAGGGCCTCAAGGAAGTCACCAACCCCTCGGCGATCTTCCTCACCCGTGCCCAGGAGGCGGTGCCCGGCAGCGTGGTGATGGCCACCTGGGAAGGCACTCGGCCGATGCTGGTGGAAGTGCAGGCGCTGGTCGACACCAGCCATATGGCCAATCCCAAGCGGGTGACCCTCGGTCTGGACCAGAACCGCCTGGCCATGCTGCTGGCCGTGCTGCACCGCCATGGCGGCATCCCCACCTACGACCAGGACGTGTTCCTCAACGTGGTCGGCGGGGTGAAGGTGCTGGAGACCGCCTCCGACCTGGCGCTGATGGCGGCGGTGATTTCCAGCCTGCGCAACAAGCCGCTGCCGCATGACCTGCTGGTGTTCGGCGAGATCGGCCTGAGCGGCGAGATCCGCCCGGTGCCGAGTGGTCAGGAGCGCCTCAAGGAGGCGGCCAAGCATGGCTTCAAACGTGCCATCGTACCCAAGGGCAACGCGCCCAAGGAGTCGCCGAAGGGCCTGCAGGTGATTGCCGTGACACGCCTGGAGCAGGCCCTGGATGCGCTGTTCGAGTGAGCCCCTGCGGCGCTCTGCCGCTGGGCTGGGCATGCACGGCTTGTCGCAGATCAATCTTTTTGTAACCCGGCGGGAGGAGCATTGAGGCCAGTTCCTTAATGGAGATGACCTCATGTTCCTGTTCTTCGATTTCTTCGCCAGAACCCTCAACTACGAACCGGGTCGCCCGCGCGATCTCGCCGAGGAGCGCCGCGAGGCCAGCATGGGCATGCGGCGGGTACAGGCGCGCCAGCGTCAGGCCGAGAATGCGCGCAAGCGCTGAGTGACCAGGCGGGGGCGCAGCGCGCTCCCGCACCGAGAGAGGGCGCCGTAGGCGCCCTGCGCGATCAGTCGTCCTCTTCGCCGAGGGCGGCCAGTTCGCGTTCCAGCAGGCTTTCGTCGCCGAGGTTGAGTTCGACCAGGCGGCGCAGGTGGCTGATGGAGTCCAGGTCGATATGCCGGCAGACGAAGCCAAGCAGTTCGTTGCGCGTGCGGGTCAGCACCACTTCCATCTGCAGGCGGGTGCTGTCATCCAGGCTGATGGTGGCGGTGAAGGGCTGGTCGGGATCGCCGTTCCAGTCGCGCGGGCGCTTGACCAGCAGGCCTTTGAGCGACACATCGTGCAGCGCAACCGTCCAGCTTCGCTCGCCCTGGGCAAGCTCGGTGGCGGCGTCGAAGGCGATGCGCTGGAAGCGCCGACGCTCGGTGGTCGTATCACTCATGACGGGTTTCCTCTGCGGTTTTGTCCACTATAGCCAAGGTACGCCGCCGGCGCTGCCAGTAGATGGCTGAAGCGATCAGCGCCAGCAGGACCAGCGGCAAGGCGTACTTGAACGGACGCAGCGCCTGGCGCACGGCCTGTTCGCGTTGTTCCCAGGCCAGCTCGCGGGCGCGCGCGAAGTCCGGCTCCTGGCAGTCGAAGCCGAAGTTGCCGGCCCATTCCACGTAGGGGCCCTGTTTCACATAGCGCTGGTAATAGCGTCGGGCGCCGTCGAGGTCGCGGTAGTTGATCCAGCCACTGGCCCTGCACAGGACGGCGGCGAAGGCCTGGCTGCGCGGTGGCAGCAGGTCGGCGGCGCGGTTGGCCAGGTCGGCGGCGACCCAGCGATAGTGATAGCGGCGGTTTGGCTGGGCGGCGCTGGCATGCTGCAGCCGGGCTTCTTCGGCGGTGAGCAGGCCACCGGCCTGCACCGGTTTGTCGAACTCGCCGCCGTAGTTGCCACCGTTCCAGGCCTGGTCCGGGCCCAGCTCGTAGCCGAGCAGTTCCATGCCCTGGCTGCGCGCCAGGCGGGCCGCCTGGTAATAGCCCTCGGCACGGCCGATGGCGGTCCAGGCATCCTCGGCCTCTTCGCGGGCCGCGCCGTACTCGCGCGCCGCCTGTTGCAGCTCCGCGCTGACGAAGTAGGGCACGGCCTCGGCGTAGCGGCCTTCGCGCAGCAGGCGCCGGCCGAGCAGCTCGCGCAGGCGCGTGGCGGGCGGGCGCTCCCACAGGTACTGGGTCTCGCCGGGCTTGAGAGGTGGTGGGGCCGGGACCTCGGCATCCACGTAGCGTTTCAGCTCGTCCAGGCTCAGCACCCGCTCGGCGACTTCGGCGGCGTCCTGCCAGTAGATGTCGCCGCTGCGGTAGAGCTGGTCGAAGGCCTCCCGATAATCGCCGCGCTCCAGCGCGAGGATGGCCATCTCGCCTTCGATGCGGCAGCGCGGCTTGAGGGTCTCGTAGTCCCAGTTCTCGGTGCGGCGCATGCCCCAGTCTTCCTCGGCGGGGAACGCCTTGGCCGCCCTGGCGTAGGCACTGGTGGCGGCCGCCTGGTCGCCGGCCTGTAGGGCCAGCTTGGCGCGCAGCCACCAGGCCAGGCCGCTGTCGCCGGCGCGCTCAAGAAACGTGCGGGTACTGGCGTAGTCGCCGCGCTGGTAGCTCAGCGCAGCCAGGCGATCGGCGATCTCGGCTTGCACCGGCGCCTGGCGCAGCATGTCGAGCAGGCGCGGGCTTTCCTGGTCGTGAACGTCCAGGCGGCTGAACAGCTGGGCCACCAGCAGTTGCTGGACGGCCGGGCCCTCCAGCAAGGGGCGCAGCTGTTCGTCGTCCATGCGCGCCAGTGTCCAGGTCAGCTGGCGCAACGAGCTGTAGCCGGTGGGGGAGGCCTGGTTGGCCTGGCTGGCATAGAGCGTGATGGCACTGTTCCAGTCGCCCTCTTCGAGGGCCAGCCGTGCCTCTTCGCCGAGGCTGGCCACGCCCAGGTCCAGTGGATCGTCGAGGCCGGCGATGCTGAGTTCGCGGGCCTGCTGGAATGCAGCGCGCGCCTGCTGGCGCAGCTCGCGCTGGCGCTGCACGGCGGCATTGTCGCTGAGTGACTGCTCCGGCGCGCTGACCGCCAGCACGGCCAGGGCGCGCCCGAGTGAATAGGCGGCCCAGGTGCTGCGCCGCGCCCGCTCGGCGGCCGGCAGGGCCAGCACGCGGCGGAAATACTCGGCGGCGAGAGCCATGTCGGACTGGGCGAAGGCCACGGCGCCGGCGGTGTACAGGCGTAGCTCTGCCGGCAGGGCCGCGCCCTCTGCCTCGGCCTGGCGGGCATCGACGAGGCTGCGCAGCTGGCTGACCAGGGCATGTTCCTCGGCGCTCAGCTGTTCCTTTTCAACGCCGACGCGGGCATCCAGGTAGCGCTGGTTGTCTTCGTCCCAATAAGGCTCCAGGGTCGCCTTGCCGGCCTGGGCGAGGCCCGCGATGGGCTGACCGATGCGGGTGACCTCGAAACTGAAGTTGCCCTCCGGTAGTTCGCCGAGTGCGCCGGCGCGGTCGCTGAGCAGGCGGTAGGGGAATTCCGGGCCGCAGGCCTGGGCCGTAGCCAGCGGTAGCAGGCCGGCGATGGCCAGGGCCAGCAGGGTTCTAGAACTGCACATGCATGCCTCCTTGGTCGATCTGTGCACAGCGCGCCCAGCCCAGGGCGCGGCGTTCGCCGGCATCAAGCCGGCCTTCACTGCGGCGAATGAACAGCAGGCGATCGGCCTGGCGTTCGAGGCGATAGTCGCCGACGGCATCGGCCGCCTCGCAGGCTTGCGCCGGCAGCTCGATGCGCTGGGGCAGCGGGCTGGCCAGGGTGCCTTCATTGAACAGCTGCAACTGGCTGAAGCCATCGCGCTGCTGGCGCTGCAGGCCCAGCGCCGGTGTCAGCGCCTGGCCGCGGACTACCGCCAGCAGGGTGTTCATCGGCCAGGCGCGGCGGTCGCCAGCCAGGGGCAGGCGGAACCAGATGATGCCGGCAAGGTGTGCGGGCAGCGCGCCCTGCAGTTCTTCCAGCAGCGCGGCGACCTGCTGCGGCTCGGCGCGCAGTTCGCGGCGCGGGCCAGCCTGGCGCAAGGTCACTTCGCTCTCCACCTGGCCGCTGGCGGTGAGCGCCACGCCGTAGGCCGGCAGGGCCAGGTGGAAGGGTTTGCGGCTGAGCTCGCCATAGCGCTGCGCCCAGTCCAGCGCCTGCTCGGGATCGAACAGGCCCTGCTGTGGATCGCTCACCGCATGCACCTGCAACACCGAGCTGTCGACGCTGGCCAGCAGCTCATCCAGCGCCGGGCTGTCCAGCCAGGCGGGCAGGGCGGTGATGCTCAGGCGCAGCTCGGCTGGCAGTTGTCGGCGTACCTCGCGCAGCAGTTCGGCATAGGCCGGCAGGCGGGAGGTGGCGCAGTCGTGGTCGATTTCCAGGCCGCTCAGGCGCAGGCCGGCGGCTTGCCAGTCGCGCACCAGCGCCGTCAGCTGCTGGCCGATTTCGGCCGGGTCCAGCTGCGGCAACTGGCCATCCAGGCGTACCACGGCGATCAGCGGGCGAGCGTCGCGGCGCAGCAGTTCGGCATCGATCCGCGCGCGGCTCCAGCCGGCCTGTGGCTGGGCCTGCAGGGCCAGTACGCGCAGGGTGGAGAAGTCGGCGCGGCTCTGCGCCAGCGCCTCGGCGTGGGCCGGGCGCCACTGGCGCTGCCAGACGTACAGCTGCTGGTCCAGCGGCGCGGCCTCCTCGGCACAGCCGAGCAGGCTGGCCAGGAGCAGGGGAATCAGGGGGCGATAAGCACGTTGCACCATGCGGCGTAGCATCCTGGCGGTCGCCGAAAAGGTCGTCAGTGTAACCCCGGAAACGGCTCTGGACTGCGTACTAGACCAAGGTCGAATAATGCCGGGGCAATCCGTGGTCTAGGCTTGGGCGGCAGCTTATATGTCCATCGGTTAGGAGTAAGCATGAACAATAACAACAGTCCGCTGCGTCACCTGCCCTGGGCAGTGCTGGCAGTGGTGGGCGCCTGTGCCTTGGGTGTCGTGGCCCTGCGTCGCGGCGAAGCCATCAACGCGTTGTGGATAGTGGTGGCAGCCGTCGCCCTCTATCTGGTCGCCTACCGCTACTACAGCCTGTTCATCGCCACCAAGGTGATGCAGCTGGACCCCAATCGCGCCACCCCGGCGCTGCTCAACAACGACGGTCTGGACTATGTGCCGACCAACAAGCACATCCTCTTCGGTCACCACTTCGCCGCCATCGCCGGCGCCGGCCCGCTGGTCGGTCCGGTGCTCGCCGCGCAGATGGGTTACCTGCCCGGCACGCTCTGGCTGATCGCCGGCGTGGTACTGGCCGGCGCGGTGCAGGACTTCATGGTGCTGTTCATCTCCACCCGCCGCAATGGCCGCTCCCTCGGCGAGCTGGTGCGCGAGGAGATGGGCCAGGTGCCGGGCACCATCGCCCTGTTCGGTGCCTTCCTGATCATGATCATCATCCTCGCGGTGCTCTCGCTGATCGTGGTCAAGGCCCTGGCCGAGAGCCCCTGGGGCATGTTCACGGTGATGGCGACCATTCCCATCGCGGTGTTCATGGGCGTGTACATGCGCTACATCCGCCCCGGCCGCATCGGCGAGATCTCGGTGATCGGCGTGGTTCTGCTGCTGGCGTCGATCTGGCTGGGTGGCCAAGTAGCGGCCGATCCGGTGTGGGGACCGGCGTTCACCTTCACCGGCGTGCAGATCACCTGGATGCTGATCGGCTATGGATTCGTCGCCGCCGTGCTGCCGGTGTGGCTAATCCTCGCCCCGCGTGACTACCTGTCGACCTTCCTCAAGATCGGCACCATCGTCGGCCTGGCCATCGGCATCCTGATCACCATGCCGGAACTGAAGATGCCGGCGCTGACCCAGTTCACCGACGGCACCGGCCCGGTGTGGAAGGGCACCCTGTTCCCCTTCCTGTTCATCACCATCGCCTGTGGCGCCGTATCCGGCTTCCATGCGCTGATCAGCTCGGGTACCACGCCCAAGCTGCTGGCCAACGAGTCGCACGCGCGCTACATCGGCTACGGCGGCATGCTGATGGAGTCGTTCGTCGCCATCATGGCCATGGTCGCCGCCTCGGTGATCGAGCCGGGCGTGTACTTCGCCATGAACAGCCCGGCTGCAGTGGCCGGTGCCGACGTGCAGACCGTGGCCGCCACCGTCAGCAGCTGGGGCTTCCTGATCACCCCCGAGCAGCTGGAGGCAGTGGCCCGCGATATCGGCGAGCACAGCATCCTGGCTCGCGCCGGCGGTGCGCCGACCCTGGCCGTGGGCATCGCGCAGATCCTCCACCAGGTGCTGCCGGGCGAGAACACCATGGCGTTCTGGTACCACTTCGCCATCCTGTTCGAGGCGCTGTTTATCCTGACTGCGGTGGACGCCGGCACCCGTGCCGGACGTTTCATGCTGCAGGACCTGCTCGGCAACTTCGTCCCGGCCCTGAAGAAGACCGAGTCCTGGGGCGCCAACGTGATCGCCACCGCTGGCTGCGTGGCGCTGTGGGGCTGGCTGCTGTACCAGGGGGTGATCGATCCGCTGGGCGGCATCAACACCCTTTGGCCGCTGTTCGGCATCTCCAACCAGATGCTCGCCGGTATCGCCCTGATGCTCGGCAGCGTGGTACTGATCAAGATGAAGCGTCAGCGCTATGTCTGGGTGACGCTGCTGCCGGCCACCTGGCTGCTGATCTGCACCACCACCGCCGGCCTGATCAAGCTGCTCGACCCCAACCCGGCGGTCGGCTTCCTGGCCCTGGCCAAGAAGTACAGTGATGCCCAGGCCGCCGGGCAGATCCTCGCCCCGGCCAAGGACGCCACGCAGATGAGCCACGTGATCTTCAACGCGTACACCAACGCGACGCTGACCGTGCTGTTCCTCTGCGTGGTGCTCAGCGTGCTGTTCTACGCGCTCAAGGTCGGCCGCGCCGCCTGGGTCAAGCCGGAACGCAGCGACAAGGAAACCCCCTTCCAGCCGATCCCGGACGCCTGACATGTTCAACGACCTGAGTCGCATGGGTAAGTACCTCGGGCAGGCCGCCCGCATGCTGGTCGGCATGCCCGATTACGACACCTATGTGGAACACATGCAGAAGAAGCACCCGGACCAGCCGGTGATGAGCTACGAGGCGTTCTTCCGCGAGCGCCAGGAGGCTCGTTACGGGGGCGGTAAAGGGCGTCCCATTCGCTGCTGTTAAACCTATCCCGGTAAGCTACTGCGCTTATCGAAGTAGGTTGAGGTTACCCACGCGCCACGCTTTGTCGTGGCGCGTGTCATTCTGGAGAGAGCGATGCATCCCGAACCCATTCCCGTCACCGTGCTTACTGGCTTCCTCGGGGCCGGCAAGACCACCCTGCTGCGCCATATGCTGCAGGCCGAGCACGGCCTCAAGCTGGCGGTGATCGAGAACGAATTCAGCGAGACGCCGATCGACGGCCAGCTGCTCGGCGACAAGCCGGTCGAACTGCTGACCCTGGCCAACGGCTGCGTCTGCTGCTCGATCCATGTGGAGCTGGAGAAGGCGCTGTTCCTGCTGCTGGACAAGCTGGACGCCGGCGAGCTGGCCTTCGACCGTCTGGTGATCGAGTGCACCGGCCTGGCCGACCCGGCGCCGGTGGCGCAGACCTTCTTTGCCGACGAGGAGCTGGCGCAGCGCTATGTGCTCGACGGCATCGTCACCCTGGTCGACGCGGTGAACGCCGAGCGCCACCTGCAGGAGGCCATCGCCCAGGCCCAGGTCGGTTTCGCCGATCGCATCCTGCTGAGCAAGACCGACCTGGCCGAACCCGAGCAGGTCGAGGCGCTGCGCCAGCGCCTGGTGCGGATCAACCGCCGTGCGCCGCTGCGCGTGGTCGAGCATGGCCGTATCGACCTGGCCGAGTTGCTGGACATCCGCGGCTTCAACCTCAATGCCGATATCGCCCCGGCACCGCTGCTGCGCCCGCTGGCGCCGGTCGGCCAGTCGGCGGATCGCATCGGCACCCTGGTGCTGAGCAGCGACCAGCCGCTGGACATGGCGCGCCTGAGCGCCTTCATGGAAGACCTGCTGGAGCGCCACGGCAACGCGCTGCTGCGCTACAAGGGCGTACTCAATGTGGCCGGCGACGAGCGCCGCCTGGTGTTCCAGGGCGTGCTGCGTCTGTACGGCTTCGACTGGGACGAGCCCTGGGGTGAGGGCGAAGTGCGACAGAGCGTGCTGGTAATCATCGGCGACAACCTGCCGGAGGACGAGATTCGTGCCGGATTCGCTGCGCTTGCTCCCCTCTCCCTCCGGGAGAGGGGGCGGGGGTGAGGGGCTTCCAGGCGACTGCGAGTTGCCTATGACACCCTCACCCTACGCGGGCCGCCCCAGCCCTCTCCCGGAGGGAGAGGGAGAAAAACAAAAAAGCCCGGCAAGTGCCGGGCTTTTTCATGCAGTGCTGAGGCTTACTTGCCGTAGACCGGCAGCTTGGCGCAGATGGCCTTGACCTTCTCGCGCACGGCGTCGACCACGGACTCGTCGCCCATGTTCTGCAGGATGTCGCAGATCCAGCCAGCCAGCTCGCGGCACTCGGTTTCGCCGAAGCCACGGGTGGTGACAGCCGGGGTGCCGATGCGCAGACCGGAGGTGACGAACGGCGAACGCGGGTCGTTCGGCACGCTGTTCTTGTTCACGGTGATGTAGGCGCGACCCAGGGCGGCATCGGCATCCTTGCCGGTGATGTCCTGCTTGATCAGCGACAGCAGGAACAGGTGGTTCTGAGTGCCACCGGAAACCACGTCGAAACCGCGCTCGATGAACACCGCGGCCATGGCCTGGGCGTTCTTCACCACCTGCTGCTGGTAAGCCTTGAACTCAGGCTGCAGAGCTTCCTTGAAGCAGATGGCCTTGGCGGCGATCACGTGCTCCAGCGGGCCACCCTGGCCGCCCGGGAAGACGGCGGAGTTGAGCTTCTTCTCGATCTCCTCGTTGGCGCGGGCCAGGATCAGGCCGCCGCGCGGACCGCGCAGGGTCTTGTGGGTGGTGGTGGTGACCACGTCGGCGAACGGCACCGGGTTCGGGTACACGCCGGCGGCGACCAGACCGGCCACGTGGGCCATGTCGACGAACAGGTAGGCACCGACCTTGTCGGCGATGGCGCGGAAGCGCGGGAAGTCGAGGATCTGCGAGTAGGCACTGAAGCCGGCGATGATCATCTTCGGCTTGTGCTCGACGGCCAGGCGCTCGACTTCGTCGTAGTCGATCAGGCCGGCGTCGGTGATGCCGTACTGCACCGCGTTGTAGATCTTGCCGGAGAAGTTGACGGTGGCGCCGTGGGTCAGGTGGCCGCCGTGGGCCAGGCTCATGCCCAGTACGGTGTCGCCCGGCTTGACCAGCGCCTGGAACACGGCGGCGTTGGCCTGGGAACCGGCGTGCGGCTGGACGTTGGCGTAGTCGGCGCCGAACAGCTGCTTGGCGCGGTCGATGGCCAGCTGCTCGACGATGTCGACGTACTCGCAGCCACCGTAGTAACGCTTGCCCGGATAGCCTTCGGCGTACTTGTTGGTCAGCACGCTGCCCTGGGCTTCCATCACCGCCGGGCTGGTGTAGTTCTCGGAGGCGATCAGCTCGATGTGGTGCTCCTGGCGCTGAGCTTCCTGCTCCATGGCGGCAAAGAGTTCGGCGTCGTAGCGGGCAATGGTCAATTCACGGCTGAACATGGTGGTCACCTGATCTATCAGCGGGCGGTAGTAAGAGTCTGTCTAACGACACAGGACCGACGCGCGGCAGATCGTCAACAGGTTCTAAGGAAGGCGCGCATTCTAACCGATGTCCCGCGCCCTGGCACATGAAAGGCGGTCAAGTGCCGGACAAGCTGGCCTCAAGCGGCCCGGGTGTCCTGTCAGGTGAGCACGAACAGGCTGTTGCCGCCGAACTGGGTGGCGAACTGGCTGGCCGCCATCGGCTTGCCGAACAGGTAGCCCTGCACCTGGTCGCAGTCGTGCTCGCGCAGGAAGTCGAGCTGCGCCTGGGTCTCCACGCCCTCTGCGATCACCGCCAGGCTCAGGCTGTGGGCCATGGCGATGATGGCGCGGGCGATCTGCGCATCCTGCTCGCCGCCGGGCACGCCGTCGACGAAGCTGCGGTCGATCTTCAGCACGTCGATGGGGAACTGCTTGAGGTAGTTGAGCGAGGAATAGCCGGTGCCGAAGTCGTCTACCGCGATGCACAGGCCGAGCTTCTTCAGGCTATTGAGCATCTGCAGGGTCTCGCCGACATCGCGCATCAGGATCGATTCGGTCAGCTCCAGCTCCAGGCTGGCCGGCGGCACGCCGCTGTCGTTGAGGATGCGCGAGATGCGCATGCCCAGCTGGCCGTCACCGAACTGGCGGGCGGACAGGTTGACCGAGACCTTGGGCACGCGCACATCGGCCTCGTGCCAGGCCCTGAGCTGGCGGCAGGCCTCGGCGATCACCCAGTCGCCGACCTGGACGATCAGGCCCAGTTCCTCCAGTACCGGAATGAACTCGTTTGGTGCCACCAGGCCGCGGCGCGGATGCTTCCAGCGCAGCAGCGCCTCGGCGCCGGTCAGGCGCTTGCCGTCACCGCTGAACTGCGGCTGGTAATACAGCAGGAACTGGCCCTGCTCCAGGGCGTGGCGCAGGTCGCTTTCCAGCTCCAGGCGCTGCAGCGCGGTGGCGTTCATCTCCGCCTGGTAGAACTGGAAGTTGTTCTTGCCGCGCTCCTTGGCGTGGTACATGGCGGTGTCGGCGTTCTTCATCAGCTGGCTCAGCTCCTCGCCATCCTGCGGCGCCAGGGCGATGCCGATGGAGGCGGTGACGAAGAACTCGCGCCCCTGCAGGATGAACGGCTGCGCCAGGCTGGCGAGGATCTGCTCGGCCACGTGAATGGCGCGGTTGAGCGCGCCGGCGCGGGTGTTGCGCGCCTGCAGCAACAGGGTGAACTCGTCGCCGCCCATGCGCGCCACCGTGTCGTCCTCGCCGACGCAGGCGGCCAGACGTACGGCCACGTCCTTGAGCATGCGGTCGCCGGCGGCGTGGCCGAGGGAGTCGTTGATCGGCTTGAAACGGTCGAGGTCGAGGAACATCAGCACCACCCATTCCTCGTGCCGCTCGGCGTGCTGCAGGGCGGTGTGCAGGCGGTCCTGGAACAGCGTGCGGTTGGGCAGCAGGGTCAGGGCATCGTAGTAGGCCAGGCGGTGGATGCGCTGTTCGCTGGCCTTGCGCTCGCTGATGTCATTGAAGAAGCACACGTAGCTGGCCAGGTCGCCGTCGTCGTCGTGCACCGCGGTGATGCCGACCCAGGCCGGGAACTGCTCGCCGTCGCGGCGCTTGAGCCACAGCTCGCCCTCCCAACTGCCCTGCTGGTTGAGCTGGTTGAGGATGTAGCTGAGCTGGGCGGCCTGCTGGCGGTCGGCGGTGAGCATGCCGGGCAGCTGGTCCAGCACTTCTTTGCCGGCATAACCGGTGATGCTGGAAGGTTTCGTTGATGCGCACGATATAGCCGGCCGGGTCGGTGACCAGGATCGCCGCCGTGGAGTGCTCGAACACCGTGGCGGCCATGCGCAGGTCGCGCTCGGCGCGGCGCTGCTGGGTGATGTCGCGGCCAATGCCGAGCACGCCCTCGAAATGTCCCTGCTCGTCCCACATCAGGGTCAGGCGCATTTCTACGGTGATCTTGCGGCCGTCGGCACGCAGGCAGTCGAAGACGAAGGTGCGGCTGGTCAGTGCGTCCTGCAGCAGCGACAGTTTCTCGACCTGGTTGCGTGCGTCGCGGACCCGCTCGATCAGCTGAAGCAGGCTGGCCAGCTGGCGCGGATTGGTCACGGTGCCGAGCAGGCCGTGCTCCAGCAGCCAGTCCGGGCTATAGCCGAAGAAGGCCGTGACCGAGGGGCTGACATAGTTCAGCTGCAGGTCGCTGTTGCTGGAGAGGATGACGTCGCTGATGCTCTCGGCCAGCAGGCGATAGCGCCGCTCGCTGTCGCGCAGGCTGGCCTGGGCGGCGATCTCGCCGGTGATGTCCTTGGCCACGCCGATCAGGCGGCTGACCCGGCCATGACGGTCGCGGCTCAGGGCGTGCTCGCGGATGTCGAACCAGTGCCAGCTGCCATTGCGATGGCGCCAGCGCAGCTGGCAATGCAGCAGCTGGCCGTCGCCCACCACCTTCTGCAGGTTGCGCACGCGTTGGTACAGCTCGACGTCGTCGGGGTGGAGGATCTTCTCCCACAGGCGCTCGCCGAATTGGCGCAGCTCGTCCTTGCTGTAGCCGAGGTCGGGGCCCAGGCGGTTGTTGCTGAACATCACCCGCATGCTGCTCATGTCGTGCACGTACAGGGTATCCGGCACCGAGCGCAGCACGTCGGACCAGAAGCGCTCGCGCTCGACCAGCGATAGCTCGACGCGTTTGCGGCTGGTGATGTCGTGCACGCTGAGGGTCACCGCGCGCAGTTCCTCGGCGCGGCGCGGCAGCTGCAGGGTCAGCCAGAGGTAACGCTCGTGGCCCTGCGGCGTCTTCATGCGGCTCTCGACCATCATGTCGCGCTCGCCATCGAGCAGGGCAGTGATCAGGGTCAGGCGGGCGCCGCCGGAGCGCAGCGGCGAGCCGCCGATCAGGTGTTGCCAGACCTCCTGCGGGGTGTCCAGGCCGAGCAGCTGCAGGGCGACCCGGTTGACTTCGCTGACGCGAATCTGCCGCAGCAGTTCGGCATGTCGGCTGCTGTCCTGCGCCAGCCAGGGGCCCAGTTGCGAGCTGTGGCGCAGGCCGCGGGCATCCAGATACTGGCGCAGTTCGAACAGGTCGAGCACGCAGAGCGCCACGCCGCTGCCTTCGAAGATGTCCTGGTAGCGCCGGCGGGTGTCCTGCAGCACGCGCAGGTTCTGGCGGTGTTCGGTGACGTCGCGCAGTACCCAGGCTCGGCTCGGCTCGTCGCTGTCGGTATAGAGGGCATGACAGGCGGTGTCGAACAGCCTTGGCCGGCCGTCCTGCAGCAGCTCGATCGGCTCATTCTGTTCGTGCAGGCTGTTGTCCAGCCAGGGGCGCAGTGCGGGCAACAGCTCCAGCACATGCATCTGGCTGGCGCCGGCCAGGTCGAGGCCGAACATGCGCTCGGCGCGCGGGTTGAGGTAGCTGATGCGGCCGTCCGGCTGGGTCACCAGCACGCACTCGTCGATCGCGCCGAGGGCGCCGAGGGCGTCCTCCATCGCCTGCCGCGACAGTGCGTGGTAGGCACGCAGGCTGCGCTGTTCGCGCAGCAGGCCGAACAGGGCGAGCAGGGCCAGGGCCGCGCAGAGAATGAACAGCAACAGCTTGCCGGCCTGCAGCGGCAGCATCTCGCTGCGCAGGCGCGCGGCGTCGAACAGGGCCTGGATCTGCCAGTCGCTGTAGTTCAGCGGCAGCGTAGCAATGCTCTGCAGCTGGCTGGCCTGGCCTGCCGGCGTCGCCGCCAGTGGCGGGCGCAGCATGGTGTGGCCGCCGCTGTCCTGCAGCAGCCAGGGCAGGTTGGAGCCCTGCTGGGGCAGCCAGTTGTTCAGCGCCGCGGGACGCAGGCGCACCAGCCAACGGCCACGCGTCTGCGGATGTTCGATAAGCAGCAGGATCAGCCCGCCATCGACGCTTACATAGCTGAAGTGGAAGCTTTCACCGGCCGGCAGCTGCCTGGCCTGGGGGGCGCCCGGAGCGGTGTCGAGCAGTTGGCGGCCCTGTGCGTCATACCAGGCCAGGCTGTGCAGGGCCGGATAGATGCCGTGCAGGCGGCGCGACAGGTCGGGCAGCTGTGCCTCGGTCGGCGGCGATTCGGCGTGGGTGGCGAGAAAGGCGCGCCCGGCCTCGGCCTTGAGGCGCAGCACCAGGCTCAGGTAGTTGGCCAGCTGGCTGGCGTGCTCCTGGCTGCGCATGCGCTGCGCATCCTCCAGCTGGCGCGTCTCCTGATGCAGCTGCCACAGCAGCAAGCCGAGCATCAGCGCCACCAGCAGTGCCAGTGCGCCCTTCAGCGAGCCGCGCGCGGGGCGGGCCAACGGGTCGCGGGCGGAGCTGGAGGCGGGAGGTCGGGAGAGTGCCAAGCGGATATACCCTGCTGATAAGGCTGCCGAGACAGGATGGCAATGAGCGGGCTGCAAAGCCGACTAGAATGCCCGGAAATGCGGCCAAGTGCAATTACTGCTCATCGCCTGGTTTGCCCCTGGCCCACCATTCCGGTAGCTTTGCCGCACGCGCGCGGGCGCAAGGGCTATCATGCCCATTCGACCGGCGATCCACCCTGTCGTGCGCCGCCTCTCTGCAAATCTACATCTCCAAGCGGAACCAAGGTCATTTCATGGCTCAATACGTCTATACCATGCATCGGCTCAGCAAGGTCGTGCCGCCGAAGCGGGAAATCCTCAAGAACATCTCCCTGTCGTTCTTCCCGGGCGCCAAGATCGGCGTGCTCGGCCTCAACGGCGCCGGTAAGTCGACCCTGCTGCGCATCATGGCCGGCGTCGACACCGAGTTCGACGGCGAAGCCCGCCCGATGCCGGGCATCAATGTCGGCTACCTGCCGCAGGAGCCGCAGCTCGACCCGAGCAAGACCGTGCGCGAAGTAGTGGAAGAGGCCGTCAGCCAGATCAAGGATGCCCAGGCGCGCCTGGACCAGGTCTACGCCGCCTATGCCGAGCCGGATGCCGACTTCGATGCCCTGGCCGCCGAGCAGGCCAAGCTGGAGGCCATCCTGCAGGCCTCTGACGGCCATAACCTGGAGCGCCAGCTGGAAGTCGCCGCCGACGCCCTGCGTCTGCCGCCGTGGGACGCCAAGGTCGAGCACCTGTCCGGTGGCGAAAAGCGCCGCGTGGCACTGTGCCGCCTGCTGCTGTCGGCCCCCGACATGCTGCTGCTGGACGAACCGACCAACCACCTGGACGCCGACTCGGTGGCCTGGCTGGAGCGTTTCCTCCACGACTTCCCCGGCACCGTGGTGGCCATCACCCACGACCGCTACTTCCTCGACAACGTCGCCGGCTGGATTCTCGAACTCGACCGCGGCGCCGGCATTCCCTACGAGGGCAACTACTCCGGCTGGCTGGAAGCCAAGTCCGAGCGCCTGGCGCAGGAATCCAAGCAGCAGTCGGCCCACGAGAAGGCCATGAAGGAAGAGCTGGAGTGGGTGCGCAAGGGCGCCAAGGCCCGCCAGGCCAAGTCCAAGGCCCGCCTGCAGCGCTTCGAGGAGATGCAGTCGCAGGAATTCCAGAAGCGCGCCGAGACCAACGAGATCTACATCCCGGCCGGTCCGCGCCTGGGCGACAAGGTCATCGAGTTCAAGAGCGTCACCAAGGGCTATGGCGATCGCGTGCTGATCGACAACCTGTCCTTCAGCATGCCCAAGGGCGCCATCGTCGGCGTGATCGGCGGCAACGGCGCCGGTAAGTCGACCCTGTTCCGCATGATCATGGGCAAGGAGACTCCGGACTCCGGCAGCATCGAGATCGGCGATACCGTGCAACTGGCCTGCGTGGACCAGAGCCGCGACGACCTGGACGGCAGCAAGACCGTGTGGGAAGCGGTGTCCGACGGCCTCGACATGATCAAGACCGGCAACTACGAGGTGCCGTCGCGCGGCTACGTTGGTCGCTTCAACTTCAAGGGCGGCGACCAGCAGAAGTTCGTCAAGGACCTCTCTGGTGGTGAGCGTGGCCGTCTGCACCTGGCCCTGACCCTGAAGCAGGGCGCCAACGTGCTGCTGCTCGACGAACCGTCCAACGATCTCGACGTGGAAACCCTGCGCTCCCTCGAAGAGGCGATGCTGGACTTCCCCGGTGCCGCCATCGTGATCTCCCACGATCGCTGGTTCCTCGACCGCGTGGCCACCCACATCCTCTCCTACGAGGACGACGGCAGCGTGGTGTTCTTCGAGGGCAACTACACCGAGTACGAAGCCGACCGCAAGAAGCGCCTCGGCGATGCGGCCAGCCAGCCGCACCGCGTGCGCTACAAGAAGCTGGCGCAGTAAGCGCGGGTGGAAACACGGAACGGGGCCTGCGGGCCCCGTTTTGTTTTGTGCATGTTCGATTACGGAGCCTGGTGTGCGCCATCGCGGGGCGCCCATGCGGTGATCGGTGTGGCTCTGTGGCAGGGATTGCCGCCGAATCAGGCCGCCATTTACAATTTATGCACCAAAAAAATACATAAAAGCGTCATTTTGACCTATCTCGGTGCAATCTGCCTTGGTAGAGTCTCGGCCCCGAAACCTTCATAAAAAGCAGTTCTGGTGAGCCCCATGACGCCATCCGTCGACGTTTTCCTGCAGCGCCTCAAGCAGCGCGACCCCGATCAGCCCGAGTTCCACCAGGCCGTGGAAGAGGTGCTGCGCAGCCTGTGGCCCTTCCTTGAAGCCAATCCGCGCTATCTGGAAGCCGGCATCATCGAGCGCATCGTCGAGCCGGAGCGCGCCATCCTGTTCCGCGTGCCTTGGGTCGACGATGCCGGCCGGGTGCAGGTCAACCGGGGCTTCCGTGTGCAGATGAGCAGCGCCATCGGCCCCTACAAGGGCGGCCTGCGTTTCCATCCCTCGGTGAACCTGGGGGTGCTCAAGTTCCTCGCCTTCGAGCAGGTGTTCAAGAACTCGCTGACCTCGCTGCCCATGGGCGGCGGCAAGGGTGGTTCCGACTTCGACCCGAAGGGCAAGAGCGATGCCGAGGTGATGCGCTTCTGCCAGTCCTTCATGGCCGAACTGTACCGCCACATCGGTGCCGACCTCGACGTACCGGCCGGTGACATCGGTGTCGGCGCCCGTGAGATCGGCTTCCTGTTCGGCCAGTACAAGCGGCTGTCCAACGAGTTCACCTCGGTGTTCACCGGCAAGGGGCTAGCCTATGGCGGCAGCCTGATCCGCCCCGAGGCCACCGGCTACGGCTGCGTTTACTTCGCCCAGGAAATGCTCAAGGGCATCGGGCGCGATTTTGATGGTCAGCGGGTGGCCATCTCCGGCTCCGGCAACGTCGCCCAGTACGCCGCACAGAAGGTGATGGAGCTGGGTGGCAAAGTGATTTCCCTGTCCGACTCCAGCGGCACGCTGTTCGCCGAGGCCGGCCTGAGCCAGGAGCAGTGGCAGGCGATGATGGAGCTGAAGAACGTCCGCCGCGGACGTCTCGACGAGCTGAGCGGTCCCGGCCTGCGCTTCCTGCCGGGCCAGCGTCCCTGGTCGCTGGCCTGCGATATCGCCTTGCCCTGCGCCACCCAGAACGAGCTGGATGCGGTGGATGCGCGGGCCCTGCTCGGCAACGGCTGCATCTGCGTGGCCGAGGGAGCCAACATGCCCTCGACCCTGGAGGCCGTGGACCTGTTCCTCGAAGCCGGCATCCTCTTCGCGCCGGGCAAGGCGGCCAACGCCGGTGGTGTGGCCACCAGCGGCCTGGAGATGAGCCAGAACGCCATGCGCCTGCACTGGAGCGCGGGCGAGGTGGACCAGCGCCTGCACGGCATCATGCAGAACATCCACCACGCCTGCGTCAGCTATGGTGAGGAGAACGGCCGGGTGAACTACGTCAAGGGCGCCAACATCGCCGGCTTCGTCAAGGTCGCCGACGCCATGCTGGCCCAGGGCGTGGTCTGACCCCTGGCGGTCTGTCGGGGCGCAACGCCCCGAGAGTCTCTGCGCGGCGAGCGGCCGTGGGTGTTGATGCGGGTCAGTGCAGGGCGCCTGGAAAGGTCCACACTGAAACCATCAGACCCAAGGAGCTCTTGCCATGACTTCACGCGATCCGCGCGCCGCCCTGGATGCGCTGTACGACGAATACAGCCGGCGTGCCACTGCCATCCGCCGCGACCTCGGTCTGCAGCGCAATGCCGACTTCGCCGATCAGGCCGTCGAGCGGCAGAACGATGAGGTGCTGGAAGCTCTGCTGGCCGAGGCGGAAGCGGGCATGCGACAGGTCGGCATGGCGCGCCTGCGCCTGGCCGATGGCTGCTATGGCGTGTGCCAGCGCTGCGGCGAGGTGATCGAGCCGGCGCGCTTGCAGGCTCTGCCAGCGGCCGAGTTCTGCCTGAGCTGTGCCGACCGCGCGGGCGTCTGATTGGCGCCTTGCCAGCGGCGGCGGGGCGGCGCCATTATGGTCCCATCTTGCGGCTTGCCCGCTCTGACAAGGACTTCCGATGCCCGAATCCTTCGCTGCCAGCCTGCGCCTGGCGCCCGATGCCCTGACCCGTCCCTGCGCTCCCGACCAGTTCAACTTTGCCACCACTGACGACCTCGAGCCGTTTCGCGGCGTGCTCGGCCAGGAGCGCGCGGTGGAGGCGCTGCAATTCGGCGTGGCGATGCCGCGCCCCGGCTACAACGTATATGTGATGGGCGAGCCGGGTACCGGCCGCTTCTCCTTCGTGCAGCGCTACCTCAAGGCCGAGGCCAAGCGCCAGGCCACCCCGGTGGACCGGGTCTACGTCAATCATTTCGATGAGCCGCGCGAGCCGCGTGCGCTGGAGCTGCCGCCTGGTACGGCGGCCGCCTTCATCGCCGATATCGGCCACCTGATCGACAACCTGCTGGCGACCTTCCCGGCGGTGTTCGAGACGCCGACCTACCAGCAGAAGAAGGGCGCCATCGACCGCGTGTTCAACCAGCGTTACGACAAGGCCCTGGACCTGATCGAGAAGCTGGCGCTGGAGAAGGACGTGGCCCTGTACCGCGACAGCGCCAACATCGCCTTCACCCCGATGAAGGACGGCAAGGCGCTGGATGAAGCCGACTTCGCCCAGCTGCCGGAGGCCGAGCGCGAGCGTTTCCATGACGACATCGCGGCGCTGGAGGAGCGCCTCAACGAGGAGCTGGCCAGCCTGCCGCAGTGGAAGCGCGAGAGCAGCAACCAGCTGCGCCAGCTCAACGAGGAGACCATCAGCCTGGCGCTGCAGCCGCTGCTGTCGCCGCTGTCGGAAAAATACGCGGAGAACGCCGGCGTGTGCGCCTACCTGCAGGCGGTGCAGGTCAACCTGCTGCGCACCGTGGTCGACCAGCTGCTCGACGACAAGCCGGACCTGCAGCGCCGCGAGATGCTCGAGGAGCAGTACAGCCCCAGTCTGGTGGTCGGCCACCACGGCGATGGCGGTGCGCCGGTGGTGTTCGAACCGCACCCGACCTACGACAACCTGTTCGGCCGCATCGAGTACAGCACCGATCAGGGCGCGCTCTACACCAGTTATCGCCAGCTGCGCCCCGGCGCCCTGCACCGGGCCAACGGCGGCTACCTGATCGTCGAGGCGGAGAAGCTGCTCAGCGAGCCTTTCGTCTGGGATGCGCTCAAGCGCGCCCTGCATTCGCGCCAGTTGAAGATGGAATCGCCGCTCGGCGATCTCGGCCGCATCGCCACCGTGACCCTCAACCCGCAGGTCATCCCGCTGCAGCTCAAGGTCATCATCATCGGCTCGCGCCAGCTGTACTACACGCTGCAGGACCTGGATTCCGACTTCCAGGAGATGTTCCGCGTGCTGGTGGACTTCGACGAGGAGATTGCCGTCGGCGACGACAGCCTCGAACAGTTCGCTCAACTGCTCAAGACACGTACCTCGGAGGAGGGCATGGCGCCGCTCACGGCGGCCGCCGTGGCACGCCTGGCCACCTACAGCGCGCGCCTGGCCGAGCACCAGGGGCGCCTGTCGGCGCGCATCGGCGATCTGTTCCAGCTGGTCAGCGAGGCCGACTTCGTGCGCCAGCTGGCCGGTGATGCGATCACCGACGTCGGCCATATCGAGCGGGCGCTCAAGGCCAAGGCCGACCGCACCGGGCGGGTCTCGGCGCGGATCATCGACGACATGCTGGCCGGCATCATCCTCATCGACACGGCTGGCGAGGCCATCGGCAAGTGCAACGGCCTGACCGTGCTGGAAGTCGGCGACTCGGCCTTTGGCGTGCCGGCGCGCATCTCCGCCACCGTCTATCCGGGCGGCAGCGGCATCGTCGACATCGAGCGCGAGGTCAGCCTGGGCCAGCCGATCCACTCCAAGGGGGTGATGATCCTCACCGGCTTCCTCGGCAGCCGCTACGCCCAGGAGTTCCCCCTGGAAATCTCCGCCAGCATCGCCCTGGAGCAGTCCTACGGCTATGTGGATGGCGACAGCGCCTCGCTCGGCGAGGTTTGCACGCTGATTTCCGCGCTATCGCGCACGCCGCTCAAGCAGTGCTTCGCCATCACCGGCTCGATCAACCAGTTCGGCGAGGTGCAGGCGGTGGGGGGCGTCAACGAGAAGATCGAGGGCTTCTTCCGCCTGTGCCAGGCGCGCGGCCTGACCGGCGAGCAGGGCGTGATCATTCCGCACTCCAACGTCAGCAACCTGATGCTCGATGAGCGGGTACTGCAGGCGGTGCGTGCCGGGCAGTTCCACGTGTACGCCGTGCGCCATGTCGACGAGGCCCTCGGCCTGCTGCTCGGCGAGCCGGCCGGCGCGCCGGATGCCAAGGGCCAGTTCCCCAAGGGCAGCGTCAACGCGCGGGTGGTCGAGCGCCTGCGCAGCATCGCCGAGCTGGGCATGGAGGAAGAGGAGAAGGACAAGGAGGCCGCCAAGGACAAGCCCAAGGAGAGCAAGCCGCGCGCCAAGCCGGCACCGAAAGCCGCCAAGGAGTGACGGCGGCAACTGGTCAGTCACTGCGCATTCCGGTGGCGCCCGCGGCGGGCGTCGCCGCAGGGTGGTTTCCCCCGTTCCTTCCACAGAGTTATCCACAGTTGGCGGGGATAACTTTTACCTTCCGCCGTGCGGTGCCCGGGTGTAGGCTGAAAGCCAGACCTTGCGAGGACCGCCGTCATGCCGCGCAGCCTCTGTCTTACCCGTCAGTGCCTGGGCCTGACTACCCGCATCGAGTGCGAGATCCGTCCGCTGGCCGGTCAGCAAGGCTTGTGGACGCTGCTCTGCGCCGCCGGCATGTCCGCCGCCCAGCCCTCGGCGATCAAAGCGCAAGGCCCATTCCACGGGCCTTTGGTGGCCGAGGAGATTCTCGACTCGATCGCCCGCTGCCTGGCCGACCAGGGCTACGCGCCCTGTGCGGAGCCGCCAATCTGGCGCCTGCACCTGCAGGCCGAACTGCGCCGCCTCAACGGTGTGCGCTGCCGTCCGCGTGGCGATTGCCAGTCCCGGCCGGAGAGCTGAACGCTTTTTGCCCAACCTGTGGGGCCTTCCCGCCGCCAGGGGCGTACAGCCATCCTTCCCGGGCCTGCCCACAAGGTTATCCACAGTAAGCGGGGATAAAAATCCACCGGCGCTTGTCGCCTTGCCCGCCGGGCGCGGCTGGGTATACTCGCGACCAGTTTTCTATCCACTCGGCGAGATCACATGGAACGCTTTATCGAAAATGCTATGTACGCCTCGCGCTGGTTGCTGGCGCCCATCTACTTCGGTCTGTCCCTGGCGCTGCTGGCGCTGGCGCTGAAGTGCGG
>NZ_BATI01000016.1 GCF_000467105.1 Aquipseudomonas alcaligenes NBRC 14159
GGTACACGCTTGATCTCCCCACCACACATCGGGCAGTCACCATGCCGGCACTGGGCCGGGTATACAGCACTCCGTGGGGTGTTCCTGTACGGCGAGCCGTTTGACTTGGCGTTCTACCGTCAGCACGGTCTCTTCGGTGAGACGGTTTTGGTAAGTTGAACCAGATTTCTCTGGATTGGCTTGAGACGGGCGCCACTTTGCCTTTTAGTCTGTGGTTTGGCTGGTGATGGACAAGGAGGTACCTATGCGGCTGTTCAGCTACAAGATGACCCATGACACCGGTTTCGCGCCGAACCCTTTTGGCAGCACCCTGACCCTGGCCACCTGCAAACCCCAGATTCGCTGGGCGAAGAAAACCGGCGATTGGATTGCCGGGTTCACCTCCAAAGCCCTCTCAGGGGATCGAATCGGTGAGGAGCGGTTGATCTACCTGATGCGCGTGGGGGAGAAGGTGCATTTGCGGGATTACCACGGCGATCCACGATTCCAGGACAAAATTCCTAATCTGAGCAAGGCCGGCCCCATCCCCAAAGCGGGCGACAACATCTACCGACCCCTGGTGCCTGGCGCGCTCGAGCCTGGGCATTTTGAACAGTTGCCCAATCCGAACCATTGGCGCGTTGGAGACGACGCACCTAGTGCGTTTGACCTGCAGCGAGATGTATCCGGTCAGTATGTCCTCGTTGCAGAGGAGTTCTATTACTTCGGCGCCCAAGCCATCGCGTTGCCTGAGGTAATGCGGCCGGCATTGCCCCAGGGGCAGTCGGCACATGGCAAGCTGTCCGGCGCCGAACAGGCCGAACGCTTTATTGCCTTCATCCGAGCGCGCTACCAGCCGGGCCGGCATGGGAAGCCGACACAGTGGCCGCAAGAGGAGGCGGCCTCGATCTCCAGGTGTGGAGGTCGGTGATGCGCATCATTTTGAGTCGTAAGGGTTTTGATTCGGCAGCCGGTGGTTGCCCGAGCCCCATCTTCCCAGATGGGCGCATGTTGTCGTTGCCCATCCCCGATAAGGGCTCGCCGATTGCCTACGGTGATTTGAGCTATGCAGACATGAACGTCGGAGATCTGGTCGTTGGGCTTACAGGAGATGCCAAGCGGCACCGGCATTTTGCGCATCTGGATCCTGATCTGCGAGCCGATGCGCTGCCCCGATTGTCTGGCTGGAAGCCCCTATTGGGACAGACTGGCAGCGCTCAGGGGCATCTGCGCAAGCAGGGGGTACAGGTTGGGGATGTATTCGTATTCTTTGGCTCGTTCAGGGTTGTCGAGAGGACGGCTGAGGGCTGGCGCTTCAAGAAGGCTGAGCGGGCCCGCCATGTGATTTGGGGCTGGCTACAAATCGGTCAGATCCACACCGTCGATGAGGTGCAGCCCGAAGATTTGGCGTGGGCCCGCTACCACCCGCATTTTTCCTACGCGCATGACGCCGCTAACACGCTGTATGAGGCGGCAGAGCAGTTGGTGTTCAACGGTACTCGTGCCGATGCGCCTGGGGCTGGTGTATTTCAGTATCTTGATGAACGGCTTGTGCTGACGGCCCCGAATAGCAGTGCTCAGACGTACTGGAGGCTGCCGGCTTTCTTCGCTCCCGTAGAGGGGGTGTCGCGACTGAGCTATCACCAAGATGTGGGGCGGTGGCGCATGGCGGGTCATGAATGTCTGCTCAAGAGTGCCGCCAGAGGGCAAGAGTTTGTCTTTGACACGCAAGGGCAGGAGGCGCCGGTTCAATGGCTGCGTTCACTGCTAGAAGAAAGATCGTCGGAGATATGAGCAGAGCCGTTTCAAAATGAATGAGACTGTGGATTCTGTGCCCGAGCTTCAACAGACAGTGCAGCGCAAGCTTGGGCGCTGCATGCTGCGGCTACAGCAATACGAGCTGTTGCTGAAAGCGGTGGTAGCAGAAAGCGAGATCAGTGGCCCGGCAGATCGATTGCTGGCGATCCGTGACGAGCGACGGGCGAGCACCCATAAGCAGACGCTTGGCGCACTGGTCAGCCAGCTGACCGAGGGCGCCCTTAGTCGATCATCAATGGCAGAGCGTGAGCCGGCGGACGATGTTTCCCCGGATAGAGCCTGGTTCAGCATGCGTTACCAGATTGAGCTCCCGGAGCAGCAGTTCAGTGATACCCATGCGGCGTTGAAGGAGTTGGTGGCGTTGCGTAACGAGCTGGTACATCACTTCCTGCAGCGTTTCGACCTCTGGGATCCTGCAGGCTGCGAAGCCGCCGAACAGCATCTGGATGGCAGTTACGAGACCATCGATGGGCATTACTTAACGCTGCACACCTGGGCGAGAAGCCTCGGCGAAGCGCGTACTGAAATGGCGTCGTTTATGCAGTCCCAGGCTTTTCATGAGGTGCTTGTAAATGGCATCTGGCTCGATGGCTCTGTACATTGGCCCAGCAGCGGTGTCGTTAGTTGTTTGCGCGAGGCTGAGCGGCTGTTGGCCTGTGACGGATGGACGGTGCTGTCAGAAGCGATTCGCTGGATCACTAAGACCTACCCTGACCAGACACCTAAGCGCTATGGCTGCAGTAGCTGGCGTCATGTGTTGCACGAGGCCAAGCTATTTGATGTCCGGAAGGAGGTTCAAGTGGACGCCGGAGGGGCCGTGGTTTGGTACCGCAGCCCTGTGGCGCACTAGAACCCTAAGCTCTTTTTCAAGGCATCTAATGCGAGATCGGGCCCGTAGTTTTTGATGACCTCCAGAATGCGGCCAAAGGCTCGCAGCTCTTCTTCGGCGTATGGGAGGTACAAATTTCCACCGGTCTTGAAGGTGAAGTGCTGGCTTAGATGCTCTAACAAATCCGTCGCGTGCTGGCTGGCTTTGCCCACGCTGTGGAATTGCACGTAATCAACCAGGGCGATACTGGCCAGTTGAGAACCATCGGTATCGGTGGCCCGCTGGACGTCGCCTTGCCACCACACAGTAACTCGGTCATCGTCCAGGCCATCATCAATCTCCCGCTGAGGCAGGATCAGCGTTCCATCTCTGAGTGAGCGGGCACCCCATAAACCCTGGACGTCTTCCTGTTGATACAGCGGCATCAGGCCGCCAATGAAGTCGACATAGCGTTGGCTGGACTGGCTCACCTACACCTCCTTTGTGGGATGACAACGGGACATCGATTTTCTTGTTAACGGGAGCCGATGCGGCCCGCGTTTAGAGAGTTTCGAACCAACGTTGAATCTTAAGTGCCATTAGCTTCCTGCGTTCCTCCAGAAAATCGCGGAAATCGCTGATCTCGCCGTCGAGCATGGCTTCTGGAATGCAGTTCATGCGTAGGTTATTGAGCAAGGCGCTACGTTCAGTAATGCCGCCGTACTTCTTATCGCCTGCGTTGCATTGCCGAGCCAGCTCTGCGAAGTAGAGCTCCGGCGCTTTAGCCCCGATGGCGATATTGATCTCGCTCTGAGCCACTACATAGTTGGCAATTTGGTTGTAGGTTCCACTGCTCATGCCCTGTCCTTTGAGGTGCTGGCGGGGATAGACGTGGTGGACGTCAGCTCGATTCAGCAGCAGATCGGTCACGCTGATGTCGCGTGACAAGAAACCCTTGTCTCCCAGCTTGACCTGCGCAGCCTTGTAGCAGAGGAAGTAAGGGCTCTTAATCGACGAAGTGTCCATGAACTGCGGCAGCATGCCTGTCCAGAAGCTATCGGGCAGTTCGTTAGGAATAACGGACTCGACATAGTCAACGACCCCTTTACTGGCGATCTGGCGTATATCGAAGTCAAACGTGGATTCCGGTGAGCCACTGTAGCGCCCGGTGAGAATCGACATGGCGTACCAGCGACGAACCAAGCGCTCCAGGTCGGCGGCGGGGACGTTAGATTTTCTACCTTGTAGGTAGACGATGTAGGCAAAGTTAACCGCGTTCTGGCTGCTGATCATGTCGCTAGTGATGAAGCCCGCCGAACGCAGAATCATGGTGATGCGGTCAAAATGAGTTTTGTTGATGAAGGCATGGATACCGTCCTTCAACCGCAGAAAGGAGTCCTCGGCAATCGCCTCCTCATATTGCTTAGTTTCAAAGTTTCGGCCTGACAGCAACGCCACTAGGTCTTGCAGCTTGCCGCGCCCGAACTCGGAGGTGAAGGCCACTCGCAGCATGTCGGTATAGGTGGGGTCGTAGATGTCATCGTTGACGTTGGCCACCCACTTCATCTTGTCGAAGAACTCGGACTCCACGAACTGCTGGTCGCCCTTTTGAATCTTGGTCAAGAATTCAGGGGCGACGGCAAGGTGGCAGAAGTAGTCGATGGCTTTGCGCAGCAGGTTGCCGCCATAGGTCTCGTTGACTGCAATCTTCGACATCGCAAAGTCAGCTTGGGAAAGCTGTTTTCCGGCCGAGTTCACCCTGATAAAGATTTCGGTCACGGTTTCGATGTCGAGATCTTCGGCTAGCTCAATGATGCCCACATGGTTATGGATGATCCCTCTCAACTTTTCGATGATTTTGAAGATCTGGTCTTGCGAGCATTCCGTGTTTACTTGGCAATAGTCACTTACCAGTTGGAACAAGCTGGTCGAGGACTTGAACACCTCAGAAACATCAGCGATCCAGGCTGTATTTTTTCGAATGGCAGGGTTAGCTACTTCGAAACGTTCTTCCTGGGGGTTGAAGGCAATACGAATTTGAACGGTCTCATAGTCATCGGTGAGCACTTCAATGCCGAGCAGCGACGCCATGAGGGCAGTTACACGTTGCTGTCCGTCGATCAGAATGCGCTTACCAGCTGAAGTTGAGCCGTCCTTGAGCTTCACCTGAGGATTGCGCCAGGCGATTAGGTAGCCCACCGGGTACCCCTGGTATAGCGAGTCGAGCAGGTTGCGAACCTTGGTGGCTTCCCAGACAAAAGGACGCTGAATTTCAGGGATTGCTATCTCACCGGACTTCACCCAGGTCAGCAGCGTTTCAATTGGGTGAGGTGTGACAGAGTACCGTTGGGTTGCCATGTACCGCATCCTTTCATCAGCAAAATTAAAGCGAGATTTAGCAGGCGCGTACCTTCGCGTCTAGCCAGCTATGTTCCCAGCACAATCAAAGATTTTCTTGTGCAAAGCCAAGAGGAGCAGCTGGTTGACGCTCGTCTGGCGGCCCTATGCGCAAGTGGCCTAAGCATGTGAGCATTCAGGCAGGCAAGAGGAACAGGGCTGGGTGATATGGATCGCATAGAGCGTGGGAAACAACATTTGCGTGATTCGCTGCTTGCAGGGGCTGGATCGAGTCCGACTGAGCCTGTGGATGGCCAGTACTTCAAATCGCTGCGTGCCAAGGTTTATCAGTGGCAGGAAGATAATCGCAAAATCATAAGCGCATACAACGAGTATGTGGAGGCCCATGGGCTATTCAGCGATGACCTGCGGATCTTCTGATACTTCCTTTCATCGCTCGCAAAAGTTCTACTGCAGCTGCCAAGGCTAGCACGCCCTTCCGGTCGAAGCTCCGGATTGCTAGCTAAGGACTTGCCTGCTTGCGCCGTAGGTGTAAAGATATTTGTAAATCTTGACGCCTTGTCAATTCCGCAAGGGTCAAATAACTTTGCGCAAAAATAGGTTTTGCGAGATTAACTTTGGCCAACATGTAAATTAACTTTGGCCGAACTCTTCTCTATGGCTGATTTTCAGGTGCGTCAAGTTCAATTATCTTTGCGCACCTACACCCCAGTCGTCGCAGAAAGAAAACCCCGGCCTAGCGCCGGGGTTTTTATTTCTGCCGCTATAGCGAAAGGCTTACACGCAATGGCGGAACAGGCTTCTGCCCTCACCCGCGTGTCTTGGCTAATCTACCCACACCTACCGGGAACTGGATGTCCCGGGTCAAGGAAGACAGACCGCGCCAGGATGGCAGACGACAGGATGTCGGAAGGTCATAAAAAACCCGCTTCGGCGGGTTTTTTGTTGCCTGCGATTCCATGCAGGCCCGGCGTCAGCGCTGGCTCAGGATTCCGCGAGCCGGCTGTCGCCTCGAGTGAGGCGACAGCTGATGCGGATCAGGCCCACCAGTAGCGGACGAAATGGAAGAAGATCGGTGCGGCGAAGCATACCGAGTCCATGCGGTCGAGCATGCCGCCGTGGCCCTCGATCATGTGGCCCCAGTCCTTCACCCCGCGGTCGCGCTTGATCGCCGACATCACCAGGCCGCCGGCGAAGCCCAGCAGGTTGACGGTCAGCGCCATCAGCGCGGCCTGCCAGAAGCTGAACGGGGTGATCCAGAACAGCGAGGCACCGACCAGGCTGGCCAGGGCCACGCCGCCGACAAAGCCTTCCACGGTCTTGGAGGGCGATAGCTTGGGCGCGATCTTGTGCTTGCCGGCGAGCTTGCCGCAGACGTACTGCAGCACGTCCGAAAGCTGCACGACGATGATCAGCCAGGCGATCAGCAGCAGGTTGCGCCCCTCGTAGCCGGGAATATCCAGGGTCAGCAGCGCCGGCACGGCGGATACGCAGTACACCGCGATCATCAACCCCCACTGCACTTCCGAAGCGCGCTCGAGGAAGCGCGTGGTATCGCCGCCCAGCGAGGCGAGGATCGGCAGCAGGAGGAACAGGTAGACCGGGATGAAGATGGCGAACAGGCCGTACCAGTCCAGGGCGATCAGCAGGTACTGCATCGGCAGCGCGAAGTAGAAGGCCGCCACCAGTGCCGGATAGTCGCTGCGCCGGGTCGGCGTCAGGGTGAGGAACTCGCGCAGGGCGTAGAAGGACACGAAGTAGAACAGCAGGATCACGCCATTGTTGCCGAACAGGAAGGCGATGCCGATGACCAGCACCATGGCCCACCAGGCGTCGATCCGCGCGTTGAGGTTCTCGATTACCGCGTTGGGTACTTCACCGGCGCGCCGCCGCAGCACGCGGGCGATCAGAGTGGCGAGCAGCAGTACGGCACCGATGCCGGCGAACAGCAGGATTGTATTGCGATCCATCTCAGACTACCTCCGGGGCCAGATCCAGCAGGGCATTACGGGCGCGTTCGAGGAACGCTGCCTTGTCCTCCCCTTCCTGGCGTTCGAGCGGTGCGCCGAAGCTCAGGGTACACAGCAGTGGCAGTGGCAGCGCCCTGCCCTTGGGCATCACCCGGTTGAGGTTGGCGATCCACACCGGCACAAGTTCCACATCGGGTTTGGCCTGCGCCAGGTGGTACAGGCCGCTCTTGAACGGCAGCAGCTGCTCGTCGGTGAGGTTGCGCGTGCCTTCGGGGAAGATGATCAGCGAGTCACCCTGTTCCAGCGCATCGAGCATTGATTGCAGCGGGTTGGCATTGGGGTCGCTGCGGTCGCGGTCGACCAGTACACCGTTGAACACATCACGGATCAGAAAGCGGCGCAGATCGCCCTTCATCCAGTAGTCCGAGCCGGCCACCGGGCGAGTGCGCCGGCGCAGCTCCGGTGGCAGGGAGGCCCACAGCAACACGAAGTCGCCGTGGCTGCTGTGGTTGGCGAAATACAGCCTTTGTGTCGGCTGGGCCGTGCAGCCCAGCCAGAGGGCGCGGGCGCCGGTCAGCAGGCGAGCTGCCGAGGTGATGGCGAAGGCAGTGAGCGAAGCGAGCATGGATATGACTCCTTTATCCAGCCAGGGAAAGCCAGGGGGTGGCGAGAATGACGACCAGGGCCAGCAACAGCTGCGCCACCAGCCAGGCTGCCTGCAGGCGCAGCAGACGGAGCGCGGCGTGGCTACGTTGCAGCCAGTCGCGAGGCGCAGCGTCGGTGGGTTGCAGACCAAGGCTGTGCAGCGCCTGGTCGAGGTCGGTGGTGTGCATGGCGAGACGAGCGGTATCGCCGGCCAGGCGGGCGAACAGTTCAGCGTCCAGTGCCACGCGGATGGCCCAGTACTTCTGTGCCAGGCCGAGCATCACCAGCAGGCCGCAGACCACAGCGCTGGCGGCGCTGGGTGGTGCACCGAGCAGCGGCGCCAGACCATAGGCCAGGGCCAGCAGGGTCAGCGTGTTGGACAGCAGGTCCAGGCCACGGCCACGGCCCAGCAGGCCGGCGACCAGAGTGAGTTGCATCTCAGAGGCCATGGGCCATCTCCAGATTCGCCGAGGGTTGCAGCAGACCCTGCAGCGCTATGCGCTGGGCATCGCCAAGGACAATCCTTGGCCGCGCGGCGCGGATCATCGCGATGGCCTGCTCGACGCTGTCGGCGCAGCCGCTGTGCAGCAGCCAGGCGGCGACCAGGGTGGCGCTGCGTGAGTAGCCGAGGGCGCAGCAGACCAGCAGCGGACCCTGCTGGCGCAACTGTTCGATCAGCTCGGCGCCCTGACGGCACGCCTCGCTATCCGGGGCGACCAGGTCGAGTAGTGGCAGGTTGCGATAGGTCTTGCCGGGCAGGCGCACCGGCAGCTCGGCGCTGAGGTCGAGCACGGCAGCGAAGGGCGCCGCTTCACGCGCGCTTGGCACGCGGCCGAGCCAGACGCCCTCCACCACCTGATCCGGTTGTGGGTGCTTGCGTGTCCATAGCCGCGAGTTGACCCAAGCTCCAAGCAGATAGGGCGCCAATAGCCAGGTGCTGGCCGAACTCAGCGAGCCGTCTGCGTGCTTCTGGAAGCCGGCCGCGCCGAACAGTGCGTAATTCAGCGCTACCAGCAGCAGCGATGCGCAGGGCCACAGCAGCCACAGCCAGGCGCCGCCGAGATTGACCGCCAGGGCGGCGCAGATCGCGCTGCCGAGCCCGTAGCGCAGCGCTAGACGCCAGCGCTGTGGCTCGCGGGCCAGGCGCAGGTTGTGCAGCGGGCTGCGGTCCTCTATTGGCCAGAGCCAGACGCACAGCCAGCCGGCCAGGGCGCCGGTGGGGACATCGATGAAGTGATGCTGCCAGGTGGTCAGCACCGACAGGCCGATCAGCGCCATCCAGCCATGCAGCAGGCCACGCAGCAGCAGGCCGCGGGTATGGCGGGCGAACATCACCCAGATCACCACCAGCAGGGCGATATGCAGCGAGGGCGCCTGGTTGAACGGCTTGTCGAAGCCCATCAGCACATCGAACATCCAGCCGAAGAAGCCGTCCAGCTCCGGACGTTCGAAAGTGAAGCGCAGCGGCCAGAGCAGGAAGCAGGCGACGCAGATGACCTGTGCCGTAAGCAGGCGCAGGGCGTGGCGGTCCATCTCCCGGCGAGTGGCCGGGAGCAGGAAGGACAGGCCGTAGAGCAGGTCGATCGACCAGTAGGGCACGATGCTCCAGGGCCACAGCGGCATTGCGCTTTCCCAGGCGAACACCAGGCTGCCGACATCCTCGCGCTGCGCAGTCAGCCAGTTGGCGAAGCCGTAGCTGGCGAAGAACAGCGGGCCGAGCAGCAACAGCCAAAGAACCCCGCGCTTCCACAATCCGGTTTCGCGGGCGGCCTGCATCAGGACACCCGCTGGGCCAGGGACACGCTGAAGATGCCCCATTCGTCGATGCGCTGTTCCAGCTTGCGGAAACCGGCGGCCTCCACCAGCTGGTCCATTTCCGCCTGGCTGCGTCGGCGCATCACCCAGGCCTGGCCCTGGCGGTGGCTGGTTAGGGCGCGGGCGATCAGTTCCAGCTGTGGGTGCCAGGGCTGGCCGGTGTAGACCAGGTAGCCACCCTCCTCGACCGCCGCGGCCAGGCCGGCCAGCGAGTCGCCGATCATCTGGTTGCTGCCGAACAGCTCGTACAGGCCGGAGACCACCGCCAGCGTCGGTTTGGGATCGAGGGCAGCCAGGTCGGCCCGGTCGAAGGCATCGCCTTTGACGAAGCGGGCGATGTCGCCGAGGCCCTTCTGCGCGATCAGCGCACTGCCGTCGCGTACGTTGATCTCGCTGTAGTCACGCAGCAGGATCGCGTCCGGCTTGTGCTCCAGGCCTTCGAGGGATTCGAGGATGTAACGGCCGTGGCCGGCGGCGATGTCGACGATGCGCACCGCCTTGTCCGCCTCGCGCAGCCGGCCCATGGCCAGGCGCAGCAGTTCCTCGGCATGCAGCTTGCGCTGGCGGATGCCACGCCAGCCGATGGAGTTCAGGTAGTTCGCATCGATCAGGCGGCCCAGCGCGGACTTGCCGGACGGCTGGTTGCGGTAGACGTAGTCCAGGGTACTGCCGGAATCGAAGCCGGTGGCGAAGCCCAGCTTCACCCCGTCGGACAGCCCGCTGCCGAGCTTGAGGCCGGCGCGGGTCGCGTGCCAGTACAGGTCGCCGAAGGAGTTCTTCGGCAGTGGCGCAGACAGGCTCTCGGCCTCGGCGCAGCTCCAGCCAAAACGGTCGGCATCCAGCAGCGAGGGACGCGCGGCCGGCTGCTCGAAACTTTCCAGGATGAAGCGTCGCGCACGGCTCAGCGCATGGGCGCGGTCGCGCTCGCCAAGGGTGTCGTGGAAAAAGCCAGGGAGGATGTGCTTCTCCTTGCGCAGGCTACCCAGGCGCTCGAAGAACTGCTCCTGCGGTTTGCGATGCACGACGAAGTCGGCGCCGGAGATCAGCAGCTGGGTCGGGATCTGGATCGCCTGGGCATCGGCGACCACGCGCTCGGCGGCGTCGTAGAGCCCCAGCAGCATGTTGACCGAGATCGGCCGGGTGATCAGCGGGTCGTTCTCGAACGAGGCGATGCGCTCGGGATCGTGGCTGAGGAAGCGCGCCTTGACGTAGCTGTTGACGAAGAAGTTGCCGCGCCACTGGCGCAGCAGCTTCAGGCCCGGGCGGGCGAAGGGCACGTAGAGCTTGACCTTGAACGCCGGCGAGGCGAGCACCAGGCAGCGTACCTTGGGCGCGTAGTCGTGGGCCCAGGTGCTAATGATCACGGCACCCACGCTCTGCGCCAGCACGGCCATGTCGGACTGCTCGATGGCATGCGTCGCACTGAGGTGATCGAGGAAGGTCTGCACATCGCGCACGCTGGTGGCGAAGCTCGGGCTGTCACCGCGGGCGCCGGGTGACAGGCCGTGGCCGCGGGCATCCCAGGCGAAGAAGTCGTAGTCGGGCAGATCCAGCTCGGCGGGCAGGTGGGCCATGCGCCCGCCGTGCTCGTGGCCGCGGTGGAACATCACCACCGCCTTGCGCGGGCCTGCGCCGGGGTGAGTGGCGGGCCAGTGGCGATAGAGCAGCTCCACGCCATCGTGGGTGAGGAAGACAGCCGTCTTGCAGTCGCGCATCGAAATATCCTTATTCCGATTGAGAGGTTTGTGCCACCTCGGCCAGGCCTTGGCGCACGCGGTTGACCAGAGTCGCCAGCAGCAACAGCAGGATCACCGCTAGCAGCCCGTTTATCCAAGACGACGGCAACAGGCCGGACGCCACACCGGCGCCCAGAACGCCGAAGCAGAAGGCGCGGTCGCTCTTGCCCATGGGGCCGTCGTAGCGGCGCGAGGCACCGACCATCGGGCCGAGCACGCCGGCGTATTCGCTGATCACCGCCAGCACCACCACCAGCACCACCAGGGTCGGCGAAACGCCGGCGAGCAGGGCGAAGGGCAGGTACAGGGCACTGTCGGCGACCACGTCACTCAGCTCGTTGAGGTAGGCGCCGAGTTTGGACTGCTGGCCGAACTCGCGGGCGAGCATGCCGTCCACGGCGTTCAGCGCCATGCGCAGCAGCATCCACAAAGGAATCAGGGCGAACAGCCAGGTGTGCTGTGGCAGCCAGGCCAGCAGCGCGCCGAGCAGCACGGACACCGCGGCGGCGGCGAGGGTCACCTGGTTGGCGGTGATGCCCTGCGCATACAGGCGCTGCACACCGGGGCGCAGCAGATTCTGGAAGCGAGGTTTGAGCTGGTAGATGGACGGCATGGAGCGAAAATCCCTTTCACGATGCGGGTCCGCCTAGCTTACTCGCTTTGCCCGCCCGGCGTTCCGGCAAGACTGTGCGGCATTGCCGAATTCGTCCATGACGCCGGTTGCGGTGAAAACTTATGCCCCGCTGCACGGCCTCTCGGGCGCAGTTAAAAGTCCATATGAAACAGGGTGTTGGACGCGATAATGGCAATGCGCCGGTATTTCGCGCACAGCTTATCCACAGGCGCGTCAGGCGATGCCCGAGGCGCCTTCGGAGACGGCCTGTGGTGCTACGCCGCTGATCTGTTGCTGGGTCTGGGCCACCCAGGCGTAGGCGCGCTCGTTGAGCTCGGCAATGGCGCGCGGGCCCTCTCCCTCGGCGTGCATGACCGGACCTATGACCACCTGGATGGTGCCCGGGTACTTGGCCCAGCCCTGCTTGGGCCAGAACTCGCCGGCGTTGTGTGCGATCGGCAGTACCGGTAGGCCGGCGTTCACCGCCAGGGCAGCGCCGCCGCGGGAGAACTTGCCGATCTGCCCCGGTGGAATGCGCGTACCCTCGGGGAAGATCAGCACCCAGGCGCCCTGCTTGATGCGTTCGTCGCCCTGCTTGGCCAGTTGCTTGAGGGCGGCCTTGGGGTTGCTGCGGTCGATGGCGATGGGCTTGAGCATGGCCATGGCCCAGCCGAAGAACGGCACGTACAGCAGTTCGCGCTTGACCACCTGCGACAGCGGCTCGAACAGCGCGGAGAGGAAGAAGGTTTCCCAGGTGCTCTGGTGCTTGGCCAGGATCACGCAGGGCTGCTGCGGGATGTTTTCCAGGCCGCGGACTTCGTAGTGGATGCCCGCCACCACCTTGGCCAGCCAGGTGGCGCAGCGGCACCAGGTCTGGATCACCAGGCGGTAGCGCGCGCGGAATGGCAGGAAAGGCGCGATGAACACGCAGAAGATGCACCAGAAGAAGGAGCTGGAGGACAGCAGCAGGTAGAAGAAGAAGGTTCTGATGGCCTGCACTGTCGTCATGGGGGCTCGCGTTCTCTAGAGAAGAAGCTGATCGGCTATGGCCGCCAGATCATCGAATATCAGGGTTCCCGCTGGCAATGGCTTGGCCAGCGTGCGCTGGCCCTTGCCGGTCTTCACCAGCACGGGTTGGCAATGGACGGCCAGCGCCGCCTCCAGGTCACCGCTGCTGTCGCCGACGAACCAGACGCCTGCGAGTTCCGTGCCGTAGTGCGCAGCGATCTGCTGCAGCATGCCGGGTTTCGGCTTGCGGCAGGTGCAGCCGTCGTCCGGGCCGTGCGGGCAATGCACGATCAGGCCGACTTCGCCGCCCTGCTCCGCCACCAGCTCACGCAGGCGCGCGTGCATCGTGTCCAGAGTGGCCGCGTCGTAGTAGCCGCGGGCCAGGCCCGACTGGTTGGTGGCCACGGCCACGGTCCAGCCAGCCTTGCTCAGGCGAGCGATGGCGGCGATCGAACCGGGGATCGGAATCCACTCGTCGAGCGACTTGATGTAGGCGTCGGAGTCTTCGTTGATGACGCCGTCGCGGTCGAGAATCAGCAGTTTCATGCAGTTACCCGAGCCACCGGGCGGCACAGGCCGCCCGGTGTGCCCGTCAGCCCAGCAGGGAGATATCGGCGACGCCCAGGAACAGGCCGCGCAGCTGGTTCAGCAGCGCCAGGCGGTTGGCCCGCACGGCGGCATCCTCGGCATTGACCATCACCGCGTCGAAGTACGCATCCACCGGCTCGCGCAGGCTGGCCAGCTGGGCCAGGGCCTCGCGGTAGCAGCGCGCGGCGGCCATCGGCGCCACGGCCTGGGCGGCGGCAGCCACGGCCTGGGCCAGGGTCTGCTCGGCGCCGGCTTCCAGCAGCTTGGCGTCCACCGCGGCCGGCAGCTGGCCTTCGGCCTTGGCCAGGATGTTCGACACGCGCTTGTTGGCGGCGGCCAGAGCGGCCGCTTCCGGCAGCTGACGGAAGGCCTGCACGGCCTGCACGCGCTGGTCGAAGTCCAGCGGTGCGGCCGGGCTGAGGGCGCGCACGGCCTGGTACACGGCCACGTCCACGCCTTCGTCCTCGTAGCGCGCACGCAGGCGGTCGAAGATGAAGTCCAGCACCTGCTGGGCCAGGCCCTCGGCCTTGACCTTGTCGCCATACAGGCCGACGGCGAAGCCAACGGCCTCGACCAGATCGAGGTCCAGCTGCTTCTCGATCAGGATGCGCAGCACGCCCAGTGCGGCGCGGCGTAGGGCGTAGGGGTCCTTGGAGCCGGTCGGCAGCATGCCGATGCCGAAGATGCCGACCAGGGTGTCGAGCTTGTCGGCCACCGCCACGGCGGCGCCGGTCAGGGTCTGCGGCAGTTCGGCGCCGGCGCCGCGCGGCATGTACTGCTCGTTCAGCGCCTGGGCCACGTCTTCCGGCTCGCCGTCGTGCTTGGCGTAGTAGTAGCCGGCGATGCCCTGCATTTCCGGGAACTCGCCGACCATCTCGCTGGCCAGGTCGCACTTGGACAGGATGCCGGCGCGTGCGGCGCGGCTGGCGTCACCGCCGATGCGCTCGGCGATGAAGGCGGCGAGTTTCGACACGCGCTCGGCCTTGTCGTACACGCTGCCGAGCTGGGCCTGGAACACCACGTTGGCCAGGCGCTGGTTGCGTTTCTCCAGGGGCTGGCGCTTGTCCTGCTTGAAGAAGAACTCGGCGTCGGTCAGGCGCGGGCGCACCACCTTCTCGTTTCCGGCGACGATCTGCGCCGGGTCCTTGCTCTCGATGTTGGCCACGGTGATGAAGCGCGGCAGCAGCTTGCCGTTGCCGTCGACCAGGCAGAAGTACTTCTGGTTGTCCTGCATGGTGGCGATCAGCGCTTCCTGCGGCACCTCGAGGAAGCGTTCCTCGAAGGAGCAGACCAGCGGCACCGGCCACTCGACCAGGGCAGTCACCTCATCCAGCAGCGCCGGCGGCACGATGGCAGTGCCGTTCTCGGCCTTGGCCAGTTCCTCGACGCGCTTGGCGATCTGCTCACGGCGCTTGGCGAAGTCGGCGACCACGAAGGCGCCGCGCAGGTCGTGGGAGTAGCTGGCCGGGCTCTCGATCGCCACTTCGTAATTGGCGTGGAAGCGGTGGCCACGGGACATGCGCCCGGCCTTCTGGGCGAGGATCTCGCAGTCGACCACGTGCTGGCCGAACAGCATGACCAGCCACTGGGTCGGACGGACGAACTCTTCCTTGCGCGCGGCCCAGCGCATGCGCTTGGGAATCGGCAGTTCATTCAGGGAGGCTTCGACGATGCCCGGCAGCAGGCTGACGGTGCTCTGCCCGGCGATGCTCTGGCTGAACTTCAGCTTCGGCCCGCTCTGGTCGATCTGGCTCAGCTCGACGCCGCACTTCTTGGCGAAGCCGAGGGCGGCCTGGGTCGGGTTGCCGTCCTTGTCGAAGGCGGCCTGCACGGGCGGCCCGTCGAGGTTGACGGTGCGGTCCGGCTGCTGGCTGGCCAGGGCCTCGACCAGCACGGCCAGGCGGCGCGGCGCGGCGTAGTAACGGGCGCTCTGGTAGCCCAGGCCGGCGGCCTTGAGGCCTTTCTCGACGCCCGCCAGGAAGGCCTCGCCGAGGCTCTTCAGGGCCTTGGGTGGCAGCTCTTCGGTGCCCAGTTCGACCAGGAAATCATGTGCACTCATGCTTGCGCCTCCAGCTTGGCCAGGACTTCGTCACGCAGTTCGGGGGTGGCCATCGGGAAGCCGAGCTTGGCGCGGGCCAGCAGGTAGCTCTGGGCGATGTTCCGTGCCAGGGTGCGCACACGCAGGATGTACTGCTGACGCGCGGTCACCGAGATGGCGCGGCGGGCGTCGAGCAGGTTGAAGCTGTGCGAGGCCTTGATCACCATTTCGTAGGCCGGCAGCGGCAGCTGCAGCTGCATCAGACGGTTGGCTTCGGACTCGTAGAAATCGAACAGGTCGAACAGCTTGTCGACGTTGGCGTGCTCGAAGTTGAAGGTGGACTGCTCCACTTCGTTCTGGTGGAACACGTCGCCGTAGGTGACCTTGCCGAACGGGCCGTCGGAGTAGACCAGGTCATACACCGAGTCGACGCCCTGCAGGTACATGGCCAGGCGTTCCAGACCGTAGGTGATCTCGCCGGTGACCGGGTAGCACTCGACGCCGCCGACCTGCTGGAAGTAGGTGAACTGGGTGACTTCCATGCCGTTCAGCCAGACTTCCCAGCCCAGACCCCAGGCGCCGAGGGTCGGCGATTCCCAGTTGTCTTCGACGAAGCGGATGTCGTGCACCAGGGTGTCGACGCCGATGCGGCGCAGCGACTCCAGGTATAGGTCCTGGATGTTTTCCGGGTTCGGCTTCAGCACCACCTGGAACTGGTAGTAGTGCTGCAGACGGTTGGGGTTCTCGCCGTAGCGGCCGTCGGCCGGGCGGCGCGAGGGCTGGACGTAGGCGGCGTTCCAGGTCTCCGGACCGATGGCGCGCAGGAAGGTGGCGGTGTGGAAGGTGCCGGCACCCATTTCCATGTCATAGGGCTGCAGGATCACGCAGCCCTGCTCGGCCCAATAGCTTTGCAGGGCGAGGATCAGGCCTTGGAAGGTGCTCACGTCGGGCTTGTTCTGGCTCACGAATTTCACCGGTATCGAGGCGTTGGCGTAAAGCCGCGCAGTATACCTGATCAGGCTTGCGCTGGATGTGGCGGCACGCCCGCTGCGCATAGAGGCTGCGTACCCTGTAGCATTGTCACCCCTTGCCGGCACCGGCAGCGCTTACTCAGGCCTTTTTCATGTCAGTCGAACCCACCGCCGTCACCGCTCGTGAAGAGTTTCTTGCCCTGCTGGACACCAGCGTGGTGCAGAACACCCTGGTCAAGCTGCTGCTGAGCAAGTACCAGGGCGAGGAAACCGAGCTGCAGCGCCTGGCCATTCGCCCGGTCACGGTCAAAGGCCAGGCCTGCCTGTCATTCGTCTCCACCTACAAGACCCGCGATATCACCAAGAACCTGCCGGTGGCCGAAGCCCTGGCGCATATCGCCAGCCTGTTACCGGCGGCGTTCAGGAACGCTCACCTGCTGTCGCTGACCGAGGACGTGCAACTGACCTTCGGCAAGAAGGACAAGGCGCGCCTGTTCGTCGGCAAGGTGGTCGAGCGCGAGGCGCCGGTCGCTGGCCATGACCGCGAGAAGAAGCGCTTTCTCGAACTGAGCCGGCCTTTCCTTACCGATCTGGGCGTGACCACCGCCAGGCACGAGCTGGTGCCGGCGATGGCGCGCAAGTGGAAGCAGATCAACAAGTTCATCGAGGTGTTTTCCCACGCCCTGAGCCACTCGCCGCTGCAGCGGCGTGATCCGCAGTTGCCGATCCATGTCGTCGATTTCGGCTCGGGCAAGGGCTACCTGACCTTCGCCATGCACGACTACCTGCGCAACAGCCTGGGCCTGCAGGGCCAGGTGACCGGCGTGGAGCTGCGCGAAGACATGGTGCGCCTGGGCAACACCGCCGCGGCCCGCCTGGAACAGCCGGGCCTGCGCTTCGAACATGGCGATGTGCGCACCTACACCCCGGCGGCCATCGACGTGATGATCGCCCTGCATGCCTGTGACGTGGCCACCGACTACGCCCTGCACCTGGGTATTCGCAGCGATGCCGCGATCATCATGTGCTCTCCCTGCTGCCACAAACAGATCCGCCCGCAGATGCACACGCCGAGCCTGCTCAAGCCCATGCTGCAGTACGGCGTACACCTGGGCCAGGAGGCCGAGATGGTCACCGACAGCCTGCGTGCCCTGTTGCTGGAGGCCTGTGGCTACGAAACCAAGGTGTTCGAGTTCGTCTCGCTGGAGCACACCAACAAGAACAAGATGATCCTCGCGGTGAAACGTCCCGAGCCGGTGGCGCCGGGTGAGCTGCTGGAAAAGATCCGCGGCATCAAGCAGTTCTACGGGATCCAGGAGCACTGCCTGGAAACCCTGCTGCAGGCGGACGGGCGTTTTTGACGGCCACTGCGCTACAGTGCGGCATGATCTCGCCTGGATATGAATGTCATGCCGCGCTGCTTCTGGTGTAACGACGATCCGCTGTACATCGCCTACCACGACGAGGAATGGGGCGTGCCGCTGCGCGACGCCGACCGTCTGTTCGAGCTGTTGCTGCTGGAAGGCTTCCAGGCCGGGCTGTCGTGGATCACCGTGCTGAAGAAGCGCGAGCGCTATCGCCAGGTGCTGTGGCGTTTCGACGTGCAACGCCTGGCGCAGATGAGCGATGCGGAGATCGAAGAGCGCATGCAGGACCCCGGCATCATCCGCAACCGCGCCAAACTCAGGGCGGCGCGGCAGAACGCCCAGGCCTGGCTCAAGCTGGAAGATCCGGCGGCGCTGCTCTGGTCCTTCGTCGGTGGCGCGCCGAAGATCAATCACTTCAGCGGCCGCGGCGAGGTGCCGGCCGTCACGCCGGAGGCCGAGGCAATGAGCAAGGCGCTGAAGAAGCTGGGCTTCACCTTCGTCGGCCCGACCATCTGCTACGCCTACATGCAGGCGGCCGGCATGGTCATGGACCATACGACCGACTGCGATCGCTATCACGCACTGCGAGGCTGAACCCGGCGGTCACAGCCGTTACAATGCCGGCCTTCGTGTATTCGGGAGTCGCTCGTGGAGAAGCTCAAAGGTGCCCTGGCCGTCGGTTTCCTGCGCCTGTTTGCCCTGCTGCCCTGGGGGGCCGTGCAGGCCACGGGATCGGTCATCGGCTGGCTGATGTGGAAGCTGCCGAACGGCTCGCGCGAGGTGGTGCGCATCAACCTGGCCAAGTGTTTCCCGGAGTTGTCCGCGGCCGAGCGCGAGCGCCTGGTCGGGCAGACCCTGCGCGACATCGGCAAGACCCTGACCGAGAGCGCCTGTGCCTGGATCTGGCCGGTCGAACGGACCCTCGGCCTGGTGCGCGAAGTCGAGGGCCTGGAGGTGCTGCAGGCGGCCCTGGCGTCGGGCAAGGGCGTGGTTGGCGTGGCCAGCCACCTGGGTAACTGGGAAGTGCTCAACCATTACTTCTGCTCGCAGTGCAAGCCGGTGATCTTCTACCGTCCGCCCAAGCTGCAGGCGCTCGACGAGCTGCTGCAGAAGCAGCGCGCGCAGCTGGGCAATCGCGTGGCGCCGTCGACCAAGGAAGGCATCCTCAGCGTCATCAAGGAAGTGCGTCGTGGCGGCGTGGTGGGCATTCCCGCGGACCCCGAGCCGAGCCGTTCCAGCGGCGTGTTCGTGCCCTTCTGCGGCATCCAGGCGCTGACCAGCAAGTTCGTCCCCGGCATGCTCGCCGGCGGCAAGGCCGTCGGCCTGTTCCTCAACGCGGTGCGCCTGCCGGACAACAGCGGCTTCAAGGTGATCTTCGAGGCGGTGCCGGAGGACATGTACAGCGAAGACCCGCAGGTGTCCGCGGCGGCCATGAGCCGCACGCTGGAGCGATACGTGCGGGCCTACCCGAGCCAGTACCTGTGGAGCATGAAGCGCTTCAAGAAGCGCCCGGACGGCGAGAAGAAATGGTATTGATGCCGCGCACGATAGCTATTACCGTCTGAGCAACTTTCGCCCCACGACACAGGACAGGCATGGACAACAAGCGCGAGCACAAGCGCACCCCGCTGAAGGTCCAGCTGCGCATCGATCATCCCGCGCACGGCCAGATGCTGGTGACCACCCGCGATATCTCCGAGAGCGGCGTGTTCGTGGTCATCGATGATGCGCAGAAGCTGCTGCAGATCGGCGAGCTGGTCAGTGGTCAGGTCCAGGGCCTGCCCATCGAGGCGCCGGTGGTGCTGATGCGGGTGGTGCGCTTCGAGGCCAGCGGCGTGGCCCTAGCCTTCCAGAACTAGGCTTCGGGCGCGCGCGCCGCTTTCTCCAGGCGGCGCAGAAACACCGTCATTTCCTTTTCCGTCTGCTTGTCACCGCGCTTGCGCGCCACTTCCAGGCCGTTGTGCCAGGCCTGGCGCGCCTCCTCCAGCATGCCCAGGCGCTGGCAGGCCTGGCCCAGCAGCTTCCACGCCGCCGAGTAGTTGGGGTCGAAGCCCAGGCACTTCTGCAGGTGCTCGGCGGCCTGTTCAGGCTGGCCGCTGTCGAGGTAGGCCTTGCCCAGGCCGAAGCGCAACAGGGCGTTGTCCACGCCGCGGGCCAGCAGTTTTTCCAGTGAGTCGGGCGTGGTCATGCGACGGGCCTCGGCTAAGCGGATCAGAAGAAGGTCAGGCCGACCTGGAACAGGCGCTCCACGTCGCGGATGTACTTCTTGTCGACCAGGAACAGGATCACATGGTCGCCGCTCTCGATCACCGTGTCGTCGTGGGCGATCAGCACTTCCTCGTCGCGGATCACCGCACCGATGGTGGTGCCCGGCGGCAGGGCGATATCCTCGATCATGCGCCCGACCACCTTGCTCGACTTGGCGTCACCGTGGGCGATCGCTTCGATGGCTTCCGCCGCGCCACGGCGCAGGCTGTGCACGCTCTCGATATCACCGCGGCGCACGTGGGTCAGCAGGGTGCCGATGGTGGCCAGTTGCGGGCTGATGGCGATGTCGATCTCGCCACCCTGGACCAGGTCGACGTAGGCCGGGTTGTTGATGATGGTCATCACCTTGCGCGCGCCCAGGCGCTTGGCCAGCAAGGACGACATGATGTTGGCCTCGTCGTCGTTGGTCAGGGCGAGGAAGATGTCGGCCTCGTTGATGTTTTCTTCCACCAGCAGGTCGCGGTCCGAGGCACTGCCCTGCAGCACCACAGTGCTTTCCAGGTTTTCCGAAAGGTAGCGGCAGCGCGCCGGGTTCATCTCGATGATCTTCACCTGGTAGCGGCTCTCGATGGCCTCGGCCAGGCGCTCGCCGATATGCCCGCCGCCGGCGATGACGATGCGCTTGTAGCTGTCTTCCAGGCGGCGCATTTCGCTCATCACCGCGCGGATATGGGCTTTGGCGGCGATGAAGAACACTTCGTCGTCGGCCTCGATCACTGTATCGCCCTGCGGCATGATCGGCCGGTTGCGCCTGAAGATGGCCGCGACGCGGGTGTCGACGCTGGGCATGTGCTCGCGTATCTGCCGCAGCTGCTGACCGACCAGTGGGCCGCCGTAGTAGGCGCGTACCGCCACCAGCTGGGCCTTGCCCTCGGCGAAGTCGATGACCTGCAGGGCGCCGGGGTATTCGATCAGGCGCTTGATGTAGTTGGTCACCACCTGCTCGGGGCTGATCAGCACGTCGACCGGGATCGCCTCGTTGTCGAACAGCGCCTCGCGGGTCAGGTAGGCCGACTCGCGCACGCGGGCGATCTTGGTCGGGGTGTGGAACAGGGTGTAGGCCACCTGACAGGCGATCATGTTGACTTCGTCGCTGTTGGTCACCGCCACCAGCATGTCCGCATCGTCGGCGCCGGCCTGGCGCAGCACGGTGGGGAAGGAGCCACGGCCGATCACGGTGCGGATGTCCAGGCGGTCGCCGAGATCGCGCAGGCGATCGGCATCGGTGTCGACCACGGTGATGTCGTTGGCCTCGCCGGCCAGGTGTTCCGCCAGTGTTCCGCCGACCTGGCCGGCGCCGAGAATGATGATTTTCATCGGGGTTCCTTCCTCAGCCGCGCGGTGCCGCGGCGATCTTGATCAGCTTGGCATAGTAGAAGCCGTCGTGGCCGTCGGCCTGCGGCAGCAGCTGGCGGCCATGGGCCTGCTTGAGGCCGAAGGCGCCGGCGATATCCAGTTCGCGCGCGCCCGGCGTGCGTTGCAGGAAGGCGGCGATGTTGTCGCTGTTCTCCTGCGGCAGCACCGAGCAGGTGGCGTAGAGCAGCACGCCACCGACTTCCAGGGTCGGCCACAGGGCGTCGAGCAGCTCGCCCTGCAGCTGGGCCAGGGCGGTGATGTCGTCGGCCTGGCGGGTCAGCTTGATATCGGGATGGCGGCGGATCACCCCGGTGGCCGAGCAGGGCGCGTCGAGCAGGATGCGCTGGAACGGCGTGCCATCCCACCAGACCTTGGTCGCACGGCCGTCGGCGGCGATCAGGGTGGCCTTGAGTTGCAGGCGCTCGAGGTTTTCCTGCACCCGCGCCAGGCGACCGGGTTCCAGGTCCAGGGCAATCACCTCGCTCAGCTGCGGTTGTGCTTCCAGCAGGTGGCAGGTCTTGCCGCCGGGCGCCGCGCAGGCATCCAGCACGCGCTGGCCGGGGGCCAGGTCGAGCAGGTCGGCGGCCAGCTGGGCGGCTTCGTCCTGCACGCTGACGCGGCCTTCCGCGAAGCCGGGCAGGGTCTTCACGTCGCAGGGCTGCAGCAGACGGATACCGTCACGGCTGAAGGTGCAGGGTTCGGCCTCGATGCCGTTGCCGCGCAGTTCGGCCAGATAGTCATCGCGGCTGCCATGACGGCGATTGACCCGCAGGATCAGCGGCGGATGCTCATTGTTGGCGGTGCAGATAGCCTGCCAATGCTCGGGCCAGTCGGCCTTCAGGCGTTTCTGCAGCCAGCGCGGGTGCGCTGTGTGCAGCACCGGGTCACGCTCCAGTTCGGCGAACAGCGCCTCATGGTCGCGCTGGGCGTTGCGCAGCACGGCGTTGAGCAGGCCCTTGAGCGAGGGCTTCTTCAGCTTGTCGACGCAGGCCACCGTCTCGCCGATGGCGGCGTGGGCTGGGATGCGGGTGTGCAGCAGCTGGTAAAGGCCGACCAGCAGCAGCGCCTCGACGTCGCGGTCGGCGGCCTTGAACGACTTCTGCAGCAGCTTGTCGGCGAGCAGCGCCAGGCGTGGCTGCCAGCGCGCGGTGCCGAAGGCCAGGTCCTGGGCCAGGCCGCGGTCGCGTGCGTCGACCTTGTCCAGCAACGGCGGCAGGCTGCTGCCCAGCGAGGCCTTGCCGTTGAGCACGGCGGCCAGGGCGCGGGCGGCGGCCAGGCGTGGGTTCATTGACCCAGCACCAGGCCGGGAGCGAACTGTTCGCGGCGGCTGTTGTACAGGTCGGCAAAGCTCAGCGGCTTGCCGCCGGGCAGCTGCAGGCGGGTCAGGCGCAGGGCGCCCTCGCCGCAGGCGACGGTCAGGCCACTCTTGTCGGCGGCGAGCACGCTGCCCGGCGTGCCTTGGCCCTCGCCCAGCTGGGCGGCGTGGATCTTGAGCGCCTCGCCATTCAGGGTGCTGTGGCAGATCGGCCAGGGATTGAAGGCGCGCACCAGGCGCTCCAGCTCGACGGCCGGACGGCTCCAGTCGAGGCGCGCTTCGTCCTTGTTCAGCTTGTGCGCGTAGGTGGCCAGGCTGTCGTCCTGTACCTCGCCACGCAGCTCGCCGGCAGCCAGCTTGGTCACGGCTTCGACCACGGCCTGGGAGCCGAGTGTGGCCAGGCGATCGTGCAGGCTGCCGCCGGTGTCCTCGGCAGTGATGGTGGTGGTGACCTTAAGCATCATGGGGCCGGTGTCCAGGCCAGCCTCCATCTGCATCACGGTGACGCCGCTGCTGGCGTCGCCGGCCTCGATGGCGCGCTGGATCGGCGCCGCGCCGCGCCAGCGCGGCAGCAGCGAGGCGTGGCTGTTGATGCAGCCCAGGCGCGGAGTATCCAGCACTACCTGTGGCAGGATCAGGCCATAGGCGACCACCACCATCAGGTCCGGCGTGAGCGCGGCCAGTTCGGCCTGGGCGGCCGGGTCGCGCAGGGTCTGCGGCTGGTACACGGCGATGCCGTGCTGCAGAGCCAGCTGCTTGACCGGGCTGGGCATCAGTTTTTGCCCGCGGCCGGCGGGGCGATCCGGCTGGGTGTACACGGCTACGATCTGCCGGCCTGCATCGAGCAGGGCCTGCAGGTGCTGGGCGGCGAATTCCGGGGTGCCGGCGAAGACGATACGCATGGATAACTCACTGCATGAAAAGAAAAAGGCTTGCCGGAGCAAGCCTTTGGAAGTCGTGAATCAAGCCTGCTGGCGGTGCTGTTTTTCCAGCTTCTTCTTGATCCGGTCGCGCTTGAGGCTCGACAGGTAATCGACGAACAGCTTGCCGTTGAGGTGATCGCATTCGTGCTGGATGCACACGGCGAGCAGGCCTTCGGCGATCAGCTCGTAGTGGCTGCCGTCGCGCTCCTGGGCCTTGATCCGCACTTTCTGCGGGCGGTCGACATTCTCGTAGAAGCCGGGCACCGACAGGCAGCCTTCCTGGTACTGGTCCATCTCCTCGGTCAGCGATTCGAACTCGGGGTTGATGAACACCCGTGGCTCGGACTTGTCCTCGGACAGGTCCATCACCACCACGCGCTTGTGCACGTTGACCTGGGTGGCGGCCAGGCCGATGCCGGGGGCTGCATACATGGTCTCGAACATGTCGTCGACCAGCTTGGAAAGCGCCGCGTCGAACACGGTCACCGGCTTGGCGATGGTGCGCAGGCGCGGATCGGGGAATTCGAGGATGTTGAGAATGGCCATGGCTGTTTGTGATGCACTTGTGGAATAAAGTAAAAAACCGCTGCTAAGATGATGAACAGCTTTGAAAAACGGCTCGGAAGCCGCGACTTCTGCGGCTCACAGGCGCCAGCCACATAATAAAGGGATTCACCGCATGAGGAAATCACTACTCGCCCTGTTGCTGGTCGCCGCGGGCGGTCTGGCGCAGACCGGTCTGGTACAGGCCGCCGTGCAGCTCAAGGAAGGTCATCCGGACCGCTATACAGTGGCCAAGGGTGACACCCTGTGGGATATCTCCGGCAAGTTCCTCAGCCAGCCGTGGAAGTGGCCCGAGTTGTGGCATGCCAACCCGCAGATCGAAAACCCCCATCTGATCTACCCGGGTGACACGCTCAGCCTGGTCTACATCGACGGCCAGCCGCGCCTGATGCTCAACCGCGGCGAGTCGCGCGGCACCATCAAGCTGTCGCCTCAGGTGCGCAGCACCCCGCTGGCCCAGGCCATCCCGACCATTCCGCTGGAGGCGATCAACAGCTTCCTGATCAGCAACCGGATCGTCGATACGGCGGAAGAGTTTTCCGCACAACCTTATGTGGTAGCGGGTGAGCAGGAAGGTGTTATCACCGGCGCAGGTGATCGTATCTATGTCCGCGGCAGTTTCGACGACGGCCAGGCGGTTTACGGTATCTTCCGCCAAGGCAAGACCTATACCGATCCGGAGACCAAGGAGTTTCTCGGCATCAATGCCGATGATATTGGCTCGGGGGAGCTGGTCTCTGAAGAGGGCGATATTGCCACTCTGAATCTGAGTCGGACTACCCAGGAAGTGCGTCCGGGTGACCGCCTGTTCCCCACTGAGGAGCGCGCCGTCAACTCTACCTTTATGCCCAGCGAGCCGCCGACCGATGTGGATGGCGTGATTCTCGACGTACCGCGTGGTGTGAACCGAGTTGGCCAGTTCGATGTGGTGACCATCAACAAGGGCAAGATCGACGGCCTCAGCGAAGGCAACGTACTGGCCGTGTACAAGACCGGCGAGACCGTGCGTGATCGCGTCACCGGCGAGTCGGTGAAGATCCCGGACGAGCGCTCTGGTTTGCTGATGGTGTTCCGCGCCTACGAGAAGCTCAGTTACGGCCTGGTGCTTTATGCCACCCGCGACCTGGCGCTGATGGACAAGGTGAAGAACCCGTAACACCCCGAACCCCCGCCCCGTGCGGGGGTTCTGCTTTCTGCTCCACGATCAGGGACGATCGCCATGCACAGCCCTTCCCCCGCCGAACTGGAGGCGCGCCTGCGCCTGCACAGCCTGCCGGAGCTCGGTTCGCGGCGCTTTCGCCGCCTGCTGGCAGCTTTTGGCAGCGCCTCCGCCGCCCTCAGCGCGCCCGCCACCGCCTGGCGCGCGCTGGGTATCCCTGGTAGCTGTGCCGAGCCCAGGCGTAGCGCAGATATCCGCGAGCGGGCCACGGCCGCTCTGCGCTGGCTGGAGCAGCCGGGCCAGTCCCTGCTGATGTGGGATGACCCCACCTACCCCGCCCTGCTGGCCGAGCTGAACGACGCCCCGCCGCTGCTGTTCGTCGCCGGTGATCCGGGGTTGCTGGAGCGTCCGCAGCTGGCCATGGTCGGCAGCCGGCGCGCCTCGCGAGCGGGGCTGGATACCGCCCAGGCCTTTGCCCGCAGCCTGGCCGGTGGTGGCTTCGTGATCACCAGCGGCCTGGCCCTGGGTATCGACGGTGCTGCTCACCAGGGCGCGCTGGAAGCCGGCGGTGCAACGGTCGCGGTGCTGGGTACCGGCCTGCAGCGGATCTACCCGCAGCGCCACGTCGGTCTGGCCGGGCGCATTGCCGAGCAGGGTGGCGCGCTGGTTTCCGAACTGCCGCTGGACTGCCCACCGCAGGCCAGCAACTTTCCCCGGCGCAACCGCATCATCAGCGGCTTGGCGCTCGGCGTGCTGGTGGTCGAGGCCAGTCCCTCCAGCGGCTCGCTGATCACCGCGCGTCTGGCCGCCGAGCAGGGGCGCGAGGTCTATGCAATTCCCGGCTCCATCCACCATCCCGGCGCCCGCGGCTGCCACCAGCTGATCCGCGAGGGCGCGACCCTGGTCGAGAGTGTCGAGGACATTCTCCAGGCCCTGCGCGGCTGGCAGCGCGTGACGCCGCCCGCCGCAGCCGAGGCAGATGACGCACATCCGCTGCTGCTGGAGTTGCGTGCGGCGCCGCAGACCAGCGAGGGCCTGGCCCAGGCCTGCGACCTGCCCATCGGCGAGGTGCTGGCCGCGCTCACCGAGCTGGAACTGCAGGGCCTGGTGGCCTGCGAGGCCGGGCGCTGGGTGCATCGCGTCCGCTGAGCTGGGTAAACTCGCGGCCAGACAGACGAGGCGGCGAACATGCACAGCAGTTGGCAGGTACAGCGGGTAGCACGGGTGGTGCGCCAGGGCGGGGTGATCGCCTATCCCACCGAGGCGGTCTGGGGCCTGGGCTGCGATCCCTGGGACGAACTCGCCGTCGGGCGCCTGCTGGCGCTCAAGGATCGCCCGGTGCACAAGGGCCTGATCCTGGTGGCGGACAGCATCCAGCAGTTCGACTTCCTCCTCGCTGACCTGCCCGAGCGCTGGATCGATCGCCTGGCCAGCACCTGGCCGGGGCCCAATACCTGGCTGGTGCCGCATCAGGAGCGCCTGCCCGTGTGGATCACCGGCCAGCATGACAGCGTCGCTCTGCGCGTCAGCGACCACCCACGGGTGCGCGACCTCTGCGCCCTAACCGGGCCGCTGGTGTCGACCTCGGCCAACCCCGCCGGGCGTCCCGCGGCGCGCTCGCGCCTGCGCGTCGAGCAGTACTTCCATGGCCAGCTGGACGCGGTGCTCGGCGGCGCCCTCGGTGGACGCAGGAATCCCAGCCTGATCCGCGACCTGCGTACGGGCGATGTGATCCGCCCGTCATAAGGCGGGTCAGGGCAGCAGAATGGTCGAGCCGGTGGTCTGCCGGCCGCTCAGCGCGTCGTGGGCCTGGGCCACTTCGGCCAGTGGGTAACGGCGGCCGATTTCGACCTTGATCGCGCCGCTGGCGACCAGGGCGAACAGCTCGTCGGCCATGGCCTGCAGATTTTCCGCGCTGTTGGCGTAGTGGCCGAGGGTCGGCCGGGTCACGTAGAGCGAGCCCTTCTGCGCCAGTACGCCGAGGTTGACCCCGGTCACCGCCCCCGAGGCGTTGCCGAAGCTGACCAGCAGGCCGCGCGGCGCCACGCAGTCCAGCGAGCGTTCCCAGGTGTCCTTGCCCACCGAGTCGTACACCACCGGGCATTTGGCCCCGTCGGTCAGGTCCAGCACGCGCTGCACCACGTCCTCGCGGCTGTAGTCGATGGTCGCCCAGGCGCCGTTGGCCCGGGCCAGCGCTGCCTTCTCTGGCGACGACGCGCTGCCGATCAGCTTCACCCCCAGCGCCCGTGCCCACTGACAGGCGATCAGCCCGACACCGCCGGCCGCGGCATGCCAGAGGATGGTCTGCCCGGCCTCGACCCGGTAGGTCTGGCGCAGCAGGTACTGCACGGTGAGGCCCTTGAGCATCAGCGCGGCGGCCTGCTCGAAGGAGATCGACTCCGGCAGCCGCACCAGGTGCTGGGCCGGCAGCACATGCAGTTCGGCGCAGGCACCCAGCGGGCCGGTGGCATAGGCCACGCGGTCGCGGACCCGCAGGTGGCTCACCGCGCTGCCGACCGCTTCCACCTCGCCGGCCGCCTCGGTGCCCAGGCCCGAGGGCAGGCTCGGCGGAGCGTAGAGGCCGCTGCGGTAGTAAGTGTCGATGAAGTTCAGGCCGATGGCACGGTTGCGCACGCGCACCTCGTGCGGGCCCGGCTCGGCCGCCGGCTGGTCGACCAGCTCGAGCACCTCGCTGCCGCCGTGGCGGGAAAACCGGATGCCTTTGGCCATCTGCTGCACTCCTCTGCAAAGGGCTCCATCCAAGCGCCGCGCCTGACCCCCGTCAAGCCCGGCGGAGGCGACGATGGTATGCTGGCGCCCTCTTCCGAACTGCCCGGACCCATTGCCGTGAGTGAACGTACCCAGGCCGTGAAGGCCTACCTGCTCGACCTGCAGGACCGCATCTGCGCCGCCCTCGAAGCCGAGGACGGTGGCGCCCGCTTCTTCGAGGACAGCTGGGAGCGCCCCGCCGGCGGTGGCGGCCGCACCCGGGTGATGGAGAACGGCGCGCTAATCGAGAAGGGCGGGGTCAACTTCTCCCACGTGTTCGGCGACAGCCTGCCGCCGTCGGCCAGCGCCCACCGTCCGGAACTGGCCGGGCGCGGCTTCGAGGCCATGGGCGTGTCCCTGGTGATCCACCCGGAGAACCCGCACGTGCCCACCTCCCACGCCAATGTGCGCTTCTTCAGCGCCGAGAAGGCCGGCGAGGAGCCGGTCTGGTGGTTCGGCGGCGGCTTCGACCTGACCCCCTACTACGCCGTCGAGGAAGACTGCGTGCACTGGCACCAGGTCGCCCGCGACGCCTGCGCCCCGTTCGGCGCCGAGGTCTACCCCAAGTTCAAGGCCTGGTGCGACCGCTACTTCCACCTCAAGCATCGCGGCGAACCGCGCGGCATCGGCGGGTTGTTCTTCGACGACCTGAACGAGTGGGACTTCGACACCAGCTTCGCCTTCCTGCGCGCCATCGGTGACGCCTATATCCAGGCCTACCTGCCGATAGTGCAGTGGCGCAAGGCCACGCCCTTCACCGAGGCGCAGCGCGAGTTCCAGGCCTTCCGCCGCGGCCGCTATGTCGAGTTCAACCTGGTGTTCGACCGCGGCACCCTGTTCGGCCTGCAGTCCGGCGGCCGTACCGAGTCGATCCTCATGTCGCTGCCGCCGCACGTGCGCTGGGGCTACGACTGGAAACCCGCGCCAGGCACCCCGGAGGCGCGCCTGACCGAGTACTTCCTGCAGGATCGCGACTGGCTGGCCGGCGTGTAGGACTGCTCCCTCTCCCGCTTGCGGGAGAAGGCGAGGCTGTATTTCCCTCCCCCCGACCCCTCTCCCATCAATGGGCGAGGGGAGAAGAAGCTCAACTTCACAAGGATTTTCCATGGATCGCTACGGCGTATTCGGCAATCCCATCGGCCACAGCAAGTCGCCGCTGATTCACCGCCTGTTCGCCGCGCAGACCGGCCAGGACCTGACCTACGAGGCCCTGCTGGCGCCGTTGGAGGACTTTCCCGGCTATGCCCGCGCCTTCTTCGTCGAGGGCCGTGGCGGCAATGTCACCGTGCCGTTCAAGGAAGAGGCCTATCGCCTGGCCGATGAACTGAGCGAGCGCGCCCGCCTTGCTGGCGCGGTGAATACCCTGAAGAAACTCGACGACGGCCGCCTGCTCGGTGACAACACCGATGGCGCCGGCCTGGTCCGCGACCTGACGGTGAACGCCGGGCTCGACCTGGCGGGCCAGCGCATCCTTCTGCTCGGCGCCGGCGGCGCCGTGCGCGGCGTGCTGGCGCCGCTGCTGGCCGAGCGGCCGCAGAGCCTGACCATCGCCAACCGCACGGTGGCCAAGGCCGAGCAGCTGGCCCACGAGTTCGCCGACCTCGGCCCGGTGGCTGCGGCCGGCTTCGACTGGCTCAGCGAGCCGGTCGACCTGATCATCAACGGCACCTCGGCCTCGCTGGCCGGCGAGCTGCCACCGATCGACCCGAGCCTGATCCAGCCCGGCCACACGGTGTGCTACGACATGATGTACGGCAAGCAGGCGACCGCGTTCAATCGCTGGGCGGCCGAGCATGGTGCGGCGCGCTGCATCGACGGCCTGGGCATGCTGGTGGAGCAGGCCGCCGAGGCCTTCTGCGTCTGGCGCGGGGTGCGCCCGGACAGCGCGCCGGTGCTGGCCGAGCTGCGTCGCCAGCTGAGCTGACATGCCCTACCTGCTGATCGTCACGGCCCTCTGGGCCTTCTCCTTCAGCCTGATCGGCGAGTACCTGGCCGGCCGCGTCGACAGCGACTTCGCCGTGCTGTTACGGGTACTGATCGCCGCCCTGGTGTTCCTTCCCTTCACCCTCTGGCGCGGCCTGCCGCGGCGGATGCTGGCCGGCTTCTGGCTGGCCGGGGCGCTGCAGTTCGGCATCACCTACCTGTGCCTGTACCGCAGTTTCCAGGTGCTCACGGTGCCCGAGGTGCTGCTGTTCACCGTGCTCACACCGATCTACGTGACCCTGCTCGACGACGCCCTGGCCCGTCGCTTCAGCCCCTGGGCGCTGCTCGCTGCACTGGTGGCGGTGGCTGGCGGAGTGATCATCCGCTTCGATCGCCTGGAAGGCGACTACCTGCTCGGCTTCATCCTGCTGCAGATCGCCAACGCTACCTTCGCCGCCGGCCAGGTTCTGTGCCGCCGCCTGCTCCTGCATTACCAGCCGGCGCAGCCGCTGCACCGCTTCTTCGGCCACTTCTTCCTCGGCGCGCTGGTGCTGGTGCTGCCCTCCTTCCTGCTGTTCGGCGATGCGCAGAAGCTGCCGCAGACGGCCATGCAGTGGGGTGTGCTGGCGTGGATGGGGCTGTTCGCCACGGCCCTGGGCCTGTACTGGTGGGTCAAGGGCAGCACGCGGGTGGACGCCGGCACCCTGGCGATCATGAACGAGCTGCACGTGCCGGCCGGCCTGCTGGTCAACCTGCTGATCTGGAACCGCGACTTCGACCTGCCGCGCCTGGCCGCCGGCGCCGTCGTCATCCTCCTGGCCATGGCCCTCCTGCGTATGGGCCGGCCCAGAGCCGGCGCGCTCGCCTGAGACGCGCCGCACACTTATACTTTTGCCATTCGCCGGCAGGGACCGCCAGGCTCATTGCAACCATGCGGACCCGATCAGTGAAAAAAGCCCTCTCCTTCGCCGGCCTGCTGCTGGCCTGCCTCATGAGCGTCGCCCAGGCGGCGCCGCAGACCCAGGAACTCGCCTCCGGCAGCGCCCTGCTGGTCGACCTCAAGACCAACCAGGTGCTCTACTCCAGCAACCCCGACCTGCAGGTGCCGATCGCCTCGGTGACCAAGCTGATGACCGCCATGGTGGTGCTGGACGCCAAGCAGCCGCTGGACCAGCAGCTGGACATCGTGATCAGGGACGTGGCGGAGATGCGCGGCGTCTACTCGCGCGTACGTATCGGCAGCCAGCTGAGCCGTCGCGACATGCTGCTGCTGACCCTGATGAGCTCGGAGAACCGCGCCGCCGCCAGCCTGGCTCACCACTACCCGGGCGGCGTGCCGGCCTTCGTCGCGGCGATGAACGCCAAGGCCCAGGCCCTGGGCATGACGCACACTCGCTACCGCGAACCGACCGGCCTGTCGGAGAAGAACGTTTCCACCGCCAACGACCTGGTCAAGCTGATCAGGGCGGCTGGCCAGTTCCCGCTGATCGGCCAGTTCAGCAGCACCCGCGAGCATGTCCAGCAGTTCGCCAAGCCGCGCTACAGCCTGGGTTTCCGCAATACCAACAGCCTGGTGCACAAGGACAACTGGAGCATCCAGCTGACCAAGACCGGCTTCACCAATGCCGCCGGCCACTGCCTGGTGATGCGTACCCAGATGGCCGGCAAGCCGGTGGCCTTCGTGGTGCTGGATGCCTTCGGCAAGTACACCCACATGGCCGACGCCAACCGCCTCAAGCGCTGGCTGGAGACCGGCCAGGTGACCAAGGTGGCCCCGGCGGCGCTGGCCTACAAGCAGCAGAAACAGGCCGAGCGCGCACGCAGCATGCAGGCGGCGCAGTAGCGGAATAGCCATAAAAAAGCCCAGCTCGATGCTGGGCTTTTTTATGTTCGGGAGGCTTGTGCCGGAGACAGGAGTCGAACCTGCGACCTTCGCATTACGAATGCGCTGCTCTACCAACTGAGCTACACCGGCGTGGAGCGCAACTTATCAGCAGAGCGCATGCCGATCAATTGGGTCCGATGGCTATCACAGGAACCAGCGATACTCTCGCGCGCTGATGTCGTGCATGAACTGTAGGTGATCCTGGCGCTTGTTCTCGCAGTAGACGAAGACGAACTCGCTGCCCAGTTTCTCCTTCACCACCTCATGCGACGCCATGGCCGCCACCGCGGTGAGCATGTCCTTGGGGAAGCCGATGCCGCTGCTGCGGTCCTCGTTCAGTGAGGGGATCGGTTCGCGGGCCTGCTCCAGGCCGTGCTCCATGCCGCTGAGGATGGCCGCCAGCACCAGGTAGGGGTTGGCGTCGGCGCCGGCCAGGCGGTGTTCGATGCGCAGGTTCTTGCCGTCCGATTCGGGGATGCGGATGCACGCATCGCGGTCCTCGAAGCCCCAGCTGGCCTTGCTCGCCGAGTTGACCATGGCGCCGTAGCGGCGGAAGGCGTTGTGGTTGGCGGCGAAGATCGGCATGCAGTGCGGCAGCAGCTCCAGGCAGCCGGCCACGGCGTGGCGCAGCGGACGCTGCTCATCGAGGTCGAGGAGGTTGCGGCCGCTTTCGTCGTACAGGCTGACGTGCACGTGCATGCCGCTGCCCGGCGCGTCCAGGTAGGGCTTGCTCATGAAGCTGGCCCGGTACCCATGTTTCATTGCCACGCCGCGGGTGCTGCGGCAGAACAGGGCGGCCTGGTCGGCGGCGTGCAGGCCGTCGTCGCAGTGGGCGAAGTTGATCTCGAACTGGCCGGGGCCCAGTTCGGCGGTGATCACGTTGGCATCCACGCCCTGCTCCTGGGCCGCCTCGACCATCTCGTGCAGCACATCCGAGAAGCGCGACAGGCGCTCGATGTGCATGTTCGGCTGGTCGTCCTCGTCATCGGTCAGCGGGTCGCGCGGGAAGCGCGGCAGGCCGCTCTCGAGCTTCTTGTCGAACAGATAGAACTCCAGTTCGAAGGCCACCACCGGGCGGATGCCCTTGGCCTGCAGGCGTTGCAGTACGCGGGCCAGGACTTCGCGCGGCTCGAACTCGATGGGCGCCTCGGTGCCGTCGGAGCTGATCAGCATCTGCCCCAGTGGCTGCTTCTCCCAGCGCACCGGTTTCAGGGTGCCGGGGATCAGGCGGCGCGGCGCGTCCGGGTCGCCGTCGTTGAAGCAGTAGTCGCCGATCGGGTGCAGGCCGCCTTGGGCGCCGAGCAGCACGCAGTTCTGCGGCACCTTGAGCGGGCCGCCGGCGGCGACCTTCTCCAGCATGTCGAGGGGGTAGCGCTTGCCGTAGAAGTGCCCGGGGATGTCCAGGCAGATCAGTTCGACGTAGCGCACGTCGGGGTGGGCGGCGCGGAAGGCACGCACTTCGCTGAGCAGGTCGGGGAATCTTGTTGTTGTCATGGCGATATCTGCGGCGGGTCAGGTGAAGACCCAGAGCACTCTGGTTGGGGAATCGGTGAGGTTGGCGTAGCGGAACTGGGCGTGCGGCGGCAGCTGGAAGCTGTCGCGCGGGCCGAGGGTGACCGGCTCGGCGTCGTCGCCGTACCAGACGGTCAGCTCGCCTTCGAGGACGAAACCGCCCTGCTCGGAGCTGTCGTCGAGGTGGCCCTCGCCGCTGGTCGCGCCCGGTTCGAGGAAGCTCTCGAGCATGGCGAAGCCGCCGGACATGCCCGGCGAGGCCAGCACGTCGGTGATGCCGCCGGCGTAGTTGAGCGTGCGGCGCTCGTCCGGGCGGGTCACCCAGCGCACCGCGCGCGGCTTGCCGGGGTTGTAGAAATAGGTGGTCGGCACGCCCAGCGCCTCGCTGATGGCGGTGAGGTCGGCCACGGTCGGGCGCGACAGGCCGCGCTCGACCTGGGACAGGAAGCCCACCGAGCGGCCGATGCGCTCGGCCAGTTCGCCCAGGGTGACGTTCTTGTGCTTGCGCAGATCGCGCACCAGGATCGCCAGGCCTTCGATTTCGTCTTGCTTGTCCACGCTGAGGATTACTCCGTTATTTCTGCTCCCTCTCCCATGGGGGGAGGGTTGGGGCGGCCCGCGTAGGGTGAGGGTGTTTCGAGTTGCAGACGGTTCCCTCACCCCTAGCCTCTCTCCCAGGGGGAGAGGGGGATTAAATGACGTCGCGCAGGCGGTACCAGGCCTTGCCCACCGCCTCGATGGGCGCGGCCAGCAGGTCGCCGCCGGGGAAGCGCGGGTTGTCCAGGCCCTGGTACAGGCCGAGCAGCTCGTCCTGGCCGAGGATGGCATCGCTGACCGCGCGGGCGGCGGCCAGGGTCGGCAGGATGCCGTGGCCGGAGAAGCCCTGCAGCCAGTACTTCTGGCCCTGGCGGCCGACATCCGGGGTGCGGTGCATGGTGCAGTCGATATGGCCGCCCCAGCCGTAGTCGATCTGCACCCCGCGCAGCTGCGGGAACACCCGCTCCAGGTAGGGCCGGGTGGCCGCCGGCACGTCCTTGGGGATGCCGCCCAGATAGGTGCAGCCGCCGCCGAACAGCAGGCGGTTGTCCGGGGTGACGCGGAAGTAGTCGGGGACGAACTGGTTGTCGATGGCGCAGGTGCCGCGTGGGAACAGCGAGCGCGCCAGCTCCGGGTCCAGCGGCGCGGTGGCCACCTGGTAGGAACCGACCGGCAGCAGGCGCCGCGCCAGGTCGCGGTCGAGGCCGTCGACATAGGCGTTGCAGGCCAGCACCAGGATGTCGCCGCGTACCTCGCCGTGCTCGCTGTGCACGCGGTAGCCGTCGGCGGTCTGCTGCCATTGCAGCGCCTGGCTCTGCTCGAAGATGCGTCCGCCGGCCGCTTCGATGGCGCCGGCCAGACCCTGGGCCAGCTTCAGCGGGTTGAGGTGGGCGGCGCCGGCATCGAACAGTGCGGCCAGGTAGCGCGGGCTGGCGATCCACTGCGGCAGCTCTTCTTTGGCGATAAAGCTCAGCTGCGCATAGCCGTACTTCTGCTCGGCTTCCTCCAGGCTCTCCTGCAGCTGGCGTACGCGGCGCGGCAGCACGGCGGTGTACAGCGCGCCAGTGCGGTAGTCGATGTCGAAGCCGTGGCGGTCGGGCAGCTCGCGCATTTCCTCGGCGGCCCAGACCATGCTGTCCCACAGGCGCTTGGCGCGTTCCAGGCCCAGGGCCTTCTCCAGCGGCGGCATGTCGCAGGACCAGCCCGGCAGGGCCTGGCCGCCGTTGCGCCCGGAAGCGGCCCAGGCGATGCGGCTGGCTTCCAGCAGCACCACCCTCTTGCCGGCCAGGGCTAGGCGCAGGCCGGTGTGCAGGCCGCTGAAGCCGCCGCCGACGATGATCACGTCGCAGTCGAGTGCTTCCTGCAGACGCGGGCGCAGGGGGATCTGGCCGTAGGTGGCGGCGTAGTAGGTGCCGATGTGCTGGGCGGACTGCTTGAACATGGGACCCTCGTGAAATTTATTGTTCTGTATTTCATGAAAAAATACACAATAAATTTCACAAGGCCAAGACCGGTCGGTCAGTATTTCGCCCAGTCGCGGCCGGCCAGGCATTCGCCGAGGTAGTCGAGGAAGCAGGTAATACGCGCCGCCAGCGCCGTATTGCGGTAGTACACGGCGTTGATCGGCTGGCGCTGATCGACGTGCCAGTCGGCCAGCACCTCCACCAGCGCGCCGCCGGCGCGGTCCTGCTCGGTCATGAAGTCCGACAGGCTGGCCAGCCCGGCGCCCGCCAGGGCCAGCTGGCGCAGCGTCTCGCCGCTGGAGGCGCGCAGGGTCGGGGTGATCGGCAGGCCGTCGCCGAGGGTATGGCGCAACGGCCAGGTGTTGAGGTGTTCCAGCTGGGTGAAGCCGAGCAGGTCGTGGCCGCCAAGCTGCTCCGGCGTATCGGGCGTGCCGCGTGCGGCCAGGTAGGCCGGGCTGGCCAGCACGCGCACAGGGCTGCAGCCCAATGGCCGGGCGTGCAGGCTGGAGTCACGCAGCGCGCCGATGCGGATGGCCAGGTCGGTGCGCTGCTCCAGCAGGTCGATGTTCTGCTCGTTGCTGGTCAGCTCCAGCTCGATCTGCGGGTAGCGCTGGCGGAAGCCGGCCACCAGCGGGATGAGCACGTGCAGCAGGAACGGCGTGGCGGCGTCGACCCGCAGGCGCCCGGCCGGCGCCTGGCGGCGCAGGCTCATCTGTTCCTCTGCCTCTTCCACGGCGGCGAGGATGCGCCGTGCCTGGGCGAGAAAGGCCGAACCCTCTTCGGTCAGTTCCAGGCGCCGGGTGGTGCGGCGCAGCAGGGTGACGCCGAGCTTGTCTTCCAGCCGGCTCAGCGCACGGCTGATGCCCGAGGCGGTCTGCCCCAGCTGCTCGGCGGCGGCGCTGATGGAGCCGACGTCCACCACGCGGGTGAAGGCCTGCAGTTCGTCCAGGGTCGTTTTCATTGTTGCTGCTCGGGCAAGAATCGCGGGGTCATTATCTGAGTCTGGCGCGCCAGCCGTGGCGCGGCAATCGATGCGTAGCCGAGTTGCGTGGATGCGACATGCGCGCCGGCCGGACATGCGCCGGTGCCTGCCGACGGCTATCCTCGCGGTTTTCATCGTCAGGGGCAGGCCATGCAGATTCGCAGCGACTTCGACAGCGGCAACATCCAGGTGCTGGACGCCAGCGACCCGAGCCGGGTGCGCCTGGCCATCCGCAAGGACTTCGCCAGCGAGCATTTCCAGTGGTTCCACTTCCTCGCCGAGGATCTGATGCCGGGGCAGACGCACCGCTTCAGCCTGGAGAACGCGCCGCAGTCCAGCTACAAGAACGCCTGGACCGGCTACCAGGCGGTGGCCAGCTATGACGGCGAGGACTGGTTCCGCGTGCCGACCACCTATGACGAGGGCGGGCTGCATTTCCAGCTGACGGCCGAGCAGCCCAGCGCCCGCTTCGCCTACTTCGAGCCCTACAGTCGGGCGCGCCATGCCCGGCTGCTGGTGCGCGCCCTGGCGCTGCCCAACGTTGCCCTGGTCGCCTGCGGCAGCAGCCTGCAGGGCCGCGAACTGCCGCTGCTGCAGGTGCGTGGCACGGCCACCGCGCCGCGCAAGATCTGGCTGATCGCCCAGCAGCACCCCGGCGAGCACATGGCCGAGTGGTTCATGGAGGGCCTGATCGAGCGTCTGGAGCAGCCGGACGCCGAACTACGCGCCCTGCTGGCCGAGGCTGACCTGTACCTGGTGCCGCACATGAACCCGGACGGTTCCTTCCTCGGCAACCTGCGTACCAACGCCGCCGGCCAGGACCTCAACCGCGCCTGGCAGGCGCCCTCGGCCGAGCGCAGCCCCGAGGTGCTGTTCGTCCAGCAGCAGATGGCGCGGATCGGCGTGGACGGCTTCCTGGATATCCACGGCGACGAGGAGATTCCCCACGTGTTCACCGCCGGTTGCGAGGGCAACCCCGGTTTCAGCCCGCGCCTGGATGCGCTGGAGCAGGAGTTCCGTGAACGCCTGGTGGCCGCCGGCGAGTTCCAGACCGCCCACGGCTACCCGCGCGACGAGCCGGGGCAGGCCAACCTGGCGCTGGCCTGCAACTGGGTTGGGCAGACCTACGACTGCCTGGCCTTCACCGTGGAGATGCCGTTCAAGGACCACGACGACAACCCGCAGCCGCGCACCGGCTGGAACGGCGCACGTTCCAAGCGCCTGGCCCAGGCGGTGCTCAGGGTGCTGGCGGCTCTGGCGCCTCGTCTGCGCTGAGCTCGACGCGGTTGCGGCCGTTGGCCTTGGCCCGGTAAAGCGCCTCGTCGGCGCGTTCCAGCACCTGGTCCAGCGAGCCGTCGTCGTCCTCCGGGCGCAGCTGGCTGGCGCCGATGCTGACGGTGACGTGCAGCGACTCGCCGTCGTTGGTCGCCAGGATCATCGCCTCGACCCGGCGGCGCAGGCGTTCGGCGATCAGGCGTGCCTCGTCGAGGGCGATACCCGGCAGCACCACGGCGAACTCCTCGCCGCCCAGGCGTGCCAGCAGGTCCTGCTGACGTAGCTGCTCGTGCAGCAGGCGGGCGAAGCTGCGCAGCACGCGGTCACCGGTGGCGTGGCCGTGGCGGTCGTTGATCAGCTTGAAGTGGTCGAGGTCGAGCAGCAGCACGGCCACCGGCGGCTCGTCGCTGTGCCGGCGGCGATGTTCCAGCAGCTCTTCCGCACGCTGGCTGAGGGCGCTGCGATTGAGCGTGCCGGTGAGGAAGTCGTGGTTGGCGCGGCGATACAGGCGCGCCATCAGGCGCCGGTTGAGGGTGTTGACCGACGCCACCCACAGCGGCCCGAGCACCAGGATGGCGATGCCCAGGCGCGCGGAAGTCAGGGTATCGACGCTGGCGCCGTCGTTGAGCACGCCGAAGTGCGCCAGGTTGCCGGCCGTCATCAGCACCTCGGTGACACCGCTGACCAGGCCCAGCAGGGCGACCACGAAAGGTCGGAAGCGCATCGCGCACCAGAGCAGCGGCAGCAGCGGGAAGACCACGGCGCCGGGCCCGCCGATCAGCAGTATCGCCGCCAGCGCCAGGCCCAGCGCCAGCAATGGCCAGAGGTCGGCGGTAGTGATGCGCCGCAGCAGGTAGCGCAGGCTGCGCCAGGGGTGATCCGGGGCGCTGAGGATGGCCGGGAGCAGCAGCAGGCCGGTGGAGAACTGCTCGCCGAACCAGATCAGCCAGACATCCCAGCCACTGCTTTCCAAGCTGGCCAGCGTCGCTGCCACGGCGGCCCCGCTGACGCAGGCAAGGAATAGCAGCAGCAGGCCCTGGGGCTGGGCCAGGCGCAGCACGGCGCGGCTCTGGCGGCGCAGCAGCAGCCAGCCAACCAGGATCAGGCCGAGGTTGCACAGGTTCAGCCACAGGGCTTTTTCCCAGCTGTTGCCGGTGGCGATGTCGGTGGCCAGCATGCCCAGGTACAGCAGCCCCCAGCCCAGGGGCCTGGCCAGTGGCGGATGGCGCAGCAGCAGGCCGAGCAGGATGGCGTTGACCGGCCAGAACAGCGCCAGCGACTCGAAGGCGCGGGTGAAGATACCGGCCAGCGTCAGCCCCACCGTCAGCAACAGCAGGATGGCGTAGAGGGTGAATGGCTGGAGGCGGGCCAGAGGGGGCATGCGAACCTGAAAGTGGGCGGGCTTACCGGTCAGCTTCGACAAGCCCCGAGGGGCTGTCAATTGCGCACCTGCCGCGCCAGGCATGGCCGACGACAGATGCTGCAATTATTGATTTATGGAATTGATGGGAAGGCATCGATAGAATTTTCAGATTATTTTTGCTGCCGACCGCCAGGCTGTGCGGTCGTCCCCTGCCAAGGAGGTGCCATGGAGCACAACATCTCCCTTATCACCATGCTCGCCGGCGGCTTCGGCATGGCGCTGATCTGCGGATTTCTCGCCGAGAAGCTGAAGCTGCCGGCGCTGGTCGGCTACCTGCTGGCCGGCATCATCATCGGCCCGGCGACCCCGGGTTTCGTCGCCGACATGGAGCTGGCGCCGCAGCTGCTGGAGATCGGCGTGATGCTGCTGATGTTCGGCGTCGGCCTGCACTTCTCGCTCAAGGACCTGCTGGCGGTGAAGAAGATCGCCCTGCCCGGCGCGGTGGTGCAGATGGGCCTGGCCACCGCATTGGGCATCGGTGTCGCCAGCTGGTGGGGCTGGACCTTCGGCCAGAGCCTGCTGCTCGGCCTGTCGCTGTCCTGCGCCAGCACCGTGGTGCTGCTCAAGGCCCTGGAAACGCGCGGCATCCTCGATTCGATGAACGGCCGCATCGCGGTTGGCTGGCTGGTGGTCGAGGACCTCGCCACGGTGCTGGTGCTGGTCTTGCTGCCACCGCTGGCCGGCGTGCTGGGGGGCAACGCCGGCAGTGCCGGTGACGATGGGCCGCTGTGGCAGGTCCTGGGCGTGACCCTGCTGCAGGTCGCCGGTTTCATCGCCCTGATGCTGCTGGTCGGGCGCCGGGTGCTGCCCTGGCTGCTGCTGCAGGTGGCCAGGACCGGTTCGCGCGAGCTGTTCACCCTGTCGGTGGTGGCTGCCGCCATCGGCATCGCCTATGGCGCTTCCGTGCTGTTCCACGTGTCCTTCGCCCTTGGCGCCTTCTTCGCCGGCACGGTGATGCGCGAGTCGGACCTGTCGCACCGCGCGGCCGAGGAGTCGCTGCCGCTGCGCGATGCCTTCGCCGTGCTGTTCTTCGTTTCGGTCGGCATGCTGTTCGACCCGCTGGTACTGCTCGCCGAGCCGCTGCGGGTACTGGCCGTGGTGGCGATCATCATCCTCGGCAAGGGCCTGGCCGCCGCCGTGCTGGTGCTGACCCTGCGCTATCCGCTGAACACCGCGCTGACCGTGGCCGCCAGCCTGGCGCAGATCGGCGAGTTCTCCTTCATCCTGGCCGGCCTGGGGTTGGCCCTGGGCCTGTTGCCGCAGGAGGGCATGAGCCTGGTGCTGGCCGGCGCGCTGATCTCCATCGCGCTCAACCCGCTGCTGTTCGCCTGCGTCAAACCGCTCAAGGAGCTGGCGTTGCGGCGCTCGGCCCTGGCCCGCCGCCTGGAGTTCCGCGAGGACCCACTGGCGGTGCTGCCGGCCAGCACCGAGCTCAAGTACCTGGAAGGTCAGGTGGTGGTGGTCGGTTACGGCCGAGTCGGTCGGCGCATCGCCAGGGCCCTGCTGGAGCGTGGCATCCCCTTCGTGGTGGTGGAGCAGAACCGCGAGCGCGTGGAGCAGATCCGTGCCCAGGGCCTGGTTGCCGTGAGTGGCGACTCGGCCGAACCGGGCAGCCTGATCCAGGCGCATATCGCCAAGGCGGCGATGCTGGTGATCGCCACGCCCGACCCGCTGAACGTGCAGCGCATGGTGGAAATCGCCCGCGCGCTGAACCCGCAGATTGAGGTGGTGATCCGCACCCACAGCGCCGCTGCGGTGGAGATCTTCCGGGGCGAAGGCCTCGGCGAAGTGTTCTTCGACGAGGAGGAGCTGGCGCGCGGCATGCAGGACCACATCCTCGCCAAGTTCAGCCCGGCCGTCGCTGCCGGCCACTGACGGCGCACAAAAAAGCCGCTGGCGGCGCGAGCCGGCAGCGGTTTTCGTTTGCCCGTGGCGTCAGCGGCGCGCGCCGCGTACTCCTTCGGCCAGCTGGGCGCACAGGCTGAGCACGCCGTCGATGGCCTGGGCCGGCGACTCGGCCTTGGCGATCTGGTCGACCAGCGCCGAACCCACCACCACGCCATCGGCGCGGCGCGCCACGTCGGCGGCATGCTCGGGGGTGCGGATGCCGAAGCCGATGCACAGCGGCAGGTCGGTATGGCGGCGCAGGCGGGCGACGGCCTGCTCGACGTGGTCCATGGTCGCCGCGCCGGCGCCGGTCACGCCGGCCACCGAGACGTAGTAGACGAAGCCCGAGCTGCCGTTGAGCACGGTGGGCAGGCGCTGGTCGTCGGTGGTCGGAGTGGTCAGGCGGATGAAGTCCAGACCGGCGGCCTGGGCCGGCTCGCACAGCTCGTCGTTATGCTCCGGCGGCAGGTCGACGATGATCAGGCCGTCGACCCCGGCTTCCTTGGCGTCGGCGATGAAGCGCTCGACGCCGTAGGCGAAGATCGGGTTGTAGTAGCCCATCAGCACCAGCGGCGTGCGGCTGTCGGTGACGCGGAACTCGCGGACCATCTGCAGCGTCTTCGGCAGGTTCTGCTTCGCCGCCAGGGCGCGGATGTTGGCCAGCTGGATCGCCGGGCCGTCGGCCATCGGGTCGGTGAAGGGCATGCCCAGCTCGATCACGTCGGCGCCGGCGGCCGGCAGACCCTTGAGGATTTCCAGGCTGCTGGCGTAGTCCGGGTCACCGGCGGTGACGAAGGTGACCAGCGCGGCGCGGTTCTGTTGTTTCAGCTCGGCAAAGCGGCTCTGCAGGCGGCTCATGCGTGCTTCTCCTGTTCGCTCATATGGTGCATCACGGTCTGCATGTCCTTGTCGCCGCGGCCGGACAGGTTGACCACCATCAGGTGCTCCTTGGGTAGCTTGGCCGCGCGCTTGAAGGCTTCGGCCAGGGCGTGGGCCGATTCGAGCGCGGGGATGATGCCTTCCAGGCGGCAGCACTGGTGGAAGGCCTGCAGCGCTTCGTCATCGGTGCAGGGCACGTATTCGACGCGCTTGATCTCGTGCAACCAGGCGTGTTCGGGGCCGACGCCCGGGTAGTCGAGGCCGGCGGAGATCGAGTGGGCATCGGTGATCTGGCCGTCGGCGTCCTGCAGCAGGAAGGTGCGGTTGCCGTGCAGCACGCCCGGCGCGCCGCCGGCCATGCTGGCGGCATGCTTGCCGGTGTCGATGCCGTGGCCGGCCGCTTCGACGCCGACGATCTGCACGCCTTCGTCATCGAGGAAGGGGTGGAACAGGCCGATGGCGTTGGAGCCGCCGCCGATGCAGGCGACCAGCGAATCGGGCAGGCGGCCTTCCTTCTGCATGATCTGCTCACGCACTTCGTTGCCGATCACCGACTGGAAGTCGCGGACCATGGCCGGGTACGGGTGCGGACCGGCGGCGGTGCCGATCAGGTAGAAGGTGTTATGGACGTTGGTCACCCAGTCGCGCAGGGCTTCGTTCATCGCATCCTTGAGGGTGCCGGTGCCGGCGGTGACCGGAATCACCTCGGCGCCGAGCAGCTTCATGCGGAACACGTTAGCCTGCTGGCGGTCGATGTCGGTGGTGCCCATGTAGACCACGCACTGCATGCCGAAGCGCGCGGCCACGGTGGCGGTGGCCACGCCGTGCATGCCGGCGCCGGTCTCGGCGATGATGCGTTTTTTGCCCATGCGTTTGGCCAGCAGGATCTGGCCGATGCAGTTGTTGATCTTGTGCGCGCCGGTGTGGTTCAGGTCTTCGCGCTTGAGGTAGATCTTCGCCCCGCCGAAGTGCTCGGTCAGGCGCTCGGCGAAGTACAGCGGGCTGGCCCGGCCGATGTAGTCGCGCTGGAAGTAGGCCAGCTCCTCGAGGAAGGCTGGGTCGGTCTTGGCCTTCTCGTATTCGGCCGCCAGCTGGTTGATCAGCGGCATCAGGGTTTCGGCGACGAATTGGCCGCCGAAGCGGCCGAACAGGCCCTTGGCGTCGGGACCGCTGCGGAATGAAGTCATGTCAGGCTCCTGGCGGGAGTGGGCTAAGCGGGTGATGGCGCCATTCTACCCCTGGCTGCTGGTCTGAAAAGCGATTAGATTGCGCTGACCTGTCAGAAAAACTCACCAATGCCATGAGCCGAGAACTGCCCCCGCTGAATGCCCTTCGCGCCTTCGAGGCCGCTGCCCGCCTGCAGAGCGTCAGTCAGGCGGCGGAGGAGCTGAGTGTCACCCACGGAGCCGTGAGCCGGCAGATACGTGCGCTGGAAGAACAGCTTGGCATGGCTCTTTTCGTCAAGGACGGCCGAGGCGTAAAACTCACCGATGCCGGTGTGCGCCTGCGCGATGCCGCCTTTGATGCCTTCGAGCGCCTGCGCAGTACCTGTGCTGATCTGCGCCGGCAGGGCGAAGACGCGCCCTTTGTGCTGGCCTGCCCGGGCAGCCTGCTGGCGCGCTGGTTCATCCCGCGTCTGGATCGCCTCAACCGCGAACTGCCCGAGCTGCGCCTGCAGCTGTCGGCCAGCGAGGGCGAGCTGGACCCGCGTCGCCCCGGGGTGGACGCCACCCTGTGCTTTGCCAGCCCGCCGTGGCCGGCGGACCTGCAGGTGTATGAGCTGGCCGCCGAACGCATTGGCCCGGTGTTCAGCCCGCGTCATGCGCGGGCCGCCGAGCTGGCCCGGGCTCCGGCCAGTGTTCTGCTGGGTGAGGCGTTGCTGCATACCGTGTCGCGCCCGCAGGCCTGGCCGCAGTGGGCGACCCGCCAGGGCCTGGGCGCTGCGCCGTTGCAACTGGGACAGGGTTTCGAGCATCTGTACTACCTGCTGGAAGCCGCCATGGCCGGGCTCGGCGTGGCCATTGCGCCACAGCAGCTGGTGGCCGATGACCTGACGGCAGGTCGTCTGCTCGCCCCCTGGGGCTTCACCGCAACCGGCGGGCGCCTGGCGCTGTGGGTGCCGGGCCGCCGCGGTGATCGCCGCGCCGAGCGCCTGGCGCAGTGGCTGGGGCGGGAGCTGGGCGGCTGAATCTCGACTAGCCTCAGACAGGAGTCCATCTGCCTGAGGAACAGCTCATGTCCGATCACCGCACCTACAAGAAGATCGAAGTCGTCGGTACCTCCAAGCTGAGCATCGAGGATGCCATCGCCAACGCCCTGGCCGAATGCGCCAAGAGTGTGCGCAACATGGACTGGTTCGAGGTGGTCGAGACCCGCGGCCATATCGTCGACGGCAAGGTGGCGCACTACCAGGTCGACCTCAAGGTCGGCTTCCGCATCAGCAACAGCTGAGCGGCGCACGGATTTTCCCGGCGTTCCCGGTTAGCCTGCAGCGGTGCGGGGCGGAGTGCCCCGCGCGCTCATCGACGAAGGAGTGTTGAACATGAAACGACTGATGCTGGGCCTGGCCCTGCTCCCCCTGGCCGGTTCCGTACTGGCCGCCGGCAAGCCCTGCGAGGAGCTCAAGGCGGAGATCGACGCCAAGCTCAAGGCCAAGGGCGTGGCTGTCTATAGCCTGGAAGTGGTCGACAAGGGCAGCGCCGGCGACAAGCAGGTGGTTGGCAGCTGCGAGGCCGGCAGCAAGGAGATCGTCTACCAGCGCGGCTGATCGCGGCGCGGCAGGCATCGGGCCGGAGCTCCGCGAGGGGCTCCGGCCTTTTCGTTCAGGGGGCGAGCTGTTCTTCCCAGTGCGGGTCGCCCTGCAGCCGCGCGGCGAGGAAGTCCAGCAGCGCACGCAGGGCCGGCAGCATCTGCCGCCGCGAACCGTACAGGGCGTGGATGCCGAGGGCCTCGGCACGGTACTGCGGCAGCAGCTGCACCAGGCGCCCGGCGCGTAGCAGCGGTGCCGCCGCATAGAGCGGCTGCAGGCTGATGCCGGCGCCGGCCACGCTGGCCTCCAGCAGCACGGTGGATTCGTTGGCGCTGATGTTGCCGCTGACCGGCACGCCGCTCGGTTCGCCATCACGCTCGAACTGCCACAGGCTGCGGCCGAAGTAGGCGTAGGTCAGGCAGTTGTGCCGGGCCAGCTCCGCCGGCGTCTGCGGCGTGCCGTGGCGCGCCAGATAGGCCGGCGCGGCGCACAGCACCGAGTGGCAGGTGGCTAGGCGCCGGGCGATCAGGTTGGGGTCGAGCTGGTTGGTGATGCGCAGGGCCAGGTCGATGCGCTCCTCCACCAGGTTGACCGCCTGGCTGCTCACCTGCAGGTCGACGGCCACCGCCGGATGCCGCTCGACGAAGGCGGCCACCGCCCGCGCCAGCCAGGCCTGGGCGAAGGACTGGCTGCTGGCGATGCGCAGGGTGCCGCCCAGCTGGCTGCTGACGCGCTGGCCGGCGCTCTGCAGTTCGTCGGCCAGGGCCAGCATGTCGCGGCAGCGCGGCAGCAGCTCCGCGCCCATGCCGGTCAGGCTCAGGCGGCGCGTGGTGCGGTGCAGCAGGCGGGCGCCGACCCAGCTTTCCAGTTCGCCGAGGTAGCGCGAGATCATCGCCCGTGACATGTCCAGGTGCTCGGCGGCGGCCGTCTGGCTGCCGCGCTCGACCACTTCGACGAAGACCCGGGCGGCGGTGAGTCGGTCCATGATTCGCTCGATTCATGCAATAGAGATGGCCAGGTTATCCGGCTTTTTGCACGCTTTCGAGCAACTAAGATGCGCCTCGTTCTACTCCATTCCCGAGGTCCGCATGTCCCTTCGTTCCCTTCTCGGCGCTGCCCTGCTCGCCCTCACCGGCCTGGTCCAGGCCGCCCCCCTGCAATTGCAGGTTTACAACCCGGGCGAGGTCGCGGTGGTCCCGGTCAGCTCGACCCTGATCAGCGGCGAGCGCGAGGCCATCCTGGTCGATGCGCAGTTTTCCACCCGCGAGGCCGTCGAGCTAGTGCGCCTGGTCAAGGCCAGCGGCAAGCGCCTGACCACCATCTACATCAGCCACGGCGACCCGGACTTCTACTTCGGCCTGCAGACCCTCAAGGAGGCCTTCCCCGAGGCCCGGGTGCTGGCCACCGCCGCCACTGTCGAACACATCCGCGCTACCCAGGCCGGCAAGCTGGCCTACTGGGGGCCGATCCTCAAGGACACGGCGCCGAGCCGGGTGATCCTGCCCGAGGTGCTGGCCGGCGACAGCCTGGTCCTCGAAGGCGAGAAGCTGCAGGTGATCGGTCTCGACCCCGAGCGCACCACCCTGTGGATTCCATCGCTCAAGGCGGTGGTCGGCGGCGTGCTGGTGGACGCCGGCGAGCACGTGTGGACCGCCGATACCCAGACCGTGCAGGCGCGCCGCGACTGGCTGGCGATGCTCGACCGGATCGAGGCGCTGCAGCCGGCGGTGATCGTGCCCGGTCACTACCTGGGCGACGTGCCGCACACCCTGGCGGCCCTGCGCTTCACTCGCGGCTACCTCAAGGCACTGGAGCAGGAGCTGGGCCAGGCGCCGGACGCCGCCGCGCTGATCGCCGCCATGCAGCGCCGCTACCCGCGCCTGCCGGGCGAATCCAGCCTGGAACTGAGCGCCAAGGTGCTCAAGGGAGAAATGCAGTGGCCGTGATTCACTACTGGTACGACCCGCTGTGTGGCTGGTGCTATGGCGCCGCCCCGCTGCTGCAGGTGGCCGGCGCGATCCCCGGCCTGCGCATCGCCCTGCATGGCGGCGGGCTGTTCAGTGGCGCGCAGCGCCAGCGTCTGAACGCACCGCTGCGCCAGCATATCCTGGCGCATGACCAGCGCATCGCCGCGCTGAGCGGCCAGCCGTTCGGCGCCGCCTACCGCGATGGTCTGCTGCAGGATGCCGAGACCTGGCTGGATTCCGACCCGCCGACCGCCGCCGTACTGGCCGCCGAGGCTCTGTCCGGCCAGGGCCTGGCCATGCTGCACGCCCTGCAGCGGGCGCATTACCAGCAGGGGCGGCGCATTGCCGAGCCGGCTGTGCTGGCCGAGCTGGCGCAGGAGCTGGGCCTGGCGGCGCAGGCGTTCCGCACCGAACTGCAGCGCCACAACGGCCCGGTGCTGGCCGAACACCTGGTGGCCAGCCGCCGGGCGCTGGCGCAGCTCGGCGGTGGCGGCTTCCCGACCCTGGCACTGGAGCGCGATGGGCAGCTGCAGGTGCTGGACATTGGCGCCTACCTGGGACGTCCCGAGGCCTGGCGCGAGTTCCTGCTGCGTGGCCTGGTCGAGGCGCCGCCGGCGACCGGCCAGGCGTTCTGCGTGGTCGACGGCAGTGGCGACTGCTGAGCGGCGGCTTGCCTTCGCCGGTCGTGCCCCCATATAGGAGGTTCGACCCGAGGAGGCGCCCATGAGCCAGCTGTCCCACACCCCCTTCGCCGTACTCGACCTGGCGCCCATGCGCGACGATGACGCCGGCCCTGGTCCCGCCCTGCGCCGCTCGCTGGACCTGGCGCGGCATGTGGAGCGGCTCGGCTTCTCGCGCCTGTGGGTGGCCGAGCACCACAACATGGAAGGCATCGCCAGTTCCGCCACCGCCGTGTTGCTCGGCTACCTGGCGGCCAATACCTCCACCCTGCGCCTGGGTTCCGGCGGGGTGATGCTGCCCAACCATGCGCCGCTGGTGGTGGCCGAGCAGTTCGGCACCCTTGCCGCGCTCTACCCCGGGCGCATCGAGCTGGGCCTCGGCCGCGCGCCGGGTGCCGACCAGGCCACCGCGCGCGCCCTGCGCCGCGACCGTCTGGGCAGCCCGGACGACTTCCCCGAGGACGTCGCCGAGCTGCAGGCCCTGCTCGGCCCGCGCCAGCCCGAGCAGCGGGTGATCGCCCTGCCCGGCATGGACAGCGGCATCCCTATCTGGCTGCTTGGCTCCAGCCTGTTCAGCGCCCAGCTGGCCGCCGAGCGCGGCCTGCCCTACGCCTTCGCCTCGCACTTCGCGCCGCGCTACCTGCACCAGGCGCTGCGCATCTACCGGGAGAACTTCCGGCCTTCGGCGGTGCTCGACAAGCCCTACGCCATGATCGGCGTACCGCTGATCGCCGCGCCCAGCGACGAGGAAGCCGAGTTCCTTGCCACCAGCGCCTACCAGCGCGTGCTGGCGCTGATGCGTGGCGAGAGCCTGGTGCTGCGCCCGCCGGTGGAGAGCATGGCCGGCCGCTGGCAGCCGCACGAGCAGGCGGCGGTCGGCGATTTCCTCGGTCTGGCCGTCATCGGCGGCCCGCAGAAGGTGCGTGCGCGCCTGGAGGTGCTGCTGGAGCAGACCGGCGCCGACGAGCTGATCTTCACCTGCGACCTGTACCAGCCCGAGCACCGCCTGCGTAGCTTCGAGATAGCCGCCGGGCTGCGCTAGGCGCGCAGCGGCTGGGGTAAGAATCAGGCGGTGAGAGGCCCTCGGCCCTCTCCCAGGGGGAGAGGGGGAAGCATGCCGTCAGCCGAAGGTGTTGCAGCGCAGCACCTTGGCCCGCGCCAGCACCTGGCGGTCCGCGCCGTACAACCAGCCCTGGGCCTTGTACTGCAGCGGCCGTGCCTCGATGCGGTAGCGCTGGCCGGCGGCGAAGCCGTCGTAGGCGAAACGCAGGTGGCAGGTCATCTGCAGCGGTTCGCCGTTGAACTCGTCGCCGCCGCCACCGCCGGCCACCTCGAACTGGAAGCGCACATCCAGCTGATGCGCACCGGGGGCGACCTGGAAGTAGCGGCCGTCTGGCCAGCGCTGGTCGTCCAGGCGATGCGCCATCAGGGTGTAGCCCGCCGTGGCGTAGAGATCGACCCAGGCCTTGCCCGCATCGGGCTGCGGCAGCGGGCTGGCGCAGGCGCCGAGGGTGAGCAGGAACAGCAGCAGGGGTGTACGCATGGTGCGATCCTCGGGGTGATGGTTGAGCATAACGCCGATCAGACCTCGCCGCAGCGCCCCTCGCGCGCCCGCGCCAACGGACGATCCTGCGCGTCGCGCAGTTGCGCCCAGGGGCGAAAGCCGCGGTGGCCGGCCTCCAGCCGATAGCGCTGGCCGGCGTTGAACTCGGCGTAGTCCAGTTCGAGCAGGCAGGTGCGCGGCAGCGCCTGCGCGCCGCCGGTGTCGGTGGGCGCTACCTCGAAGCGCAGACGCATCTGCAGCGCATGACGCCCAGGGGGTACCTGGAAGTAGCGCGCATCCTCCAGCATCCGCTCATCCACCCGCACCGCCTGCAGGCCCGGCGCCAGGTCGATCCAGGCCTGAGCGGGGTCGTGCCAGGGTGGCAACAGGGCGCAGCCGCCGAGGACCAGAGACAGGGGGCTGAGCAGCAGTAGGCGCATGGCGGGCTTCCTTGGGGGCGCGGCAATGCACTAGGCTCGCGCAATGCCTATTGCCCTTCTCGACCGCCCTTTGCGGTGGCTGGTTCCCCTGCTGTGCGGCGTCCTGCTGAACGGTTGTGCCAGCCTCGACTACTACGCCCAGGTCAGCCGTGGCCAGCTCGACCTGCTGGCCGCGCGCCAGCCGGTGGCCGAGCTGCTCGCCGCGCCACAGACCGACCCCGAACTCAAGCGGCGCCTGGCTCTGGCCCAGCAGGCACGGACCTTCGCCAGCGCCGAGCTGGGCCTGCCGGACAACCGCAGCTACCGCCTGTATGCCGACCTGCAGCGGCCCTATGTGGTGTGGAATGTGTTCGCCACCCCGGAGCTGTCGCTGCAGCCGCTGACCCACTGCTTCCCGATTGCCGGCTGCGTTGCCTACCGCGGTTACTACCAGCTGGGCCGCGCGCGGGGCGCCGCCGCCCTGCTGCAGGCCGAGGGTCTCGACACCTATGTGGCCGGCATCGAGGCCTACTCGACCCTGGGCTGGTTCGCCGACCCCATCCTCAACACCATGCTGCGCTGGGACGACCAGCGCCTGGCCGCGGTGATCTTCCACGAACTGGCCCACCAGCAGCTGTACGTGCGGGACGACACGGCGTTCAATGAGTCCTTCGCCAGCTTCGTCGAGCAGCAGGGCCTGCGCCAGTGGCGCGCCGCCCGTGGCCTGGCCGCCGACGATGCGCAGGAAGCGCGCATGCGCCGCCAGTTCACCGCGCTGATCCTGGCCAGCCGCGAGCGCCTGCAGGCGCTGTACGACGGTCCGCTGGACGATACCGGCAAGCGCGCTGGCAAGGTCGCCGAGTTCGAGCGCCTGCGCGCCAAGTACCGCACCCTGCGTGACGCCCAGTGGGGTGGCGACGCGCGCTACGACGCCTGGATCAATGCCCCGCTGAACAACGCTCGGCTGCTGCCCTTCGGCCTCTACGACCAGTGGGTGCCGGCCTTCGCCGCGCTGTTCGAGCAGGCCGGCGGCGACTGGGCGGCGTTCTACCAACGCGCCGCCGAGCTGGGCGAGCTGCCGCTGGTCGAGCGCGAGCGAGCGCTGGCGGCCCTGGCCGGGTCGAACTAGAACTGGCGAACCAGCTCTCAGTGAGGAGTAACGGATGAAACGCCTAGTGACGGCCACCATGGCCCTGATGCTGTGCGGCGCCGCCGTGGCCGCGCCCAAGCCCTGTGAGGAACTGAAGCAGGAGATCGAAGTGAAGATCCAGGCCGCGCGGGTGAACAGCTACACCCTGGAAATCGTGCCGGCCGGCGAGGTCAAGGACCCCGCCATGGTGGTCGGCAGCTGTGAGAACGGCAGCCGCAAGATCATCTACCAGAAGAACGACTGAGGCGGATCAGGCCGCCTCGGCGCGGTAGATCCAGCGCAGGCCCAGCAGGGTCAGCGGCCACAGCAGGGCCAGCACGGCGAGGCCGGCGATGATCAGCGGTGCCGGCTGCAGCAGTGCATCGCTGCCGCTGAAGGCGGACACCAGCAGCACGCCGGCCACCAGCAGGTGGACCAGCAGCCAGACCAGGAAGATCGCCAGTGCAGTCAGCACCAGCTGCCCAGGGCGGATTCGCGCCAGCCGGGGCGGCAGGGTCTGCCAGGCGCAGGCGAACACCAGCGCGGCATACAGCACTGGGGCGACAAACAGCAGTGTTGCCCAGCCATCGATTTCGCTCAGCAGGTGTGCGGGCAGCAGCTGCAGGCCCTTGAAGCTCAGCAGTGCAATAGTCCCGGCCAGCAACAGGGAAGCTTCGCCACGTTGTGCGAAACCTTTCACTGCGGGTGTCTTGGCGCCCAGGCGCAGACCCAGCCACAGCGGCAGCAGGCCGGTGATGGCGAAGCCCAGCAGCCCCAGTAATTCGAACAGCAGGGTCGGTGGAAGTGCATGCTCGTTGAACCACTCATAGAGACCTCCGAGCATCCAGCCGGTAAGCAGGCCATAGGCCAGATCGGCCAGCACCCACGTTACTCCCAGCACGACCAGCAAGGGCAGGGGGCGGGTCAAGGCACTGCCGTGGTGTTCCAGGTAGCCGCGGCTGAACAGGGCTGTCACCCAGGCGCTGAGAAGAATGGAGAAGCACCAGCCAGCCAACTGAACGGGCAGATTGCTTAGCAGGTGATCGAGATAAGTAGGGTGACTGAGCCAGGCGCTCAGACAACCCAGCAGCACACTGAGCATTGTTGCCACAGCCGCTGTCAGGGCCAAGGCCAGTGGCTGGCGCGTGGCTTCCTCGGCGATGGGGCTGGCTTCGGCCGGGAGGGTGGCGAACGGATTGGCGTGCACGGGGACGTCCTTTTCGGCAGCGGTGACGCGCGCAGCTTAACCGCCAGTGGCTTCGGCTGCTGTGCGCCCGGTCATTGCCAGTGACACTGGCCGTCTTCGCCCAGCAGTTCAGGGCGTTCTGCGAAGTCGAAGCGCTTGCCGTTGCGCCCGTTGCTGTAGCTGAAGGCGAACACCACCGCACCCTGATGATGGAATGCATAGCGCCCGCCGATCCGCTCCTCGTCCGGCAGCACTTCCAGCCAGGTGCTGCGGAACTCCGAGGGGCGGTCTTCGACCGCCATCACCTCCTCGCTGTCCTTGAACACGATCGGCAGGCTGGCGGGCTGGCCGCGGTACTGCACCTGCCCGGCGCCCTGCCAGCCTCCTTCCGCGTCGGTGAACAGGGTCATCTGCAGCTGGATCGGCTTGCCGCCGGTCGATTGCAGGCAGCGCACATCGTCGGCCAGGGCCAGCCCCGGCAGCAGCCCCAGCAGGCAGATCGTCAGGCGCTTCATTGGTCGTAGCCCTCGGCCAGGTGCAGGTCCTTGAGCTTCACGTAGTTGGCCGCGCTGTAGGCGAAGAACGCGCGCTCCTGGTCGGTCAGGGCGCGGGCCTGCTTCACCGGGCTGCCGACGTACAGGTAGCCGCTCTGCAGCACCTTGCCCGGCGGCACCAGGGAGCCGGCGCCGATCACCACTTCGTCCTCGACCACCGCACCGTCCATCACGATGCTGCCCATGCCGACCAGGATGCGGTTGCCCAGGGTGCAGCCGTGCAGGGTGACGTTGTGGCCGATGGTCACTTCGTCGCCGATCAGCAGCGGGTAACCGTCCGGGTTGAAGGGCCCGGCGTGGGTGATATGCAGCACGCTGCCGTCCTGCACGCTGGTGCGCTTGCCGATCCTGATCCGGTGCATGTCGCCGCGCACCACGGCCATCGGCCACACCGAGGCATCCTCGCCCAGCACCACGTCGCCGAGTACCACGGCCGAGGCGTCGACGAAGGCGCGCGGGCCCAGCTGTGGAGTGGTACCCCGGTAAGTTCGAATCGCCACGATAGTCTCCTTCAGGCTGCGGTTGTCGCAGATTGTAATTAACATGCCGGCCATCAAGGTTGTGAAAGGCCGCTGGCGGCCCCATAAACCTGTTCTGCATTCGCGTATCCAAAGGTGCCTCGCCGTGACCGCTGCCAATCCCCTGCTGCAAGACTTCGACCTGCCGCCCTACTCCCAGATCAAGCCCGAGCATGTCGAGCCGGCTATCGACAGCATCCTGGCCGACAGCCGCGTGGCCATCGCCGAGCTGCTCAAGACCCAGCAGGCCAGCCCGAGCTGGGATGGCCTGGTGCTGGCGCTGGACGAGCTGAACGCGCGCCTGGGCCGCGCCTGGGGCCCGGTCAGCCACCTCAACGCGGTGTGCAACAACGCCGAGCTGCGCGCCGCCTACGAGGCCTGCCTGCCCAAGCTGTCCGAATACTGGACCGAGATGGGCCAGAACAAGCCGCTGTTCGAGGCCTACGACGCACTGGCCAAGAGCCCGGCGGCCGCCGGTTTCGACGTCGCGCAGCAGACCATCCTCGACCACGCCCTGCGCGACTTCCGCCTGAGCGGCATCGACCTGCCGGCCGAGCAGCAGAAGCGCTACGGCGAGATCCAGATGAAGCTGTCCGAGCTGGCCAGCCGCTTCTCCAACCAGCTGCTCGACGCCACCCAGGCCTGGACCAAGCACATCACTGATGAAGCGGCCCTCGCCGGCCTGACCGACTCGGCCAAGGCGCAGATGGCCCAGGCCGCGCAGGCCAAGGAACTGGACGGCTGGCTGATCACCCTGGAATTCCCCAGCTACTACGCGGTGATGACCTACGCCGACGACCGCGCCCTGCGCGAAGAGGTTTACACCGCCTACTGCACACGCGCCTCCGACCAGGGGCCGAATGCCGGCCAGCACGACAACGGCCCGGTGATGGCCGAGATCCTCGACCTGCGCCAGGAGCTGGCGCGCCTGCTCGGCTTCGCCCACTACAGCGAGCTCTCCCTGGCCAGCAAGATGGCCGAGTCCACCGAGCAGGTGCTGCACTTCCTGCGCGACCTGGCGGTGCGCAGCAAGCTGTTCGCCGAGCAGGACCTGGCCGAACTCAAGGCCTTCGCCGCCGAGCAGGGCGTGCAGGACCTTGCGAGCTGGGACGTCGGCTACTTCAGCGAGAAGCTGCGCCAGCAGCGCTACAGCATCTCCCAGGAGGAAGTGCGCGCCTGGTTCCCGATCGACAAGGTGCTGTCCGGCCTGTTCGCCATCGTGCAGAAGCTCTACGGCATCGAGATCAACGAGCTCAAGGAGTTCGATACCTGGCACCCGGACGTGCGCCTGTTCGAGATCCGCGAGAACGGTGCACATGTCGGCCGCTTCTTCTTTGACCTCTACGCCCGCGCCAACAAGCGCGGCGGCGCCTGGATGGACGGCGCCCGCGACAAGCGCCGCGCCGCCGATGGCAGCCTGATCGCGCCGGTGGCCAATCTGGTGTGCAACTTCACCCCAGCGGTGGGCGGCAAGCCGGCGCTGCTGACCCATGACGAGGTCACCACCCTGTTCCACGAGTTCGGCCATGGCCTGCACCACCTGCTGACCCGCGTCGAGCATGCCGGCGCTTCGGGCATCAACGGCGTGGCCTGGGATGCGGTGGAGCTGCCGAGCCAGTTCATGGAGAACTGGTGCTGGGAGCCCGAGGGCCTGGCGCTGATCTCCGGCCACTACGAGACCGGCGAGGCGCTGCCGCAGGCGTTGCTGGACAAGATGCTGGCGGCGAAGAACTTCCAGTCCGGCCTGATGATGGTGCGCCAACTGGAGTTCTCGCTGTTCGACTTCGAGCTGCATGCCACCCACGGCGACGGCCGCAGCGTGCTGCAGGTGCTCGAAGGCATCCGCGACGAGGTGGCGGTGGTGCGTCCGCCGGCCTTCAACCGTTTCGCCAACAGCTTCGCGCACATCTTCGCCGGCGGTTACGCGGCCGGTTACTACAGCTACAAGTGGGCCGAAGTGCTGTCCGCCGACGCCTTCTCCAAGTTCGAGGAAGAAGGCGTGCTCAACCCGGCCACTGGCCGCGCCTTCCGCGAGGCGATCCTGGCCCGTGGCGGCTCGCAGGAGCCGATGGTGCTGTTCGTCGACTTCCGCGGCCGCGAGCCGAGCATCGACGCCCTGCTGCGCCACCTCGGCCTGAGCCAGGAGGCGGCGTGATGAGCGAGCCGAAGAAGCGCTTCATCGCCGGCGCCGTGTGCCCGGCGTGCAGCGCCCAGGACACCATCAAGATGTGGGACGAGGACGGCACCCCGCACCGCGAATGCGTGGCCTGCGGCTACGCCGACACCCTCAACGCCCAGGGCCAGTCGGTGCCCAAGGAGCTCGGCACGCGGGTCAACCGGGCCGAGCCCAAGCCGGCGGCGAGCAAGGGCCAGCCGGTGCAGTTCTTCCCCAATCCCAAGCTGAAGAAGTGACGCGGCGCTCGCCGAATCAGGCGAGGTAAAGCGTCCGACGGAATAGGCTGGCGAGGCCTTGGTAATAATAATACTGTGTATGCATACAGTATTTGTAAGTCCTCGCCATGTCCGTCCCTATCCCGCCGCGCGGCCGCGGCACCGCCAGCAATCCGCATAATCGTTTCGCCCCGACCCGCAGCCAGGCCGAGGACGATGGCTGGTTTCAGGCCGAGACGCCGCCCTGTCGTGCCACCGAGGTGCGTGCCGAGCGGGCGAAGACGGTGATCACCCGCAACCAGTCGCCGGACGTCGGCTTCGACCGTTCGGTGAATCCCTATCGCGGTTGCGAGCACGGCTGCATCTACTGCTTCGCCCGGCCGACCCATGCCTACTGGGACCTGTCGCCGGGCATCGACTTCGAGACCCGGCTGATCGCCAAGACCAACCTGGCCGAACGCCTGGAGGAGCAGCTGAGCAAGCCCGGCTATGTGCCGCAGCCGATTGCCCTGGGCATCAATACCGACGCCTACCAGCCGATCGAGCGCGAGCAGCGCCTGACCCGCCAGGCGCTGGAGATCCTGCTGCGCTACCGCCACCCGCTGCACCTGATCACCAAGAGTTCGCTGATCCTGCGCGACCTCGACCTGTTGCAGGAGCTGGCCGCGCGCAACCTGGTCAGCGTGGCGCTGAGCCTGACCACCCTGGACGACGAGCTGAAACGCATCATGGAGCCACGCACCGCCTCGCCCGGGGCGCGCCTGCGCACCCTGCGCGAGCTGCGCCAGGCCGGCGTGCCGGTCGCGGCGCTGGTGGCGCCGATCATCCCGATGATCAACGACATGGAGCTGGAGCGGATTCTCGAGGCGGCCCGCGATGCCGGCGCCAGCTCGGCCGGCTATGTGCTGCTGCGCTTGCCGCTGGAGATCGCCGAGCTGTTCGAGGAATGGCTGCGCGCGCACTTTCCCGAGCGCGCCGAACACGTCATGAGCCTGATCCGCCAGTCGCGCGGCGGCAAGCACTACGACAGCCGCTTCGGCACCCGCATGCGCGGCGAGGGCGCCTTCGCCGACCTGCTGGCGCAGCGTTTCGCCCTGGCGCGCAAGCGCCTGGGCCTGGAGCGCCGCGACTTCGTGCTGGATTGCAGTCAGTTCGCCCCGCCCGGTCGTCAGCTGGCCCTGTTGTGAGCGAATTGTGACTCGATGCGGCTGGCGGCTGTCCGCATGCCAGGTCGATAATCCGCGCCAGCGCAACGGTTCAGCACGAGGTAGACGCAATGCCCTACAAGCACAACGCCATTCCCCTGCAGGCGCGCACCGCGCCGGAAAGCGCCGACGAGGCGCTGAATGCCATCGTCGGCGGCTTCAAGCGCTTCCGTACCGAGGTGTTTCCGCAGCAGGAGGAACTGTTCAAGGCGCTGGCCAGCGCGCAGAACCCGCGTGCCATGTTCATCACCTGTGCCGACTCGCGCATCGTGCCCGAGCTGATCACCCAGAGCGCGCCGGGCGACCTGTTCGTCACCCGCAACGTCGGCAACGTGGTGCCGCCGTACGGGCAGATGATGGGTGGCGTGTCCACCGCCATCGAATACGCGGTGCTGGCCCTGGGCGTGCAGCACATCATCGTCTGCGGCCACTCCGACTGCGGCGCGATGAAGGCGGTACTCAACCCGCAGGGCCTGGAACGCATGCCCACGGTGAAGACCTGGCTGCGCCACAGCGAGGTGGCGCTGCGCGTGGTCGAGGAAAACTGTGGCTGCGACGGCCACGACACCCTGGGCATCCTCACCGAGGAGAACGTGGTGGCCCAGCTCAACCACCTGTCCACTCACCCCTCGGTGGCGGCCAAGCTGGCCAGCGGCCAACTGTTCATCCATGGCTGGGTGTACGACATCGAGACCAGCGCGATCCGCGCCTACGATGCCGAGCGCGGCACCTTCCTGCCACTGGATGGCGAGGTGGTGCCGATGGCGACGCCCAAGGCGCGCTACCCGCAGCAGTGAAATGACGAGGCCCGCAGATGCGGGCCTCGGCGCATTCAGGCACTCACCGGCAGGCCCAGTTCGACACCCAGCTGGCGCGACAGGCATGGCCAGTTCTGCCAGGCCGCCACTGTCTGCGGGTTGCTCAGGCGCGTGCGGTACTCCTGTACCGAGCTCTGCTGGAACACCTGCTCATCGAGCAGCTCGTCCACTGCATGGTGCACGGCCTCGTCCAGCTGGTTGGCGAAGGGCTCGCCGATCAGCTGGTGAGCGATCACATTGGCAACCGTGGTATCCAGCGGAATCAGCGGCTGGCCGAGGTGAGTGATGTAGCGATCGTTGACCTCCTCGACCAGGCGATGGGCCAGGTAGGCCTCGTCGAGCAGGGCGTCCAGGCCCTGGTGACCCTCCAGGATGCTCGGCGGGCTGAGGAAGAACTGCTCGGCCAGTTTCAGCACCGGTTTCACCTGCGCCTCGATCCCGGCCTCGCGGGCCACCGCATGGGCGGCGTCCAGTACATCCGGTACCTGCTCGACGTAGGAGGTGACGAAACGCGTGAGTACGCCATGAGCATCACTGGCGGGCAGCTGGATGGTCGGGTGCAGCAGATCGAGCTGATGCTGCAGTTGACGCGCCAGCGCACCGCTGCTGGCTTCCTGAACGAGGGCGAGCTGAATCTGTTCGCGTAGGGCGGGCGTATTCATGACGGCTCCGGAAGGGACATGAGAGTTGCAAACGAGAATTCACCTTAGCTGGCCGAGGGCTGCCGCTAAGATCGGATTGTCATAATTATTTAACGGTTATTCGTCGTCGCTATATGGAGACAGCCTGTTCTTTTTTCCAGCCCGCGCAGCCCCTGGCCTGGGCGGGGTGAGCGGAAATCGGGCGTTATTTTTCTGACTGCGTTGTGATGTCGCACTCCCTGTCTATACTCGAAATCGCAAGGCGTTACCTGATGGAACCGGACGGGCTGCGGCACGGAGAGGTTTCGACAGTGGTAGCCAGCAGTATCGGCAAGGTCGATCCCTGAGCCGCGGGCTTTAGCCGGCGGGATAACAAGAACAACGAGGGGAACCCGCAATGATGCGACATCCACGAGTCTGGATGGGCCTCCTGCTGTGGTTGGCATTCAGCTCGGCGCAGGCCGAGTGGGCAGTGAACATGCTGCCGGGTGCCACCGAGGTCAGTCGTTCAGTCTTCGACCTGCACATGATCATCTTCTGGATCTGCGTCGTGATCGGCGTGGTGGTGTTCGGCGTGATGTTCTGGTCGATGCTGATCCACCGCCGCTCCACTGGCCAGAAGCCCGCCCACTTCCATGAAAGCACCACGGTGGAGATTCTCTGGACCGTCGTGCCTTTCGTTATCCTGGTGGTGATGGCGGTACCGGCGACCAAGACGCTGATCGAGATCTACGACACTTCCGAGTCGGAGCTGGATATCCAGATCACCGGCTACCAGTGGAAGTGGCACTACAAATACCTGGGCCAGGACGTCGAGTTCTTCAGCAACCTGGCGACCCCGGCCGCGCAGATCCACAACCAGGCCGACAAGGGGGAGCACTACCTGCTGGAGGTGGACGAGCCGCTGGTGGTGCCGGTGGGCACCAAGGTGCGCTTCCTGATCACCGCGGCCGACGTGATCCACTCCTGGTGGGTGCCGGCGCTGGCGGTGAAGAAGGACGCCATTCCCGGCTTCGTCAACGAATCCTGGACGCGCATCGAGGAGCCCGGCATCTACCGTGGCCAGTGCACCGAACTGTGCGGCAAGGACCACGGCTTCATGCCGGTGGTGGTCGAGGCCAAGAGCAAGGAAGACTTCGCCAAATGGCTGGCCGTGCGCAAGGAAGAGGCCGCCAAGCTCAAGGAGCTGACCACCAAGGAGTGGACGCTGCAGGAGCTGGTCGAGCGCGGCGACAAGGTCTATCACACCGCCTGCGCGTCCTGTCACCAGGCCGAGGGCCAGGGCCTGCCGCCGATGTTCCCGGCACTCAAGGGCTCGAAGATCGCCACCGGGCCCAAGCAGGGTCACCTCGACATCGTCTTCCACGGCAAACCCGGCACCGCCATGGCCGCGTTCGGCAAGCAGCTGTCGGAAGTGGATATCGCCGCCGTCATTACCTACGAGCGCAACGCCTGGGGCAACGCCATGAACGACATGGTCACCCCGCAGGAAGTGCTGGCGCTCAAGCAGGCCGAGGAGAAGTGACATGAGTGCAGTGATCGATCCGGGCCACGCTGGCCACGGTCATGCCGGGCATGACCACCACCACGGCCCTGCCAAGGGCCTGATGCGCTGGGTACTGACCACCAACCACAAGGACATCGGCACGATGTACCTGTGGTTCAGCTTCGCCATGTTCCTGCTGGGCGGGTCCATGGCCATGGTGATTCGCGCCGAGCTGTTCCAGCCCGGCCTGCAGATCGTGCAGCCGGAGTTCTTCAACCAGATGACCACCATGCACGGCCTGATCATGGTCTTCGGTGCGGTGATGCCGGCCTTCGTCGGTCTGGCCAACTGGATGATCCCGCTGATGATCGGCGCGCCGGACATGGCGCTGCCGCGGATGAACAACTTCAGCTTCTGGTTGCTGCCGGCGGCCTTCGGTCTGCTGGTCAGTACCCTGTTCACCGCCGGTGGCGGGCCGAACTTCGGCTGGACCTTCTACGCGCCGCTGTCGACCACCTACGCGCCGGAGAGCGTCACCTTCTTCATCTTCGCCGTACACCTGATGGGCATCAGCTCGATCATGGGCGCGATCAACGTGATCGCCACCATCCTCAACCTGCGCGCCCCCGGCATGACCCTGATGAAGATGCCGCTGTTCGTCTGGACCTGGCTGATCACCGCCTTCCTGTTGATCGCGGTGATGCCGGTACTGGCCGGCTGCGTGACCATGATGCTGATGGACATCCACTTCGGCACCAGCTTCTTCAACGCGGCCGGCGGCGGCGACCCGGTGCTGTTCCAGCACGTGTTCTGGTTCTTCGGCCATCCTGAGGTGTACATCATGATCCTGCCGGCCTTCGGCGCCGTCAGCTCGATCATCCCGGCCTTCGCGCGCAAGCCGCTGTTCGGCTACACCTCGATGGTCTATGCCACCGCGTCGATCGCCTTCCTGTCGTTCATCGTCTGGGCCCACCACATGTTCACCGTCGGCATCCCGCTGACCGGCGAGCTGTTCTTCATGTACGCCACCATGCTGATCGCCGTGCCCACCGGGGTGAAGGTGTTCAACTGGGTGAGCACCATGTGGCAGGGCTCGATGACGTTCGAGGCGCCGATGCTGTTCGCCGTGGCGTTCGTCATCCTGTTCACCATCGGCGGCTTCTCCGGGCTGATGCTGGCCATCGCCCCGGCGGACTTCCAGTACCACGACACCTACTTCGTGGTGGCGCACTTCCACTACGTGCTGGTGCCCGGGGCGATCTTCGGCATCTTCGCCTCGGCCTACTACTGGCTGCCCAAGTGGACCGGCCACATGTATGACGAGACCCTGGCCAAGCTGCACTTCTGGATGAGTTTCATCGGCATGAACCTGGCGTTCTTCCCGATGCACTTCGTCGGCCTCGCTGGCATGCCGCGGCGCATCCCGGACTACAACCTGCAGTTCGCCGACTTCAACATGCTCTCGTCGATCGGCGCCTTCACCTTCGGTGCGACCCAGTTCCTCTTCCTGTTCATCGTCATCAAGTGCATCCGTGGCGGCAAGCCTGCCCCGGCCAAGCCCTGGGATGGCGCGGAGGGGCTGGAGTGGACGGTACCCTCGCCGGCGCCTTACCACACCTTCAGCACCCCGCCGGAAGTGAAGTAGGAGCGCGGCCATGAGCGAAGCCCTGGACAACCGCCGTCTGGTCATTCGCCTGCTGGCGGTGGTGGTCGGCATGTTCGCCTTCGGCTTCGCCCTGGTGCCGATCTACGACGTGATGTGTCAGGCCTTCGGCATCAACGGCAAGACCGCCGGCGCCTATCAGGGCCAGCAGGCGGTGGACGAGTCGCGCCAGGTACGCGTGCAGTTCCTCGCCACCAACTCCGCCGACATGGTCTGGGAGTTTCATCCCAAGGCGGACGAGCTGACGGTGGTGGCTGGGGCGAGCAATGAGATGCTGTTCGTCGCCCACAACCCCACGGACAAGCCGATGACCGCCCAGGCCATCCCCAGCGTGGCGCCGTCCAAGGCCGCGGCCTTCTTCCACAAGACCGAGTGCTTCTGCTTCACCCAGCAGGTGCTGCAGCCCGGCGAGCGCATCGAGATGCCGGTGCGCTTCATCGTCGACCGCGACCTACCCAAGGATGTGAAGCACCTGACCCTGGCCTACACCCTGTTCGATATCACTGCGCGCAAACCGCCTGTCGCGCAGGTGACTCTTGCCCAGACAGCCCCTGACCGGGCGGCTCCATAAGGAGAATAAGAAATGTCGAGTCATGAGAACTACTACGTTCCCGCCCAGAGCAAGTGGCCGATCATCGCCACCCTGGGCATGCTGATCTCGGTCTACGGGGTCGGCACCTGGTTCAACGACATGAAGGCCGAGCGCGCCGAGTCCCATGGTCCGCTGATCTTCTTCGTCGGCGGCCTGCTGCTCGCCTGGATGCTGTTCGGCTGGTTCGGCAACGTGATCAAGGAGAGCCGTGGCGGCCTGTACAGCGCGCAGATGGACCGCTCGTTCCGCTGGGGCATGAGCTGGTTCATCTTCTCCGAGGTGATGTTCTTCGCCGCCTTCTTCGGCGCGCTGTTCTACATCCGCACCTTCGCCGGCCCCTGGCTGGGAGGCGAGGGCGACAAGGGTGTGAGCAACATGCTGTGGGAGGGCTTCGAGTACAGCTGGCCGCTGCTCAGCAACCCCGACTCCAAGCTGTTCCCGCCGCCAACGGCGGTGATCGACCCCTGGCACCTGCCGCTGATCAACACCATCTTGCTGGTGTCCTCCAGCTTCACCGTGACCTTCGCCCACCACGCGCTGAAGAAGAACAAGCGTGGCCCGCTCAAGGCCTGGCTGGCGCTGACCATTCTGCTGGGCGCGGCCTTCCTGGTGCTGCAGGTCGAGGAATACATCGAGGCCTACACCGAACTGGGTCTGACCCTCGGCTCGGGCATCTACGGCGCCACCTTCTTCATGCTCACCGGCTTCCACGGCGCCCACGTGACCCTGGGCGCGATCATCCTCACGGTGATGCTGGTGCGCATCCTCAAGGGCCATTTCGATGGCGACAAGCACTTCGGATTCGAGGCGGCCAGCTGGTACTGGCACTTCGTCGACGTGGTCTGGCTGGGCCTGTTTATCTTCGTCTACGTGCTCTAGGGAGGGTCACCAGGTCACGTGGCTGACCAGTTGGCCGCTGTAGAAGCCCCAGGCAATTAGCGCCACGGTGATGGCGGTGAGGACCACGCGAACGCTCAGCGAGTTGACCACACGCAAACCGCGGCCTTCGTCCCTGACCAGGAAGAACAGGCCGCTGAACAGGCTGACCAGGGTGGCCAGCAGCAGGAGGATGATCGCGGCCTTGAGCATGCGTGACTCCGGGGGATGGGGGAGATGGTGTGCAGTTCGAGTATAGCCAGACGATTCGGGGGCAGGCCGTGACAGGCTTTCGCCCGGGCTGGTGGCCCAGCATCGCGGCGGCGCTGCTGCTGCCGTTGCTGCTTGGCCTCGGGTTCTGGCAGCTGTCGCGGGCCGAGGAGAAGCGGGCGTTGCTCGCCGACTTTGCCGCCCGCGAGCATGCCGAGCCGATGAGCGTCGCCGAGCTGGAGCGGCGTGCCGACCTGGCGCACCTGCGCATCCGCCTGCGCGGCCAGTTCGACGAGCAACACAGCCTGCTGCTGGATAACCGCCAGCGCGGCGGCAAGGTTGGCGTCGAGCTGCTGCAACCCTTCTACGACCAGGCCTCCGGCCTGTGGCTGCTGGTCAACCGCGGCTGGCTGCCCTGGCCGGACCGGCGCACGCCGCCACAGTTCACGACTCCCGAGCAGCCGCTGGAGCTGCTGGCGCGGGTGCATGTGCCGGTTGGTGAGCCCTTCCAGTTACAGGCCGACCCCGCCAGCGGTGACTGGCCGCGACTGATCACCGCCGTCGAGCCGGAGCAGCTGTGGCGTCAGCTCGGCCGTGGCGGTCTGGCCTACGAGGTGCGCCTGGAGCCCGGCCCCGCTGCCTACCAGGCCGAGTGGCCGCTGCTGGCCATGAGCCCGGACAAGCACACCGGCTACGCCGTGCAGTGGTTCGCCCTGGCCGCCGCCCTCGTCGGCCTCTACCTCTATCTCGGTATCCACACTTCAAGACAATCCGCGCGGGAGAAATCGCATGAGCCCAGCCATGAGTCCGGCCCTTTCCACTCCTGAAGCACCGCGTGCGCGCGGGCGCTGGCAGCTGATCCTGCTGCTGCTGGTGGCCATCGGCCCGATGATCCTCGCCACCGCCATGTACCAGTGGCGCTTCTGGGTGCCGGACAGCCGCAATTACCACGGCGCCCTGATCGGCGATGGCAGCCAGCTGGCCGATATCGGCGTGCAGGGCGCCGCCCAGGAACGCTGGCAGCTGTTGGTCACCACGCCCGGCGACTGCGCCGAGGATTGCCGCCAGCTGGTGTATGCCGCCCGGCAGATCCACATCGGCCTCAATCGCGAGGCTGCCCGTGCCGCCCACGGCCTGGCAGTCAGTCGCCCACTGGCGGCCGATTACGACCAGCAGTTGCAGCGCGAATACCCGCAGCTCGGCCGCTACGTGCTGGACAGCCTGAAGTACGACAAGGCGGTGCCGGCAGGCCAGGGTGCGCAGCTGTGGATAGTCGACCCGCACGGCAACCTGGTGCTGCGTTACGACGCCAAGAGCAAGGGCAAGGACATCCTCACCGACCTGCGCTTGCTGCTGAAGCTCTCGCAGATCGGTTAGGCGGCCAGCACAACAACAAGAGAGGCCCCGGATGAGTGATCGCAAGACCCTGCCCGGCTATCGCCTGGCCCTGTTCGCCACCGCCCTGGCGGTGGTCGTGGTGCTGCTCGGCGCCTACACCCGACTGACCCATGCCGGTCTTGGCTGCCCGGACTGGCCCGGTTGCTACGGCTTCATCGGCGTGCCGATGAGCGAGCACAAGCAGGCCGTTGCCGAAGCGCGCTTCCCCGAGGCGCCGGTGGAGGTGGAGAAGGGCTGGAACGAGATGGTCCACCGCTACTTCGCCGGCAGCCTCGGCCTGGTCATCCTCGGCCTGGCCGTGCAGGCCCTGCGTCGTCGCGGCCAGGACGGCCAGCCACTGAAGTTGCCGCTGCTGCTGCTCGGCGTGGTGATCGCCCAGGCTGCCTTCGGCATGTGGACGGTGACCCTGCAGCTCTGGCCGCAGGTGGTCACCGCGCACCTGCTCGGCGGCTTCGCCACCCTGTCGTTGCTGTTCCTTCTGTGCCTGCGCCTGTCCGCTGCGTTGCCGGTCCTGCCGGCGATATCGCGGCGGTTGCGGGCGCTGGCGGGCCTGGCCCTGCTGCTGGCCGTGGGCCAGATCGCCCTGGGTGGCTGGGTCAGCTCCAACTATGCGGCGGTGGCCTGCGTCGACCTGCCGACCTGTCACGGCGAGTGGTGGCCGGCGATGGACTTCGCCAACGGCTTCCACCTGACCCAGCACATCGGCCCCAACTACCTCGGCGGCCAGCTCGACAGCGACGCGCGCACCGCCATCCACATGACCCACCGCCTCGGCGCGCTGGTGCTCAGTCTGGTCCTGCTGCTGCTGGCCTGGCGCCTGCGTGCCGCCGGCCTCGCTCGCCTGGCCGGCCTGCTGCTGCTGGCCCTGGCCGTGCAGGTCAGCCTGGGCGTGAGCAACGTGCTGCTGCACCTGCCGCTGGCGGTGGCGGTGGCGCACAACGCCGGCGGCGCCGCGCTGCTGCTGGTACTGGTGCTGATCAACTATCGCCTGCGGGCGCATCCCCTGGCGGCGCATAGCCGGGAGCCGGCCGATCTGGCCGCCACCCGCCTCGCCCCGCTGGGTAAATAAGAAGGAGAGATGCCATGGCTACTGTGCTGCGAGCCCACTCCGAAGCCGCCAGCTGGCGCGACTATCTGGAGCTGACCAAGCCGAAGGTGGTGCTGTTGATGCTGATCACCTCGCTGGTCGGCATGTTCCTCGCCACCCGCGCCGGCGTGCCCTGGACCGTGCTGGTGTTCGGCAACCTCGGTATCGGCCTGTGTGCCGGCGCGGCGGCGGCGGTCAACCACGTGGTGGACCGGCGCATCGACTCGATCATGGCGCGCACCCACAAGCGTCCGGTGACCGCCGGACGGGTCACGGTGCCGGCGGCGCTGGGCTTCGCCCTGCTCCTGGCGGTGGCCGGCCAGGCGCTGCTGCTGGCCTTCACCAACGAGCTGACCGCCTGGCTGACCCTTGCCTCGCTGCTCGGCTATGCGGTGCTCTATACCGGTTTTCTCAAGCGCGCCACGCCGCAGAACATCGTCATCGGCGGCCTGGCCGGCGCCGCGCCGCCGCTGCTCGGCTGGGTCGCTGCCACCGGGCACCTGAGTGCCGAGCCGCTGCTGCTGGTGCTGATCATCTTCGCCTGGACCCCGCCGCATTTCTGGGCCCTGGCCATCCACCGCAAGGAGGAATACGCCAAGGCCGACATCCCCATGCTGCCGGTGACCCATGGCGAGCATTACACCAAGGTGCACATCCTGCTGTATACCGCCGCGATGCTCGCCGTGACCCTGCTGCCCTATGCCATCCACATGAGCGGACCGCTCTATCTCGTGGCTGCACTGCTGCTCGGCGGGCGCTTCATGTTCTGGGCCTGGGTGCTGTACCGTGACAGCCGACCGCACGCGGCGATCAACACCTTCAAGTACAGTATCTGGTACCTGTTCCTGCTGTTCATCGCCCTGCTCGTCGACCACTACCTGCTGCTCAACGTGTAGCGTGCCGAACCCAAGAGAGATTTCATGAGCCGTACCCAGAAGACCGTCATCGTCCTCGCCGCCTTCGTCGCCCTGGTGCTGGGGCTTACCGTCAACAAGGTGCTGAACAGCAAGGGCGACGGCACCGACAAGGTGGCGATGCTCGATGCCGGTATCGTCCTGCTGCCGCAGAGCCGCAGCCTGCCGGGCCTGGCTCTGACCGACCAGGACGGCCAGCCGGTGCAGCTCGATCAGCTCAAGGACAAGTGGAGCCTGCTGTTCTTCGGCTACACCTTCTGCCCGGACATCTGCCCGGCGACCCTGGCGCAGCTGCGCCAGCTGCAGGGCATGCTGCCCGCCGAGGCCAAGGACAAGCTGCGCGTGGTGCTGGTGACGGTCGACCCGCACCGCGACACCCCCGAGCAGCTGAAGAAATACCTGGGCTTCTTCGATGCCGGGTTCCAGGGGCTGACCGGTGCCCAGGCCGATATCCAGAAGCTGGCCAGCGCCGTCAGCATCCCCTTCATCCCCGCGGATACCAGCAAGGAAAACTACACCGTCGACCACAGCGGCAACCTGGTCATCATCGGTCCGGATGGCAGCCAGCGTGGTTTCATCCGTGCGCCGCTGAACAACGACAAGCTGGCCGCGCAGTTGCCGCAGTTGCTGCTCAGCGACGGCTGAGGACAGCGCGCCAGGGAGGGCGCAGATGATCGATACCCGCTACTGTTCGCGCCTGGGGGCCGGCGCCGCTTTTTGCGGCGCCCTGCTGCTGACGTTGGGTACCTCGCTGCACCCGATGCAGGCCGCGCCCTGGGACGCCGCCGCGGCCTTTGCCGAATACGCCGCCGACCACCACTGGCTGGCCAGCCATCTGATCCAGCTGCTGGGCGTGCTGCTCGGGGTGCTCGCCCTGCTGGCGCTGAGCTGGCGCCTGCGCGCCGGCCAGTCCGGGGTCTGGGCGTTGTTCGGAGCGGCCTGCGCCCTGGCCAGCCTGGCCCTGGCTTTTGCCCTGCAAGCGGTGGATGGCGTGGCGCTGAAGTTGATGGTCGACCAGTGGGCGCACGCCGAGGAGCCACTCAGGAGCCAGCTGTTCGCCGCCACCTTCGGCGTACGGCAGATCGAGGCGGGACTGGCCGCACTGTTCGGTCTGAGCTTTTCCATCAGTCTGCTGTTGTATGCGCCGGCGCTGTGGCTGAGCCGCCCGGCGCCGCGTGGCCTGGCGCTCGGTGTGCTGCTGGCGGGTGGTGCCAATCTGCTGGCCGCCCTGCTGCAGGGCCACGATGGCTTCTCCGAACGAGCAATGAACTGGAGCATGCCCGCCTCGCTGCTTGCCCTGCTCTGGTTCTTCTGGCTGGCGGTCTGGCTCTGGCGCCAGCCGGAATGAAAAAAGCCCGCTCGATGAGCGGGCTTTTCGTTGGCAGCTGACGCGATCAGAACGCCGGGACAACGGCACCCTTGTACTGGTCGGCAATGAACTTCTTCACTTCCGGAGTGTGCAGGGCCTTGGCCAGCTTCTGCAGATCGGCGTTGTCCTTCTTCTCGGCGGTGGTCACCAGGATGTTGACGTAGGGCGAGTCGGCGCCTTCGATCACCAGGGCGTCCTTGGTCGGGTTGAGGCCGGCTTCCAGGGCGTAGTTGGTGTTGATCAGGGCCAGGTCGACCTGAGCCAGCACGCGCGGCAGGGTGGCCGCTTCCAGTTCACGCACCTTGATGCCCTTCGGGTTCTCGGCGATGTCCTTGACGGTGGCGGTGATGCCGGCGCCGTCCTTCAGCTTGATCACGCCGGCCTTCTGCAGCAGCAGCAGGGCGCGACCGCCGTTGGTGGCGTCGTTGGGGATCACCACCTGAGAGCCTTCGCTCAGTTCGTCGAGCTTCTTGATCTTGCTCGAGTAGGCGCCGAAGGGCTCGACGTGCACGCCGGCGATGCTCACCAGGGCGGTGCCACGCGAGGCGTTGAACTCGTCCAGGTACGGCTGGTGCTGGAAGAAGTTGGCGTCCAGGCGGCCTTCGGCAACCTGTACGTTGGGCTGTACGTAGTCGGTGAAGACCTTGATCTTCAGTTCGACGCCCTCTTTGGCCAGGGCCGGTTTGACGAATTCGAGCAGCTCCGCGTGCGGCACGGCGGTGGCCGCGACACTGATCTCGCCAGCGTGCGCGGCGGCGGAGGTGAGGGCCGCAGCGGCGGCCAGGGCAGTCAGCAGTTTCTTCATGTTCAGCTCCTTGTGGGATATGGCGCGGGGTCCGACGGGTGGCCGGTCGCCCGCTGTTCTAGGTGTGGCGAAATCGTTTATTTGCGCGAGAAGTGGATGACCAGCCTGTCGCCGACCATCTGCAGCACCTGCACCAGGATCAGCAGGAGGATGACGGTGACCGCCATCACGTCCGGCTGGTAGCGCTGATAGCCGTAGCGCACGGCCAGGTCGCCGAGGCCGCCGCCGCCGATCAGGCCGCTCATCGCGGTGTAGGACACCAGGGTGATGGCGGTCACGGTGGTGGCCGCGATCAGCCCCGGCAACGCCTCCGGCAGCAGGGCGCGGAAGATGATCTGCAGGGTGCTGGCACCCATCGCCTGGGTCGCCTCGATGATGCCGCGATCCACCTCTCTCAAGGCGGTCTCCACCAGGCGCGCGAAGAACGGCGTGGCGCCCACCACCAGCGGCGGGATCGCGCCGGCGACGCCCAGCGAGGTGCCGGTGATCAGCACGGTCAGCGGGATCATCAGGATCAGCAGGATAACGAACGGCACCGAGCGCAGCACGTTCACCACCAGCGACAGCAAGGCATACAGCGCGCGCTGTTCGAACATCTGCCGCGGGCCGGTGAGGAACAGCAGCACGCCCAGCGGCAGGCCGAGCAGCACGGTGAACAGGGTGGCGCCGCCGAGCATGTTGAGGGTGTCGAGGCTGGCGTAGCCGATCTCCTGCCAGTCGACATTGGGCAGCCAGCGGGTCAGCAGGGACTCGATCATCGCAGCACCTCCAGATGCACGTCGGCGGCCTGGAAGCGCGCCAGCGCGGCGTCGATGTCGCCGCCAGTCAGGGCCAGGGTCAGCTGGCCGTAGGGGGTATCCTTGATGCGGTCGATGCGCCCGGCCAGGATGCTGTAGTCCACCCCGGTCTCGCGCGCCACGGTGCCGAGCAGCGGCGCGTAGGTGGCCTCACCCTGGAAGGTCAGGCGCAGGATGCGGCCGTCGACATGGGCGAAGTCGTCGCGCTGCTCGTTCTCGTCGACCTGCTCGTCTTCCAGCACGAAGCGGCGCGTGGTCTCGTGCTGCGGGTGGAGGAACACCTGGGCCACCGGGCCCTGTTCGACGATGCGCCCGCCGTCCATCACCGCCACCTGGTCGCAGACCCGACGGATCACGTCCATCTCGTGGGTGATGAGGACGATGGTCAGGCCCAGCTCGCGGTTGATCTCGGCCAGCAGTTGCAGGACCTGGGCGGTGGTCTGCGGGTCCAGTGCGCTGGTGGCTTCGTCGCAGAGCAGGATCTTCGGCCGGGTGGCCAGGGCGCGGGCGATGCCGACGCGCTGCTTCTGGCCGCCGGACAGCTGCGCGGGGTACTTGTCGGCATGCTCGGTGAGGCCGACTCGGGCCAGTAGTTCGGCGACGCGCTGGTTGATCTCGGCGCGGCCCAGTTCGCCAGCCAGCTCCAGCGGCATGGCCACGTTGGCGGCCACGGTCTTCGACGACAGCAGGTTGAAGTGCTGGAAGATCATCCCGACCTGGCGACGGAAGCGGCGCAGGCCGGTGGCGTCGAGGGCGGTGACGTCCTCGCCGGCGACCAGGATGCGGCCGGCCGAGGGCTCCTCGAGGCGGTTGATCAGGCGCAGCAGGGTGCTCTTGCCGGCGCCGGAATGGCCGATCAGGCCGAACACCTGACCCTGCTCGATGCGCAGGTCGGTGGACTGCAGGGCGGGAACGTCCCGCCCGGAGACCCGATAGGTCTTCTGGACGTGGTGGAACTCGATCACTGAGCGAACCTTGTGGGTACGTTGAAGGCTGTCTGCCGGCAGGCAGGTGGTGCCGGCGATTTCAGCAAGCGTAGGCGGTTGGCCGAAAGCCGGGCATTTTAGCCGCTTTGTTTATGCGGTCTTAGTCTTTATTGGCCTGAATTGCTATCAGAAAGGCATAAGCAAGCAGGGCGGGTACACCCCGCGGGTCTACCCGCGCGGGGTGCACCCGCCCTGCACTGTCCTGCCGCCGGAGGTCAGCCGTTGCTTTGCGGGCTGAGCACCAGGCGCGGCTCCTGATCCGGCTTGAGCACCGGCGAGAACTGCGGCGAGAAGCCCGGGTCGAGCTTCTTGATCCGCGCCGAGAGCAGCGCGGCGACGAAGGGATAGTCCTTGGCCTCGCGCACTTCCAGGCGTACCGCGCAGTCGAAGGCGACCACGTCGGCGGCGACCTGGTCGAGCAGGTTGCGCAGGCTGTCGCGGTCGTTGGCGTCGAGCATCGGCATGGGCACGCTGCTGCTGGCGGCGGCCGGGTCGATCAGGCGTGCACGCGGTGCGGCGGCCACGGCCGGTTTGGCGGCTTCGACCTTGGCCACCGCGGGCGCTGGGGCAGCGGCAGGTTGCGCGGCGGCAGCCTGCTGGGCTGCCTCGCGCTCGGCTGCGGCTTTCTCCTCGGCCAGCTGCTGCTGGCGGGCGCGCTCGGCCTCTTTCCTGGCGATGGTCGCTTCGGCCTCGCGCAGGCGGCGTTCGACATCCTCGCGCCGCTCCTCGGGGGCTTTCGCCTCGGCAGGCTTGGCCACCGGCTGTGGCTTGGCTGCCGCGACCGGCGCCGCTGCCGGCTTGGCGCTGCCGCCCTCGGCGACGACGGCCTGATACTGCTGGCGGAATGTCGGAGAGGTGGCGGCCAGGTGGCGCTCGCCCTTGGCCAGGGTGGCGCCGGCGCCGGCCTTGTCGCCGGCCTGCAGTTGCTGGCGGCCCTGCTGCAGGTAGGCGCTGGCCAGCTCACGCTGGTACTGGCCGATGCGCACATCGTTGCTCGCGGTGCGCTGGCGCAGGGCGTCCAGGCCGGCTTCAGCGGCCTGCAGCTCGCCACGGGCGATCTGCGCCGACACCTGGTTGAAGCCTTCGACCAGCTCGTCCACGGTCCAGTAGTCGGCGCGGGCTTCGCCCAGCAGCAGGCTCAGGGCGAGCACTGCAAGATAACGGTTGCTTGGCTTGTTCATTATGTGACCCGCTGGTTCTGTTTCGTTTTGGGCTGGGCAAAAAACGCCCAATCCTAGCGGGCCCGACGCGGCAGGGCAAAGCCTGCGAGGAAAATTGCTGCGGCTGATACCACGATAGAAGGCCCGGCTGGCGTGTCCTGGAACCAGGAGAGGCTCAAGCCCGCGGCTACCGCGAGCATGCCGAGCAAACTGGCACCTATCGCCATCTGCTCCGGGGTGCGTGCGTGGCGCTGGGCGGCGGCGGCCGGGATGATGAGCAGCGAGGTGATCAGCAGCACCCCGACTATCTTCATCGCCACGGCGATGACCACGGCGATCAGCAGCATCAACGCCAGGCGCAGGGCGGCCACCGGCAGGCCCTCGACCCGCGCCAGCTCCTCGTGCACGGTGATTGCCAGCAGGCGCCGCCACAGCGGCAGCAGCAGGGCCATGACCAGCGCACTGCCGCCCAGAATCCACAGCAGGTCCTCATGGCTGACGGCCAGCAGATCGCCGAACAGGTAGGCCATCAGGTCGATGCGCACTTCGTCCATAAAGCTCAGTACGACGAGCCCTAATGACAGAGTGGTCGGTGCCAGGATGCCCAGCAGGGTGTCGGAGGCCAGCGGCTGGCGCTGCTGCAGGGTGACCAGCAGCACGGCCAGCAACAGGCAGCCGGCGGTTACCGCCAGGGTCGGGCTGAGGTCGAGCAGGAAGCCCAGGGCCACGCCGAGCAGCGCAGCGTGCGACAGGGTGTCGCCGAAATAGGCCATGCGCCGCCAGACCACGAAGGAACCGAGCGGGCCTGCGACCAGGGCCAGGGCCAGGCCGGCGAGCAGGGCGTTGAGCAGAAAATCGGGCATCAGTGTTTGCAACCTGGGCCGTGGACATGAGCCGGGCCGTGGATACGCAGGCCCGGTTCGTTGACCACCGCGCCATGCAGGTCATGGCTGTGGTCGTGGTGGTGGTGATAGATGGCCAGGCTCTTAGCGTCCTGGCCGAACAGCTCGACGAAGGCCGGGTCGGCGCTGACCTGCTCCGGGTGCCCCGAGCAGCACACATGGCGATTCAGGCAGACCACCTGGTCGGTGGCGCTCATCACCAGATGCAGGTCATGCGAGACCATCAGCACGCCGCAGCCATGGCGGTCGCGCAGTTGAGTGATCAGGCGGTACAGCTCGGCCTGGCCGGCGACGTCGACGCCCTGCACTGGCTCATCCAGCACCAGCAGCTGGGGCTCGCGCAGCAGGGCGCGGGCCAGCAGCACGCGCTGCAGCTCGCCGCCGGAGATGCTCTGCAGCGGGCTGTCGATCACCTGGCTGGCGCCGACTTCGGCCAGCGCAGCCGCCGCGGCGCTGCGGTCGACACCCGGTACCAGGCGCAGGAAGCGCAGCACCGAGAGCGGCAGGGTCGGATCGACATGCAGTTTCTGCGGCATGTAGCCGATGCGCAGGCGCGGCTTGCGCTGCACGCTGCCGCGGTCCGGCTTGAGCAGACCGAGCACGGTGCGCACCAGGGTGGTCTTGCCGGCGCCGTTGGGGCCGATCAGGGTGACGATCTCGCCGGCGCGCAGGCTCAGTTGCACGTCCTGCAGCACGTCCTGGCCGGCAAAGCCGACACTGACGCCGTCGAGGCGAATCAGCGCATCGCTCATGCCGCCCCCTGGCAGCCGGCGCACAGGCCGACTACTTCCACCGTCTGGCTCTCCACGGCGAAGCCGACGGCGGCGGCGCCGGCGACGATGGATTGGCTGATGGCCGGCAGCTCCAGCTCGATGGCCGCATGGCAGGCCTTGCAGATGAGGAACTGGCCCTGGTGCAGTTCGCCCGGGTGCACGCAGCCGATGAAGGCGTTGAGCGAGGCGATGCGGTGCACCAGGCCGTTCTCCAGGAGGAAATCCAGCGCCCGGTAGACGGTGGGCGGCGCGGCACGGCGGCCGTCTTCCTCGCTCAGTACGCCGAGGATGTCGTAGGCGCCCAGCGGCTTGTGGCTGGCCCAGACCAGTTCCAGCACGCGCTTGCGCAGCGTGGTCAGGCGCGTGCCCTGTTTCGCGCACAGGGCCTCGGCCTCGGCCAGGGCATCGGCCACGCAGCGCGAATGGTCGTGTGGCAGGCAGGCGAGCGGAGTGTTGCTGGTCAGGGGCTTGAACATGACGGGGACGTCCGGGTGAAGAGACGTTATTCTATTACTCTTTGCCCGCCGAGTGTTGTTCCGTGTCGCGCCTCCTTGTTCTGCTCCTGCTCTGTCTCACCGCCCTCTCCGCCCGCGCCGAAGTGCGCGTGCTGACCAGCATCAAGCCGTTGCAACTGATCGCCGCCGCCATTCAGGGTGATGCCGGACAGGCCGAGGTGCTGCTGCCACCCGGCGCCTCGCCGCATCACTTCGCCCTGCGCCCGTCCGATGTGCGGCGGGTCGCGGACGTCGACCTGCTGTACTGGGTTGGCCCGGACCTGGAAGGTTTCCTGCCGCGCGTACTGGCGGGGCGCGACAAGCCCAGCGTGGCCGTGCAGGAGTTGCCGGGCATGACCTTGCGCCACTTTGGCCAGGCGGCGCATGGCGAAGACGAGCACCACGACGAGCATGACGATCACGACCATGATCACCGCCCCGGCAGCCTGGATGCGCACCTCTGGCTGCTGCCGGCCAACGCGCGGGTGATCGCCGCGAAGATGGCCGCCGACCTGGCTGCGGCCGACCCGGCCAATGCCGCGCTGTACCAGGCCAACCTGCAGGCCTTCGAGCAGCGCCTGGGCACGCTGGATGGTCGCCTCAAGACGCGCCTGGCGCCGCTGGCCGGCAAACCGTTCTTTGTCTTCCACCAGGCTTTCGACTATTTCGAGAGCGCCTATGGCCTGCAGCATGTCGGCGTGTTCACCGCCGCCAGCGAGGTGCAGCCCGGCGCCCGCCACGTGGCGGCGATGCGCGAGCGGCTCAAGGCGACCGGACCGGCCTGCGTGTTCAGCGAGCCGCCGCTGCGCCCGCGCCTGGCCGAGACGCTCTCCGCCGGCCTGCCGGTGCGGCTGGCCGAGCTGGATGCGCTGGGCGCCGAGGCAGGCAGCTACGAGCAGTTGCTGGAGGCGCTGGCCGGGCAACTGGCCGGCTGCCTGGAAGGCCTCTGATGCGCCGCCGGCGGCTGCTGTGGGCGGCGGTGACGCTGTCGCTGATGGGCCTGAGCGCGCTGCTGGGCTGGCACGCCGCACGCTGGCAGGCCGGGCTGACGGACCTGCTGTGCGCCGGCGACTTCCGTGATTACCGCGTCGGTGTTGCCCTTGAGGATGGCGCCGGCATCACCCTGCCGGCCGGTACCCGCCTGCGTCTGCGCTTCTGCGAGTACAACGCGCAGGCGCAGCTGGAGCTGCTGATCGACAAGGGCGAGTTCGACCAGTTGCAGCCGCTCGCCCATCCTGCGGCTGAGCGCTGGCTGTACAGCCTGCAGCCGGTCTCAGAAGGCGAACGGTAGCGCCAGGCCGACCTGCTGGCGCTGCGCCAGGCGGCGCTGGAACTCGCCGGGGTCCTTGACCAGCACATCGCGGCCCTGGAAACGGCGGGCGGCGATCAGCCTGGAAAGCCAGAAGCGCAGGCAGGCGATGCGCAGCATGGCCGGCCACAGCTCGGCCTCGGCGCGGGTGAAGGGCCGCAGCGCGGCATAGGCGCCGAGCAGCGCCTGGGCGCGCGGCCCGTCGAGGCGCTGGTCGGCTGCCGAACACCAGTCGTTGAGAGTGATCGCCAGGTCGTAGAGCATCGGTCCCGAGCAGGCGTTGTAGAAGTCGATCACCCCGGCCAACTGGTTGCCGTCGAACAGCGCGTTGTCGATGAACAGGTCGGCATGCAGGTTGGCGCGCGGCAGGGCGAGGATGCGCGTCTTCAGTTCGGCCACCTCGTGCAGGCTGTCGCGCAGCAGCGGCAGCTGTTCGTCATGCAGCTCCAGGGCCAGCACCGGGCCTTCTTCGAGCATCCAGTCGAGGCCGCGGTCGCTGCGCCGTTCCAGAATATGCTCGCGGGTCGCCAGGTGCAGGCGCGCCAGCCAGGCGCCGATTTCCGCGCAGTGGTGGGCGTTGGGCTGGCTGACGTGCTTGCCGGCCAGGCGCGGCTGCAGCAGCGCCGGCTTGCCGGCCAGTTCGCGCAGGGCCTCGCCGCCTTGCGTCGGCACCGCATAGGGCACCGGCAGGCCGGCCTGGTGCAGGCGCTCCAGCAGTTCGATGAAGAACGGCATGTCGGCGCGCGGCCCGCGCTCCACCAGGGTGAGGACGAACTCGCCGCCTTCCAGGCTGATGAAGAAGTTGCTGTTCTCGCTGCCGGCGGCAATGCCCTGGAAGTCCTTCAGGCGGCCGAGCCCGTAGGGTTCGAGGAAGGCTTCCAGCTCTGGGCGTTCGAGGGGCGTGAAGACGGACATGGGCTTACCAGCTGAAGATTTCCCAGGCGGGAATCAGCATGTCCGGCTGGTCGGAGCGGATGAAGTTGCCTTCGCTGCCGTCGGCACGCACCAGGAAGTACGGCTTGCCGTTCTTCGGCGTGACCTTGATGGCGTAAAGGAAACCGTTCTGCCGGTACTCGGTGATGGTCTTGTCGCCATCCTGGCGGATGGTCACGTCCGGGTCGCCGGTGACTTCTTCCTCGGCCAGGGCGAGCATTGGGCTGGCGGCCAGCAGGGTGGCCAGGGTCAGGCGGGTGAGCAGGCGCATGGTAACCTTGTTCCTTTCTTCAGGTTGATGCAGCCATTCTAGCGCTCGCACCCGGCAAAAGGTTGACTCCAAGCATGTCCAAGGCCCCTCTCGTTCTGGTCGACGGTTCCTCCTACCTGTACCGCGCCTTCCACGCCCTGCCGCCACTGGCCAACTCCAAAGGCCTGCAGACCGGTGCGGTGAAGGGCGTGCTGAACATGCTCAAGAGCCTGCGCAAGCAGTACCCGGACAGCCCCTTCGCCGTGGTGTTCGACGCCAAGGGCCCGACCTTCCGCGACGAGATGTTCGAGCACTACAAGGCGCACCGCCCGCCGATGCCCGAGGAGCTGCGCGGCCAGGTCGAGCCGCTGCACGCCGCCGTGCGCGCCCTCGGTTACCCGCTGCTGTGCGTGGAAGGCGTGGAGGCCGACGACGTGATCGGCACCCTGGCCCGGCAGACCGCCGCGCTCGGCCGCGACGTGGTGATCTCCACCGGCGACAAGGACATGGCCCAGCTGGTCTGCCCGCACGTCACCCTGGTCAACACCATGACCGGCAGCGTCTACGACATCGAGGGCGTGCGCGAGAAGTTCGGCGTCGGTCCCGAGCTGATCATCGACTACCTGGCCCTGATGGGCGACAAGGTGGACAACATCCCCGGCGTGCCGGGGGTCGGCGAGAAGACCGCGCTGGGCCTGCTGGTCGGCGTCGGCGGCGGCCTCGACGTGCTCTACGCCAGCCTGGACAAGGTGCCCGAGCTGCCGATCCGCGGCGCCAAGACCCTGCCGGCCAAGCTCGCCGAGCACAAGGACATGGCCTTCCTGTCCTACCAGCTGGCGACTATCAAGACCGATGTCGAGCTGGACGTCGGCGTCGACGATCTGCACCCCGGCGAGCCGGACCGTGCGGCACTGGTCACCCTGTATACCGAACTGGAGTTCAAGGGCTGGCTCGACGAGCTGCAGCGCCAGCAGCCCAAGGCCCGTCCGGCCACGGTGGCGGCGCCGACCGGTGGCCTGTTCGATGCGCCCGAGCCTGCTGCCGTTGCCGCCCAACCGGCCAGCGAATCGCGCTACGAGACGGTGCTGGAGCAGGCGCGCTTCGACGCCTGGCTGAAGAAGCTGGAGGCCGCCGAGCTGATCGCCTTCGACACCGAGACCACCAGCCTCGACCCGCAGCAGGCCCAGGTGGTCGGCGTGTCCTTCGCGGTGGAGGCCGGCGAGGCCGCCTATGTGCCGCTGGCCCACTCCTACATGGGCGTGCCGGCGCAGCTGGACCGCGACGCGGTGCTCCGTGCGCTCAAGCCGATCCTGGAAGACCCGGCCAAGGCCAAGGTCGGTCAGCATGCCAAGTACGACATGAACGTACTGGCCCACGCGACCACGCCGATCGAGGTGCAGGGCGTGGCCTTCGACACCATGCTGGAGTCCTATGTGCTGGATTCCACGGCGACCCGCCATGACATGGACAGCCTGGCCATGAAGTACCTGGAGCACAGCACCATCCGCTTCGAGGACATTGCCGGCAAGGGCGCCAAGCAGCTGACCTTCGACCAGATCGCCCTGGAGCAGGCCGGGCCTTACGCCGCCGAAGACGCCGACGTGACCCTGCGTCTGCACCAGACCCTGTGGGCCAGGCTGCAGGCCACGCCGAGCCTGGCCAAGGTGCTCAAGGACATCGAGATGCCGCTGGTGCCGGTGCTGGCGCGTATCGAGCGCAACGGCGCGCTGGTCGATGCCAAGCTGCTCGGCCAGCAGAGCCTGGAGCTCGGCGAGCGCCTAGTGGCGCTGGAGCGCCAGGCCTTCGAGCTGGCCGGCCAGGAGTTCAACCTCGGCTCGCCCAAGCAGCTGGGTGCCATCCTCTACGACAAGCTCGGCCTGCCGGTGCTGAGCAAGACCGCCACCGGCCAGCCGTCCACCGCCGAGAACGTGCTGGCCGAACTGGCCGAGCAGGACCATGCGCTGCCCAAGTTGCTGATGGAATACCGCAGCCTGAGCAAGCTGAAGAGCACCTACACCGACAAGCTGCCGGAGCAGATCAACCCGCGCACCGGGCGCATCCACACCAGCTATCACCAGGCGGTAGCGGCCACCGGGCGGTTGTCGTCGACCGACCCGAACCTGCAGAACATCCCGATCCGCACCGCCGAGGGCCGGCGTATCCGCCAGGCTTTCGTCGCGCCCGCAGGCTACAAGCTGATGTCGGCGGACTACTCGCAGATCGAGCTGCGCATCATGGCGCACCTGGCCAAGGACGAGGGCCTGCTGGATGCCTTCCGTCACGACCGCGACGTGCACCGCGCCACCGCCGCCGAGGTGTTCGGCGTGCCGCTGGAGCAGGTCAGCTCCGACCAGCGCCGCAGTGCCAAGGCGATCAACTTCGGCCTGATCTACGGTATGAGCGCCTTCGGCCTGGCCAAGCAGATCGGCGTCGACCGCAAGCAGGCGCAGGCCTATATCGACACCTATTTCGCCCGCTACCCCGGCGTGCTCGCCTATATGGAGCGCACCCGCGAGCAGGCGACCCAGCAGGGCTATGTCGAGACCCTGTTCGGCCGCCGCCTGTACCTGCCGGACATCCACGCGAAGAACCCGGCCCTGCGCAAGGGCGCCGAGCGCACGGCGATCAATGCGCCGATGCAGGGCACCGCGGCGGACATCATGAAGCGCGCGATGATCGCCGTGGACCAGTGGCTGCCGCAGTCCGGGCTGGATGCGAAAGTCATACTGCAGGTGCACGACGAACTGGTGCTGGAGATTCGCGAGGATCAGATCGAAGCGCTGCGCGCCGGCCTGTTGCCACTGATGAGCGGCGCCGCCGAGCTGGACGTGCCGCTGGTGGTCGAGGCTGGGGTAGGCAACAACTGGGACGAGGCGCACTGAGGCGTTGCGGCATAAGGTCGCAGGTTTGTTGCTGTATCGACTAAGAACGGACCTGCTTATCGCAATGCGATTTAAAAAAATCTGAACTATTGCTGCGCAAGGGGGGTCAGAGATCGTGAATGGCAACGAAGCCCTTCGATGCTCCTGTGTTTTAATGTTGGCAGATCTCTGAACCCCGCCCTAGCGGTTCAGAATTGAACCCCGGTCTTCTCCCTCCCCATACGAAGCCCGGGGTTTTTTTTGCCCGGCGAAAGCCTGCGGACCGACATCAGCCCCACTGGCAGGGGTTTCAGCCGGTCGTGAGGTGCAGGGTCAGGCGTCCTGTTGCGCCTCTTCTTCCTCTATCAGTCCCAGCCACTGGGCCAGTACCAGCTGGGCTTCGTCCACGCCCTGGCGCTTGGGCGCGGAGAACAGTTGGATGCTGGCGACCCCGTCGCCCCAACCCTTGCGGATTTCCTGGCGGACCTTGAGCAGAGTGTTCTTGGCTGCGCCGAAGGTCAGCTTGTCGGCCTTGGTCAGCAGGATATGCAGCGGCATGCCGCTGGCCTTGCACCAGTCGAGCATCATGTTGTCGAACTCGGTCAGCGGATGACGGATGTCCATCATCAGCACCAGCCCGCACAGGCTTTCGCGGCTGCCCAGGTAGGCTTCCAGGTGCTTCTGCCAGTGCTGCTTGAGCGGAATCGGTACCTTGGCGTAACCGTAACCCGGCAGGTCGACCAGGCGGCGCTCGTCATCCAGGCGGAAGAAGTTGAGCAACTGGGTACGACCCGGGGTCTTCGAGGTACGCGCCAGGTTGGCGTGGGTCAGGGTGTTCAGCGCGCTCGACTTGCCGGCGTTGGAGCGGCCGGCGAAGGCCACTTCCAGGCCCTGGTCGTCCGGGCACTGGTCGACCTTGGCGGCGCTGATGAGGAAGGTTGCCTGCTGGCACAGGCCGAGAATGGGGTTCTTGGATGACATGGGGAGTCCGTATGGGCGGGGAGCCGGAACGCGTGGCGGCGCCAGGGGGCGCGGCATGCTGTCGCTTCCGTTTCAGCGACGCCAGTATATAATGCCGCAGATTTTGTGTGCGCTTTGTCCTTCCGCCGGGAACGAGACAGAACCCGCTGCGCGACCAGACGCAGGCCGTTCCCTCCCTGATTGAGGTTTGGCTATGAAGAAAGTGCTGATCGTCAGTGCAGCGTTACTGTGGTTGTCGGGTGCCGCGAATGCGGCGCAGGATCCGGAAGCGGTTTATGCCAAGGCCTGTGCGGCCTGCCACAATGGTCAGTTGCCGATGGCGCCCAAGCGGGGCGACAAGGCGGCCTGGGAACCCAGGCTGGCCAAGGGTACGGATGCACTGGTACAGAGCGTTACCAACGGTTTGAATGCCATGCCACCTCGTGGCCTGTGCATGGATTGCAGTGCCGAGGACTACCAGGCCGTCATCAAGTTGATGAGCGAGTAGTCCCACAAGAACCTGTTCGCGATCTGTTGTGTGTCGGTCATGCGCGGTTGAAAACAGGCTCGGATGCAGATTTGCCCTCGGTGAACTCTGCGCTTCCCCGCCTGTTTTTGCCTAGTCTGGCCTTAGCCTGCAAGATCCAGAACAGGTTCAAAGAAAACCAAATTACCTCTAGCCGTTATTGGATTAGCTGATGAACAAAGTACTCGTGAGTCTCCTGTTGAGCCTGGGTGTCTCCGTGGCAGCGCAAGCCGCCGACGCTGGCAAGATCGTCGGCGATGCCGAAGCCGGCAAGGCCAAGGTCGCCGTCTGCGGTGCCTGCCATGGCGCCGACGGCAACAGCGCCGCGCCGAACTTCCCCAAGCTGGCCGGCCAGGGCGAGCGCTACCTGCTGAAGCAGCTGCATGACATCAAGGGCGGCAAGCGCACCGTGCTGGAGATGACCGGTATTCTGGACAACCTCAGCGACCAGGACATGGCCGATATCGCCGCCTACTTTGCCGGTCAGAAGATGAGCGTCGGCGCCGCCGATCCCAAGCTGATCGAGCGTGGCGAGGCGCTGTTCCGTGGCGGCAAGCTCGCCGAGGGCATGCCGGCCTGCACCGGTTGCCATTCGCCGAACGGCGCCGGTCTGGCTGCCGCGGGCTTCCCCAAGCTGGGTGGCCAGCACGGCCAGTACGTGGCCAAGCAGCTGACCGATTTCCGCGAAGGCAACCGTACCAACGACGGCGACGCCATGACCATGCGCGCCATCGCCGCCAAGCTGAGCAACAAGGATATCGAAGCGGTATCCAGCTATATCCAGGGCCTGCACTAAGAACCCGCTTACGATCTGCTGCGCGTCGGAAAGACTGCGTTGAAAGCGGCTTCGGAATGCTCATTTACTACATGTAAATTCCGCTTCCTCAGCCGCTTCCGCCTTGTCTTTCTCTAGCTCGCGAGATCGTAAACGAGTTCTGCGCGGCGCTGACCGGCGGAAAGAAAAGGGTGGCTACGGCCACCCTTTTTCATTGGTGCTGCCGCTACAATGCCGGAACCCGCTGCTGCACTGTCGGTCGAAGCGAACCGCCGTGTCTGCGCGGCTCTCATTCTCAAGGAGTTCTGCATGCGTAACCTGATTCTCAGTGCCGCCTTCGCCGGCCTCAGCCTGCTGGGCCTGAACGCCCAGGCCGAGAACATCGAAGCCGGTCGCCAGTACGAGGAGCTGAGCAACCCGGTACCGGTATCGCAGCCGGGCAAGATCGAGGTGGTCGAGCTGTTCTGGTATGGCTGCCCGCACTGCTACCAGTTCGAACCGACCCTCAATCCGTGGATCAAGACGCTGCCGGCCGACGTCAACTTCGTGCGTATCCCGGCGCTGTTCGGCGGCATCTGGGATGTTCACGGGCAGCTGTTCATCACGCTGGAGTCCATGGGTGTCGAGCAGCGCGTGCATGACGCCGTGTTCAACGCCATCCACAACGAGAAGCGCAAGCTGGCCACTGCCGAAGAGATGGCCGAGTTCCTCGCGGCTCATGGCATCGACAAGAGCAAGTTCCTCAGCACCTTCAACTCCTTCGCGGTGAAGGGTCAGATGGCCAAGGCCAAGAAGCTGGCGGTTGCCTACCAGATCAGCGGCGTTCCGGTGCTGATCGTCGGCGGCAAGTACCGCTTCGACATCCGCAGCTCGGGTGGCCCGCAGGAAACCCTGCAGGTTGCCGACTTCCTGATCCAGAAAGAGCGTTCCGCCAACTGAGACCCTCGCCATGTTGCGCCGCTGGAGTTCCGGGCGTTCCGCGGGCCTGCGCCAGGCGCAGGTCAACGGCCTTTGCCCGGACTCTGGCGGTCACGCGGGTGACGGGCGCCTGCGCCTGCTCAGCTTCAACATCCAGGTTGGCATCAGCACCGAACGCTATCGCCATTACCTGACCCGCGGCTGGCAGCACCTGCTGCCGCACCACGGCCGTGCCGGCAACCTGCAGCGCATCGGCGCCCTGCTGGCTGACTACGATCTGGTCGCCCTGCAGGAGGTGGATGGCGGTAGCCTGCGCTCCGGCTACATCAACCAGGTCGAGCGCCTGGCCGAGCTGGGGGCCTTTCCCTACTGGTACCAGCAGCTCAACCGCGATCTCGGGCGCCTGGCCCAGCACAGCAACGGCGTGCTCAGCCGCCTGCGTCCCGACCTGGTGGAAGACCATCCGCTGCCCGGCCCGCCCGGCCGCGGCGCCATACTCGTGCGTTTCGGTGAAGGTGCCGATGCCCTGGCGGTGGTCAACCTGCACCTGGCGCTCGGCGCGCGGACCCGCACGCGCCAGCTGGCCTATGTGCGCGAGCTGATCGAGCGCTATCGCCATGTGGTGCTGATGGGCGACATGAATACCCATGCCGTCGATCTCCTGCAGCATTCGCCGCTGCGTGATCTCGGCCTGGTCGCGCCGCAGGTTGCCGCGACGTTCCCCAGCTGGCGGCCGCAGCGTTGCCTCGACCACATCCTGCTCAGCTCTGAGCTGGTGCTGGAGCGGGTCGAGGTCCTCAGCCTGCCGATTTCCGACCATTTGCCGGTGGCGGTGGATATCCGCCTGCCGGGTGCCCTCAACCTGCCTATGCTGTAGTGGTTTTGCCACTGGATCGCCACCATGACCGATGATGCCCAGCGCTGGAAAGCCAAATACCTGAAGAGCCTGGAACAGCAGGAACTGCAGGAGAAGCTCTGGAATGAACGTCTCGACCTGCTGCGGCGTGGTCTGGTGCGCAGCTCGCTGGCCGCCGAGGGCAGTGACAAGGCGGTCGACCAGTGCATGCAGGAGCTGCGCGAGCTGATCCGTGGCGAGCAGATGGACAGCGGCCTCTCGGCGCTGATCCCGCGCCTGGAGAAGGCGGTGCTGGACTCCGAGCAGCGCCGCCAGCAGCGCATCGAGCAGAACATCGCCGGCATTACCGACCTGACCCAGCAATTGCTCGCCCTCGATCCGCCACGCGAGGTGCGCAAGGCGCTCAAGCAGTTCGCCAAGCGCATCGACGAGCGCGCCAGCCAGTCGCGCGAGATGCCGGCGCTGCTGGCCGAACTGAGCAGCCTGCAGGGCAAGACGCTGACGGTGCTGGGCAGTGCACCGGTCGAACGCCCCGGGCTGCTGCAGCGTCTGTTCGGCGGTGGCCGCGACGAGGCAGTCGCCGAGGCACCAGCAGCCCAGCCGCAAGCCCAGGCGCCCGCGCCGATCATGCCGGATGACGAAGACGACGAGCCGGCGCCTGCTGCCGTGGCCGCCGCGCCGCCGCTCCCGGCTTCCGCCGCGCCCACTGCCGAGGTGGCGCCTCCTGCTGCGGTGGCGGAACCCACCCCTGCGGCGCGTCCGCTGGCGCCGCTGCCGGCGGCCGTCGCCAGCCTGGACAGCCTGCCGCTGGATGCCCGCATCCTCACCGGCGAGGGCGATCCCTCCTTTGCCCTGCCGGAATCCCCCGAGCCGGGGTACAGCGCGGTAGCACCACATGTGGCGCAGAGCCTGCTGGGCCTGCTCGACGAGCTGGAGTTGCCGGCGCACCACCAGCCGCAGGGCGAGGCCCTGCGCGAGCGGGTGCGCGGCGGGCTGAACTGGTACGAGCTGGTGCCGGTGCTGGACGACCTGGCCGTGCTGGTCCTGGCGCTGAGCGACAGCGGTCAGCGCGAGTTCGCCGTCTACCTCAAGCAGCTCAACGAACGCCTGGCGGCTTTCATCGACACCCTGGGGCAGGCTCACGAGGGTTACAGCGAGTCGGTGGAGAGCGCGCGCAGCTTCAACCGCGAGCTGCGCGAGCAGGTCAGCGGCCTGCAGGCCAGCGTGCAGGAGGCTGCCGACCTGGCCAGCCTCAAGCAGGCCCTGGAGCAACGCCTGGACGGTCTGCTGAGCACGGTGATCGAGCACCAGCGCCAGCGCGAGGGGCGCGAGGAGGAGGTGGCCCGGCGCCTGCAGGCACTAGCGCAGAAGGTCAGTGAGATGGAGGGCGAAGCCCAGGGCTTCCGCGAGCATATCGAGGAGCAGCGGCAGAAGGCGCTCACCGACCCGCTCACCGGCCTGGCCAACCGTGCCGGCTGGAGCGAACGCCTGGAGCTGGAGGTGGCGCGCTGGAAGCGCTATGGCGGTGATCTGCTGCTGGCGGTGCTGGACATCGACCACTTCAAACGGATCAACGATGGCTACGGCCACCTGGCCGGCGACAAGGTGCTGAAGATCATCGCCGGCGAGCTCAGCAAGCGCCTGCGCAAGACCGACTTTCTCGCCCGCTTCGGCGGCGAGGAATTCGTCCTGCTGCTGCCCGGCACACCGCTGGAGGGTGGCCAGCAACTGCTGGAGACACTGCGTGCGGGGGTCGAGTCCTGCCCCTTCCACTTCCGTGGCGAGCCGGTGACCATCACCCTGTCTTCCGGCCTTACCGCCTTCGCCACTGGCGACAGCGGCGAGGCCGCTTTCGCGCGTGCCGACCAGGCGCTGTACAAGGCCAAGCGCGAGGGGCGCAACCGCATCGAGCTGGGCTGAGCGGCGGCCAGCGCGGCGCGTTTTGGCGCAGCCCTCGGCGCCGGATAGACTGTGAGCCTCTCGAGGAGCTGTTCATGGATATTTTCGGCGTTGCCGTTCTGGTTTTTCTGGTCACCGACCCCTTCGGCAACATTGCCATCTACCTGGCTGCGCTGAAGAACGTCGCGCCCGAGCGGCGCATGCGCGTGGCCCTGCGCGAGCTGCTGCTGGCCCTGGCGCTGCTGATGCTGTTCCTCACCTTCGGTGACAAGATTCTCAGCGGTCTGGGCCTGTCGCGTGAGTCCACCGCCATCGCCGGCGGCATCATCCTGTTCGTGATCGCCATGCGCCTGATCTTCCCGCGTCCGGAGGGGGTGCTCGGCGACCTGCCCGATGGCGAGCCGCTGCTGGTACCGCTGGCCACCCCGGCGGTGGCCGGGCCCTCGGCGCTGGCCGTGCTGCTGACCCTGCGCAGTACCTATGACGGCCCGATCTGGGAGCTGTACCTGGCCGTCGGCCTGGCCTGGCTGGCCACCGCCAGCATCCTGCTGCAGGCCTCCTGGCTGCAGAAGTTCCTCGGTCCGCGCGGCCTCACCGCCGTCGAGCGCCTGACCGGCATGCTGCTGATCATGCTCAGCGTCGATATGCTGCTGGACAATCTGCAGAGCATCCTGCATATCGCGCCCTGAGTTCAGAACAGGCAGTCGCCCTACCGATGAAATTCCTTCGCCTCGCCCTCTGCGCCCTGCTTCTCGCCGGGTGCGCCGGCACGCCGTCAATCGATGACAGCTACACCGCGCGTGGTCAGAGCAGCCGGGTGCAGTACATCGTGCTGCACTACACCTCCACCGACTTCACCCGCTCGCTGGCGCTGCTGACCCAGGGCGAGGTCAGCGCCCACTACCTGATCGGCGAGGGCTCGGCCAAGGTCTACCGCCTGGTCGACGAGAACCGCCGTGCCTGGCATGCCGGCGACAGCAGCTGGCAGGGACGCACCTGGTTGAACGCCAGTACCCTCGGTATCGAACTGGTCAACCAGGGTTACGTCGAAGGGCCCGACGGCCGCCACTGGCAGCCCTATGACGAAGCGCAGATCCAGGCGCTGATCGCCCTGCTCAAGGATCTGGTCAAGCGTCACGACCTGCCGATCGACAGCATCATCGGTCACAGCGACGTGGCGCCGCAGCGCAAGGTCGACCCCGGCCCGCTGTTCCCCTGGCAGCGCCTGGCCGAGGCCGGGCTGATCCGCTGGCCGGACGCGGCGCAGGTGGCCAGCCGGCGCGGCGAGTTCGAGCGGGCCCTGCCGGATGCCCTGTGGTTCCAGCAGCAGCTGGCCAAGGTCGGCTTCAGCCTGGCCTTCAGCGGCCAGTTCGACGAACAGACCCGCAACGTGCTGGCGGCCTTCCAGATGAAGTACCGCCCGGCCCGCTACGATGGACTGGCGGATGCCGAAACGGCAGCGATACTCGCCGTACTGAACAACATTCCCTGAGCGAGGAACGACCATGGGCAAAGGATTGCGGCGCTGGCTTCGACCCTTGCCCTTAGGCCTGCTGGCGGCCCTGCTGAGTGCCCTGGTGCTGCTGCCGACCCTGCTCGGGGTGGCGGACTGGCAGGCTGGCCGGGCCGAGCAGCGTGATCTGGAGCTGCTGCGCCAGCACAGCGCGCAACGCATTGGCGATTTCTTCGCCAGCCTCTACGCCAGCCTCGAGCGCGTCGAGGCCCTGAGTGCCGAGCGTTGCACTGCGGCCTCGCGCGACGAGCTGCAGCAACGCGCCGCCGCCGAACTGTTCGTGGTCGGCTTCAGTCGTACCCTGCCCGATGGCCGCAGCTGCCGCACGCTGCGCCTGCCTTCGGCGCAGGCCCTGCAGGACTACCGCCACTGGCGCCTCGACGATGTGGATATCTGGTGGCAGCCACAGCGCCTGCAGGACCCGCTGCAGCCGTCGCTGGTGCTGGGCCGCGGCGAGGTCAAGGTGGCCAGCAGCCTGCGCTTCCTGTGGGCGTTGATGCAGATGCCGGCCGGGACCGACAGTCGCCTGATCGGGCCGGATGGCCAGGTGCTCGACCTGGAAGGTGAGACATCCCTGCTCGGGGTGTCCGAGGGCCGCCTGTTGCAGTATCCGCAGACGCTGCAGCATCGGGACGGGCGCACCCACCTGCTGGGCGCCGGAGATCGTTTCGGCCTGCGCCTGCTGATCAGCCGTGCCGACCAGCAGCTGCTCGAACAGCGCCGGACATTGAGGGCGCTATGGTCGGTTGCCGGCCTGCTGCTTGCGGCGCTGCTGGGCTGGCTGGTGGCCCTACTGCTGCGCCGCGACCAGTCGCTGGCGCGCGCGCTGGAGCAGGCGCTGCGGCGCGATGAGTTCGAGCTGGACTACCAACCGCTGGTGGACCTGGCCAGTGGCCGCTGCGTGGGCGCCGAGGCGCTGCTGCGCTGGCGTCGCGCCGATGGCCAGCGGGTGCGCCCGGACCTGTTCATCCCGCAGGCCGAGGACAGCGGGCAGATCACCGCGATCACCCGCTGGGTGATCCGCCAGGTACTGCAGGAGCAGGGCGAGCTGCTGCGCCAGCATCCCCAGCTGTATATCTCGGTGAACCTGGCGGCGGCGGACCTAGTCGAGGCGCGTTTCCCGGCCGAGGCGAAGGCGGCGCTGCAGGCCGCCGGGGTGCCGCCCGCGCAGCTGGTCTACGAGGTCACCGAGCGTGGGCTGGTCGACCCGCAGCGCGCCGTGGCCGTGCTCGAACCGCTGCGCCAGGCCGGCCATCGCATCGCCATCGACGACTTCGGCACCGGCTATTCCAGCCTCTCCTACCTGCAGCAGCTGCCGGTGGACGTGCTGAAGATCGACAAGAGCTTCGTCGATGCCCTGGGCACCGAGGCCGCCAGCAGCCCGGTGGCGCCGCACATCATCGCCATGGCGCGGGCACTGGGGCTGAAGGTGATCGCCGAGGGGGTCGAGCAGGCCGAGCAGGCGCGTCTGCTGGCCGAACTGGGCGCGCATATCGGCCAGGGCTGGCTGTTCGCCAAGCCGCTGTCCGCCGAGGCCTTCCGCGCCTTCGTCGCGGCGCACTGATCAGCCCGGCGGCAGGCAGCCGATCAGCCGCGAGTCGGCCAGGGCCGCCGTGCGGTGGACGGTGGCGGCGCGATACTCGGGGTCGGCGAGCATGCCGAGGAAGGCCGCCTTCAAGGGGTAGCGCACCAGCAGCAGCTCGTCCCACTGTTCGCCCGCGGGGGCGATCAGCGCCACCTGCGCGGCCGCCAGCAGCTCGACCCTGCCGCCCACGCCCTGCACCTTGGCCAGGGCCGTGCGGCTGTAGCGCCGATAGGCCTCGCGTCCGCTGCAGGGGGCGTGCTCGCTGGCGGCCGGGTAGTCGGCCGCCTCGCGGTAGCGCAGCAGGTTGAGCATCAGGATCGGCGCATCGTCCGGCATCTGCTCGGCAAAGGCGGCCAACTGTTCGCGACTGGGGTTGAGGCTGGGCATGGCAGGCTCCTGGTCGGGTTTGCTGCCCAGCCTCCGCTACCGGCGGGGTCGGTCGCAAGCTCCATTCAGGGCGTGGATGGCGCCTCCCCCAGATCCCGCAGCCAGCGGCTGAGCAGGCGCGGTTCATCGAACACCAGGCCCGCGGGCGTTTCCCGCACGCGCTGGATCATGTTGTCGCCGAACAGCTGCTTGCCCTGCACGAAGTGCTCGCCGGCGACCTGGTTGGGATTCTCCACCCGCTGGCCGAGGCGCTCGGCCAGCCACAGCCCGGCCTCGTGGTGGCTGATCCACTGTTCCTGGCGCAGTGACTCCAGGGCCGCCTCCGGCGCCTCGCGCGCCAGCACCATCACCGGCACCTCGGCGACCTGCGGCAGCAGGTCGTTGTGGCCCCAGCGCCCGCCTTCGCCCAGCAGCTGGCCGTGGTCGCCGGTGATCAGCAGGTAGCGCTCGCCCTGCAGCTGGTCGAAGCGAGCGATGACTTCGGCGAGCACGTCATCCAGGTAGCCGATGGCGTTGTCGTAGGCGTTGCGCTGGCGTTCCTCGCGCGGCAGGGTCGGGTCGACCGGCCAGCTCGGCAGCGGCTCGTTGTGCTGGTCGTAGTTCTCCTCGTAGGGCAGGTGCGCGGTGCGCAGGTTGATCACGGCGAAATTGCGCTCGCCCCAGCGCTGCTCGCCGAGCAGGTCGACCAGGGCGTGGTCGTGGCGCTTGAGGAACAGCAGCGGGTGGTCCTCGCGGGTGACGCTGACGTCCAGGTGGCGGCTGCCCAGGTGGCTGAGCAGCTTGGACTCCTGGGCCGACAGCCAGTGGGTGCGGAAGCCGCTGGTGCGGGCCAGGGCGAACAGGTTGTGCGGCTGCTCGCGCAGCAGCTCGGGCTGGCCGGGTTCGCGGATCAGGTTGAGCAGCATCGGCAGGCTGACCGCCGTGGCCACCCCGGAGGCGATGCCCGGCCGCGCCAGCAGTGCGCCCTCGGCCTGCAGGCGGCTGAGGGTCGGGGTAGTGTCGCGTTCGTGACCGAACAGGCCGAGGCGGTCGGTGCGCAGCGAGTCCGCCACCACCACCCAGACGTGCTTGGCACCACTGGCCACCGGGGTGACCCGGTAGGGCACGAACGGCGCCTTGGGCAACGTTTCGGCCGGGCGGAAGGCCAGGCGCACGCCATAGAAGGCGAAGGCGTTGAAGCTGTTGTGCAGGCCGCTGCGGGTCGGCCCGGGGAGGAACGAGCTGTAGTCGCGGTAGGTGGCGCGCCAGGGCTTGGCCGCCAGCACCAGGACGATGATCAGCAGGGCCCAGCGGCTCTGCGGCAGGCGCACGTGCCGTGGCAGCCACAGGTGCAGGGCCAGCAGCAGGCCGTAGGGCAGCAGCACCGTGGGCAGCACGTGCCAGTGGTCGGCGAAGCTGGCCCAGCCGGTTTCGCGCACCTCGGCGAAGTCGGCGAACAGGCTGACGATGTCCGGCGCCGCCAGCGGCTCGCCGAAGAACGACACATGGCTGAGCTGGATCAGCTGCATGCCGGCCAGCAGCACCAGCAGGCTCGCCACCAGGCGCGGCATGCCGCACAGCCACAGGCCCAGGGCGAACAGCCAGACCACCACCACGAAGCGCGCTTCGAGCTCGGCCTGGTTGGCGCTGGTGAAGAGTTGCTGGATGAAGTCGTCGGCCATCAGCAGGCCGGCGCTCAGGGTGCTCAGCAGGAGCAGGCGCGGCAGGGCGAGGGACCAGGGCAGGCGATGGGAGGACGTATCGGGAGCCAAGGCGGCAAGCGACATGGGGTACTACTCGATAGTGGCGGATCGCCAACAGAGTGCTCCGCCTTGCGCCGGGTTCCCGCCCGGCTTGTTACCGGAGTTTGCCGCGCGGGCCCGCCACCCGCGCGGCGCACCCGTCAGGGCTGGAAGGCGCGGGCGTCGCGGGCCCAGACGTCCAGCGCCGGCTTGAGGGTGTTCAGCGACAGCTGTTCGCTGTCGTTCTCCAGCTCCAGGCCGTGGCCCTTGCGTACCACCCGCACCATCGGCTGGCTGGTGCGCGCGTCCAGCGCCTCCAGCTCGACGTAGATCTCGGTGTTCTTGTCGCGGGTGCCGGCGGCGGTGTTGGCGGCGGCCAGCACCAGGGCGATGGGAATCACCTCGTAGGGCTTGAGGCCTTCGGTGGAGACGCTGACCGCGGTGATCGCGCTGCGCAGCACCAGGCTGTCGGCGTTGGGCTGGTCGACCACGGTCATGCGGCTCTGCAGCTCGCGGCGCATGGACTGGTGCAGGTAGTTGGCGACCTGGTCGAGGGTGGCCTGGCTGACCTGTGCACTGGGGGTCGGCGCGGGATAGAACACCGGCTTCTCGATATACACCGAGCGATAGCTGGTGGCCTTGTAGTCGGGCGAGACCCAGCGCAGCACCGGCGCGCCGCTGGCCGAGGTGGCCGGCTGCAGCTGCGAGTAGTCGCCGAGGAAACCGGAATACTGCGAGGGCTGGGTGGTCTTGCTTGCGCAGCCGGCCAGCAGCAGGCCGGCTGCGAGGCCGAGAGACAGCATCAGTGTGGGTTTCATCCTTGCACTCCTAAGGGGTTGATAAGCGCTTTAACTCTAGTCGCTTATAGCAGACTGGCAGGTGCGCCTTGCAGTTTGGTGAAGCGCCGGGTGCCGGCTATCATCGCCGCCATCGATCGGGGGACTGACCATGCTCAACGGCCTGTGGCTGGGATTCTTCGTGGTGGCCGCGCTGGCCGCCACGCTGCGCTGGATAGGCGGCGACGTCACAGTATGGGCGGCCATGGTCGAGAGCCTGTTCGCCATGGCCAAGGTTTCGGTCGAGCTGATGGTGGTGCTGTTCGGCACCCTGACCCTGTGGCTGGGCTTCCTGCGCATCGCCGAACAGGCCGGCTTGGTCGACCTGCTCGGCCGCGCCCTCGGCCCGCTGTTCGCCCGGCTGATGCCCGAGGTGCCGCGCGGCCATCCGGCGCTGGGGCTGATCACCCTCAACTTCGCCGCCAACGGCCTGGGTCTGGACAACGCCGCCACGCCGATCGGCCTCAAGGCGATGAAGGCGCTGCAGGAGCTCAACCCCAGCGCCACGGTGGCGAGCAACGCGCAGATCCTGTTCCTGGTGCTCAACGCCTCGTCGCTGACCCTGCTGCCGGTGTCGATCTTCATGTACCGCGTGCAGCAGGGCGCCGAGGACCCGACCCTGGTGTTCCTGCCGATCCTGCTGGCCACCAGTGCCTCGACCCTGGCCGGCCTGCTGTCGGTGGCGCTGATGCAGCGCCTGCGCCTGTGGGACCCGGTGGTGCTGGCCTACCTGATTCCCGGCGCCCTGCTGCTGGGGGCTTTCATGGCGCTGCTGGCGGGCCTCAGCGCGGTGGCGCTGAAGGAGCTGTCGTCGCTGCTCGGCAACCTGACCCTGTTCGGCCTGATCTTCCTCTTCGTGCTGGTCGGCTGGCTGCGCAAGGTGCCGGTCTACGAAACCTTCGTCGAGGGCGCCAAGGAAGGCTTCGACGTGGCCAAGAACCTGCTGCCGTACCTGGTCGCCATGCTCTGCGCGATCGGCGTGCTGCGCGCCTCCGGCGCTCTCGACATCGGCCTGGACGGCATCCGTGCGCTGATCGAGTGGGCCGGCTGGGACACTCGTTTCGTCGATGCCCTGCCCACCGCGCTGGTCAAGCCGTTCTCCGGCAGCGCGGCGCGCGCCATGCTCATCGAGACCATGCAGACCCACGGCGTCGACAGCTTCCCGGCGCTGGTGGCGGCGACCATCCAGGGCAGCACCGAGACCACCTTCTACGTGCTGGCCGTGTACTTCGGCGCGGTCGGCATCCAGCGTGCCCGTCACGCGGTCGGCTGTGCGCTGGTGGCCGACCTGGCCGGGGTGCTGGCGGCCATTGGCGTGTGCTACTGGTTCTTCGGCTGAGGCGCCGGGCGGCTCAACTTTTGCGCCGCGCGGACGCTAACCTGGGTATGTAGTCTCGCCTGCCTGGAGTACCCATGTCCCTTCGCAATATCTCTGTGCGTGCCCGCAATCTGCTGGGCTTCGGCCTGCTGGGCCTGATCCTGCTGGTCACCGGCGGGGTGGCGCTCAAGGAAATCCAGGGGCTCAAGCACGAAGTGCTGGAGATGCGTGACGAATGGATGCTGGGCCTGGACTGGGTCGCGCAGATGAAGTCCGACCGGCAGAACATCCGCCTCAAGGAAAGTCTGGTGCTGACCCTGCCGGACCAGGTCGACAGCCTGGCCGGCGACATCGACACCTTCCTCGGCTCGGTGCACAGCATCGAGCAGAAGTACGGCGCCGAGATCGTCTACGAGCATGACCGGCGGGCCTTCAATGCCTACCTGGAGGCGACGCGCCAGTACGAGCAGGCGCTGCGCAAGGTGCTGGACTCGACGCGGGCCGGCGAGCCCGACCTGGCCAGCGTGGGCGCCAGCCTGCAGGCCTATAACGCCATGATGGAGGCGCTCGAGGCGGTGTCGCAGCTCAACCGCGAGGGCGCGCAGAAGGCTGGCGTGCAGGCCGAGCAACAGGCCGAGCGCGCGGTGCTGATGTTCTCCCTGCTGCTCGGCGCCGGTCTGCTGCTGACCCTGATCACCGCCTGGTTGCTGAGTCACAGCATTACCGGTCCGCTGGTAGAGCTGAAGGCGCTGGCGGCGCGCATCGCCGGTGGCGACCTGAGCCAGCCGGTGCGCTGCGAGGGGGCCGACGAGATCACCGACGTGCAGCATTCCCTGGAGCAGATGCAGTCCAGCCTGCGCGGCACCCTGCAGGCCATCCAGACCTCGGCGACCCAGCTGGCCGCCGCCGCCGAGGAAATGCACGCGATCACCGAGCAGACCTCGCAGGGCATCCACCGGCAGAACGGCGAGATTCAGATGGCCGCTACCGCCGTCAACGAGATGTCCGCCGCCGTGGAAGAAGTGGCGCGCAACGCCAACCACACCTCCGATGCTTCGCGCGAGGCGGAGCAGAGCGCCGAGACCGGGCGCCGCCAGGTCAGCGTGACCCGCGACACCATCGTGCAGCTGACCGGCAAGCTGGAAGGCACTTCGCAGGTGATCAGCCGCCTGGCCCAGGAGGCGCTATCGATTGGCCAGGTGCTGGAAGTGATCCGCACCATCGCCGAGCAGACCAACCTACTGGCCCTCAATGCCGCCATCGAGGCGGCGCGTGCGGGTGACCAGGGTCGTGGTTTCGCCGTGGTCGCCGACGAGGTGCGCGCCCTGGCGCAGCGCACCCAGAGTTCGACCCAGGAGATCGAGCGCATGATCGGCGCGATCCAGAACGCCAGCCAGGAGTCGGTCGGCGCCATGCAGCAGAGCAGCGAGTTCGCCAGCCGCAGCCAGGCACTGGCCAGCGAGGCGGATCAGGCGCTGCAGCAGATCGCCGAACGGGTCGGCCAGATCAACGAGATGAACCTGGTGATCGCCAGCGCGGCCGAGGAGCAGGCGCAGGTGGCGCGCGAGGTGGACCGCAACCTGGTGGCCATCCGCGACATCGCCGAGCAGAGCGCCGATGGCGCCAGCCAGACCTCCAGCGCCAGCGATGAGCTGGCGCGCCTGGCCACCGACCTCAACGGCATGGTGCAGCGCTTCCGCCTCTGACCTACTTGAGCCCCAGGCGCACCGCCAGGCGGTGCAGGTTGGCGCGGTCCAGGCCCAGTTCGCGGGCGGCGGCGGCCCAGTTGTCCTGGTGGCGCGCCAGGGCCGCCAGGACCAGCTGGCGCTGGTAGGCATCGACCGCGCTGCGCAGGTCTACGATCACCGCACCCTCATCCGCCGACGCTGGCGGGTTGCCCGGCGCCGCCGGCAGCACGGCGGGGGCTCCCAGATCCAGATCGATGGCCTCCAGGCTGAGGATGCGCGGGCGTTCCGCCTGCCGCGCCAGCGCCTTGAGCGCGGCCCGGCCGAGCAGGTGTTCCAGCTCACGTACGTTACCCGGCCAATGGTGTGCCAGTAGCGCCGCCTGGGCCTCGGCGCTCAGGCGCAGGCCGCGCAGGTGCAGGCGCGCGCGGTTCTGTTCGAGGAAGTGCCCGGCCAGTAGCAGGGCATCACGGACGCGCTCGCGCAGTGGCGGCACCTGCAGCGGGTAGACGCTGAGGCGGTGATAGAGATCGGCGCGGAAGCGCCCGGCGCGCACTTCCTCGGCCAGGTCGCGGTTGGTCGCGGCGAGGATGCGCACATCCACCCGGTGCTCGCGGTCCGAGCCCAGGCGCTGCAGCTGGCCGCTCTGCAGCACGCGCAGCAGCTTGGCCTGCACCGTCAGCGGCAGTTCACCGACTTCGTCGAGCAGCAGGGTGCCGCCGTCGGCCAGCTCGAACTTGCCGCTGCGCTCGCCACTGGCGCCGGTGAAGGCGCCGCGCACATGGCCGAACAGTTCGCTTTCCACCAGTTGGTCCGGCAGGGCCGCGCAGTTGATGCTGATCAGCGGCTTGCCGGCGCGTGCCGAGCGGGCATGGATGGCCTGCGCCACCAGTTCCTTGCCGACGCCGGTTTCGCCGGTGATCAGCACGGTCAGGTCACTGCCGGCGACCGTGTCGATCTCCGCCAGCAGGCGCCGGTGCGCGGCGCTCTGGCCGATCAGTTCGGCAGCGCCGGCCTGCCCGGCCATCTCGCGAAAGCGTGCGGCCAGCTGGCGCTCGGCTTCGGCGCGCTGGGCCAGGCCGAGCAGGCGGTCGTTGGCCTTGACCGAGGCCGCGGCCAGGCGGGCGAAGGCATCCAGGTTGTCCAGGTCGTTCTGCGCGAAGCTGCCGGGGCGCAGGCTGTCCAGCGTCAGCAGGCCCCAGGGACGCTCGTCAATGTACAGCGGGCAGCCCAGGCAGTCGTGCACTTCGAGCTGGCCGACATGTTCCTCGACCAGGCCGTCGTAGGGGTCGGGCAACTGGCTATCGGCGGCGAAGCGGGTCGGTCGCCGCTCGGCCAGCAGCGCGGCGAAGCGCGGGTGTTCGGCCACGGCGAAGCGCCGTCCGAGGGTATCCGGGCTGAGACCGTCCACCGCCAGTGGTACCAGCTGCTCGCCCTCCAGGCGCAGCAGCGCGGTGGCGTCGCAGGGGATCAGCGCGCGCAGGGCGCTGAGCAGGCGCCGGTAACGTTCCGCTTCGACCAGCTCACGACTGAGATCGTCGACCAGCGGTAGCAGGGCCTGCAGCAGTGGATGGGTTGTCATTCCGACTCCGTGAAGTCTTATCGACAGCGCAATTGATGCTGTCGATAAGACTCTATGTAAATTAACTGATTGATTTATATGGAAAATAATTCTGGCACGATTCCTGGTATGCCAAGGGCAGAATAACCCTGCGTGCAAGAGGATCTTATATGTTGTCCAACGAACACATCGCCATCGTCAAGTCCACGGTGCCCCTGCTGGAAGCCGGCGGCGAGGCGCTGACCACCCACTTCTACCGCATCATGCTCGCCGAGTACCCGCAGGTGCGCCCGCTGTTCAACCAGGCGCACCAGGCCAGCGGCGACCAGCCGCGCGCGCTGGCCAATGGCGTGCTGATGTACGCCAAGCACATCGATCGCCTGCAGGCGCTCGGCCCGCTGGTTGGGCAGATCGTGCAGAAGCACGTATCGCTGCAGATCCTCCCCGAGCACTACCCGATCGTCGGCAGCTGCCTGCTGCGCGCCATCCGCGAGGTGCTCGGCGCCGAGGTGGCGACCGACGCGGTGATCGCCGCCTGGGCTGCCGCATACGGGCAGCTGGCCGACCTGCTGATCGGCGCCGAGGAGGAGGTCTATGCCGCCACCGCACGGGCGACTGGCGGCTGGCGCGGCGGGCGTGCCTTCCGCGTGGTGGGCAAGGTGCGCGAGAGCGAGGAGATCACCTCCTTCCACCTGCAGCCAGCCGATGGCGGCGCCCTGCTCGACTTCATTCCCGGCCAGTACATCGGCCTGCGCCTGTGCCTGGATGGCGAAGAGGTGCGGCGCAACTACTCGCTGTCGCAGGCGGCGAACGGCCACGAGTACCGCATCAGCGTCAAGCGCGAGCCCGGTGGCCGGGTCTCCAGCCATCTGCATGAGCAGGTGCGCGAGGGCGATGAGCTGGAGCTGTTTGCCCCGGCCGGCGATTTCACCCTGAGTGCCTCGCGCAAGCCGCTGGTGCTGATCAGTGCCGGCGTCGGCATCACTCCGCTGCTGGCCATGTTGGAGGCGGCGCTGCCCAGCGGTCGACCGATCCGCTTCATCCACTGCGCGCGGCATGCCGGGGTGCAGGCCTTCGCCGCCCATGTCGATGCGCTGGCCGCGGCCCATCCGCAACTGCAGCGCTTCTACTGCCTGGAGCAGGCGCGAGCCGGCGACGGCGCCGATGCCCATGGCCGCCTGAGCCTTGAGCTGCTGCAGCGCTGGCTGCCGGCCGAGCGCGATGTGGATGCCTACTTCCTCGGCCCGAAACCCTTCATGGCCATGCTCAAGCGCCACTTGCGCGAGCTCGGGGTGCCTGAGGCGCAGGCGCGCTACGAGTTCTTCGGCCCGGCCGCCGCGCTGCAGGACTGAACGCCTGGCCGGCCGCGCCGGCCGCGCGCTGCAGGCCGGATGGGTCTATGGTTGTGAAAGGCATACGCCTGTCTTCATGCGGGTGACCGACCATGAACAACTGGACCATTCGGACAAGGCTGTTCGTCCTCATCGTCCTGATGATGGCGGGCAGCCTGGCCATCGGCGCCGCCGGCCTCACCGGCCTGCGCGGTGTGCTCGACGGCCTCAACAGCGTCTACCTGGATCGCGTGGTGCCGCTGCGCGACCTCAAGCTGATTTCCGACCTCTACGCGGTGAATATCGTCGACGCCAGCCACAAGGCGCGCGACGGCGGCATGGCGCCGACCGAGGCGGCGCGCCAGGTGCAGGACGCGCAGCAGCGCATCCAGCAGATCTGGAAGGCCTACCTGGCCACCAGCCTGATCGACGACGAAAAGCGCCTGATCGCCCAGATCGAGCCGCTGATGCAGAAGGCCGATGAGCCGCTGAGACGACTCGGAACCCTGCTCGCCGCCGGTGACCAGCAGGCCCTGGCGAGCTTCACCGCCAAGGAGCTGTATCCCTCCATCGACCCGCTGTCCGAGCAGTTCGCCAAGCTGATCGAGGTGCAGCTGCACGAGTCCGAGCGCCAGTACCAGGCCGGCGTGGCGTTGTACCAGCGCAACTTCAATCTGGTCGCCGGGCTGCTCGCGCTGCTGCTGATCGGCGGCGGCCTGCAGGCCTGGTCGATGAGCCGCGGCATCAACCTGCGCCTGTCCGAGCTGCGCGAGGTGGTGGCGCGCAATGCCGCCGGTGACCTGCGCGAGCCGGTGCAGTGCAGCGGTAGCGACGAGATCACCGCCGTGCAGGCCTCCTTCAAACAGATGCAGGAGAGCCTGCGCGACACCCTGCAGGGCATCCAGAGCGCCGCCACCCAGCTGGCCTCGGCCGCTGAGGAGCTGCATGCGGTCACCGAGGATTCGTCCCAGGGCATCACCCGGCAGAACGACGAGATCGAGATGGCCGCCACCGCCGTGACCGAGATGTCCGCCGCCGTGGACGAGGTGGCGCGCAACGCCAACCTCACCTCCGACTCTTCGCGCGAGGCGGAGCAGAGCGCCGAGGCCGGGCGCCAGCAGGTGAGCACCACGCGCAGCACCATCGACCAGCTCAGCCAGCGCCTGGAGAACACCTCCAGCACCATCGCCCGCCTGGCCGAGGAGGCCATTGCCATCGGCCGCGTGCTGGAAGTGATCCGTACCATCGCCGAGCAGACCAACCTGCTGGCGCTGAACGCCGCCATCGAGGCGGCACGCGCTGGCGACCAGGGTCGCGGTTTCGCCGTGGTCGCCGACGAGGTGCGCGCCCTGGCGCAGCGCACGCAGAGCTCGACCCAGGAAATCGAACGGATGATCAGCGCGATCCAGAGCGCCAGCCGCGAGTCGGTCGACGCCATGGGCGAGAGCAGCACCTACGCCAGCCGCAGCAGCGCCATGGCCAGCGAGGCGGACAACGCGCTGGAGCAGATCGCCCAGCGGGTCAGCCAGATCAACGAGATGAACCTGGTGATCGCCAGTGCCGCCGAGGAACAGGCGCAGGTGGCGCGCGAGGTCGATCGCAATTTGGTGGCCATTCGCGACATCGCCGCACAGAACGCCACCGGCGCCCACGAGACCTCGGTGGCCAGCGACCAGCTGGCACGCCTGGCCACCGACCTCAACGGCATGGTGCAGCGCTTCCGCCTCTAGGTGGCGGCCGCCTGGCTGCTGCAGCCCGGGACCGGACGGCGACTCCGCCCCGGATTGCCTACGGGCGGACGGTGCCGGCCTGGTCGGTCACGACAAAGCGCAGCACGCCGATCTGCTGCCCGGCCTCGGTGACCACCTGCACCTGCCAGTCGCCGGCGGCCTGCGCCGGGAAGTTGCGCTTGTGCGTCCAGGCCCGGTAACCGGCCTTGCGCCCGCCGTGGATATCCAGGGCGATGCGGTCCATCTCCACGCCGTCGCGCTTCCACACGTGGTAGATGCGCTCGTTGAGGCCACGTGGCGCGCTGATCGCGGTGTAGGCGTAAAGCCCAGCCTGGCGCAGCTGGGCGACCTCGACCCGCTCCAGGCTGCGCCCGGGGTTGCGCTGCTGCAGTTCGGCGGTGACCGCCACCTGGGTCAGCCACAGGGTCACCGGTGGCACCCAGGGCCGCGCCAGCCAGGCGCCCAGGCCGAGCGTCAGGAGCAGGCCGGCCAGCACCGGCCAGCGCCACCAGCGCTGGATGCGCAGGCTGCTGCCGAGGCTGGGCAGCGCCACTACCAGGGCCACGCCCAGGGCCAGGCGATAGCTCTCGGCGGTGGTCAGGTGGACGATCAGCGGCAGCGCCACCAGCAGTACGGCGAACAGCGCCAGGGTGTGGAAGCTCAGGTACAGCCAGCGCCGCGCGGCCAGCCACTTGTAGTACAGCGGGTCGGTGATGGCGAGCAGCGCGGCGGCGCCGAGCAGGCCGGTGAACAGCGCCTGGCCGCTGTTCCAGGCGGTGGTGACGAAGAAAAACGGCAGGGCGAAGAACAGGCTTTCCTGGTGGATCAGCTGGGTCAGGTAGCGCAGCAGCAGCGGTGGCACCTCGATGCCCAGCCAGCGCGTCGCGCTGCGGGTCAGCAGGCCCTCGAGCAGCAGCCAGGCCCAGCTCAGCAGCATCAGCACGGCGATCACCTTGCCCACCCCGGCCTGGCGGTCGACCAGGATGAAGCTGGCCACGCCGGAGCAGAAGCCGAAGGCGGCGATCAGCCCGGGGTAGCGTTGCAGCAGGGCGAGCAGGCGGAGCAGGTGGGGCTTCCAGTGCGGCATCGGGGAGCGCGAGGTGGTGACGACAGGGGCGGCAGGATACCAGCCGCCCCGCGTGCCGTCAGGCCGCGTCTCAACGCTGTGTCTGCGGGTCGCCGGGCGCTGGCGCCAGAGCCTCCAGCTGGGCGTAGGCGCTGCTGCAGAACAGCGAGTTGAGGCGCTTCATGTCGGCGATCAGCTCCAGATGCAGGGCGCTGGTCTCGATGCTCTGCACCACCTGCTGGGCCAGGCGGTCGACATGGGCATGGGCCAGGCGGCGCTCCTCCTGGCGGAAGCGCTGCTTCTCCTCCAGCAGGCGGCGGGCGTTGTCGCGGTTGCCGTTGAGGAACACGTTGAGGCCCAGGCGCAGGTTGCCGGCAAGCAGGCCGTGCAGGGTGGTCAGCTCGGCCAGGCCGTCGCTGGAGAAGTGGTGGCGGGCGCGCTTGTGGCTGTCCAGCTTGCCTGCCATCTGTTCGATCAGGTCGCCGGCGTGTTCCAGGTTCACCGCCAGCTCGATGATCTCGGCCCAGCGCCGGCTGTCGTGGGCCGGCAGGTAGTCGCGTGGCATCTGCGCCAGGTACAGCTTGACCGCGCCGTACAGGGCATCGACGTCGTCGTCGAGCTTGCGCACCTGCTGCGCGGCCTCGGCCGAATCGGCACGCAGCACCTCCAGCAGGTGGGCGAGCATCTGCTCGACCAGATCGCCGATGCGCAGGGTTTCGCGCACCGCGTTGGCCAGTGCCAGGCTCGGTGTGTCCAGCGCCGCGCGGTCGAGGTGGCGCGGCTTGGCCACGCCGTTGTCCTGCACCCGTTCGGGCAGCAGCAGGCTGCACAGGCGCGCCATCAGCCCCACGCTGGGCAGCATCAGCAGGCAGCGCAGGCTGTTGTAGGCGAGGTGGAAGGTAATCACCAGGTTGGCCGCCGACCAGCCCAGCCCGCTCATCCAGTGCACCAGCGGCTCAACCAGGGGCAGCACCAGCAGCAGGCCGAGCAGCTTGTACAGCAGGCTGCCGAGTGCCACGCGGCGGCCGGCGGCGGACTGCATGCTGCTGCTCAGCAGGGCCAGCACGCCGCTGCCGACATTGGCGCCGATGACCAAGCCGATCGCCACCGGCAGGCTGATCATGCCGCTGCCGGCCAGCGTCGCGGTGAGCAGCACGGCGGCCAGGCTGGAATAGGTGAGGATGGCGAACAGCGCGCCGACCAGGGCGTCCAGCAGCAGGTCGCCGGTCAGCGAGGCGAACAGCGCCTCGATGCTGTTGGATTCGGCGATCGGCCGCGCCGCCTCGACGATCAGTTGCAGGGCCAGCAGGAGCAGGCCGAGGCCGATGGCCACGCGGCCGATTTGCCCGGCGCGGCTCTGCTTGCGCGAGAGGAACAGGACCACTCCAGCGCAGATCAGCAGCGGCGACAGCCAGGCCAGGTCGAGGGTCAGCACCCGCGCCATCAGCGCCGTGCCGACATCGGCGCCGAGCATGATCGCCAGCGCCGGTGGCAGCGCCATCAGGCCCTGGGCGACGAACGAAGTGACCAGCAGGGCGGTGGCGTTGCTGCTCTGCACCAGGGCGGTGACGCCGATGCCGGCGGCGAACGCCTGCGGGCGGCGGGCCACGCTGTGGCTGAGGATGCGCCGCAGCTGCGAGCCGTACACGCGCAGGATGCCGGTGCGCACGATGTGGGTGCCCCACACCAGCAGGGCGATGGCAGACAGCAGGTTGAGCAGGGTGAGCATGGCGCAGCCTCGTGGCTCGCTCTTCTTCTAGGTGCGGTTTCCCGACGCCCTCCCGTTTGCTGTCAGTGTAGATCGCCGGCGGGCGCGGCGACGCCCGCTTCAGCCGCGTTGCGCATTGCCGCGAAACTGCTCGGCGAGCAGCTGCAGGCGCTCGACCAGGCTGGCCACGTGCTCGGCGCTGTGGCGGCTGCGGCCGCTGGCGGCCACCGTGCTCTGCCCGGCCTCGCGGATGCCGTCGAGGTTGCGCTGGATGTCCTCGCCCACCGCGCTCTGCTCCTCCACCGCGGTGGCGATCTGCAGGCTCATGCCGCTGATGGCCTCTACCTGCAGGTTGATCCCGCTCAGCGCCTCGGCCGCCTGCAGGGCGTTGTCGACGCTGCCCTCGGCCTGCATCTGGCTGCGCTGCATGGCGGCTACCGCCGCCGTGGTGCCCTGCTGCAGGCGCTCGATGATGGTCTGGATCTGCGCGGTGGATTGCTGGGTGCGGCTGGCCAGCCCGCGCACTTCGTCGGCCACCACGGCGAAGCCGCGTCCGGCCTCGCCGGCGCGCGCCGCCTCGATGGCGGCGTTGAGCGCCAGCAGGTTGGTCTGCTCGGCGATGCCGTGGATCACCTCGATGACCTGGTCGATCTCCTGGCTGTGCGCCTGCAGGCGCTGGATCACCTGATTACCCTGCAGCACCTCGTCGGCCAGCGCGGCGATCTGCCGGCGGGTCTGCTCCACCTGGCGCAGGCCGCTGTCGGTGGCCTGGTTGGCCTCGGCGGCGCTGGCGCTGAGCTGGGCATGGCGCGCCACCTCCTGCACGCTGGCGGCCAGCTGCTCCACCGCGCTGGCCACCTGCTCGGTCTCGCGCTGCTGCTGCACGCTGGCGCCGCGGCTGCAGTCCACCGCCGCCGCCAGTTCGCCAACATCCTCGTTGAGCTGGCGCGCCGAGTCGGCGATGCGCCCGACCATGGCGCCCGATTCCGCCTCCAGGCTGCGCAGGGCGAAGGCGATCTGCCCGAAGCTGTCGTTGCGGCCGCAGTATACCCACTGGCTCAGCGGGTTGTCGGCGATGCGCCGGGCCTCGCGGCTCAGCGCCACCAGCGGTTGCAGGCGCCAGCGCACCAGGGCGGCCAGGCCGGCGCCGAACAGTGCGCCGCCGCCCAGGGCCGGCAGCAGCGGCAGAGCGCCGGCCAGCCCGAGCAACAGCGCAGCGGCGAGCGGCGCCGCACCCACCAGCAGGGCCAGGCTGCTGGCGCTGTCCAGGCGTGGCCGGCGCAGCACGCGTGGCGTGCGGCCGGCGCTCAGCTCGGCATACAGCGGCTCGGCGCGGGCCACCCGCTGCGCGCCGGCCTGGCTGCGCACCGACTGGTACTCCACCACCGCGCCGTCGCGGATCACCGGCGTGGCGAAGGCGCTGACCCAGTAGTGGTCGCCGTTCTTGCAGCGGTTCTTCACCAGGCCCATCCACGAACGGCCGGCCTTGAGCGTACGCCACAGGTCGGCGAAGGCCGCCGGCGGCATGTCCGGATGGCGCACCAGGTTGTGGCTGCGGCCGAGCAGCTCGTCTTCTTCATAGCCGCTGATGGCGATGAAGTCCGGGTTGACGTAGGTGATCACGCCCTTCAGGTCGGTGGTCGAAAGGATGTTGGCGCGCGGGCCCACCGCGACCTCGCGCTGGCTGACCGGCAGGTTGATTTTCATGCTTGAGAGTCCTGGCAGGGTTGGCTAGCAGATCGTTCGGGCAGCAGGCACCAGAGTCCTTCGAAGCAGTCCTCGCCGGCGAACAGGCGCTGCAGCTCGGCGGCCGGGCGCGGCCGGCTGAACCAGTAGCCCTGGGCCAGGCTGCAGCGCTCGCGGCGCAGGAAGTCGAGGTGCTCGTCGCGCTCCACGCCCTCGGCCACCACCTCCAGGCCGAGGCTGCGACCCAGGCCGATGATGGCGCGGCTGATCGCCCGCGACTCGGCATCGCTGCCGCCGATGAAACTCTTGTCGACCTTGAGGATGTGCAGCGGGAAGCGCTTGAGATAGCCCAGCGAGGAATAGCCGGTGCCGAAGTCGTCCAGCGCCAGGCGCACGCCCAGGCTGCCCAGCTCGCGCAGGGCGATCAGGGTGCTGGTGCAGTCCTGCATCAGCTGGCTCTCGGTGATCTCCAGCACCAGGCTGGAGGGCGCCAGGCCGCTGTCCATGACGATGTCGGTGAGGCGGGCGACGAAGTCTTCCTGCTGCAGCTGGCGGCTGGACAGGTTGACCGCACAGCGCAGCTGGCCCTGCCCGGCCAGCTGCCAGGCGCGTACCTGGCGGCAGGCCTGGCGCAGTACCCAGTCGCCGACGCGGAGGATCTCGCCGGACTCTTCCAGCGAGGCGATGAACTCCTGTGGTGCGATCAGCCGCCCGGCATGTCGCCAGCGCAGCAGCGCCTCGACCCCGACCAGGCGCGACTGGCCCTGGTCGATGCGGCAGATCGGCTGGTAATGCAGGACGAACTCGTCGCGCTCCAGGGCCTGGCCCAGCGCGCTTTCCAGCTCCAGCTGGCGCCGTGCGGCGGCCTGCAGTTCCTGGCTGTAGCGGGCGAACTGCGCCTTGCCGGCCTGCTTGGCGCGGTACAGCGCCAGGTCGGCGGCCTGCAGCGCCTGCTCGGCAGCGGTGTGCGCCGGCAGCGTGGCGATGCCGATGCTGGCGCTGACCACCAGGGTCTGCTCGCCCAGGTGCAGCGGCTGGTGCAGGGTGTCGAGCATGCGCTGGGCGACCTGCTCGGCATCGCTGCCGCAGGCCAGGTCGGTGAGCAGCACGACGAACTCGTCGCCGCCGAAGCGCGCCAGGTGATCGCCGGGGCGCAGGCACTGCTGCAGGCGCCGGCCGACTTCCACCAGCACGCGGTCGCCGGTCTGATGGCCGAGGCTGTCGTTGATCAGCTTGAAGCGGTCGAGGTCGACGAACAGCAGCGCGGCCTCGCGCGCACCGGGCTTGCCGAGCTGCTGCAGGGCCTGCTGCAGCAGCTCGTCCAGGCGCAGGCGGTTGGCCAGGCCGGTCAGCGGATCGTGGCGGGCGGCGTGGCGCAGCTGCTGTTCCACCGCCTTGCGCGCGCTGATGTCGCTCTGCGAGCCGGCCATGCGCCGCTGGCCCTCGTGGTCGCGCTCGGCGACGCCGCGGGCCAGCACCCAGAGATAGCCGCCGTCCTGGCGGCGCAGGCGATATTCGTGGTGCAGCTGCGCGGTGCTGCCGGCCAGGTGGGCGTCGATGGCCTGGCGCAGGCCCGGCAGGTCGTCCGGGTGGACCCGCGAGAGCCAGGCCGCGCTGCTCTCGCCGAGGCCGTCGCGGCTGAGGCCGAGCATGCCGGCCCAGCGCTCCGAGACGTACAGCCGGTCGTGCTCCAGGTGCCAGTCCCACAGACCGTCGTGGGCGCCGCGCAGGGCGCGGGCAAAGCGCGCCTCGCTGTCTTCCAGGGCCTGACGCTGGGCGGCGCCGTAGGTGTCGATGGCCAGGGTCATGTCGAAGAACACCGCCTTGAGCAGGCTGGCGAACAGCGCCTGCTGCGGGTGGGCGGCGAACAGCTCGTGGCTCATCTGTTCCAGGTACAGGCGGTAGGCGGCCAGGTACCACTTGGGCTCGACCCCGGCGCGCTGGTGGATCAGGCCGACATGCAGGCGCCCGGTCAGGTAGTCGCGGTCGTAGGGGCCGTGCCACAGGCGCTGGTAGTAGTCGAGCTGGCGGTGCTTGAGGCGTGTCAGCACCTGTTCGGCAGCGAGCAGGCCGGCCGGCCCGGGAAAGGTCCCGAGGTGCTGGTAGAGGCGCTCGACGAACTGCCGGTGCGCCCCGTCCATCGCCGCCGCGGCCTGGTTCAGCCGCTCGCCATCGCGCGCCTGCCAGTCGAGCAGGCGGCAGCGCTCGTCGACTTCCTCGCGGTCCAGGCCGATGCGGCGCATCAGCTGGCGCAGTACTTGCGCTGAATCCATGACATTCCCTTTTTGCGTTGTTGTTTTTCTGCGGGCACAAAAAAAGCGCCGCACGGCGCATTCGGCTGAATGCGACGTCGCGGCGCTTCGTCTTGCAGGCCCGTTCGTCCTGCCCGGCAAAGCCGGTTCCCGCCTGTGGCGGAACCTCAATCTGTGCCGTTTCTACCTTATTCGGTGGGCGCTGACAATTCGACCAGCAGTTGCTCCAGGCGCCGGCGCAGCTGGCCCAGCTCGGGCGAGCGGAAGGCGTGGCGGGTGCGTTCCAGGGTGGCGACGGCTTCCGCCAGGGCGGCCTGCACGTCGCCGGCGGGGCCCAGCGGGGCATCGTCCAGCCAGCGGCACAGTGGTGCCTGGCTGCAGTGGCGGGGGTCTTCGATCACCTCGCAGTCCCCGAACAGGCGGCGCAGGTGCGTGGCCAGTTGCGGGTCGCTGCAGGCGATGCGCGCGGTCGGGCAGGGCATGGCGGTGGGCGATGTGGTCCAGGGAGCGCGCACCATAGCCGCTGCTGGCGAAGGGCCATTGATCGGGGTCAACGGCACGCCAATCAGCCGTCGCGCAACACCTTGCGCTCGCTGTCGTCGGCGCCGAAGCCGCGCTCCAGCTTGAAGCGCAGGCTCAGGTCGGTGCGCGAGTCGGCGAACTTGAGCGCCTCGGCCAGGCCGATGCGCTTGCCCTCGACTAGGGCGAACAGGTGCTGGTCGAAGGTCTGCAGGCCCTGCTCGGCCGCACGCGCGGTGGCCTCGCGCAGCTGCTCCAGTTCGTCGCGCTGGATCAGGTCGCGGATATAGGGCGTGCCGAGCATCAGCTCCACCGCCGCCACGCGCTTCTGCGCCAGGCCCGGCACCAGACGCTGGCCGACCACCGCCAGGAGGTTGTGCGCGAGGTCGGCCAGCACCTGCTTGCGCGCGCCGTCGGGGAAGAAGCGCACGATGCGCTCGATGGCGTGGCTGCTGCTGGTGGCGTGCAGGGTGGCCAGGCACAGGTGGCCGGTCTCGGCGTAGTGCAGGGCGTGCTGCATGGTCGCGGCGTCGCGGATCTCGCCGAGCATGATCACGTCCGGCGCCTCGCGCAGCACGTGGCGCAGGGCCTCCTCGAAGCTGTGGGTGTCGAGGCCGACCTCGCGCTGGTCGACGATGGACAGCTGGTGACTGTGGAGGAACTCGATGGGGTCCTCGATGCACAGGATATGGCCGCCCTTGTGGCGGTTGCGGAAGTCGATCATCGCCGCCAGCGTGGTCGACTTGCCGGAGCCGGCGGCGCCGACCACCAGGATCAGACCGCGGTCCTGCATGGCCAGTTTTTCCAGCATCTTCGGCAGGCCGAGGTGCTCGAAGTCGGGAATCTCGCTCTTGATCAGGCGTACCACCATGGCCACTTCGCCGCGCTGGTAGTACAGGTTGGCGCGAAAGCGCCCCTGATTGCTCATGCTCACCGCCAGGTCCAGCTCCAGATCGCGCTCGAACTCGGCGATCTGCTTCTGGCTGAGCAGCTGGTAGGCCATCTGCTTGACCTCGCCGGGGCCCAGCACGCGTTCGTCGAGGGCCTGGCTGTGCCCTTCGACCTTGGCGTGGGCCGGCGCGCCGACGCTGAGGAACAGGTCGGAGGCCTGCAGCTCGCGCATGCGCTGCAGGTAGTCGAAGACATCCAGGCTGGGCTCGGACATGGGGCGGGCTCCGCATCGGTTGGCCGGGCAAGGATAGCCCCGGCTGCCCCGGCTCCGCGACCCTGCTACCCTAGCGGCCATTGTCCGGAAGCCCGCCCATGCTCAGCCTGTACCACGCCCCCGACCTGGAAACCCTCGGCGCCCTCGCCTGCCGCCTGCTCGCCCAGCCGCAGGCCGATGTGCTGGCGCCGGCGCGGGTGGTGGTGCCGAGCCAGGGCATCGGTCGCTGGCTGACCCTGCAGCTGGCGCGCGAGCAGGGCATCGCCATGCACCTGGAGGTGCAGCTGCCGTCCAGCTTTGTCTGGGCCGTGGCGCGCCAGGTGCTCGGCGCCCTGCCGGAGCAGTCGGCGTTCAACCCGCAGGCGATGACCTGGCGCCTCTACGACTGGCTGTGCGAGCCGGCCAACCTGGCCCGCGCCGAGCGCCTCGAACGTTATCTGCAAGGCGCTGACGAGCGCCGCCGCCTGGCCCTGGCGGCGAAGATCGCTGACGTGTTCGACCAGTACCTGCTTTACCGTGACGACTGGCTGGCCGCCTGGGAGCGCGGCGAGCTGTGCGACCTGGGCCCGGACGAAGCCTGGCAGGCGCTGCTCTGGGCCGAGCTGACCAAGGACGGCCACCCGCACCGCGCGCGTCTGCTCGGCGAGCTGCTGGCGCGCCTGCACGGCGATGCTGTCATCGAGGGTCTGCCCGAGCGCCTGCTGGTGTTCGGCATCAGCTCGCTGCCGCCGCACCACCTGCGCGTGCTGGAGGGCCTGGCGCGGCACACGGACGTGGTGATCTGCGCCCTCAACCCGTGTCGCGAGGCCTGGGGCGAGATCCGCGACGTGCGCGAGCTGGCGCAATCCGAGGTCAGCCCGGATGACTGGTACCTGGACGTTGGCCACCCGCTGCTGGCCAGTCTGGGCAAGCAGGGCCGCGACTTCTTCGACAGCCTGCTCGGGCAGATCGCCGAGGAGCACGGCATCTACCCGCAGGACGCCGAGCTGGCCGACGACAGCCTGCTGCATGCGCTGCAGAACGACATCCTGCGCCTGCGCACCCGCACCCCCGATGAGCGCCTGGCGCTGCGCGCCGACGACCGCTCGCTGGAGCTGCATATCGCCCACTCGCCGCTGCGCGAGGTGGAAATCCTGCATGACCAGCTGCTGGCGCGCTTTGCCGCCGACCCGCGCCTGAGCCCGGACCAGGTGGTGGTGCTGACCCCGGACATCGAGCGCTACGCGCCCTTTATCGAGGCCGTGTTCGCTCGCCGCGAAGGCTCGCCTTATGTGCCCTACAGCCTGGCCGACCGCAGCCTGCGCGCCGAGACGCCGCTGATCGAGGCCTTCCTCGGCCTGCTCAGCCTGCCGGAAAGCCGTTTCGCCGCCGAGGAAATCCTCGCCTGGCTGGAACAGCCGGCCATCGCCCGCCGCGCCGGCATCGAGCCCGAGGACCTGCCGCTGCTGCGCGACTGGCTGCGCCAGGCCGGCGTGCGCTGGGGCCGCGACGGCCAGCACCGCGCCGCGCTCGACCTGCCGGCCGACGATGCCTTCACCTGGCGCCAGGGCCTGGATCGCCTGCTGCTGGGTTTCGCCGCGCCGCCGCAGCTGGCCGGCGACGACCTGCCGCTGCTCGGTGACAGCTGGCCGCTGGATGCCCTGGAAGGCGCGCGCGCGCAGCTGCTCGGGCGCCTGTGCGCCTTCGTCGAGCTGCTCGCCGGGCTGGCCGAGCGCCTGCAGCGTGCCCGCCCCCTGGCCGACTGGGCGCTGGAGCTGCAGGGCCTGGTCGATGCGCTGTTCGACGAGCGCGAGTCCGGCGACACCCTGCTCCTGCTCAGCCAGGCCTGCGCGGCGCTGGGCCGCCAGGCCACGGACGCCGGCATCACCCGCCCGGTGGAACTGGCGCTGGTGCGCCAGCAGCTCGGCGCGGCGCTGGAGAGCGGCAGCGGCGCCTCGGGCTTCCTCACCGGCGCGGTGACCTTCTGCACCATGGTGCCGATGCGCAGCCTGCCGTTCCGCCTGGTCTGCCTGCTCGGCCTGGACGACGGCGCCCTGCCCCGGCGCACCCCGGCCGCCGGCTTCGACCTGATCGCCAAGCGCCCACGCCGTGGTGACCGCGCGCGCCGCCTGGACGACCGCTACCTGTTTCTGGAAACCCTGCTCAGCGCCCGCGACGGTCTGTATTTGAGTTATGTCGGCCGCGACCCGCGCGACAACGCCGAGCTGCCGCCCTCGGTGCTGGTCAGCGAGCTGCTGGAGGCGGTCGATCTGACCGCGACCCAGGGTGAGTACAAGGCCAGCGCCCGCATCACCGTCGAACACCCGCTGCAGCCCTTCGCCCCCGGCAACTTCGAGCGCAGCGGCCCGCGCCAGGGCTTTGCCAGCGCCTGGTTCCGCGCCGCCCGGCGTTTGGCCGAGGCGCCGCTGCTCGAGCCGCCAGCCTTTATCCAGCGCCTGCCCGAGCCAGGCCAGGACTGGCTGACCATCGAACCCAGCCAGCTGCTGCTGTGCTTCCGCCACCCGGCGCGTTTCCTCCTGGAGCAACGCCTGGGCCTGCGCCTGGCCGATGCCGAGGAAGGCATCGCCGCAGACGAACCCTTCAGCCTGGAGCGCTCGGCCTACCTCGGCCTGCGCCAGCTGGCGCTGCAGGCGGTGGAGCGCGGCTGGAGCGAGGAGCAGGAGCGCCGCGTGGCCCGCGCCGCCGGCTGGCTGCCGCCCGGCGAGCTGGGCCATGCCCTGTGGGGCAAGCAGCGCGGCCCGGTGCGCGCCTTCGCTCCGCGTCTGTTCGAGGCGCGTCCCGAGGAGAGCCCGGAACCGCTGCTGGTGGATATCCAGCTGGCCGGCGTGCGCCTGCACGGCTGGCTCGACGGAGTGACCTCCAGCGGCCTGTTCGACTGGCGTCTGCGCGCGCCGGACGCGCGCGACCTGCCCGGCTTCTGGCTGCGCCACCTGCTGCTCAACGTCGCCGCCACTCCCGACATCGCCCGCGAGAGTCTGCTGGTGTCGCCGGCCGGCGACTGGCAGCTCGGCCCGCTGGACAACCCCGCAGCACTGCTCGAACCCTGGCTGGCCGCCTACCGCGAGGCGCTGTGCGAGCCGCTGCCGTTCATCACCCGCAGCAGCTATGACTTCGCCAAGGCGCTGGTCACCCCCAGCGCCAAGAGCCGCAAGGAGCCTATCGCCGCCGCCCGCGACAAGGCCCAGGCCGCCTGGCTCGGCGCCGAGTTCAGCCCGCTGGCCGGGGAAGTCTTCGACCCCTGGTATGCCCTGGCCTTCCGCGAGCGCGAGCCGCTCGGCGAGCGCTTCGAGCAGCTGGCCGAGCAGTTGCTGGGCCCGGCGCTGCAGGCCCTGGCTGGCGGCGAGGAGGAGGGCGAATGAACGACCTCAACCTGCACGATTCGCCGTTCACTGGCCGCTCGCTGATCGAGGCCAGCGCCGGTACCGGCAAGACCTGGACCCTGACTGCGCTGTACGCCCGCCTGCTGCTGGAGCGCGAGCTGTCGGTCGGGCAGATCCTGGTGGTCACCTACACCACCGCGGCTACCGCCGAGCTGCGCGAGCGTATCCGCGCCCGTCTGGCCGAGCTGCTGGCGCTCTACGAGGGTGGCCAGAGTGGCGATGACTTCCTCAATGAGCTGCACCGCCGCCATCCCGGCGAGGCGGCACGGCGGCGCCTGCTGCTGGCCGTACATGGGTTCGACGAGGCGGCGATCTTCACCATCCACGGCTTCTGCCAGCGCGCCCTGCAGGACTCGGCCTTCGAGGCCGGCGGCGACTTCGACGCCGAGCTGACCCAGGACGACCGCGAAGTGCTCGATGCCCTGCTCGGCGACGCCTGGCGCCATGTGCTGGCCGGCGCCGACCCGGCCTGGGCGCGCTACCTGGCCAAGCAGAAAGTCACCCCCGCGACCCTGCGCCAGGCCCTGCGCAGCCACCTGGGCAAGCCGTACCTGCGCGTCGAGCCACGCGAGCGCGTGGGCGAGGCCGAGCTGCAGGCCGCCAGCGCCGCCTGGCAGGCCGCCGCCGAGCTGTGGCGCGCCGAGGGCTACGCCTGGGTCGAGGTGCTGCGCGAGCACGGCGGCCTCAGCCAGAGCACGCACAGGGCGGCCAAGCTGCCGCTGTGGTCGGCCGAGCTGGACGCCTATTTCGCCGACCCGGCGGCGCTGTTCGAGGCGCCGGACGGCCTGGCCAAGCTGGGCGCCGCCGCCCTGCTCAAGGCCACCAAGAAGGGCCATGACGCGCCACACAGCGCCGTCGCCGAGGCCCTGGATGTCCTTGGCGCGGCGCTGGAAAGCGCCCTGCCGGCCGGCAAGCAGAAGCTGATCGCCCTGCAGGTCGAGCTGCTCGACCGCCTCAACGTCGAGCTGCCGCAGCGCAAGGCGGCGCAGCGCCTGCTGGCCTTCGATGACCTGCTCAACAACCTCGACCAGGCCCTGCACAGCACGGCCGGCGAAGACCTGGCCGCGCGCCTGCGCGAGCAGTACCCGCTGGCGCTGATCGACGAGTTCCAGGACACCGACCCGATCCAGTACGCCATCTTCGACCGGGTCTACCGCGACGGTGGTGATCTTTGCTTTGTGGGTGACCCCAAGCAGGCGATCTATGCCTTCCGCGGTGCCGACCTGGCCACCTACCTGCAGGCTCGCGACGCTGCCGAGCGGCAGTACGACCTGCCCTTCAACTACCGCTCCACTCCCGCGCTGATCAAGGCGCTGAACCAGCTGTTCGCCCGCCCGCAGCCCTTTGCCGAGGAAGGACTGAGCTACCCGCCGGTCAGCGCCGGCAAGAAGTCGCGCGCCACGCTGGTGCTGCCCGAGCAGGATGGCGCCGCGCCGCTGGGCCTGGTCTGGCTGGGCTTTGATGCGCTGAACAAGGCCCGTGCCGGCGAGCTGGCGGCGCTGGACACGGCGCGGCGGATCGCCGCCCTGCTCGCCGCCAGTGCGCAAGGTGTCGCCTATTTCGAGGAAGATGGCGGCAGAAAGCCGCTGAAAGGTGGCGATATCGCCGTGCTGGTCAGCAACCACCGCGAGGCCGCCAGTGTCGCCGCCGAGCTGGCCGCGCGCGGCGTGCCCAGTGTGCGCCGTGGCCGTGACAGCGTGTGGCACAGCGAGGAGGCCGCGGAGCTGGCGGCGGTGCTGGCCGCCTATGCCGAGCCGGGCCGCGAGGGTGTGCTGCGCTATGCCCTGGCTACCCGCCTGCTGGGCCGCGACGCGGCGCAGATTGCCCGCTGCCAGGAAGTCGAGCAGGAATGGGACCGCGAGCGCGCCGCTGCCGAGCAGTACCATCAGCTGTGGCAGCAGCAGGGCTTTATGCGCGTGTTCCGCGCCTGGCTGGACCAGGAGCGGGTGGCCGAGCGCCTGCTGGCCGGCATCGATGGCGAGCGACGGCTGACCAACCTGCTGCACCTCGGCGAGCTGCTGCAGGCCGAGAGCCTGCAGCGCCCGGGGCTGGAGCCGCTGCTGGCCTGGTTCGCCGCCCAGCGCGGCAGCGAGGGCACCGGCGAGGATGCGCTGCTGCGCCTGGAAAGCGATGCCGAGCGGGTGCAGATCGTCACCATCCACACCTCCAAGGGCCTGGAATACCCGCTGGTGTTCTGCCCCTTCCTGTGGGACGGCCGCCTGCTCGGCCAGCATACGGATAGCGCCCGTTGCCACGACGAGGATGGCCAGCCGCTGCTCGACCTGGGTAGCGAGCGCCTGGACCAGCGCCTGCAGGCGGCGCGGCGCGAAAGCTTCGCCGAGAAGCTGCGCCTGACCTACGTGGCCCTGACCCGCGCCCGCGATCGCCTGTGGCTGCACTGGGGCCCGGCCGCCCTGCCCAAGCCGAAGAAGGACGGTTCGCTGCCCGACGAGGGCCTGCACAGCAGCGCCCTGGCCTGGCTGCTGCACGGCCGCGAGCTGCCCGGTGACGATGCCCTGGGCGAGCTGGCCACTCATCTGGCGGGCCAGGAAGGCCCGGCCCTGGCTGACGAACTGGATGAGCTGGCCGGCAGCAGCGCCGGCCTGATCGCCCGCCTCGCCCCGCTCACCGAGGAAGCCCGGGCCGCCGGCACGGGCCGCGCCGAGCCGCCACAGGCTCAGCAGCTGTTCGAGCGCAGCCTGCACAGCGCCTGGCGCATCGGCAGCTTCTCGGGGCTGGCCGCCGGCCTGCACATGGAGGCGCCGGACCGCGACGCCCTGGCCCTGGTCGATGCCAGCGAGCCGGGCGCCGGCTTCTTCGCCTTCCCGCGCGGCGCCCGCGCCGGCACCTGCCTGCACGCCATCCTGGAAGACTGGATGCGCGGCAAGGGCAGTCTGGAGCAGCTGGTGCCACTCGCCCTGCAGGAGCACGGTATCGATGCCGAGCTGTGGGGCGCGATCGCCATCGCCCAGCTGCAGGCGGTGCTGGACACCGACCTGGATGGCCAGGGCCTGCGTCTGTCGGCGCTGCAGGCCAATCGGCGGCTGCCCGAGCTGGGCTTCACCTTCCCGGTCGAACGGCTCGAGGTGGAGCGCCTGCGTGCGCTGCTGGCCGATCCGGCCTTTGGCCTGCCCGAACCCATGCGCCAGGCCGCCGAGCGCCTGCAGTTCGACGAGCTGAAGGGCTATCTGAAAGGCTTTATCGACCTGACCTTCGAGCACGCCGGGCGCTGGTACATCCTCGACTACAAGTCCAACTGGCTCGGCCCGACCGCCGCGCACTACGGCGCCGAGCGCCTGGAGCAGGCCATCGCCGCCGAGCACTACCACCTGCAGTACCTGATCTACCTGGTGGCGCTGCGCCGTTTCCTGCGCACGCGCCTGGCCGGCTTCGGCGACGCGCAGCTGGGCGGTGCCTGGTACCTGTTCCTGCGTGGCATGCCGCAGGCCGGCGTGTACTTCGCCCGGCCGAGCGATGCGCTGCTGGATGCGCTGGATCGGTTGTTTGCGGAGGAGGCCCGATGAGCAAGGAGAGTAGGGTGGATATCTTGCGCAGCGAATATCCACCAGGCATCCAGGTGGACAAGGCTGCGCCGTTGTCCACCCTACCTTTCGGCCCGCTGGAACGCGCCCTGCTGGCCAGCCTGCAGCGCCTGGAGCCGCAAGCGCCGGACGCCGTGCTGGCCTGCGCCGCCCTGTGCAGCGAGGCCCTGGCCGCCGGCGACGTGTGCCTGCCGCTGGCGCGGGTGGCCGGTCGCCGGCCTTGGGCGGAACACGACTTCGTCCTGCCGTCGCTGGCCGAGCTGCGCACCCTGCTGGAATCCTCTGCGCTGGTCGGTGCGCCCGGCAGCTTTGCCCCGCTGATCCTCGACGGCGAGCGCCTGTACCTGGCGCGCTACCAGGCCTACGAGCAGCGCCTGGCCGCGCGCCTGCTGGCCATGTCTGCCGAGCGCCCCGTGGTGGACGAGACGCTGCTGAGCGAGAGCCTGGCGCGCCTGTTCGCCTTCAACCAACAGCAGCCGGACTGGCAGCGCCTGGCTGCCGCTCAGGCGGTACGTCGGCGCCTGGCAGTGATCTCCGGCGGCCCCGGCACCGGCAAGACCACCACCGTGGTGCGTCTGCTCGCCGCACTCTTGGAGCAACCTGGCGGCGACAGGCTGGCCATTGGTCTGGCCGCGCCGACCGGCAAGGCTGCGGCGCGCATGGCCGAGGCGATCCGCAATGCCAAGGCCGATCTACCGCTGGCCGATGATCTCAAGGCGCTGCTGCCCGAGGAGGCGCGTACCCTGCATCGCCTGCTCGGCAGCCGCGGCGACAGCCCGGCCGTGCGCCACGACGCGGCGCGGCCGCTGGCGCTGGACGTGCTGGTGGTGGACGAGGCGTCGATGGTCGACCTGGCGCTGATGGCCAAGCTGGTCGACGCCCTACCGCAGCAGGCGCGGCTGATCCTGCTCGGCGACAAGGACCAGCTGACTGCCGTGGAAGCTGGCGCGGTATTCGCCGAGCTGTGCGAAGGGCGCGGCTTCGACGCCGCGGCCGCCGCCGAGCTGCAGCGCATCACCGGGCAGACGGTACCGGTCGAGACGCCGCGCTCTGCCCTGGGCGACGCCGTGGTGCTGCTGACTCACAGCCACCGTTTCGCCGGCGACAGCGGCATCGGCGAGCTGGCGCGCAGGATCAACGGTGGCGATGCCGCCGGCACCCTCAATCTGCTGCGTGAAGGTCGCGCCGACCTGGCCTGGCAGGCCGAGCCCAGCCAGGCCGCGCTGCTGGAGCGTCTGGAGCAGGGCTATGCGCCCTACCTCAAGGCCGCACGCCGGGGCAATACGGCTGAGGCCTTCGCCGCCTTCAACGCCTTCCGCGCGCTGACCGCGCAGCGCGAAGGCCCCTGGGGCGTCGGCGGCCTCAACGAAGCGCTGGAGGCACGGATCAAGCGCCGCTACTCGCTGGCCGAGCGTGAACGCTGGTACCCCGGCCGCGCGGTGATGGTGCGGCAGAACGACTACGCGCTGGGTCTGTTCAACGGCGATATCGGCCTGTGCCTGGCCGGCGAGCATGGCTTGCGCGTCTATTTCGAGGGTGATGATGGCTTCCGCGCCTTTGCCCCGGCGCGCCTGCCCAGTCACGACAGCGCCTTCGCCATGACCGTGCACAAGAGCCAGGGCTCGGAGTTCAGTGAGGTGCTGCTGGCCCTGCCGGAAAGTCCCAGCCCGCTGCTGACCCGCGCGCTGTTCTACACCGGCATCACCCGCGCCAAGCACAAGGTGGAGATCTGGGGCCTGCCGGCGCGCCTGGCCGAGGCGGTGAATACCAAGGCCGAGCGCGCGGCGGGGCTGGCACAGAGGCTGGCCATCGCCACTGCCGACAGGTCGGTCTCTGATCAGGAGCGGGGGCAGCTCGATCTTTTCAATTAGGAGTCGTTGATGAGCAAGGGAATGTTGTTGCGTCCTTTACTGGTGATTCTGCTCGGCTTGATCCCACCGCTGCTGGTCGCAGCTGATAAGCCGCAGCTGTACAGCGGGACGTTGGGCAAGATGGCGATAGTGGTGGAGTTGGATCTGAGTGATCCCGCACAGGTCAGCGGTCGTTACTTCTACCGGAAATATCGCCACGATCTGGCCCTGAATGGCAGCCTCGATGGCGTTCAGCTGAGCCTGGGTGAAGGTCGTGAGCGCTATGACGATACTCCTCGGCCCGAATTGCACCTGCAACCTACACCCCAGGGATGGCAGGGCGAATGGCGCGGGGAGCAAGGTAAGCGATTGCCTATCAGGCTGCGCAAAGCGCTTATCGAAGAGCCACCAGCAGGAGCCGAGCCGTTCTGGTATCGGCTCTATGAGCAGTCACCCTATGAATTTCTGCGGCTCAAGGGGATGCCGCTAAAGCCCGGCAAGCGCCAACATTTTATGGGGCATGAACTGCAGTGGTGGAGCGAGCCGGCCTCTGGTGTGGCGTTCTTCGAAGTTCTGGATGGCTACCCACAGGTGCAGCTGGATCGCATCAACCAGGCCCTGCGCGAGCGACTTTGGCAGGAAGTGATCAGTTACCACGCGTGCAAGCTGAATGCCGGCACGGACTGGTCTGAGTTCCAGCAGACAGTGACCCCGAGGTTGTTGTCAGCCGCCATTGTCAGCCTGAGCATTCTCACCAGTTACGACTGCGGTGGGGCGCATCCGGATTTCGGCGACGCTCCATTGACGCTCAATGCCCAAACAGGCGAGCCACTTGGTCTGGAAGATCTGCTTTGGGTCGGTGAAGGACCGGCTTTCCTCTACCGGGAGGCGCGCGGCCAGGAGGTAGATGGAGAGTCTGTGAGCTTCGAGGTCTTCTCGCGCTACCGTAACCAGCACCTAGCCCCCTGGCTGGTTGAGCAGTGGCGGCGAATTGCCCCGGGTGATATCCCCGCGTCTGGAGGAGAGGATGTCGAATGCAATTACGGTGACCCCTACCTGTGGGATTACCCTAGCTGGTATCTCAGCGACAAGGGCATGGTCTTCGATCCAATCTTCCCGCGCGTTGCCCGCGCCTGCGAGGGGACGGAGTGGTCGATACTGCCCTATGCATTGGTCAAGCAGCATCCTGGCCGCTTGAATCTGTCGCTGCCCGAGTAACCGGGGATTGCACGGCGCGCGTCATCGGCCTAGGATGCGCGCCTTCTTCCCTCAACCGACAGCAAAGGAGGCACATCATGCAACAGCTGATCACCCTTTGCAGGTCGCGTCTGGTCTGACTCTCCCCGCCGCCTTCGCTGCGGCGCGCTTCACCCGGCCCGGTCCTGCCACTTCCCAACCTTTTCGTTTCAACCCATAGGGATTGGACCATGGGCAATTGCATCCGCAATCTGTCCGACGGCGTCGTATTGATCGCCGCGGACGACACCTGGATCGAAGGCAAAGCGATCCAGCAACTCGAAACCACCGCGCGCCTGCCGGGCATGCACCGGGTAGCCGGCATGCCGGACCTGCACCCGGGGCGCGGCTATCCGGTCGGCGCGGCGTTCTTTGCCATCGGCCGCCTGTACCCGGCTCTGGTCGGTAACGACATCGGCTGTGGCATGGCGCTGTGGCGCACCGATCTGCCGACGGCCAAGCTGCACCTGGACAAGCTGGAGAAGCGCCTGGGCAACCTCGACCTGCCGCTCGACCAGGACTGGGCCGAGGCCATCGCCGCCTTCGGCCTGCCGCCCAGCGGCCACGAGCGCTCGCTAGGCACCATAGGCGGCGGCAACCACTTCGCCGAGCTGCAGCAACTCGACTTGAGCTATGACGATGCCGCGTTGGAGCGTCTCGGCATCGCCCGCAACCGCCTGCTCCTGCTGGTGCACAGCGGCTCGCGTGGGCTGGGCGAGGCGATCCTGCGCGAGCAGGTCGAGCTGTTCGGCCATGTCGGGCTTGAGGCGGGCGGCGCGGCCTGCGCGCACTACCTCGCCCGCCACGACGGCGCCCTGCGCTTCGCCGAGGCTAACCGCCAGCTGATCGCGCGGCGCATGCTGGAACGCCTGCGCTGCGATGGCGAGGCGCTGCTGGACGTCAACCACAACTTGGTATCGCCGGCGTGCATCGACGGTCGCGATGGCTGGCTGCACCGCAAGGGCGCCACGCCATCGGACCAGGGGGTGATGGTGATTCCTGGTTCGCGCGGTGACTTCAGCTACCTGGTCGAGCCGCTGGCCGACGAGCGTAGCCTGCTGTCCCTGGCCCACGGCGCCGGGCGCAAATGGATGCGCAGCGAGTGCAAGGAGCGTCTGGCATCGCGCTACAGCGTCGAGCAGCTGGCCCGCACGGCACTGGGCAGCCGGGTGATCTGCGCCGACCGCGCGCTGATCTACGAGGAGGCGCCGGAGGCCTACAAGGCCATCGACTCGGTGGTCGGCGCCCTGCGCGACGCCGGGCTGGTGCGGGTGCTGGCGCGGCTGAAACCGGTGCTGACCTACAAGACGCGTGGAGGTTGCTGCTGATGATCCTCCTGCAATTGTCGGCGGGGCAGGGCCCCGAGGAATGCGCGTTGGCGGTGGCCAAGGCGTTGCGTAGGCTGCTGACGGAAGCCGAGGCGGCACGGGTCGAGGTGCGTGTGCTGGACGAGGAGGCTGGCACGCAGCGCGGCACCCTGCGCTCCGTGCTGCTCGCCCTGCAGGGCGAGCGGGCCGAGACGTTGGCCGTTGCCTGGAGCGGCTCGCTGCAATGGGTCTGCTCCAGTCCCTACCGGCCAAGTCATGGGCGCAAGAACTGGTTCTTCGGCGGCGCGCTGTTTGCACCGCCGCCGGCCAGCCTGGAAGGCGAGATCCGCTTCGAGACGCTGCGCTCGTCCGGTCCCGGTGGCCAGCATGTCAACACCACCGACTCGGCGGTGCGCGCCACTCACCTGGCCAGCGGCATCAGTGTCAAGGTACAGAGCGAGCGCAGCCAGCACGCCAACAGGCGCCTGGCGCTGCTGCTGATCGCCCGGCGTCTCGCGGAGCGAGCCGAAGAGGCCGACGAGCGGTTGCGCGCTGAGCGTCGGTTGCGTCACCAACAACTGGAGCGGGGCAATCCGCGGCGCACGTTCCGCGGCGAGCGTTTCGTCGAGTAGGCAATAAAAAACGGGGCCATTCGGCCCCGTTCTTTTGTCCACGCGTTCCGGCTTACTGCCCCGGAATGTCCTTGCGCAGCTTGACCGGGTCTTCCTTGCGTCCGCGCAGTACGCGCATGCGGATGTTCAGGGCTTCCACGCCCAGCGAGAAGGCCATGGCGAAGTAGACGTAGCCTTTTGGCACGTGGACTTCGAAGGCTTCTGCGATCAGCACGGTACCGACCACCACCAGGAAGGCCAGGGCCAGCATCTTCAGCGACGGGTGCTTGTCGATGAAGTCGCTGATGGTGCCGGCGGCCAGCATCATCACCAGCACGGCGACGATGATCGCGGCGACCATCACCGGCACGTGGGAGACCATGCCGACGGCGGTGATCACCGAGTCCAGGCTGAACACGATGTCGATGATGGCGATCTGGATGATGGTGCCGATGAAGTTGCGCGCGGCGGTGTTGCCCGGCGTCTGCTCGGCTTCATCCTCGCCTTCCAGGCTGTGGAACATCTCGGTGCTGCTCTTCCACAGCAGGAACAGGCCGCCGAAGAACAGGATCAGGTCACGCCCGGAAATGCCCTGGCCAAACAGGTGGAACAGGTCATTGGTGAGCTTCATGATCCAGGTGATCGACAGCAGCAGGGCGATGCGCGTGACCATGGCCAGGGCCAGGCCGAAGAAGCGGGTGCGCGCCTGCATGTGCGGCGGCATGCGCCCGACCAGGATGGCGATCATGATGATGTTGTCGATGCCGAGGACGATTTCCAGGGCGGTCAGGGTCAAGAAGGCAACCCAGATTTCCGGGCTAGTCAGCCATTCCATTATTGGTTCCTTGCGTGTCGAAGAGTCGGTCGGCGGGCGCCGCGATGGCGCGCGATTCTAGCTGGCTTTGCGGGAAAATGCCGTCTCCCGTCGGGACTATCCGCCGAACAGCGGGAACACGCCGAGCAGCAATGCCGCCAGCAGTATGGCCAGGCAGATCAGTACCGCCCACTTGAGGGTGAAGCGCTGGTGGTCGCCGAACTCGACCTTGGCCAAACCCACCAGCAGGTAGGTGGAGGGCACCAGCGGGCTGAGCAGGTGCACCGGCTGGCCGACGATCGAGGCGCGGGCCATTTCCACCGGGCTGATGCCGTAATGGCTGGCGGCCTCGGCCAGCACCGGCAGCACGCCGAAGTAGAAGGCATCGTTGGACATGAAGAAGGTGAACGGCATGCTCACCAGCGCGGTGATCACCGCCAGGTATGGGCCCAGCGCCTCAGGAATCACCGCCAGCAGGCTTTTCGACATGGCTTCGACCATGCCGGTGCCGGACAGGATGCCGGTGAAGATGCCGGCGGCGAAGATCAGCCCGACCACCGCCAGGACGTTGCCGGCATGCGCGGCTACGCGCTCCTTCTGCTGCTGCAGGCAGGGGTAGTTGATGATCATGGCGATGCTGAAGGCGATCATGAACAGCACCGGCAGCGGCAGTAGGCCGGCGATCAGCGCCACCATCAGGGCGGCGGTGAGTGCGCCATTGACCCACAGCAATCTCGGCCGGCGCGCCTCCGGGTACTGCGAGACGCTGATCTCGGCGTGATTGTCCTGATCGTCCGGCAGGTGCAGCACGCCGAGGCGGGCGCGCTCGCGCTGGCCATAGACCCAGGCGATGCCGAACAGGGCGATGCAGCCGACCAGCATGGCCGGGATCATCGGCACGAAGATGTCCGACGGGTCGACGTGCAGGGCGCTGGCGGCGCGGGCGGTGGGGCCGCCCCAGGGGGTCATGTTCATGATGCCGCCGGCGAGGATGATCAGCCCGGCCATGATCAGCGGGCTCATGCCGAGGCGGCTGTACAGCGGCAGCATGGCGGCGACGCAGATCATGTAGGTGGTGGCGCCGTCGCCGTCGAGCGAGACGATCAGCGCCAGGGCAGCGGTGCCCATGGAGACTTTCAGCGGGTCGCCCTTGACCATGCGCAGGATGGCGCGCACGGCCGGGTCGAACAGGCCGGAGTCGATCATCAGGGCGAAGTAGAGGATGGCGAACATCAGCATCACGCCGGTCGGGGCGAGTTTGCCGATGCCTTCGAGCATCATCGGGCCGATGCCGGCGGCGAAGCCACCGATCAGGGCGAAGGTGATGGGCACGATGATCAGGGCGATCAGGGCGGACAGGCGCTTGGTCATGATCAGGTACATGAAGGTCATGACCATGGCGAAGCCGAGGAAGGTCAGCATCAGGCAGTCTCCGGACGGGCATGACCGACGCGGTGGCTGCGAGAATGCAGTGCGTGGGGAGCCCATCTTGTTGTTGTGGAAACGCCGGTCCGGGGCCGGCGGTCGACGGATGCTAGGGGCTCAAGCTTTCAGCGCGCTTTCGACGCAGTACCGTTCATGCCGCGAGGAGGATCAGCACCAGCGGCAGGCTGAGGGCGGCGAGCAGGGTCTGCAGGGTGATGATGCCGGCCATCAGGTGGCCGTCGCCGCCGAGCTGGCGGGTCAGCACATAGGCGGTGGGGGCGGTGGGCAAGGCGAAGAACAGCACCAGCACGTTGCTTTCCAGCGCCGGCAGGTGCAACGCCTTGGCTACGGCATAGGCCAGCAGTGGCATGGCCAGCAGGCGCAGGGTGCAGTTCCAGGCCAGGGCCGGCTTCTCGCCGCGCAGCTCCTGCGGCCGTAGCGCCGCCCCCACGCAGAGCAGGCCCAGCGGCAGGCTGGCGGCTGCCAGCAGGCTGAGCAGGCGGTCGCTGCCACCGGGCAGGCCGATGCCGAGCAGGTTGAACAGCATGCCGGCCAGGCAGGCGAGAATCAGCGGATTCTTCAGGATCGGCAGCAGCAGGCCGCTGAGGCTCACCGCGCGATCGGCACTCAGCGACCACACCGAGAGCACGTTCACCGCCGGCACCATCAGCGCCAGCAGCAAGGCGGCCAGCACCAGGCCGGGCTGGCCGTGCAGGCTGCCGATGGCGGCCAGGCCGAGGTAGGTGTTGAAGCGCAGGATGCCCTGGGTGAAGGCGCCGAAGCGCGCCGCTGGCCAGCCGCGCAGGCGGCGCACCAGCAACAGGGCCAGCCAGCCGCCACCGAGGCCGAGCAACACTGCCAGGGCCAGGCGCGGCAGGGCGGGGTTGTCCAGCGGTGCGCTGGCCAGGCTGCTGAACAGCAGGGCCGGGAACAGGATGAAGTAGTTGAGCCGCTCGGCGGCCGGCCAGAAGGCCTCGCCGGGGAAGTCGTGACGGCGCAGCAGGTAGCCGCCGACGATCAGGGCGAACAGCGGCCACAGCGAGTACAGGAGAACGGTCACGACGACATCCGTGCGGAAAGCATCGGGTCATCATGGGCAAGTGCGTCGGCGCGCGCTAGGGTGATGAGCAAGAGCGCGAGGAGTTCGCCATGACCGAGACCCACACCGGCGGCTGCCACTGCGGCCGCCTGCGCTACGCCTTAGCGGCGCCGCTGCAGGATATCGCCCACTGCCATTGCGCGATCTGCCGGCGCACCACCGGCGGCATCGTCACCACCTGGCTGACCCTGCCGCTGGCGAGCTTCCGCTGGACCCAGGGCAGTGCCGCCGCCTACGCCTCCTCGACCAGCTGTCTGCGCTATTTCTGCGCGCACTGCGGCTGTCACCTGGCGCTGTTCACTGCCCTCAGCCCGGATAGCCTGGACATCACCGTGGCCAGCCTCGATCACCCCGAGCAGGCGCCGGCCGACCGGCATATCTGGGTAGGCAGCCGCCTGCCCTGGCTGCAGCTGGACCCGGGGCTTCCCGAGGAGCATGAAGAGCAGCTGTAGACCTAAGGCAGAACCAGGCCGCCGCTAGCCTTGTGCAGCTCGCGCAGGTGCTGGCCGAGCTGCTTCAGGTTGCTCTCGCCGGCTTCGATCTCGGCCAGCAGCCTGGGCTCCAGCAGGTTGCGCACCTCTTTGTCGAGGTCGTCGCTGAGCTGGCGCAGCCTGAGCTGACGTTCGCTGCTGGCCGCTTCCAGTTGCTGCCACTCGGCGGGCTGCGGCAGGCCGTAGCCGGCGCTCAGCAGCTCGGCCGGGCGGCTGAGGAAGCCGCTGTTGGCGAGGATCTCGCGCAGGGTGGCGTCGGCTTCGACGAAGCGCCGGTCCTGCGGGTCGTCGCGGGCACCCAGGTAGCGCTGCTTGAGCTGTTCCTGGGCGAGCAGCAGCTGGCGGCGCAGGGCGGCCTGTTCGAGCAGCAACAGCGCGGCGCTGGCGCGCAGGTCGGCGCGCGGGAACCAGCGCGCGCGCTCGCGCGCCGGCAGGGTCAGCCAGTCTTCCACCGCCTGCTGCGGTAGGGTCAGGCGGCTACGCAGGATCTCGAACATGGCCTGGTAGCGGTCGCGGAAGGAGTCGAAGCGATAGCCCAGGCGCAGCGCCTCGCGCGGGTTGTCCAGCACACTGCGGTCGGCCAGGGCGCGGCCTTCGAGCAGGTCGAGCAGACCGTTGGGCATGATGCTGTCGAGGTCCTGCAGCTCACTGCGGCCGGTGCCGCTGCGCAGCAGCTTGAGGGTCTCCACCGCGCAGTTGTTGGAGAGGAACCAGTAGTCGCCGTCGTAGCTCCAGTGCAGTTCGGCGGAGCGCTGCACCAGGCCTTCGATCTCCTCGCGCGACAGGCGCAGCGGCACCGAGGACAGGCCGCGCAGCTCGACCTTGGTGTATTCCTCGATCACCTGTGCCAGCGGCAGGATGAACAGGCGCGACGGGTAGGCGCCGGTCAGGCCGTCCCAGCTGGACAGCTGCACGTCGCCGACGAAGGCGCGGTAGGACAGCACCAGGTGCTGGTCCAGATCCAGGCGGCAGGCCGGGCCGCGCGGCCGTCCCGGTGCGCAGACCACTAGGCGCAGCATGCTGTGGCCCCAGCGGCTGGCCCATTGCTGGTTGGGCTCGGCGAGCAGGTAGTCGACCTCGTAGACCCGCTCGGGATCAAGCCGGCCTAGCGGCTGGCGGGCGAAGTCGCGACCGGCGTTGAGGTAGGCGTAGTCGCTGCTGCACGCGGCCTGCTGCGCCGGTTGCCAGGCGAAGTGCTGGCGCAGATAGCGCTGCAGGGTGGGGCGGCGGCAGGCGTAGGTCGGGTCGAGGAGGAAGTACTCCATGTTCACCGCGACGAACTCGCGCGGGTTGCTCAGCTCGTAGCTGTCCGGCGAACGCGCCACCTGGCCGTTGTCCTGCTCGCGGGCGCCGCGCCGGCCGACCTGCTGCTGCCAGCCGGCCAGGTCGAGCAGCTGCGGGTCGTCGCTGAGGCTGAAGCGGCGGGCCTCCTGGCCGCGGCACTGGCCACGCTGGCCGACCGGGCCGTTGACCTCGCGTGCCTGGCGGCAGCGCCACTGCAGGCGGCGCTGGTCCTCCGGCCAGAGACCGGCGCGGTCGTACAGGTGGGTCAGCTCATGGATCACGGTGGCCAGCAGCTCGCGCTGCAGGGTGCCGTGGGTTCGGCCACTCGGCGCGGCGGCCTGTTGTGGATCGACCAGGCGCGGCAGCAACCCGGCATTCAGCACCAGAGCATCGCGGCGAGTGGTGCGGCCAAAGGCGGCTCGGGGCAGATCGCCTGACCAGCTCACCGTCACCTGGCGGTCGAGACGCTGGATGAAGCTTGGCGGCAGCGCCGCGCTGGCCTGGTCGAGCAGCGCCTGGCTGGCCTGGCGTTCGGCGCTGGACAGCCCGCTGGCATCCAGCTGCAGGCGTAGCCCGGCCTGGGCGCTGGCGCCGCTCAGCAGCAGGAGCGCGGCCAGCCAGCGCGCGGCACGCAGGCTCACAGGGCGAGGATAGCTTCGGCCAGCTGCTGGTCGGAGGCGTGGCGGGCTTCCGGCAGTTGTTCGCGCAGGGTGGCGAAGGCGGCTTCCAGGCGCGCGCCGCGGATATCGCCCTGGCTGGCGACGAAGCTGGCGGCATCGTCACGCGCGGCCAGCACCACCTTCATGTCACGCACCGAAGTGGTGGTGTCGGAGGTGAAGTCCAGGCTGCGGTCGAGGGCACGGACAAGGATGTTGCTGGTGGCCACCAGGGTCTGGGCCTGGGCGCCAGTGGCGAGGCAGAGGGTGGTGGCGAGGAGGAAAGGGAGTAGGCGGCTCATGGCGGTTCTAGAAAGGTTGTTTTAAGGGATACATTGGACCCGAATAGCTTCAGTTTACTCAACTCTGGCGTGGATGTTGCTGAAGCACGAGAGCAGTAACAGAGGAATTGCTTGTAGTTGAGAAATTGACCGATTGGTCATGCATGTCGATACGTACTCGCTATTGCAAGCTGAAGCGATAACTGATGCTATGCATGACCTCGCGACGAGTAGCTTTCATCCAGAAAGCTGCAATTTGTGGCGAATAACAATAATTCGAGTGCAATATCGTCGCGCGATGTCAACAACAAGCGATGCAGATGATTATTCTTGTTTGCTCCAAAATCAGCCAAGCCAGCATCCAGGCCTCTCTGGGCAAGCCGGAGTACAGCTATTACTTTCTGCTGAAAGAATTTTTGCCCGCACTCGAGCGATTCGCTCAAGTGGTGGTGCTGGATTCAGTGGCGGACGTCGATAGGCTTTACCATCACTACTCCGAAGCGGGTGAGACGGTGGTGTTCCTGAGTGTCAGCCCTCCCCATCAGACGCCGGTCGGACTGGACTGCCCTACGGTTTGCCTATTTGCTTGGGAGTTCGACTCTTTACCCGACCAGCCCTGGGACGGTGAGCCGCGTAATGACTGGCGCCATGTATTCCGCCATGTCGCTGGGGCAATTTGCACCAGCCGTGAGACGCAGCAACTGGTGGAGCGGTCGGCTCCGAGCTTTCCGGTTGCCGCTATCCCGGCGCCAGTTTGGGACCACTATGCCCATTTGATGGAAGCCGAAGGTCATTTGCCGCTGCTCGATGCGCGCTACTTTTCCTTCACCGGGTATTTAGTTGACAGCGCCATCCTGGGTCTTTCGGCCGACGGTCTGGTTCCGGAAACCAAGCATCTGGCGCCGGAAAACAATCCGTCGCACGAGGTCGTGCGTGAGGATTGCACGCCACCCCAGAAGGCACCGAATTTCTGGAACCTTTGCAAGCGCCTCTATCAGGACTGGCGCAACGAGCTGGCCTTGCCACGTGCGCCGCGTAGTTGCACCAATCCGCTGTCGCAGGACGCCGCTGATGTCGCCGATATGGCCGTCCCTGGGCAGCCAGCGGTACCGGCTGGCGTTCTGTTCACGCAAACACCGCTCAATCTGCAGGTAACTGGGGTTGTCTACACCACACTGTTGAACCCGGCGGATAGCCGCAAGAACTGGACAGAAATCCTTACGGCCTTCTGCTGGGCCTTCAAAGACGAGGCCGAGGCAACCTTGGTGGTTAAGATGACTCACTACGATTTGGAGTATTACCGGATCGTTTTGATCACCCTACTGTCGCGTCTGTCTCCATTCAAATGCAGAGTGCTGGTTGTGCATGGTTTTCTGGATGAAAGGCAGTATCAGGAGCTGATCAGGGCTACCAGCTACTACGTGAATGCTTCTTCCGGAGAGGGGCTGTGCCTGCCGCTGATGGAGTTCCTATCTGCGGGGTGCCCTGCTCTAGCACCAACTCATACTGCTATGGCCGACTATATCCGCGGCTCCCTGGCTTTTACGGTCGACTGCTCGCGAGAGCCCTTCTGCTGGCCACACGATCCTTCGGGAATCTACGTGACGCATCGCCACCGGCTGAACTGGGCCTCGCTGGTAGCGGCATTCAGGGAGAGCTTTCGGGTTGCGCGAGAGGAGCCGGAGCGCTATCGGGCGATGTCGCAGAGCGCTTATACGCAGTTACAGGGCTTTGCTTCGCAGCATCAGGTTGCTCAGCAACTGTCCGGCTTTATCCTGGCTTTGGACTCCGCTCGTGTTTCGGATAAGCGGCAAGGCACAACATGAAAATTCTCGCCTATTCGACTGTAAATGCCGAAACCATTGGCTCTAGCCTCGGCTTACCTGACTACAGCTATTACTTCGTTCTAAGAGACTTTCTGCCGGTGTTGCAGGAGTTGGCCGAAGTGGTAGTGGTGCGCGATCTGGCCGAAGTACCGAGCCTGCACGACGCGTGTGCTGCGGCCGGCGATGAGTGCGTACTGCTGTCGTTTACCCCGCCGCACAAGGCCCCCGCTGATTTGCCGTGCCAGGTCATTCCCGTGTTCGCTTGGGAGTTTTACAGCATACCCAATGAACGCTGGCAAGGTGACGACCGGCATAATTGGAGTGCCATGTTGGCTCGGCTAGGGATGGCCATTACGCACTCTGAGCTGATCGTACGCTGTGTGCGAGCCGAGCTGGGCGAGGATTACCCGATTTTTTCTATGCCATCGCCGGTATGGGACAAGTTTGCGGCTTTCCGGAGTGACAGGCGCGAGATCCCCGAGAAAGTCGTGATCAAGGTTGCTCAAGGGGTGATTGCGGATAGCTGGGACAAGGCCCTCAGCCCATATATCTCTGGGCAGGAGGCAATTGCCTGCGTGGTGCAGGCTATTCGGGAGCATGAAAGTGCTCTGCATCGGCAGCAGAAGCCCCAGGTTGCAGTTCCGGTATATCGGACCGATTCAGCAGCGGCAGTAAGCTGGCGGCACCTGCGTAAGGGACTGAAACAGGTCGTTCGGGCTGCGTGGCGCGCATTGGGGCGACGCCGCTCGGTTGCCATCGAGGGGCTGGAGCTTCGCGCCTCGGAAAGAGTAAAGCTGGAGCCCGGCAACCCTGTCGAGCCCCCACATCCCGGAGCCCAAGGTCTGGCGCCAAAAATGCCGACCTGGACCCCTGGTGAGTGCATCCTGGAACTGTCTGGCGTGGTATTTACCGCGTTGTTTAATCCCTACGATGGTCGCAAGAACTGGGCAGATATGTTGACCGCGTTCTGCTCGGCGTTCCGTTATACCGAAGACGCCACCCTGGTATTCAAGCTGGGGCATCGCGAGTACGAGTCGGCCATGCACGACATGCTGATTTGGCTGGCGCGGATGCCAAAGTTCAAATGCCGGGTCGTCTTGCTCCAGGGTTACCTTGAAGGCGAGGAGTTCGACAGCTTGATCCAGGCCAGCGCCTTCGCCGTGAACGCCTCGCATGGTGAGGGGCAATGTCTGCCCCTGATGGAGTTCCTTTCGTGTGGCAAGCCGGCCGTGGCGCCGCGTCACTCGGCGATGCTCGACTATATGGATGAGGATGTCGGTTTTGTCGTGTCGAGCTGGGAAGACGGTACGGCTTGGTCGCATGATCCGCGTTTGGCGTACCGTACATTACGCCATCAGATTAATTGGGATTCTTTACGTAGTGCTTATGTCGCGGCATATGACTGCTACCGGAAAAGTCCTGATGAATATCGGCGCCTCTCAGAAAATGCAATTCAGCGAATGCGCAGCCATTGCTCTATAGAAGTGACCAGAGAGCGGTTGGAAGCAATGTTTGATTCACTAAAGAAGAAGGGTGCGGTTTAAGATTTATATGCCCTCTCATATGTTAATTGTTACGCGCCCTTGCAGCGGTGATCGCGAATATTGGCCGGAGTCGCGTGGCTATTCAGGCCGTCCCTAATTTGCAGGAGTCGATGTGGTTAAGCGCGGAATCGGATACGGTAGCTATTTCCCCGCACTGGACGGTTTGCGTGGAGTGATGGCCATAGGGGTGGTTGTTGCGCATGTGAACTTAGCATGGTTTCCCGGTGCACCAATTATGATGGATGTGTTTTTTGTAATCTCTGGGTTTTTGATTACATTAATCCTTTTGCGAGGCATAGAAAAAACGGGTTCAGTAGCGCTCCTGGATTTTTGGAAGCGACGCTTACTGCGTCTTTACCCAGCGCTTTTGGTTGTGGTGCTGTCGAGCTTATTTGTCGCATCATTGTGCGTTGATGATCTGCTTTCAGTGGCTAAAGATGCACTTGCAACAGTTCTCTATTACTCGAACTGGACAAAGCTATATGGTTACACATATCCCGGAATGTTCGGTCATACGTGGTCGCTTTCGATTGAGGAGCAATTTTATTTGCTCTGGCCAATGCTGTTTGCATTAACATTGCGGGGAGGCCTTCGTGCTAGATGTGTATTGGTCATACTGGTTGCGCTCGCCGCTGGAGCAACGATCTGGCGATATTATTTAGTTAGTCAAGGTGCTCCGTGGTCACGTTTATATTATGCGCTTGAAACCCGAGTAGATGCTTTTGTGGTGGGCGGTGTGTTAGCGCTATTCTTTGCTAATTTACGCGAGCGAATAGAGCATTGGCTTTGGCATTATTTCCTCTGTTTTTGTTCGCTGGCGCTCTTGCTCTTGTTGGTCTTTGGGCGGCCGCGTGAGATTTACTATTTTTTCTGGCAGCAGTCATTAGTGCTGCTGCTCTCGGCGGCAGTTATTTTGCTGTTAACCTCATCTCGTGCCAGTATTCTTAAACGATTGTTCTGCGCGCGAATTTGCGTGTTTCTGGGGGAGCGTTGTTATAGTTTGTATTTATGGCACTGGCCGCTTATCTGGCTGCTTCTGGTGGAAACAACGGTAACGAAGGTCACTATACTGTTGATTGTTGTTCCGCTGACTATATTGTTGGCATCAATTACCTATACCTATATTGAGTCTCCATTTCTTTCGAAGGCTTACAATATGCGCAGGGATAAACGGGCAGTAGAGTGTTGATGGGGCCGGAAGAAGATTTCTAAGTTAAGCGAAAGCAAAGTTTATAATTTTGTCGGGGTCTAGTACTTAGGCTACTGCAGGTATATATAAGAATTTGCTTTTGGAAGGCTTGGGTGGCACCCGAATGTGGTTGGTTGTTCTGAGTTATAAAAATTCTGCAAGTGTGAAAAGAATTTTCCGGGGCGGCCGTTTAAGGAGCACTGAGAATTGTTAGACGCAGAGCTTTTTAGCCACAGAGATTCAGCTATGAAAGAAGGTTTATACGGCACTTCTATTCGGGCCGTTACCTCGCATAAAAATTACGCACGAGTCAGCTGTGTTGCTGGATCTAGGAAACTTTTTGCAATAAGGGAACGGCTGTATGCAAAACCGACGTAAATGGTGGCAACGGCTCTTCACTAATTCAGCCGATACAGCGCCGTATCAGGCTGCTGATAGATGCCAATGCTTACCTCCAGTCGATTCTCGCGACTGTGGTTTAGTCGATGCGATAATGGGAGGCTGGTTTCAGAACGCATCGGACGAGCTGTTTCGTGGCTTCCCAATATCGGCTGACGATGTGGTGTTGGATTTGGGCTGCGGTTATGGTGGCGCAACCCTTTTCAGTGCCCGCCGTGGAGCACATGTCATTTTCACCGATAGCGAAGCCGCCAAGGTTGAGGCTTTGAGAGATAGTGTTCGCGATACCCCAGCGCGAGAGGCTCAAGGAATTGTTTCGAATAGCCTGCCGCTCCCCTTAGAAGACAAAATTGCAAGCAAGATCATTGCCTTGGAGGTGTTGGAGCATGTGGACCAGCCTCTGGCGATCCTTCAGGAGTTAGTCCGCGTCGGCCGACCTGGGGCGCAGTACTTTATTTCGGTGCCCGATCAGCGCAGCGAAGAGCTACAGCGAGCCGTGGCTCCAGCGCTGCACTTCGAACCGCCTAATCATATAAACGTTTTTTCCCGCGAGGCTTTTGCTGAGCTGGTCGAATGTGCTGGTCTGATCATCGAGACGCGCGAGTACTACGGCTTCTACTGGACACTGTGGATGATGCTGTTCTGGGGCACTAAACAGGCCGAAGGGGTCGAATTTAGCGGCGCTACTCATGATCATTTGGATGGTCCTTTCCACCCGTTGTTAAACAGTTGGGCCTCTCTTTGGCACGCGACCATTAGCCTGCCAGGTGGAGACAAGCTTCGCGAAGCACTCGACCAATGCCTACCAAAAACTCAGATCATTCTGGCGCGGAAGCCGTTGGCTGATGGATAAGAGGGGCTAGTGCGTCAAGATCCAACATGGCCTATCAACATTGCTGAGTGATTTCAGGGAGCGATCTGAGATGGACTGTGCTTAGTGCTCCAGTCATACAATCAATCAGGGATTATTAATGTTCACTACTATTAAGAAGTTCTTCGGTATGCCTCTATCCGCAGTGCAAGTAGTGCCTGAAGAATCTGAGAAGGATAACGCCGAGCCTGTTCCGGCCGACTTCACGCTGCTTGATGCAAGTCTAAGCGGCTGGTTTCGTGAGGAAACTGGTGAGTTACTGGAAGGCTTCCCTGTCAGACCAGGCGATCATGTGGTGGATGTCGGCTGCGGTGAAGGTGTATTTATTGCGTTCTGTGCTCGGCTCGGTGCGGAGGTAACTTATGCAGATATTGATGAGGCCAGGGTTGACGCTGTCACCGCCAAACTACAAGGCTCGAATGCGCGTGCTATCCATCCGCTAGTCAGCGATGCAAGTCCGCTTCCGTTACCGGACAATTATGCTGACAAGGTCATTGCCATGGAGGTCATGGAGCATGTGGATAACCCGTCAGCTTTTCTTAAGGAGTTGGTCCGGGTCGGAAAACCCGGTGCACTTTTTCTTCTGAGTGTGCCCGATGCGGGTAGCGAACGAGTGCAGCAGCATCTGGCTCCCCCAGGGCATTTCGAAAAGCCCAATCATATCAACGTATTTGATCGGGAAACCTTTGAGCGACTGGTGACTGAAGCTGGTCTTGTGGTAGAGCGCAAGGCCTATTACGGCTTTTATTGGTCGATATTCTGGGCACTGTTTTGGACCTGCGACCAAGATCTATCGCCTCCATGGCACCCGTTGCTGGAAAGCTGGGCTAGGACTTGGGATATGGTGCTGAAGATGCGTGACGGACCGCGAATTAAGAGGGCGCTGGATGAGGCGCTGCCCAAGAGCCAGGCAATTATAGCAAGAAAGCCTAGTTGATGATAAGGCTAAAAGTTACTATCGAATTGGATAAATTTTTAAAAAGGAAAGCTCAAAATGACACAAAGTACATATTCAGATACTGATGATGCGCTTGTATCATCTATTGGTAACGCATTTGAGGCGTGGGTTGAATTTGAGTCATATATATTTCGTAGGATCGATCAGGATAAATCAATAGTAAGATCGAGCTTGTTGAATGTGGGGGCGGGAAGATTAGTTACAGGGGCCGAGCTTCCTTTTTTCAAGAGCTTCAGGGATTGTTACTTGGCCGAGCCCGATGACGCCAGGCGACAACAGCTTTCTACAAATCTTTTTGGGTTACCTGCCAAGATATTATCCGAAAGAATTGAGGAGTTATCCCCAAATACTCATGAGTGCGTTGACTTCGTTCTTTGCAAGTACGTGCTTCAGCACATAGAGACCGGCAAATTGGATGAGTGCTTTTTAAATTTGAAGTCAATGGTTAAGCCTGGGGGGCGTATCGGTTTATTTACTTCATTTTCATCCGAAGCTGATGATTTTTATCAGCTAATAATTGCGGATGATGATATAAATGAAGTTCCTGCGCAGCTGAGAGAGACTCTAGCAGGAGGTCATAAAATAGCTGAAGATGTTTTCAATGACCTGCTATCCAGAGCTCAAAAATTCTCATTTATTGCTACGCATCATTTCAGTATCAACTCGTTGAGAAAGTATTTCCAAGGCTGGCGTGTTTCTATAGTTTTCGGCCCATATGACGTAGCATATTTAGAAGCTGCCGCACCATGAGAGGCTTGCCCAACTATGGTCAGCGAGTTTCCCTAATGCGCAGACTCGGGAGTGTTGGGCAGGAATATATTCGTATATTTACGCTCGGAAGCTGCCGGGGCCGGAAAATGATGGGGTGCTGTATTACTGGACGCCTTGCTTTTCTGCTTGTGATTGGTTTGGTGACCTATTTTTGGTGGCCGGCTATATGGGATGGGCAGGTTGCTCTCCATACAGACTCGGGGACTCTGTTCACGCCGATGCTGTCACTTTTGTCGGCAGCATTGAATGGCGGAGATTCGTTTCTGTGGGCCAGTAAAATCTATGGTGGGCACCCGCTTTTTGCAGAGGGGCAGGCCGGAGCTGCCAGTCCGGTCAATATTCTAGTGGCTTACTTGTTCGACCCTGATTACGGAGCGGGGTTGCTGCACTATATATACATGCTTGTTGGCGGGGCGGGAGTCTATGCGTTATGCCGTGTACTGGGCATTACGCGCTGGTCTTCTGTCTTTGCTTGCCTGATTGTTATTTTTTCGGGCACCTGGTTGCACAGTGCTCACAACCTGGCTATCACCAGCTCGCTGGCCTGGGCGCCTTGGCTAATGGTCGCGGTTGAGTCCTGGCTGAAGTCGCCAAGTGTCGCCAGGGGGGGCTTTCTTGCCATTCCGGCGACACTGATGGTGTTTTCCGGCTATCCACAAATTGCCCATGGGGCGGCAATCTATATAGCCGTTTCTCTGGTTACCATTTTTCTCTCTCGTGGTGATCGGAGCGACATGGGCGCGAAGTGGAAGAAGTATCTGGTAACCGGTCTTCTGGGCGTGGTCATCGCATTCGGCTTATCGGCTATCCAACTGTTGCCGTTGGTCGAGCTGGTTGGTCAGTCGCATCGTGTTAATGGTATTACGATGCCTTTCGGCGGGTTGACACCTCTATCGGAATATCTCAAGGGAGTTTTTTATCTTCACCCGGTAGACGGTGTCCATCGGATGACGGCAAGCCTGTGTAGTTTAATAGGTGCAGCCTTGGCTGTGCTTGTAGTGTTTTTCAAGTTCCACTCGCGGGTTTGGGCGCACGTGCTCGCGGGGTTTATATTGTTTAACTTGAGTATTGAATATGCCTCGCCGATTTTTAGGCTGGTGTATGACTATCATCTTATTCCCGGGCTGCATAATTATAGGATTTTCCATCCGCTTATGGGCATCGCTGTGCTTGGCTTTGCCGTTGCCGGGGGGTATTCGCTGGACTGTTTGAAAGCAGGCACGACGGCGTCTCTGAATCGGCTGTTCATGACGAACAGAGTGCTGTTTCTGCTGGCGGGCGGTGTCTATGTTGCTGCTATGGCGCTGCTTGCAACCGTAGGCTTTGATAACAAGTTGTCGGTTTTTGCTTCAGTATGTTTCTTTCTTTTGCTTGGCATTGTCGCCGTGCTGGGCCTCTTCAAACGATGGCGACTGATACCTGCTGCGGCGGTGCTGGTTTTGACTGTTGAGGTATTGGTTGTGCGTTCGCATCCGTTTAACTTCTTTCCGCCAGAGATTACCCGCCCTCCAGAGGTAGTTGAAAGGATACGTAAAACTCCCGATTATCTTGAATACCGCACCAGGATGTCTGCCTCGGGTGGTTTAATGACTCTGATGGCCGGCAATAATCCAAGTGTGGGGGCAGCTTATACCCGGTTTGCGAAAATTCTCCCTCACTTTGTTGGCCTGGCGTGGGGAGTGCCTTCTGATGACGGTTGGCTGGCTTTGCCGATGAAGCGACGGTTACTGGTCGATGGGGTTTTATCGAAAGAGCTTGCTGGTGAAGTGGTGGAGGGGACTCGGCTATTGGATACGCTAGGTGTTCGATACATATCGTTTGACTCGGAAGTTAATGTTCCTGGCTTGAGGCTGTTTGATAAAGATACTGTAGATAATATCTTTTATTATGAGAACACGCAGGCTAAGCCAAAATTTCAAGTGTATGGCCAAGCGCTCAGCGTGGCAGACGCAGCGTCTGCGGCTGATAAGATTCATTCGACCCCTGAGGGCTGTCTGATTCTTGAGTATGGCCTGACATCAGTTGGTGGTCATGGGGGGCTTGCATGTGATGTCATTAATACGGTTGTTGCAAAGATCGATATCCACAAGGCCAGTTCAACGCACTACTCCTTGCGGGTAAACTCCGATAGAGATGCTTGGCTTTTCATCGCCGATGCGAATTACCCAGGATGGGTGGCTATCGTCAATGACGAGTCTCGGGAGGTATTTAATGCGCAAGTTCTTGGGAAGGCCGTCAGGATAAATGCGGGCCAGAATATTGTTGAAGTCAGCTATGTTCCTCGGTCGTTCTACATCGGAGCCGCTATTTCTGCGGTAACGAGTCTCTTGCTTGCTCTGTTTGCGCTCTATGGCTTTTGTCGGCGAATTAATCTGAGGCGGATCGTTTCCGCAAAAACTTATTAAGCCCTGTCGGGGCAGACTAGTAAATAGCATCAATTGCCGGATGTTTTAGGCGGTTAGCTCAGGTTGTCTGCGGCTTAGGCTCTGGTTTTCCATGTGGTAGTGGGGGAATTTATTCATGCGTATCTCAAACCGTAAACGTGTTCTGGTCACCGGTGGGGCTGGTTTTTTAGGCTCGCATCTGTGCCAGCGATTGTTGGCTGATGGCTGTGACGTTATCTGTGCCGACAATTTCTACAGCGGCACAAAGGACAATATTGCGCACCTATTGGGTAACCCGCACTTCGAGCTGCTACGCCACGATGTCACCTTCCCGCTCTATGTTGAGGTCGATGAGATCTACAATCTGGCCTGTCCGGCTTCACCCGTACATTACCAGCGTGATCCGGTGCAGACCACCAAGACCAGTGTGCATGGCGCGATCAATATGCTTGGCCTAGCCAGGCGTACGGGTGCGAAGATCCTGCAAGCGTCCACCAGTGAGGTGTATGGCGATCCGCAGGTCCACCCGCAAACCGAAGATTACTGGGGGCATGTCAATACAACAGGCATTCGCTCCTGCTACGACGAAGGCAAGCGCTGCGCCGAGACGCTGTTCTTCGATTATCAACGCCAACACGCCCTGAACATTAAGGTGGTGCGCATCTTCAACACCTATGGGCCGCGGATGCACCCCAACGATGGTCGGGTGGTGAGTAACTTCATCGTCCAGGCGCTGCGTGGCGAGGACATTACCATTTATGGGGACGGCGCCCAGACGCGCAGCTTTTGCTATGTCGACGATCTGATCGAGGGTTTCTTGCGCATGATGGCGAGCCCGACTGAAGTCACCGGGCCGATCAACATGGGCAATCCTGCCGAGTTCACCATCCGTGAGCTGGCAGAAATGGTTCTGCGCATGGTGGGCGGCAACTCGCGTCTGGTGCAGCAGCCCTTGCCGCAGGATGATCCACGCCAGCGGCAGCCGGACATCACACTGGCGCGCCATCATTTGGGCTGGGCGCCGCAGGTCAGACTGGAGCAGGGCCTAGAGAAAACAGTAGCCTATTTCCGGGAGTTTCTGAGCCTATGAACTTCGCCGATCACAACCTGATCATCGTCACCCCTGTATATGAAGACGTCGAAGCGAGTAGCCGCCTGTTCATGGAGCTGGCGGCCCAATTCAAGCGGGATGTTTTTGTGGTGGCCGTCGATGACGGTTCGGTGAAGCAGCCGCTGGAAATCTCTAGTCTTGAGAGGGCCGGCGTCGATGGGGCGATTCTGAAGCTGCGCCGCAATGTCGGCCACCAGCGGGCCATATCCATTGGGCTTGGCTTTGTGTCCGAGCATGTGCAGTCTCACCAGGCGGTGGTGGTGATGGACTCCGATGGTGAGGATCTGCCCTCCACTATCCCTACGCTCCTGGCCTCGCTTGCCTCGGATGAGGTCGACGTCGTGGTGGCGCAACGTAAGCGCCGGGTCGAGACGCTGCGCTTCAAGCTGTTCTATGCCGTTTACAAGCGCTTCTTCAAGCTGATGACCGGGCGTGCCATCAGTTTCGGAAATTTCATGGCGATCAAGACCAAGGCGGTCAAACGTCTGGTGGTTATGCAAGAACTGCCTATTCATGTGGCGGGTGCGGTGTTGGCGTCGAAACTACGTACCGGGGCGTGCTCAATTGATCGGGGGCCGCGTTATGCGGGGCAGTCGAAAATGAATTTTGTTGGTTTGGTGTTGCACGGCTTTAAGGGGCTGATGGTGTTCGCCGAGGATGTACTGGTACGGGTGGGTATTGCCTGTGCGCTGATCGCCGGTATGTCCGTTGCCGGGATTCTCGCTGCCGTCTTCCTCAAGCTAATCGGCTTCTCCACGCCTGGCTGGTTCTCGGTTGCACTGGGCATCCTCTTGCTGATGCTGCTGCAGACGGGCGCCCTGGCCTTGATGACCCTGATGCTGACGGGGGTTGTGCGAGGAGGAACTGTGACAACGCCGGTGGCCTATCACGACTTCGTCGAGCAGATCACCAAGACAACAAGGCAGCCGGTCGCAGCATGAAGCGGCATGCCTTTGAACTGCTGCGTTATGGCATCAATGGTGTGGCGGCCACCGCTGTGCATTTTGCGGTGCTGTCGTTCAACCTGAATGTACTGGGTTTCCAGTCAGCGGGAGTGGCCAACATGCTGGCCGCAGTATTTGGCATAACGGCTTCGTTTATTGGCAGCCGCTATTTTGTCTTCCCGCGCACGGGCGACACCATCATTGCACAAGCTGTGAAGTTTAGTGGACTGTATGGTGTGATTGCATTGCTGCATGGCCTGATCCTGCTTGTCTGGACGGACTGGTACGGACTTGACTACAAGCCTGGGTTTCTGATTGCAACGGTAGCTCAGATATCCATGAGATATTTCGGTAACAAATTTTTGGTATTCAAAGTATGAAGCTAGTTCGCGCCATCGTGGCGGGTGCACTGTTCGTGGCGCTGCTGCTTGTCATTTATTATGTTCATATCTCCTTCTTCAACGTGAATGTCGTATTTTATGCTGCCATTGGTGATGGAGTAGTGGCTGCATTTGTCACGGCGGCGTTGTTGTTCGGTGTTGATTATTTTCGGGTTTTCGGTGGGTTTGAAAAGACACTATTGCTGGTGATTTTTCTGCTAGGGGGATACTCATTCGCCATATCGGTGCCAGCCGTAATTGATAGATCACTTTCATTTTATATCCTTGAGAAACTACAGCAGCGGGGCGGAGCCATTAAGCAGGATAGTTTCGAGCAGGTATTCACTCAGGAATACGTCAAGGAGCATCGTCTAGTGGATGTGCGGCTGACGGAGCAGCTCGAATCCGGAACCATCGTGATCGAGAATGGTTGTGTCAAACTCACGGAGAAGGGGGGGGCAATTGCAAGTTTCGGTCGTTACTTTAGAGCTCATTGGTTGCCAAAAAAACGACTACTGATGGGGCAATATACGGATGATTTGACTGACCCGTTTCGCAAAAGTGCTGAGTCGATGGACTATATCTGTTGGTAGCCTGTAGATGAAAAGTAGACTGTATCTATTGTGGGTTGTTGCGTTATTTGCTTGTGCTTTTTTAATTGTGCCGCTTAGGCAGTTGCACGGATTAGCGCTTATTCCTGGCGATATCGGCGATGCGCGCCTGAATAATTACTTTCTGGAAAATATTTACCAATTTTTCTTCGGCGAGTCTGAGTCGCTCTGGCATCCGGGATTTTTTTCTCCTTTTCCTTATGTGTTGGGCTTTTCGGACAATTTGTTCGGCTCGGCCCCTGTTTATCTATTGGTCCGCATCTTTGTAGAGCAATCTGATACCGCTTTTCAACTCTGGTTCTTGCTGGGCTATGCTGCGAATTTTGCCGCCGCCTATTATGCATTGCGCATTATGGGCGGCAGCCCGCTGGCCTCATCGGTAGGTGCATTAATTTTTGCCTTTGCCTTACCGACGACAGCGCATGCTGGCCATGCCCAGCTGCACTATCGCTTTGGCGTGCCACTTGCCATGGCATTCTTCACTCTTTTTCTGGAGCAGAAGAAATATCGGCTCCTGGTAATTTCGGGCGGCTGGCTGGTCTGGCAATTTTACACCGGGATCTACATCGGGTTCTTTACTCTTTTGTTGCTCGCAGCCGGAGCCGGCATGCACATCATCTACTGTCGATATAGGCTTGCGCAGCCTGTAGTGCAGGCACTCCGCGAGTTTTGTACGCAGTGGCACAATCAGTCTCGTTATGAGAAGTGGCAAATATTGGTGGGTCTAGCCGGATTGCTGATTGCGCTGGTGGTGCTGTTTTATCCCTATATCCAGGTGTCTATGCTCTATGGCGCCGAACGCTCCTGGGGTGAGATAGCGATGATGCTGCCTCGGCCGCAAAGCTATTTTCTCTCCGACGGGTCCTACTTTTGGTCTTGGCCAGAAGCAGAAATCTTCAAGGATATTCCGATGCGCCATGAACATCAGATGTTCATGGGGGCAATTCCGATGTTGTTAGCTGCCATGGGGTTGCTCGTGGGCGCGCACAGGGGCAGTGTGCACGCCTCTACGGTGATGGCGGGCGTCCTGCTGGGGCTGATTATCCTGACACTGTACGCTGGAGGGTTTAGCCTTTGGTATGTCTTACACAATTTGCCGCTTGCTTCTGCTATTCGTGTAATGACTCGTCTGGATCAGGTATTACTCTTCCCGGTAGCCTATCTTGTGGTGCAGGCCATCGATTACTCTCGAGAAAAATGGCGATGGGGTAGTCGGCTCGTCGTATTAGTTGTCTTGCCGCTGATGCTTCTCGAGTCTGCGGCTACCTCCATGTATGTCAGCAATAAAAATGAATGGCGTGATCGCTTATCACTGATTGAGGCATCCGTGCCTGAGAGTGTAAGTTCCGACTCCATAATGTTCTTTGCTCAGCGCCAGGGCCCGTATTTCGCAGACGAGTTGGATGCTATGTGGGTTTCGCTGCGGTATGGTGTTAAGACACTGAATGGTTACTCCGGGTTTTCTCCACCTGGCTACACCTCGGAGTATGGGAAGGACTGTGCTGAGCTGCCAAGACGGGTGACTTCATTCATGTCGTTCGCGGACGAGAATAATGATGAGAGTGCGTACCGTGAGTTAATGAAGAAGATTGTTTCCGTTGGTTTTGAAGGTTGCGATCCGTTGTGGATGGAAAACATTCCGGGCAGTGTCTCGTTTGTGGGGCGCCAATATACCCAAGAGGAAGTTCGTAAGCTGGCTTACCGTTTCGATAGTGTGAGTAGGTCTGATGGTAAAGCTATTGTTCGCTTAAGTGTGCTTAATGCTGGTAATTTGGCTATTGCTGCCGGCTCCCGCACTAATACGCCGGTGCGTATTTCTTGGCGATTCCTAGATGCCACTGGGCGGCCTGCATCTGGTTGGGATGCACGCATGGGTTTGCCATTTGATATTCCGGCCAAGGGTGAGTTGTCGGTTAGTCTACCAATTGATTCAAGTATGGAAATCAGGGGTGGCAGCTTGCAAGTTTCTTTGGTGCAGGAAGGCATTTTCTGGGCGCACGACATTGGCGTACAGCCGCTCACGATTCCTTGGCAATAGGCCGCTCAATATAAAAATTAAGGGAACATATGAAGATTGCGGTAGCGGGTTTGGGTTATGTGGGGTTATCCAATGGTGTCCTGCTGGCGCAGCAGCATGAAGTGGTTGCGCTGGATATCGCTCCCGAGCGTGTTGCGATGCTTAACCGCAAGAAGTCGCCGATCGAAGATCGCGAGCTGGAAGACTATCTGCGCAACAAGCCTTTGAACTTCCGGGCAACGCTGGATCCCGTGGACGCTTTTCAGGGGGCCAGCTACGTAATCATTGCCACTCCAACTGATTACGATCCGGCAACAGACCAGTTCAATACGCAGACGGTAGAGGCGGTGATTCGACAGGTGATGACCATCAACCCGCAGGCGGTCATGATCATTAAGTCGACTGTGCCGGTGGGCTACACGACCAAGACGCGGCAGGCATTTGACTGCGGTAACCTGATTTTCTCCCCGGAATTCCTGCGCGAGGGCAAAGCGCTGCACGATAACCTCTTCCCGTCTCGTATTATCGTGGGCGAGCGTTCAGCGCGCGCTGAAGTCTTTGCAGGCATGTTGCGAGATGCGGCCATCAAACAGGACATCCCGCTATTGCTGACCGAGTCGACGGAGGCGGAAGCGATTAAGCTGTTCGCTAATACCTATCTGGCGATGCGTGTGTCGTTCTTCAATGAGCTGGACAGCTATGCCCTGAGCCATAGCCTCGACAGTCGGCAGATTATTGACGGGGTTGCCTTGGACCCTCGTATCGGCAGCCATTACAACAATCCCTCGTTTGGCTATGGTGGTTATTGCCTGCCCAAGGACACCAAGCAACTGCTAGCCAATTATCGGGATGTGCCACAGAACCTGATTCGCGCGATTGTTGACTCCAATCGGACGCGCAAGGATTTTATCGCGGAAGATATCTTGCGACGTAATCCAGAAGTGGTGGGCATTTACCGGCTGATTATGAAGTCGGGCTCAGATAATTTTCGGGCATCTAGCATTCAGGGAGTCATGAAGCGGATCAAGGCTCAAGGGATCAAAGTCATCATTTATGAGCCGGCTTTGCATGAGGCGGAATTTTTCCATTCACCGGTCATAACCAATCTGGCAGCTTTTAAGCATGAGGCGGACGTGATCATTAGTAACCGTATGGCGGACGAGCTGCTAGACGTAGAAAGCAAGGTCTACACGCGAGATCTTTTTGGAGAGAATTGAGTGCTGCTGCGGGTCTTGGTATGTCGTTCGCAAATGATGGACTATCCGCTGCGAAAGCGTTCTGCTTGAAAGATGCGATTCCCTCAGGTTGCGGTCAAGAACCGTTTGGTTAAAACCAATCTCTCACTATGGACCCGGCTCTTTGTCACAACGCTACCGGCCCGGACAGAACATGGATAAATCAAAGATATTACTAGCGACCGGCTTGAGCGGTTTCGTTGGTCGCCACTTGCAAACGCTGCCGATGCCTGCGTCGGGCTCTTGGCGCCTGCTTGAATCGCTACCATATGACCTGCTTGACCCCGTTTCCCTGGATGCCTGGCTGCAGACAGGCGTTCCGGATGCGGTGATTCATCTGGCGGGGCAGACCTTTGTGCCGGAGGCCTTCAAGGATCCTGCGCATACGCTGCAGGTCAACCTGCTGGGCACCCTGAACCTGCTGCAGGCCCTCAAGCGTGCCGGGTTCAACGGCACCTTTCTGTTCGTCAGTTCCGGCGATGTTTATGGCCAAGTCGCCGAGGCGGACTTGCCGATCACCGAGAGCCTGGCACCAAAACCGCGCAATCCTTATGCGGTGAGCAAGGTTGCCGCGGAGTTGCTGTGCCTGCAGTGGGGTTACGCCGAAGGCTGGCGCATGCTGATTGCCCGCCCATTCAACCATATCGGCCCTGGGCAGGCGCCAAGCTTCGTGGTGCCCGGCATGGCGCAGCAGATTGTACGCGCCGATGGGGCGCAACGAATCACCCTGGAAGTGGGGGATATCGACGTCAGCCGGGACTTCTTGGATGTACGCGATGTGATTTCTGCCTACTTCGCTCTGCTGGAACATGGACGAAGTGGTGAAATCTACAACCTGTGCTCAGGAGTAGAACGCACGATTCGCGAGTTGATCCTACAGATGGCCAGGCTGAGGGGAGTCAGCGTCGAGCTCGTTCAAGACCCTTCGCGCTTGCGCCCTGCAGATCAGCGCAGGGTGGTCGGCAGTGCAGCAAAACTACAACAAGACACTGGCTGGAAGCCCAGTATTTCAATCACGGAGACCCTGCAGAGCGTGCTCTCTGACTGGGAAGCAAGAGAAGTATAAAAATGTCTAAAGTTGCTTTGATTACCGGCCTGACCGGCCAAGATGGTGCTTATCTGGCTAAACTGCTGCTGGAAAAGGATTACGAAGTACATGGCCTGGTGGCACGGCGCAGTTCGGATACCCGCTGGCGCTTGCGCGAGCTGGGTATCGAGAACCAGATTCGCTACATTGAAGGTGATCTGGCCGATGCCTGCTCCATCCAGCGTGCTGTGATCAAGGCTAAGCCGCAGGAGGTCTATAACCTCGGCGCACAGAGCTTTGTCGGTAGCTCCTGGGATCAGCCGGTTACCACTGGCATCGTCGATGGCCTGGGCGTGACCCATCTGCTGGAGGCCATTCGCCAGTTCAGCCCGGAAACTCGCTTTTACCAGGCTTCGACCAGCGAGATGTTCGGCCTGATCCAGGCAGAGCGGCAAGACGAGAATACGCCTTTCTATCCGCGCAGCCCCTATGGGGTGGCCAAGCTGTATGGCCACTGGATAACCGTCAACTACCGCGAGAGCTTCGACTTGCATGCCTCCAGCGGTATCCTTTTCAACCACGAGTCGCCGCTGCGCGGCATCGAATTCGTCACTCGCAAGGTCACCGACGCGGTGGCGCGGATCAAGCTCGGCAAGCAGCGTGAGCTGCGCCTGGGTAACATCGACGCCAAGCGCGACTGGGGTTTTGCCGGCGACTATGTCGAGGCCATGTGGCTGATGTTGCAACAGGAGCAGGCCGACGACTACGTGGTGGCTACCGGCATCACCACCACAGTGCGGGACATGTGCCGGCTGGCCTTTGCCCACGTTGGGCTGAATTATGAAGAGCATGTGGTCATTGACCCGCAGTTCTTCCGCCCGGCCGAAGTCGAAGTGCTGTTAGGTAACCCGGCCAAGGCTGAGCGCAAACTGGGCTGGCAGCCGAAAACCAGCCTAGCCACTCTGATCGAAATGATGGTTGAAGCGGATCTTCGCCGCCTCAGCAAGGAGTAAGACACATGATCGTTCCCGTCATTTTGTCCGGTGGCGCCGGTACCCGCCTGTGGCCGGTATCGCGTGAGGACCATCCCAAGCCCTTCATGCGCCTGCCGGATGGTCAGTCTCTGTTGCTGAAAACCTACCTGCGCGCCGCCGGGCTGCTTGGCGCGGGAGGCGAGATTGTCACGGTGACTAACCGCGAGCACTATTTCGAGAGCAGGGACCACTTTGCCGCGGCCAAGCTGGCGGGTTGCCGGGCGCGCTTTCTGCTGGAACCGCAGGGGCGCAACACTGCGCCGGCGCTGGCAGTCGCCGCCCTGGCCCTGGCGGCTGAACACGGTGATGATGCGGTGTTGGTCGTGATGGCTGCGGATCACCTGATTCACGACTTGGCGGGCTTCAAGGCGGCCACCGAGCACGCGGTGCGACTGGCCGAGCAGGGTTATCTGGTGACCTACGGTGTACGCCCGACCGCTCCGGAAACCGGCTTTGGCTATATCGAGGCAGGTACTGCGCTGGATGAGCTGGGTGGTTGCCAGGTGCAGCGCTTTGTCGAGAAACCGGATAGCGTGACGGCCCAGGAGTACCTCGACAGCGGTCGCTTCCTGTGGAATTCGGGCATGTTCTGTTTCACCGCCGGTAGCCTGATCCGCGAGCTGCAGGCTCATGTTCCCGACCTGCTCGAGCAGGCGCGTGCTTGCGTTGAGCATAGCTCTTTGCAGACCAGCGCCGGCGGCTTGATGCAGGAGCTGCAGGGGAGCAGCTTTGCGGCATTGCCGGACATCTCCATCGACTATGCGGTTATGGAACGCTCCACACGGGTGGCGGTAGTTCCTGCGCAATTCGACTGGAGCGATATAGGGTCGTGGAAGACCCTGCGCGAGCTGGTGGAGGCGGATGCCGACTGCAACCGTAAGCAAGGCGATGCCCTTTTCATTGATAGCCGCAATACCTACGTACAGAGCCAGGGGCGCTTGGTTGCCACGGTCGGGGTCGACGACCTGATCGTGGTCGAAACCGCCGATGCAGTGCTGGTTGCACATGCCGACCGCGCACAGCAAGTAGGCCAGGTGGCTAAACGGCTGAAGCTGGAGAACCACCAGGCCTATCGCCTGCATCGTACGGTCGCGCGCCCCTGGGGCACATACACCGTGCTCGAGGAGGGCCCGCGCTTCAAGATCAAGCGCATCGTGGTGAAGCCTGGTGCAGCGCTGTCGCTGCAGATGCATCACCATCGCAGCGAGCACTGGATCGTCGTGCAGGGCATGGCCAAGGTGGTCAACGGCGGCGAGCCGCGCCTGATCAACAGTAACGAATCGACCTTTATTCCCGCAGGCCACAAGCACCGTCTGGAAAATCCGGGGGTGATCGATCTGGTGATGATCGAGGTGCAGAGCGGCGAGTATTTGGGCGAGGATGACATCGTTCGCTTCGAAGACCAGTATGGCAGGGTGCACTGATGGCGCTGGGTATGGCCCGCGCGGTATGGAGTTACCGCGGTTTCGTAGTGGGCAGTGTCCAGCGCGAATTCCAGACGCGCTACCGCAATTCCCTGTTCGGTGCGGCGTGGATGATCCTCAATCCGCTGTCGATGATCATCGTCTACACAGTGATCTTCTCCCAGCTGATGCAGGCCCGCCTGCCTGGTGTGGATAACGGCTTGGCCTATGGCATCTACCTGTGCGCCGGAATCCTGGCTTGGGGATTCTTCGCCGAGGTAATCGGGCGCAGCCAGTCGGTGTTTCTGGAGCACGCCAATCTCATTAAGAAGCTGAGCTTCCCCCGTATCTGCCTGCCCTTAATTGTGGTGCTAAACGCGAGCTTGAACTTCGCCATCATTTTTGCGCTGTTTCTCGGTTTCTTGCTGGTGACGCAGAACTTTCCGGGCTGGGTGGTGCTGGGGGTGGTACCTTTACTGTTGATCCAGATCGCATTCTCCATCGGTCTAGGCATACTGCTCGGCGTGCTCAACGTGTTCTTTCGCGATGTCGGGCAGTTTGTCGGTATTTTCCTGCAGTTCTGGTTCTGGCTAACGCCGATCGTCTATCCGGTGTCGATTCTGCCCGATGCTATTCGTCCGCTAATCGAAGCCAACCCCATGGTGCCGCTTATCTCCGCCTATCAGGGCATCTTCGTCCAGGGCCAATGGCCGCAGTGGTCGACGCTCTGGCCTTCCGCGCTGCTGGCCGGGGTGTTCTGTCTGTTGGCGATGCGCCTTTTCCGAAAGCGCTCCGGTGAAATGGTGGATGAACTCTGATGGGTAGCATTCAAGTTGCTCAGCTGAGCAAAGCCTACAAGCAGTATCCCAGCCGCTGGGCTCGTTTGGCCGAGTGGTTGATTCCCTTTTCCAAGCCTCGCCACCAGCTAAAGTGGGTGCTGCAGGACATCTCGTTCAACGTCTATCCCGGTGAGGCCTTGGGCATCATCGGGATCAATGGCGCGGGCAAGAGCACGCTGCTAAAGATGATTACCGGTACGACTCAGCCGAGTCGCGGACAGATCCAAATCCAGGGGCGCGTGGCGGCACTGCTTGAGCTGGGTATGGGCTTCCATCCGGATTTCAGCGGCCGGCAGAACGTATTTATGGCCGGCCAGCTGCTGGGGCTGAGCATGGAAGAGCTGCAAGCGTTGATGCCCGAGATCGAGGCTTTCGCAGAGATCGGCTCGTATATGGACCAGCCGGTTCGAACCTACTCCAGTGGTATGCAGATGCGCCTCGCATTTAGCGTGGCAACGGCGCGGCGGCCGGATGTGCTGATTGTCGATGAAGCGCTGTCTGTTGGTGACGCTTATTTCCAGCACAAGAGCTTCGATCGAATCCGCGAGTTCCGTAAGTCAGGCACCACGCTGTTGATCGTTTCGCATGACCGTCAGGCAATTCAGAATCTCTGTGATCGGGCAATCCTGCTAGCTCATGGCCGTCTTGCTCTGGAGGGGGCGCCTGAAGAGGTGATGGACTTCTACAGCGCGATGCTGGCGGAAAAGGAGCAGCTGACGATTCGCCAGGAACGTCTGGACAACGGCAAGGTTCGTACTATTTCCGGCACTGGTGAGGCCAGCTTCAGCGATGTCACCCTGCTAAATGCTCAGGGCCAGCGCGTTGAGGTGCTAGAGGTAGGTAGTCAGACCGTTCTCGAAGTTACAGTGGATATCAAGCAATCCATTCCAAGGCTGGTGCTTGGGTTTATGATCAAGGACCGCATGGGGCAGGCGATCTACGGCATTAATACTCATCGGCTGCACCGCGAACTGGAGGCTCTTTCGGCAGGTGAGCGCATCGTCTATCGCTTCGCCTTTCCTGCAAATCTGGGCAAGGGTAATTACTCGATTGCCTTGTCCCTATCTCGCTTTGACTCGCATTTGGACACCAATTACGAGTGGCGCGATTTCGCGCTGGTGTTCCATGTGATCAATATCAACAAGCCCGATTTCGTTGGTTGTGCCTCACTGGATGCTGAAGTCAGCATTCAGCGTCAGCTACAGCCCGCCTGAGTTCTACTGCCGCGAGATTTCCATGCGTTTTCTTATTGAATGCACCTACGTCTATGAACATCCCCAGGACAATTCGGGGATCCAGCGAGTGGTGCGCAATATCGTCAATAACCTAGGTGAGTTGGCTGGCGATGCGGAGTGCGTGCCGGTTATCCTGAAAAACGACAAAGTATTCCGCGTGAGGCAGCTCAGCCCTGGTCCTGATGGCCGCTGGTTGAGCCGTTCTCAGGCCTGGTTATCATTGACTCATGATCGTCTGGGCCGGCTGCGCCAAAGAGTTTGGCTCGCATATGCGCGGCGCGAGCGTCAATGGCCACTGCATCACTCACCCACGTTGCGCTTCTTGGCGCGCTTGGCTTGCAGGGGCCTTAGTTTCTCCCTGGCGGTACCGCAGAAAATGCTGGCGCGGGTGTCCTTGAATTATGTGGACAAGACCCGGGCGGTGGAAATGACATGCCAAGCCGGCGACGTGCTGGTGCTGTTGGACTCTTCCTGGCACGCCGATTTTTTCCCGGTGGCCGAGCGTCTGCAGCGAGAAGGCGTGGGTATTGTTTCGGTCATATACGACCTGATTCCGTTGACCCACCCGCAGTTTTGCGATGAAGGCCTGGTGCGTGTCTTCGAGCAATGGTTCGACTGGATCGCCCGCACGGCCGATGGTTTCATCGCCATCTCCCAGACCATCAGCGATCAGGTGCGCAGCGAGGTGCAATGGCGCCTGGGGCGCGACATGGCCGCGCAACGCTGGTTCGACCATTTCCATCTGGGCAGCGAGTTGGATAGGGCTCATCCGGGAGCGGTAGTGCGCCACGAGGTGCGGCGCATGTGCAAGTCGCACCCGGTTTACCTGATGGTCAGTACCATTGAACCGCGCAAGAATCATGCATATCTGCTTAATGCCTTCGAGCGCCTTTGGGATGAGGGTGCTGATGTGGCGCTATGTTTTGTCGGCAAGATCGGTTGGAAGACCGAAAAGCTGATTGAGCGAGTTAGGCAGCATGCTGAGCTGAACAAACGTCTGTTCATGTTCAACGATCTCAGTGATCGAGAGCTTGAGTATTGCTATAGCCACTCGCGAGCTTTGGTCTTCCCGTCGTATGTCGAGGGCTTCGGTCTTCCACTGGTGGAGGCGATGCAGCGCGGCTTGCCCGCCATGGCCAGCGACATCCCGGTATTCCGTGAGATTGGTGGCGACTCCATGGCTTATTTTGGCCTGTCCGAGCCCGAGTCGCTGTGCCGTCTGGTCCGGCATTTCGAGGAGAGCGGCAAATTTCCCGCTCAGGCTTGTCTGAGTCAGTGGTCATGGTTGTCCTGGAAGGACTCGGCTGCGCAGTTGGTTGCGCGTGTGCGTCGTCACACTGGTGTACCTCGAAGTATTGAGCGGACTGCAGAATCCGATGTCCGTATCGATCGCCTTTAACGCCTCGATCCTGCGCGCGCCGCGTACCGGTATTGGCCAGTACCTGGTCGAGCTGATACGCGCTCTAGCGGTGGATTCCGAGTTCGAGCCGCTGCTGTTTAACGGCTGGAGTTGGCGTGAGCAGTTGCCGGCCGCAGCGTTGCCCGGTTATTCCCGCTTGAGTGCTCTGGTAAAGCGCGGAGTGCCGAATGCATATGCTCTGCGCCGAGTAATCGAGCAGCGGCGTTTCAGTCGCAGGGCAGGATGCGCGGATCTTTATCACGAGCCCAGCCTATGGCCTTTCGAGTTCGACGGACCGATGGTCATGACCGTCCACGATCTGACCCATGTGCGTTTCCCACAGACGCAGCCCGCAGATCGTCTAGCGGCGATCGAGCAGCACGTAGTCCGCGGACTACAGCGGGCACGGCGCATTCTGGTGGATTCGCAGTTTGTTGCTGACGAGATTTGTGCTTATTACGGTCTGCCGATCGAGCGCTTGGCGGTAGCGCCGCTGGGCTGTGCGGCGCGGTTCTACCCCCGTTCGCCCGAACAACTGGCTGCGCGGATGGCGGCGTTGGGTCTGCAGTCGGGGCAGTATCTGTTGTGCGTGGGTACTTTGGAGCCACGGAAGAACCTACAGTTGGCTTTGAGGGCCTACCAGCGCTTGCCTGCTTCATTACGTGAGCGCTTTCCATTGATTTTGGCTGGAATGCCTGGCTGGCGCACCGAACAGTTGGCAGAGCCTTTGCGGCGTGCAGTCGCCAGCGGGCAGGTTCGCTTGCTGGGTTATCAAGATGACGACTGCCTGGCCGAGCTGTTTGCTGGTGCCCGTCTATTGCTGTTTCCCTCACTTTATGAAGGTTTTGGCCTGCCGGTATTGGAAGCGATGGCCAGTGGTACTCCGGTAATTCTTAGCCGAGGTTCTGCGCTGCCTGAAGTGGCTGGAGACGCTGGGTTGTACATTGATCCGCTGGACGAGATGGACTGCGCTTCCGCAATCGAATTGCTCATTGAGGATGCTGCGCAATGGACGAGGCAACGCGTTGCCGGTCTGGAGCGCGCTCAGGATTTCTCATGGGCACGTTGCGCACGCATTACCTCCATGGTCTACCGGGAGGCACTGGCTAACTGATGCGCGTACTTCACTTGTTCAAAACCTATTTCCCCGATTCCATGGGTGGCATTGAGCAGGTGATTTTTCAGCTCTGCCAAAGCGGTATCTCCCATGGCATCCACAGCGAGGTTCTAACTCTTAGCCAGAATCCGCAACCTAGCGAGGTAATGGTCGCTGATCATCGAGTGCATCGCGCTAAATTGAATCTCCAGATCGCCTCGACTGGCCTCTCTTACAGTGTGCTGGGGCGCTTCCGTGCCCTGGCCGAACAAGTGGACCTTATTCACTACCACTTTCCCTGGCCATTCATGGATCTCATCCACTTTATTGCGGGCATTGAGAAGCCAGTGGTGGTCTCTTACCACTCAGACATTGTTCGGCAGAAGCATCTAATGCGGTTGTATGCTCCTTTAATGCGCCGTTTCCTCGATCGTGCAGATCGTCTCGTTGCCGCCTCGCCCAACTATGTGGAAACCAGTGAGGTTCTACGTCGATATGGACAGAAAACTACCGTTATCCCCTATGGTCTGGACAAACAAGGCTACTCGCAGGTCAGCCCCGAACGTTTAGATCATTGGCGAGAGCGTTGTGGTAAACGCTTCTTTCTGTTTGTCGGAGTGATGCGCTATTACAAAGGACTGCACATCCTTTTGGAGGCTGCTCAGGGGAGCCAGTACCCAATCGTCATTGTGGGCACAGGGCCTCTTGAAACTGAGCTCAAGAGTCAGGCTCTTCGGCTGGGTTTGAGTAACGTGCAGTTTTTGGGGCGTCTCGGTGACGAGGACAAAGTCGCCCTGCTACAGCTTTGCGCCGCCTTCGTTTTTCCTTCGCATCTGCGCTCCGAGGCCTTCGGTATTTCGCTCTTGGAAGCAGCTATGTATGGCAAGCCTATGATTTCTAGCGAGATTGGCACCGGAACTAGTTACATCAACATTCACGGTGAGACTGGTCTCGTCGTCCCCCCTGGCGATCCTTCGGCTTTCCGTGCTGCGATGGACAAGTTGTGGAGCTCTCCTGAAAGCTGTGCTCGGATGGGGCGGCAGGCCGAAATGCGTTACGAGAAGCTGTTTACTTCCGCACTCATGGGGCGGCAGATGGCCGATCTTTATCGGCAAGTCGTTACTGAAACTAGGTTGGCGAAATAAAAAACCCGGCGCTAGGCCGGGTTTTTTATGCTCTGGAGAAGGCTGTCTTACTCGACCGCCTTCACCATGTCTTCGATGACCTTCTTCGCGTCGCCGAACACCATCATGGTCTTGTCCATGTAGAACAGTTCGTTGTCCAGGCCGGCGTAGCCGCTGGCCATGGAGCGCTTGTTGACGATGATGGTCTTGGCCTTGTAGGCCTCGAGGATCGGCATGCCGGCGATCGGCGACTTCGGATCGTTCTTCGCCGCCGGGTTGACCACGTCGTTGGCGCCGAGCACCAGCACCACGTCGGTCTGGCCGAACTCGGAGTTGATGTCCTCCATCTCGAACACCTGCTCGTAAGGCACTTCGGCCTCGGCCAGCAGCACGTTCATGTGGCCCGGCATACGGCCGGCTACCGGGTGGATCGCGTACTTCACGGTCACGCCGCGGTGGGTCAGCTTCTCGGCCAGTTCCATCAGCGCGTGCTGGGCACGGGCTACCGCCAGGCCGTAGCCGGGGACGATGACCACGGTGTCGGCGTTGGTCAGCAGGAAGGCGGCGTCGTCGGAGGAGCCCGACTTCACGTTGCGCTCCTGCTGGGCACCGGCCGGGCCGCCGGCATCAGCGTCGGCACCGAAGCCGCCGAGGATGACGTTGAAGAACGAGCGGTTCATCGCCTTGCACATGATGTAGGACAGGATGGCGCCCGAGGAGCCCACCAGCGAACCGGCGACGATCAGCATCGAGTTGTTCAGCGAGAAGCCGATACCGGCCGCCGCCCAGCCCGAGTAGCTGTTGAGCATGGACACCACCACCGGCATGTCGGCACCGCCGATCGGGATGATGATCAGCACGCCGATGACGAAGGCCAGGGCCACCACGATGGCGAAAGCGGTGATGTTGCCGGTGAAGGTGAAGTACAGGCCCAGGCCCAGGATCGCCAGGCCGATGACCAGGTTGACCATGTGCTGGCCCTTGAACACCACCGGGGCACCCTGGAACAGACGGAACTTGTACTTGCCCGACAGCTTGCCGAAGGCGATCACCGAACCGGAGAAGGTGATGGCACCGATGGCCGCGCCGAGGAACAGTTCCAGGCGGTTGCCCGAGGGAATGGCGTCACCCAGGTTGGCGACGATGCCCAGCGACTGCGGTTCAACGACCGCGGCAATGGCGATGAACACGGCAGCCAGGCCGATCATGCTGTGCATGAAGGCGACCAGTTCCGGCATCTTGGTCATCTCGACACGCTTGGCCATGATGGAGCCGGCGGTACCGCCGACCAGCAGGCCGACCAGCACGTAGCCCAGGCCCTTGGCAGCGCCGCCCTCGGCCATTTCCGCGCCGAGCTTGAACACCAGGAAGATGGTGGTGACCACGGCGATGGCCATGCCGATCATGCCAAAGGCGTTGCCCTGGCGCGACGAAGTCGGGTGGGAAAGGCCTTTCAGCGCCTGGATGAAGCAGACGGAAGCGACCAGGTACAGCAGGGTGATCAGGTTCATGCTCATCTTATTTGCCCTCCGCCTTGGCCTTGGGCGCCTTCTTCTTGAACATTTCCAGCATGCGGCGGGTGACCAGGAAGCCACCGAACACGTTGACGGCGGCCAGGGCCACGGCCAGGGTGCCCATGGCCTTGCCCAGCGGGGTTACGGTCAGGGCGGCGGCCAGCATGGCGCCGACGATGACGATCGCGGAGATCGCGTTGGTCACGGCCATCAGCGGGGTGTGCAGGGCCGGGGTGACGTTCCATACCACGTGGTAGCCCACGTAGATGGCCAGCACGAAGATGATCAGGTTGTAGATGCTGGGGGAAATCAGTTCCATGTCTCTACTCCTTAGCCGTTGGTGCGCACGACGTTGCCATCGCGGCACATCAGGCACGCGGCGACGATGTCGTCTTCCAGGTTGAGGTGGAAATGGCCTTCCTTGTCGATGACGAGCTTGAGGAAGTCCAGCAGGTTGCGCGCGTACAGCGCCGAGGCATCCGCCGGCACCAGGGCCGCCAGGTTGCTGTAGCCGACGATGGTGACGCCGTGCTTGACGACGACCTGATCGACTTCGGTCAGCGGGCAGTTGCCGCCCTGGGCAGCGGCCAGGTCGATGACCACCGAGCCCGGCTTCATCTCTTCCACGGTTGCTTCGTGCAGCAGGGTCGGCGCCTTGCGGCCCGGAATCAGCGCGGTAGTGATGACGATGTCGGCCTGCTTGGCGCGCTCGTGCACGGCACCAGCCTGACGCTGCATCCACGACGCTGGCATCGGCCGGGCATAGCCGCCAACGCCCTGGGCGCACTCGCGCTCTTCGTCGGTCTCGAACGGCACATCGACGAACTTGGCGCCGAGCGACTCGATCTGTTCCTTAACGGCAGGACGCACGTCGGAGGCCTCGATCACCGCACCCAGACGCTTGGCGGTGGCGATGGCCTGCAGACCGGCCACGCCGGCACCGAGGATCAGCACGCGAGCGGCTTTCACGGTACCGGCCGCGGTCATCAGCATCGGCATGAAGCGCGGGTAGTGGTTGGCACCCAGCATCACGGCCTTGTAGCCGGCGATGTTGGCCTGCGAGCTCAGCACGTCCAGGCTCTGCGCTCGGGAGGTACGCGGGGCGGCCTCCAGGGCGAAGGCGGTAATGCCACGGGCGGCCATGCGCGCGATGGTCTCGTTGCAGAACGGGTTGAGCATGCCAACCAGTACCGCGCCGGACTTCATCAGCGCCAGTTCGGCGTCGTCAGGGGCCACGACCTTGAGCACCAGATCGGCACCAAACACGGTAGCGGCATCGCCAATATTGGCGCCGACGACTTCATAAACGTGGTCGGGCAGGCTGGCTTTCACGCCGGCACCGCTCTGCACAGTCACCTGATGGCCCTGGGCGATCAGCTTCTTGATGGTTTCGGGAGTTGCGGCAACGCGCGTCTCCCCGGCGTGGGTCTCGAGAGGAACACCGATGTGCACTGAGAAATCTCCTGCGTGATCGTTTTGGTGAACCAGCGCACTACGTGTGGCACGCGGGTGTGTGGGATCAGCACAAAGCCGCACCGGAAGAGGGCGGGCGCGGCATTTTGCAGGCGATTGCGAAGGCCTTCAAGAAATTCTGAAGCGGTACTGATTGATAACTACAAGTCATGGTGTGACTTGTAGTTCCTGTATTGGTTCGCAAAGTGCCGATATTGCTGGTGCGCGCCGCGATTTGCGGCAGATAGCGGCGCAGAGCGGCATTCGGCGCGTGAATGGCCGTTCGTCGATTTGCCCGGATGGGCGGGGTGGCCTGCGGCAGGCGGCAGAAAATGTCGTAGAGGCGACGCTATGTAGTCGCCGGCGCATCAGACTACGCTGGGGCGCCGGCCGGGTGGCGGCCGCGATGCAGCCGCGGCGGGGTCAGGATGCCAGCGCCTTGCGCGGGCGGATGCAGGTGGGGCCGGCACGGTGCTCTACCGCCTGCTGGACGTCCGCACGCAGGCCGAGCAGGAAGCCGAGTTCGGCGACCACGAACAGCGGGCCGACCACCAGCCCCATCAGGTCATCGACGAAGGCCGGCTTGCGCCCCTCGTAGTAGTGGCCGATGAACTGGATGATCCAGCCCACCACGAACAGGCTGAGGCCGGCGCTCAGCCAGAGCAAGGTGGTCTGCTGTGCCAGCGCCGCGCCGGCCCACAGGCTCAGGGCCAGCAGCGCGCCCATGATGACGCCGAAGCGCAGGTCCAGGCGCAGATAGAACAGGGTGGCGGCCAGTGCCGTGAGCAGCGCTGGCGAGGCCCACAGGCCGGCCAGTTCCCAGCTGGGGCGTGACAGCAGGACGGCGACGGCCACGACTATCATCGGGATGCCGATGAAGTGGCTGAAGATGTTGCGGCGGTCGCGGTGGTATTCGGCGTACTGGCCGAGATGGTCGACGAGGGTTTTCATTGTTATAGGTCCTCAGCAAGGCAGGGTGATGGCATGATCGCGTCAGCCCCCGTTGCACGACTGTCAGCTAGCCGACAATGACCATGACCGAGATTCGCCCCCTGCTGGAAAGCGGCCAGTGGTTCAGCCACCTGCCTCCTGCCCTGCGCGATGCGCTGCTGGGCGAGGCGCGCCTGCTGCAGCTGGAGCCGGGGCAGCGCCTGTTCCGCCGTGGCGAACCACCCTGCGGGCTGTACGCCGTGCTCGAGGGCATGATGCGCGTCGGCGCGGTCAGTCGTGACGGCAAGGAGGCGCTGCTGACCCTGGTCGAGCCGCCCTACTGGTTTGGCGAGATCTCCCTGTTCGATGGCCAGCCGCGCACCCACGATGCCTATGCCGAGGGCCCGGCGCGCCTGCTGCAGGTCCCCCAGGCTGCCTTGCAGACCCTGCTCGCGCGCGAGCCCGGCTACTGGCGTGACTTCGCCCTGCTGATGAGCCAGAAGCTGCGCCTGGCGTTCATCGCCCTGGAAGAGATGAGCCTGCTCCCGGCTGCACCCCGTCTGGCCCGGCGGCTGCTGATGATGGCCGAGGGCTATGGCGAGACCGGCCCGCGCCGGGTGCTGCACCTGGCCCAGGAGCAGCTGGCGCTGATGCTCGGCCTGTCACGACAGACCACCAACCAGATCCTCAAGGACCTGGAGGCGCGGGGTGCGCTACGTCTCACCTACGGCGAAATCGAGATCACCGATCTCGGGACTTTGCGCCAGGCCGCAGGCGTGGCCTGAGGCTTGGGCTAAGCTAAAAGCAGGCGTTTTGCCAGCAATCCCTTCTCCGTTTTAAGGTTCCAGGTCGTCCCGATGCAGTCCGCTTTTTGCCGGCTTCTGTCCCTGCTGTGTCTGTGCCTGCTCAGCGGTGTCGTGCGGGCCGAGTTGCCGCTGCTCGATCTGCGCCGTGCCGATGTCGATACGGTACCGGCCGTGCGCCTGCTGGAGGATGCCTCGGGCCAGCTGTCGCTGTACCAGGCGCGTGGCCGCCTGCTGAGCGAGGGCACGGAGCTGCGCGGCGTGCCTTCGCTGGGCTGGAGCGAGAGTGCCTGGTGGCTGGGCTTGAAGCTGCAGGGGCGCGCCGGCGAGCGCTACTACCTGTGGCTGGATCACACCTTTCTGGACGACGTGCAGCTGTGGGTCTTCGTCGGCGACCAGCTGCAGCTCTACCGCCAGGTCGGCGACCGTCTGCCCTTTTCCCGGCGCGAAGAGCCGGTGCGGGCCTTCATGTTGCCGCTGCCGACGCTGGGCAGTGCACCGCAGGAACTGTACCTGCGGGTGTCCAGCAGCTCGTCCATCGGCCTGCCGCTCAAGCTCATACCTGCCGAGCAGAAGGACCGTCTGCTGGCCAGCAGCTGGCTGAGCAACGGCCTGATCGTCGGTGCGCTGCTGGTGATGGCGCTGTTCCACCTGCTCAAGTTCGCCACCTTGCCGGATCGCCGCCTCGGCTATTACTGCGCCACCATCTTCAGCGTTGCCTGGTACAACGCCTCGATCAACGACCTGACCAACCTGCTGCTGTGGCGCCACCTACCCTGGGTGGCGCCGTTCGAGACCAACCTGTTCGGTGTGCTCACCCTGGTCTGCAGCACCCTGTTCATCAGTGCCTCGCTACGCCTGGATCAGGGCCTGCCGCGCCTGCTGCGTCACCTGCTGATCGCCGCGCACGCTGCCGCCCTGGTCTGGGTCGAGGTCAGCGGCGGGCGCCATGGCTCGGCCGAGGCGGTCAACCTGATGATGCTGCTGACCGGCCTGTTCCAGCTCAGCCTGACCCTGTTCGCACTGCACCTGCGACGGCCCTATGCCGGCTGGTTCGCGCTGTTCTGGAGCGCCGCCATCCTGCTCATGCTGATGCTCGCGTTGAGCCGTGCCGGGGTGATGCCGCGCAATCTCTGGCTCGATCTGCTGCATGCCTGGCTGCCGGTGATCTCGGTGTTCCTCTTCGGCATGCTCAATGGCCGCCAGCTGGACGATGTGCGCCAGGCGCTGCTGGCCTCGCGCGAGCAGGCCATCGTCAATCTGGAGCAGTATCGCGGGCTGTTCCGCAACGCCGCCGAGGGCATCTTCCGCTGCAACCGCCAGGGCCTGTTGCTGGAGACCAACCCCAGTTTCCTGCGCCTGCTCGGCCGCCCCGAGTCCGCTGCCGAGCTGCTCCAGGCCCAGCCGATCCAGGGCCTGCTGGCGGCCGGTGACTGGCAGCGCCTGTGCGGCCAGTTGAGCGACGCGCAGCCTACCGCCAGTGGCGAGGTGCAGCTGCAGACCGCCGATGGCCAGAGCCGCTGGGTGCACCTGTCGCTGCACGAGCAGCGCAGCCAGCACTGTATCGAGGGCATAGTCGTCGACCTCAGCGAGCGGCGTGCCCTGGAGCAGCGCCTGGCCCGCCAGGCGGCGCACGACTCGCTCACCGGGCTGGTCAACCGTCGCGAGCTGGAGCGCCTGTTGCAGGGCAGCCTGGAGGGCAGTGGCCGGCGTTTCAGCCACCTGCTGTTCCTCGATCTGGACCAGTTCAAGCAGGTCAACGATCTCTGCGGTCACTCGGCCGGCGACCAGCTGCTGCGCCAGCTGGCCAGCCACCTGCTCGGCAGCCTGCCGAGCCAGGCCGAACTGGCACGCATCGGCGGCGACGAGTTCGCCGTGCTGCTCGCCGGCTGTGAGCGCCACGAGGCGCTGGCGCAGGCGGAACGGCTGCGCCAGGCGGTCGAGGAGTTCATCTTCAGTTACGGCGGGCGGCCATTCCGCCTGTGCGTCAGCATCGGTGTGCTGGAGCTGGAGTCCGGCGTGCGCGACTGGGAGGAGGCGCTGAACTGGGCGGACAACGCCAGCAGCATGGCCAAGGCCCAGGGACGCAACCGCGTGCACCTGTTCAACCCGGCCGATGGCGCGCTGGTCGAGCACCAGCGCCAGCTGCAGTGGATCGCGCGTTTGCGCGAGGCCATCGAGCAGCAGCACTTCGAGCTGTTCTACCAGCCGGTGCGGCCGTTGCAGGTGAGCGAGGAGGGCCTCCACTACGAGGTCCTGCTGCGCTACCGCGATCCACAGTCCGGCGAGTGGGTGGCGCCCGGGCAGTTCTTTGCCGCCGCCGAACGCTACGGCTTCCTCGGCCAGATCGACCGCTGGGTGCTGCGCCGTTACTGCGAATGGCTGGCCGCCAACCCGCGTCATCAGATGGAGCTGGGCCAGGTCAACATCAACCTCAGCGCTCCGTCGCTGCTCGACCCGGAGTTCCATGACCTGCTCGACGAGCTGCTGGACACCCATCGCCTGCCGGCTACTCGCCTGTGCCTGGAGATCACCGAGATGGTTGCCCTGGCCGAGCTGGGCAGCTCCGCCGGTTGGATCGAGCGCCTGCGCCGGCGTGGCCTGCGGGTGGCGCTGGATGATTTCGGCAGCGGTTTTGCCTCCTATGCCTACCTGCGCCACCTGCCGCTGGACCTGCTGAAGATCGACGGCACCTTCGTACGCGGCATCGAGCGTGACCCGATCAACCGCGCCATGGTCGGTTCCATGGTGCAGATCGCTCGCCAGCTGGGCCTGCGCACGGTCGCCGAGTTTGTCGAAAGCGCAGCGGCGCAGGACTGCCTGCGCGAGCTGGGGATCGACTACGCCCAGGGCTATTTCATCGGCCGTCCGCACCCGCTGGCGGAACTGGCCGATGCACTGGCCGCGGAGCCGTTGCTGCCGCGCTAGACGTCAACCGTCGTGGCGGCCCAGCAGGTGTTCGGGAATCCGCCCGAGGAAATCCTGGCGCAGGCCGAGCATGCGCGCCGGTCGGCTTTCCAGCAGGCTGTCCAGTGGCTGGTTGCTTGGCAGTGCCAGCAGCTGGGCCACCAGGTTGAGCACCAGTGCCTCGCGGGAAAAGACCCCGCTGCCCAGGGCGTAGTACGCCGCGATCAGCTCGCGCAGGCCGAATGGCAGGCGCCAGCGGATGCGCAACGCCGAGCCGAAGCCGGCCGCACGCCGACGCAGGGCCTGCTCGATGTCGTCGTTGCCCAGCTCGCCGCCGGCTTCCTGCCAGTCCTGCAGGCTGCGCAGCAGGGCCAGTTCGCCGATGTTGTGCAGCAGTCCTGCCGTGTAGCACAGCTCATGATCCAGGCGCAGTTGGGCGGCCAGCCAGTGGGCCAGCTCGGCGCTGCGCTGCGCCTGTTCGCCCACCTGGCTGGCCAGCTCGGCCAGGCGTGGGTCCTGCAGCCGTGCATTGCGCTGGACGGCCATGCCCAGCACCAGGTTGAGCGCGCGGGCCACGCCGATGCGCTGCAGGGCCTGGGTGAGCGTCTGGCAGATGCCGCCACGCTGCTCGGCAGCGCTGTTGGCTGCGGCGATCAGGCGGGCGGTGATCTGCGGGTCGCGGGCGAATTCGCGTGCCAGCTGGCCCAGGTCGGTGTCGTAGGCCTGCAGGCTGCTGCTTACGGCGCCGCGGATGTCGGCCAGTAGCGGCGCGCCCTGGCCTTCTTCGCGCACATCGTCGAGGTACTGGCCGAGATCACTCACCAGCAGCGCCGCCGGTGCGGCCAGGCTCTCGTTGCAGGCCGCCGGCAGCAGGCCGTCGAGGCGCTGGCGCAGCTGCTCGGCATTGAACGGCTTGGCCAGGTAGGCGGCAGGTGCCAGCGGCAGCACCGCACGTACGCTGGCGGCATCTACCCGGCTGCTGATCAGCACGCAGGGCAGCGCCGGAATGCGCGGGTGGCGGCGCAGCTGACGGAGCAGCTCGATGCCGTCCAGCCCTGGCAGCTCGCCGTCTGCGATGACCAGGTCGGGCAGCTTGCGCCGGCAGCGGGCCAGCGCGGCTTCGCCATCCGTGAAGCGCTGGATATGCGCATCCGGGCGTGCCGCCAGTACCAGTTGTGCCAGGAGGTCGGCGGTCCAGGGGTCGGCCTCGGCAATCAGAACATCGGGTACGGCAGCCGCGGCAAACATGAGGAACTCGATAGTGGCAAAATAATGGCGTAAAAGCGCGGGGCGCGCATTCTACGTATTCGCCGAAGCCAAGCCAGCCATGTCCGACGAAATACCGCCGTCTATTGTCCGGCAGGCAGGGCCGGTCGCCAGCCGCTGAGGTTCAGTTACCGCTGGCGAGCTGGCGATCCAGCAGGCGGCGGCTGGCATTCAGCACTTCTTCCTGGCGCTGCGGCGTGGCGAGCATGCGCGCCACCAGCAGCGCACCGACACACTGGGCGAGGATTGCCCAGGCCAGCTGCGGGTCGCCGAGGACCTCGCCCCAGGCCTGCTGCAGGCGCACCAGCCAGTGCTCGGCGGTCTCGCGTACGGCGAGGTCGGCGCGGGCGATTTCCGCGCCCAGGGTGGGCAGGGCGCAGCCGCTGTCGGGCTGCTCGACGTGCTGCATGTTGAGGTAGATGTCCAGGCAACGCTGCAGCTTGTCGGCAGCGCAGCCGGCGGCGCCCAGCAGTGCCACGCTATGGCTTAGCTCGCGCTCGACGATGGCGGCGAACAGCGCGTCCTTGGAGGCGAAATGACCATAGAAGGCGCCGCCGGTAAGGCCGATGGCCTTCATCAGGCCATCCACCCCGGTTGCGGAAAAGCCGCCGCGCTTGGCCAGCGCGCCGCTGCTGGCGAGCAGCTTGTCGCGGGTCTGCGCCTTGTGTTCGGCGGAATAGCGCATGACGGAACTCCTGCTTGACGAATGCCGGAAGCGTAACATAACGTCCGTTAACTAAACGATCGTTTATCAAATGAGGTGAGCGGCATGAGCGACAAGAAAGTGGTGCTGGTTATCGGCGCCGGCGACGCCACCGGCGGGGCCATCGCCAAGCGCTTCGCCCGCGAGGGCTATGTGGCTTGCGTGACCCGGCGCAGCGCCGACAAGCTGCAGCCGCTGGTCGACGAGATCCGTGCCGCCGGAGGCGAGGCCCACGGCTTCGCCTCCGACGCACGCAAGGAGGAGGAGGTCGCCGCGCTGGTCGAGGGCATCGAGCGCGACATCGGCCCGATCGAGGCCTTCGTCTTCAACATCGGCGCCAACGTGCCGTGCAGCATCCTCGAGGAAACCGCGCGCAAGTACTTCAAGATCTGGGAGATGGCCTGCTTCTCCGCCTTCCTCACCGCCCAGGCGGTGGCGCGGCGCATGGTCACCCGCGGCCGTGGCACCATCCTCTTCACCGGCGCTACCGCCGGCCTGCGCGGCGCCGCCCACTTCGCCGCCTTCGCCGGCGCCAAGCACGGCGTGCGCGCCCTGGCGCAGAGCATGGCGCGCGAGCTTGGGCCGCGGAACATCCATGTCGCCCACGTGGTGGTGGACGGCGCCATCGACACCGCCTTCATCCGCGACACCTTCCCCGATATCTACGCACGCAAGGACCAGGACGGTATCCTCGATCCAGAGCATATTGCCGACAACTACTGGTTCCTGCACACCCAGCCGCGCGATGCCTGGACCTTCGAGCTGGATCTGCGCCCCTGGATGGAAAAATGGTGAACGGCGGGCGGCGCGGCGCTAAGGCGTCGTTGGCGAGGTGCTCATTGGCGGCACAGCCAACTGCGCTTTCTCCCCGCCCCGCCGCCTAGCCTGAGCGCCTTTCGCTCAGCCCCGCTTCCAGGCCGATAACAACAAGCACAAAAGAGAGACACTCCATGAGCAAGACCGTCGAGTTCTACTTCGATTTCGGCAGCCCCACCACCTACCTGGCCTGGACCCAGCTGCCCAGGCTCTGCGCCGAGGAAGGCGCGACCCTGGTGTACAAGCCGATGCTGCTCGGCGGAGTGTTCCAGGCCACCGGCAACGCCTCGCCGGTGACCATTCCGGCCAAGGGCCGCTTCATGCTGCAGGACCTGGCGCGCTATGCCCGGCGCTACCAGGTACCGATGCAGTTCAATCCGCATTTCCCGATCAACACCCTGCCGCTGATGCGCGCGGCGGTGGCCGTACAGCAGCGCCTGCCGGAGCGTTTCGAGGCTTTCCTCCAGCTGATCTTCGAGGCCATGTGGGTGCAGGCGCGCAATCTCGGCGACCCGGCCGTGCTGGGCGAGGTGCTGGCCGCCGGTGGTTTCGACCCTCAGCAGCTGCTGGGGCTGATCTCCGAGCAGGCGATCAAGGACGCGCTCAAGGCCAACACCGACGAGGCGATCAAGCGCGGCGTGTTCGGGGCGCCGAGCATGTTCGTCGGCAACGAGCTGTTCTTCGGCCAGGACCGCCTGGACTTCGTGCGCGAGGCGCTGCAGGCGGGGTGAGATCTTTTCTCTCCCCCGTCCCAGCCCGCGAAGCGCTGCAGGCCTTAGCGCTGGTGTAGCTCGGATGCAATCCGGGGGCGGTGTTGCCTGCTTCCCGGATGGCATCCTGGCTACAGCAAGCGGCAGACAAAAAAAGACCCGCCGAAGGGCGGGTCATGAGGGAGACGCCTGACCTGGTGAGCCACAGGCGAATCGGGCATCGCCCCGGCAGGGGCGACACGCAGGATCGAGGCTCCCGCTGCGCGGGAGCCATAACGCTTAGGCCAGTTCGTCGAAGCACTCGGCGACGATGGCGATGCCTTTTTCCAGCTGGGCATCTGGGATGGTGACCGGCATGAGGAAACGGATCACGTTGTAGTAGGTGCCGCAGGACAGCAGGATCAGGCCCTTCTCGCGCGCACGGGCAACGATCTTGCCGACCAGCTCGGCGGCCGGCTTGTTGTGGTCGCCGCCCTCGAACAGCTCGATGGCAACCATCGAGCCCAGGCCGCGCACGTCACCGATCACCTTGTGCTTGGCGGCGATGGCATTCAGGCCGGCCTTGAGCTTCTCGCCCACGGCCTGCGAACGCTCCAGCAGCTTCTCCTCGTCGAACACCTTCATCACGGCCAGGGCCGCGGCGCAGGCGATCGGGCTACCGGCATAGGTGCCGCCCAGGCCGCCCGGAGCGATGCTGTCCATGATCTCGGCCTTGCCGCACACGCCGGAGATCGGGAAGCCGCCGCCAACCGATTTGGCGAAGGTGGTCAGGTCCGGCACGATGCCCAGCTGCTCGGTGGCGAAGAAGGTGCCGGTACGGCCAGCACCGGTCTGCACTTCGTCGGCGATCAGCAGGATGCCGTGCTGGTCGCACAGGGCGCGCAGGCGCTGCATGAACGGCTTGGAGTTGACGTAGAAGCCACCCTCGCCCTGCACCGGCTCGATGATGATGGCGGCGATGTCCTGCGGCTGGGCGTCGTTCTTGAAGATGCGCTCGATGCTGGCGATCGACTCGTCTTCGCTGATGCCGTGCAGCGGGCAGGGTGCCAGGGCGCGGAACACGCCGCCCGGCATCAGGCCCATGCCGGCGGAGTACGGAACCACTTTGCCGGTCAGGCTCAGGGTCATCATGGTGCGGCCGTGGTAGGCGCCGGTGAAGGCGATCACGCCGGCGCGGCCGGTGGCGGCACGGGCGATCTTCACGGCGTTCTCGACGGCTTCGGAGCCGGAGGTGACCAGCAGGGTCTTCTTGGCGAAGTCGCCCGGTACGCGCTTGGCGATCTCTTCACACAGGGCGATGTAGGGCTCGTAGGCCAGCACCTGGAAGCAGGTGTGGGTCAGCTTGGTCAGCTGTTCCTGCACGGCGGCGATCACCTTCGGATGCAGGTGGCCGGTGTTCAGCACGGCGATACCGCCAGCGAAGTCGATGTACTCGCGGCCGTCGACGTCCCACACGGTGGCGTTCTCGGCGCGCTCGGCGACGATCGGGTGGATCTGGCTGACACCACGGGCCACGGCGGCCTGGCGACGTTGCAGGAGGGATTCGTTCTTGCTCATTGTGGTCCTCATAAGCCGCAGTTCACGGCTCGTTCCAAGGATGATGACGGGGCGGGCGACGCTGCAGCTAACGATGATCGAACTGCCGTCTACTCGCTGGCCGTCGGCTGGGTTAGCCGGTGCCACCACCGGAAACGCCGACGCCGGGTGACCACGACTCCTGCCTGTCACCCGACACCCACGGATTCGTTACCCGGGCGGCTTATACGCCGCCGAGGCACATGTATTTGATTTCGAGGTAGTCCTCGATGCCGTACTTGGAGCCTTCGCGACCCAGGCCGGAGGCTTTCACGCCGCCGAACGGCGCCACTTCGGTGGAAATCAGGCCGGTGTTGATGCCGACCATGCCGTACTCCAGGGCCTCGGCCACGCGGAACACGCGGCCCAGGTCGCGGGCGTAGAAGTAGGAAGCCAGGCCGAACTCGGTATCGTTGGCCAGGCGGATCACCTCGGCCTCGTCCTTGAAGCGGAACACCGGGGCCAACGGGCCGAAGGTTTCTTCCTTGGCCACGGCGGCGTTGTTCGGCACGTCGACCAGGATGGTCGGCTCGAAGAAGCTGCCGCCCAGGGCGTGCGGCTTGCCGCCGACGGCCAGCTTGGCGCCTTTGCCCAGAGCGTCGGCGATGTGCTCCTCGACCTTGGCCACAGCCTTGGTGTCGATCAGCGGGCCGGTGGTGGTGCCTTCTTCCAGGCCGTTGCCGATCTTCAGCTTGGCCACGGCGGCCTTGAGCTTGTCGACGAAGGCGTCGTACACGCCGTCCTGCACGTACAGACGGTTGGCGCAGACGCAGGTCTGGCCGTTGTTGCGGTACTTGGAGATCAGCGCGCCTTCCACGGCGGCATCCAGGTCGGCGTCGTCGAAGACGATGAACGGCGCGTTGCCGCCCAGCTCCAGAGACACCTTCTTGATGTCGTGGGCGCATTCGGCCATCAGCTGGCGACCGATCTCGGTGGAGCCGGTGAAGGTCAGCTTGCGCACGATCGGGTTGCTGGTCAGCTCGCCGCCGACTTCGCCGGCGCTACCGGTGACCACGCTGAACACACCGGCGGGGATGCCGGCACGCTGCGCCAGTTCGGCCAGGGCCAGGGCGGAATACGGGGTCTGCGAGGCCGGCTTGAGCACCATGGTGCAGCCGGCCGCCAGCGCCGGGCCGGCCTTGCGGGTGATCATCGCCGCCGGGAAGTTCCACGGGGTGATGGCCGCGGTCACGCCGATCGGCTGCTTGATCACGATGATGCGCTTGTCCGGCTGGTGGCCGGGGATGGTGTCGCCATAGATGCGCTTGGCTTCCTCGGCGAACCACTCGATGAAGGAGGCGGCATAGGCGATTTCGCCCTTGGCTTCGGCCAGCGGCTTGCCCTGCTCCAGGGTCATCAGGCGGCCCAGGTCGTCCTGGTTGGCCATGATCAGCTCGAACCATTTGCGCAGCTTGCCTGCACGCTCCTTGGCGGTCAGCGCACGCCAGGCCGGCAGGGCGCGCTCGGCGGCTTCGATGGCGCGGCGGGTTTCGGCGCGACCCATCTTCGGCACGCTGCCGAGGATCTCGCCCGTGGCCGGGTTGTTCACGGCGATGGTCTGGCCGCTGTCGGCGTCCAGCCACTGGCCGTCGATGAAGGCCTGTTGGCGGAACAGCTGGGCGTCTTTCAGTTGCATGGCGTTCTCCTGTACGCGCCACCACGGAGGCAAGGCAGTAAGGGCATAAAGGTAGCCCGCCAAGAGGCGGGCAGGCGTTTGAAATGTCAAACGAATGCTAGGGCCAGCGCCGACAAAGGGCAATAGCCTTGTTCGATAAAACCAACAAAATAACCAAAAAGTATGAGGCCCCGGCCGTGCCGTCCATTTTGTTCGACTGCATCGCGGCGAGCGAGGCAGGCCGCGGATTGCGGGCGCGAGAGGGATGCCGGGCACAGGTGTGGCGGGTGTTCGATATAAAGAACGCGCGTGCCAGTTCGCACTGTAGTGCCGTTCGCCACGCGCTACAGATCAGTCGCGTAGCGAATCCCGGTACTGGCTGGGACTCTGCCCGGTCCAGCGCTTGAAGGCGCGGCTGAAGCTGCTGCTGTCGGCGAAGCCGAGCAGGTAGGCCACTTCGCCGATGGCGCAGTCGGCCTCGGCCAGGTGCTGCAGGGCCAGGTCGCGACGGGTGTCGGCCAGCACCTGCTCGTAGCTGCTGCCTTCCTCGCTGAGGTGGCGCTGCAGGCTGCGCAGGCTCAGGTGCAGGCCATGGGCCAGCGCCTCGGCGGAGGGCTCGCCATTCGGCAGGCACTGTTCCAGGGCGCGGCGCAGGCGGCGCGCCACGGTGTCCGGCTGCAGCGCCTCCAGGCGTTTGCGCAGCACCGCCTCGTTATGCGCGGCCAGCTCCGGGTTGCCGTCGGGGAGCGGCTGGTCGAGGTCGGCACGGGCGAAGCACAGCATGTCTTCGGCGGCGGCGAAGTGCACCGGCGCGCGAAACACCGCCTGCCAGGGCCGCGCGTCGACCGGCGGTGGCCGGCGCAGGTGCACGGCCAGCGGCGCATAGTCGCGACCCAGGCGATTGCGGCAGGTGCGCACATAGATCGCAGCGAAGGCGTCGATGGCCTCGGGCGCCGGTGCCGGCGCCCCCGGCGGCAGGCGGAAATGCAGTTCGCAGACCTCGCCCGCCTCGCGCAGCTCCAGCACCAGAGCATCGCTGACCACCCGGTGGTAGCGCACGATGCGTTCGAACACTTCGCGCAGGCTGCCACTGGCCATGACCGCCAGCCCCAGGGCGTGGAAGGTGGTGGGCGCGACGTGACGGGAGGTGTGCAGGCCCAGGGTCGGGTCGCTGCTGGCGTCGACCGCCAGCTGCCACAGGTGGGTGGTGGCGTGCAGCGGATAGCGCGCGTTGGGGTCGTCCATCAGCGCCGGGTCGAGGCCGGCGGCCTGGCACAGGGCGGTGCTGTCCAGGCCGAGGGCATCGAGCTGGCGACGCAGGGCGCGGGTCCAGCTGGCCAGGGTGGAGGCTTCAGTCATGCAGGTTGGCATTCTCGGTCAACAGGTTGGCGTGGTCGGTCGAGCGGCCAGGTGCCTGCAGCGGCACCCTAGCCTGGCCTGAATCACAACCACGATGCGCGACGCCCCGCCCGGTGCCGCCACAAGAGGATGCGTGCATGACCCCGACTCCTGCAACCCACCAGCAACGCTCGGCGCATATCCGCGCCGTGGTGATGACCCGTGGCGACGAGCTGCGCCGGCGCTACCCGATCCTGCAGCACCAAGACGCCCTCGGCGCCGGCATCCTCGTCTTCGCCCTGGCTGGCATGCTCGGCAGCGCCTGGCTGTATGCCGAGGGTGCGATCGCCTGGTGGGCCTGCCTGCTGGCCAACGCCTTCTTCGCCTCGCTGACCCACGAGCTGGAGCACGACCTGATCCACTCCATGTACTTCCGCAAGCAGCGCGTGCCGCACAACCTGATGATGGCGCTGGTGTGGCTGGCGCGGCCGAGCACGATCAACCCGTGGATCCGCCGTCACCTGCACCTGAACCACCACAAGGTGTCCGGCACCGAGACCGACCTCGAGGAGCGCGCCATCACCAACGGCGAGCCCTGGGGCTTCGCCCGCCTGCTGATGGTCGGCGACAACCTGATGTCCTCGCTGATCCGCTTCCTGCGGGCGCCGACCTGGGAGCGCCGCAAGATGATCGTCAGCCGTACCCTGGTCGGCTATGCGCCGCTGGGCCTGCTCAACTGGGGCACCTGGTATGTGTTCCTCGGCTTCCACCTGATCGACTTCGTGGCCTCCGTCGCCGGTGCGCCTATCACCTGGTCGGCCACCACGCTGGTGGTGATGGATGGCGTGACCTTTGCCGTGGTGGTGCTGGTCGGCCCCAACGTGCTGCGCACCTTCTGCCTGCACTTCGTCAGTTCCAACATGCACTACTACGGCGACGTCGAGCTGGGCAACGTGATCCAGCAGACCCAGGTGCTCAACCCCTGGTGGCTGTGGCCGCTGCAGGCGTTCTGCTTCAACTTCGGCAGCACCCACGGCATCCACCACTTCGTGGTCAAGGAGCCGTTCTACATCCGCCAGCTGACCGCGCCGGTGGCGCACAAGGTGATGCGCGAGATGGGCGTGCGCTTCAACGACTTCGGCACCTTCGCCCGTGCCAACCGCTGGCGGGCGCAAGAGAAGCCGACCAGCGCCACGACCCAGCAGGTCGCCTGAGCCCCGCTGTTAGTCCCCTCTCCCATTCATGGGAGAGGGCCAGGGAGAGGGTCGCTCTCCTATTGCCGCTCCCGGAATTGCCCATGAACACCCTGATCGTCCACGCCCACCCCGAGCCGCAGTCCTTCTGCACCGCCATGAAGGACCTGGCCGTCGCCACCCTGGAGGGTGCCGGCCATGCCGTGCAGGTCTCCGACCTCTATGCGATGAACTGGAATCCAGTGGCCAGCGCCGCCGACTTTCAGGCTCGCAGCAATCCCGATTACCTGGTCTACGCCCTGGAACAGCGCGAGGCGGTCAAGGCTGGCGTTATCGCCGCGGACATTGCCGCCGAGCTGGACAAGCTGCTGTGGGCGGACCTGCTGATCCTCAACTTTCCGCTGTTCTGGTGTTCGCTGCCGGCCATGCTCAAGGGCTGGATCGACCGCGTGCTGGTCTCCGGTACCTGCTACGGCGGCCTGCGCTTCTACGACCGCGGCGGCCTGGCCGGCAAGCGTGCGCTGCTCAGCTTCAGCCTCGGCGGCCAGCAGCACATGTTCGAGGACGAAGATGCCGTGCACGGCGACTGGGAGCCCATGCTGCGCCCGCTGCAGCGCGGCACCCTGGCCTATGTCGGCATGCAGGTGCTGCCGCCGTTCGCTGCTTACCACGTGCCCTATGTCAGCCCCGAGGCGCGTGGCGTGATCCTTGATCAGTACCGCGACTACTTGCTGCGACTGGAAAGTGTCGCACCGCTGCGTTTCCCCTCGCTGGCCGACTTCGACCGTGGCCTCCATCCACTGCGCCCGGAGGTGCCGGCATGAAGACCTGGATCTGCGTGATCTGCGGCCTGATCTACGACGAAGCCAGAGGCTGGCCGGACGACGGCATTCCCGCCGGCACGCCCTGGGCCGAGGTGCCGGATGACTGGCTGTGCCCCGACTGCGGGGTAAGCAAGGCCGACTTCGCCATGCAGGAGCTCTGACCGACAGCCCGCATGGACGCCCGCGAAGCGGATGCGTATGATTGCGCCCCGCAACGCATCCGTAGCTCAGCTGGATAGAGTACTGCCCTCCGAAGGCAGTGATCATCGAGTTGAGAAGGGTGCAGGCTAGTGGTCAAATAGTTCGCCGCAACACATACGCACCTGTAGCTCAGCTGGATAGAGTATTGCCCTCCGAAGGCAAGGGTCGTGGGTTCGAATCCCGCCAGGTGCGCCATATCCTCTTGATTCAATGGCCTTTTTCTAAGGCTTCGCCGCTTCCGCTGCTGAATCGGCGCCCTCCAGCAAAATTCCCTTGATGCCAGCTCTCAGGCTGCGATGAGCACTGCACTCAGTGTCATCTAGCGGCGGCTTTTCACGCTGTGCCAATTCTGTGCCCAAAGCGTGCCGCACGGTGAGATGGCATGCCGGTTACTTCGCAGAGATTGAGTATTAGCCACAATCAGGCACAACTCCCAAACTATCTGAAAGCACCTAAGCAGAAGGGGCCTTTCGGCCCCTTCGTTACTTTAGTTGTTGAGCATGCTCTCCAGCTTTTCGATCAGGAAGTCCAGCGGGCTGCGCCCCTCCAACCGTTTCTCGAAGACCTCATTACGGTGATAGGCGACCCAGGTATCGAGAGCCTGACGGTTGTTCTTCTCGTAGCCGGAACCAAGGATGCAGACCAGCTCATTGCCGTTGGGGCTCTCGAGGTAGTGGCTCATGGCAGAGGCCAAATGCTTCAAGTACTGGTGTTCACGAGCTTCCATCGCCGGATGCAGGTGCGTGACGTTGCTGCGCTTGATCAGTCTCATGTAAGTACTCCTCAGGAAA
>NZ_BATI01000015.1 GCF_000467105.1 Aquipseudomonas alcaligenes NBRC 14159
GTTTCGCAGCACCTCCGGCCCTCTCCCCCGCCCCTCTCCCATAAATGGGAGAGGGGAGCTAATCGAGCACTCACTGAGTGAACAGCATTACGCCAAAGCGGGGCTTTCCGTACAGCCGGGCAATCAGCGGGCGTTGAGCTGCTGCTGCAGATTCTGCACCTGCGCGGTCAGCGCATTGATGTTGCGGGTGACCTGGGCGCGGAAGGCATCGAACTCGGCGGTGTTGTTCTGCGGTGCCGGGCGGTTCTCCAGCTCGCTGCGCAGCACCAGCAGGTCCTGTTCCAGGTTGCGCACGGCCTGGCTCGGGTCGCCCTTCTTCTTCAGCGCCTCGATATCGCCGGCCTGGCCCTTGAGCTGCTCCTGCAGCTTGCCGACACCGGCCAGGCCGGTCTTCTGCTCGGCCGCCAGCTTGTCCAGCTTGCCATCGAACTGCGCCGTCACGCCCTGCTGGGCCTTGAGGTCGGCGGCCAGCTGTTCGAGGCGCTTGCCCTGGCCACTCTGCTGACCGTTGAGGTTCTGCTGCTGCTTGGTCACCTCGGCCAGCCTGGTTTCCAGCTGCTTGATGCGCAGCTTGAGCGCCTCACTGTCACTGGTCACGCTCGACTCGGTGGCCACCACCTTGCCGGAGATGTCCTGGATACGACCGGCGGCCTCTTCGCTGATGCGGGCGAAGGCATCCTGGGTCGCCACGATCGACTCCTGCATGTGCAGAACCTGCTGGTAGCTCCACCAGCTCAGGCCGCCCAGGGCGATGACCAGGGCGCCGATAAGCGCCCACAGCGGGCCGGTGCCATAGCCGCGGCGGCGCTCCACCTGCGGATAGGTCGGCGCGCTGCGTTGCGGCGCGTGGCTGTGGCTGGGGGCGTGACCGGCCTGGAAATCGTCGCGGTCGCGCGGGTCGGTGGTCAGGCTGGGGACATGCTCCAGCTCGTCATGGGCGTCGTTGCGCATAGAAACCTTCAAAAATGCGGAAAGGTGTTACGGATGGCGGCGAGTATACCCGGTTAACCGCCCCGGCTTCAGCGGCGCCAGACCGGTGCAACCCTGCACCAGGCATGGGCAACCGGAACCCCATGGACCTGTGAAGCGCCGCACAGTTCGCGGCCTGCGCGTACTGGTACGCACCTTGCTACTGCCTGAGCGTGGAGCCGCCGGGCCGAGCAACCGACACGAGGGAGCCGACATGGAACTGAACAAAGCCGTTCTGGATTGCATGCAGTCGCTGCGCCGCCGTCTGCGTGAGGAATTGTCCGTAGACATCCGCCTGAGCCAACCCGACGCCGTGGAGGCCATGCTGCTGGCCTGCCTGCGCTCCAGCGACCAGGACACCCGCAACCTGGGTATCCGCCTGGCCGAGCTGAGCGACTTCCAGCAGGCCGCCGCGCAACCTGCCGCGGCCCAGGCGAGCCGCCAGTACCGTGGCCACGAACTGCCGGAGCACACCGCCCCGGCGCCGGCCCCGGCGCAGGACGACGCCGCGCGCGGCCACTCGGTGCGCATGTACCGCGGCCAGCGCGTCTACGCCTGAGGCCAGCGGCGGAACGACTGGACGAGTCGGCACCCGGCGGTTAATAGTCTGCTGACGCGTCTCGTCACGGGAGAACCGCATGACTGCTCGCCCCGCCTGGCTGAACTGCCTGGAAGCAGACCCGCCCGCGCTGCTTGAAGCGGCCTTGTGGATTGCTGCCGAGCATGAACCGACCCTGCAGCCGGCGCAGGTCATGCGCGAGTTCGCCAACCTGCGCCAGCAGGCCTCCGCCGGCCTGCCCAACCTGGCCGCACCGGAGCTGGCGCAGCCGCTGCTGCGGCGCCTGGGTGAGCTGGACTTCCATGAAGACGACGACCTGCCCCTGCGGCCACGGGCGGCGTTGCTGCATCAGGTGTTGCGGCGTCGCCGCGGGCAGCCGCTGTCGCTGGCGCTGATCGCCCTGGAACTGGCCCAGCGCCTGGATATCCCGCTGCAGGCCGTCAACTTCCCCGGCCACCTGCTGCTGCGCGTGCCCGGCGCCGACCACCTGCTCGACCCTTGCAACGGCCGCCGCCTGTACACCCGCGACTGCCGCGAACTGCTCGCCCGCGTCGCCGGCCCCGGCGCGGAACTCAGCGCCCGGCATTTGCAGGCCTGTGACGGCCGCGCCCTGCTGCTGCGCCTATCGCGCAACCTGTGCCACCTGCATGGCGCCGCCGGCGATCCGGTCGCCGCGCTCAAGGATGCCGAACGCATCCTCCTGCTGGCACCGCCGAGCAGTGCCGATCACCAGCTGCGCGCCGCCATCTACCGCGAGTTGGACTGCCCCCAGGCCGAGCGCTTCGACCTGGAGCGGGCGTTGCTGCTGTGCGAGGACGAGCGCGAACGCGTGCAACTGACCCAGCGCATCGACCAGCTGGGTCGGCATGGACGCACCCCGGCGCTGCATTGACAGCGCCACTGACTCCCGCCATAACTGAGCGCGCCCCAACACAATAAAAACTCAAGGGTCGCTCACCATGCGCAAGCTTTTCCTGCTTTGCCTGCTGTGCCTTTCCTCGCTCGTCCACGCCGCTCCCGGCGTCTTCCCCGACTCCACCTTCAACAACCTCGACTACGGCCTGTACTGGTTCGGCCAGGGTGATACCTGGCAGAAAGCCGTGCCCGGCCAGAGCAACGCCTACTACGGCGCCAGCAAACCCACGGTGATCTACATCCACGGCTGGCAGAACGGTTCCACCGCACGCAAGGACCGCGAGACCTTCAACCGCGAAGGTGCCGGCGGCCCGAGCCTGGACCTGGCCTCGGCCTGGCTCAGCGCCGGCTACAACGTCGGCGTGCTGTATTGGAACCAGTTCGCCGACGAGGGCGAAGTGACGGACGCCGAAGCCAAGATCTGGAGCGCCAGCGGCCCGCGCGCCATGCGCTGGCGCAACGCCAGCGGCGCCTATAGCAGCGGCCCGGGGCAATCCGCCGGCGACCTGCTGTTCAACAGCTACAAGGACAACATGGCCGGCTACAGCGGCAGCAACATCCGCATCCTCGGCCATTCGCTGGGCAACCAGATGGCCATCGTGCTGACCAAGAAGATCAGCGACGCCGTCACCGCCGGCACCCTGAGCAGCAAGCTGCTGCCCAAGCGCGTGGCGCTGCTCGACCCCTTCTATTCCAACAACGCCAAGAGCTGGCTGGGTAACCAGTGGACCGGTGCCGTCTGCCGCAACTACGTCAGCGAACTGAAGGGCAAGGGCGTGATCTTCGAGGCCTACCGCAGCTCGGCCGTGACCAGCACCGTTTTTGTCGGCGATGCCAACAGCGGCCTGATGAAGATGACCGCGTTCACCGAGCTCAAGCCCTGGTACTTCAACAGCACGCAGATCACCGAGAAGCACAACTCGGCCGTCTGGCATTACCTGTGGTCGTTCAGCTTCAATCCGCCGCTGATCACCGGCACCAGCAACCAGGCTGCCTCCGCCAGAACCGCGGACAGCCGCATCAGCTCGCTGATGAACGGAACCCAGAAGCTGGTGCACGACCAGGGCGCCTACACCAAGGAACCTTCGGACGATAACTTCAAGCTGCAAGCGCGCTGATGCGCTGGCGCAGGCCACCCCGGGGCAATCCGGCCTGCGCGGCGGCGCCATGTGCATCCTGAAAATGAAAAGGCCGGCAGTGATGCCGGCCTTTTTTGCAGCTGTCCGAACGCGCGAATCAGCCCGCGTGCTTCTGCAGGTTGGCCATCATCTCGCGCAGCGCGGTGACGTTGTCGTCCGGATGCACGGCGCCGGCGAAATCACCGATCTGCTGCCAGCTGGCCGCCACGTCTTCCGGGCTGAAGCCAGCCTTGGGATCGAAGCCGGCACCCAGGCTGCGCTCCCAGCGCACCTTGCCGACCCAGCCGCCCCCCACTTCGTAGAGGCCGCCGGTGTCCTTGCACTGGTCGCTGCCCAGGTACACCACCAGTGGGCTGACCAGTTCCGGCTTGAGCTGCTCGAACACCTGCGGCGGAATCAGGCCCTCGGTCATGCGGGTGCCGCCGGTGGGCGCGATGGCGTTGACCAGCACGTTGTTCTTGCGCCCCTCGATGGCCAGGGTGCGGGTCAGGCCGTACAGGCCGAGCTTGGCCATGCCGTAGTTGGACTGGCCGAAGTTGCCGTAGATGCCGGAGGTGGAGGCGGTGAAGATGACGCGGCCGTACTGCTGATCGCGCAGGTGCTCCCAGGCGGCGCGGGTGACCTTGTAGGCGCCCTCGACATGGACCTTGTAAACCAGATCCCAGTCGGTGTCTTCCATCTTGTGGAAGGACTTGTCGCGCAGGATGCCGGCGTTGTTCACCACCACATCGATGCGGCCGAAGCTGTCCAGCGCGCACTGCACGATCTTGCCGCCGTCGGTCACCGAGTCATGGTTGGCCACGGCCTGGCCGCCGGCGGCCCTGATCTCGGCAACCACCTTGTCCGCCGCCGAGGCATTGGCGCCCTCGCCGTGGGTGCTGCCACCCAGGTCGTTGACCACCACCTTGGCGCCATGCTTGGCGAACAGCAGCGCGTGGGCACGACCCAGGCCGCCACCGGCACCGGTGACAATCACGACCTGGTCTTCGAAACGGATGGCGTCGCTCATAAAAGGCTCCTCTGGGCAGTCGGCGAAAGCCCGGAGTGTCCCGCAGCACCGCGGCCCGGGCAAGGAACCGCGAGCACACTGAATATCGCCCGATAAGGCCGGGGGATGGCCGCCACGCGGGCGGCAACCGATCAGGCGGGGCGGATCAGGCTCAGGTGGTTGTACAGGTGCAGCACATGGGCCGCGGCGTATTCCTCATGGCTGAGGGCGCCATAGGCGAAGTGCGGTTTGAGCTCGCCGGTGTGCGCGGCGAAACGCGCGAAGGCGGCCTGCAGGCGCTGCAGGGCGGCCTCCTGGCTGGCCGGCTCGGCCAGCGGCGCGGCGCCGGGAATGGCCTCGGTCAGCGGGTGGCGCATGGCGCCGCGGGCACTGAACACGGCGAAGGCGACCGGCCCGACGCTATTCCGGAACCAGGCCGGCTTCAGCTGCGGGTAGCCATCCATGGAGTACTCGATGCTCTGTGCGCAATGGTTGAACACTTCCGTCGGGGTCCAGCCCTGGAGACTCACCAGGGCCTTGCCCTGGAAGCCGGCCAGCACGCTGCGCGCCCCCTCCAGGCTGCGCGCGGCCGGCGCTGTGCCGGTGGGCAGCGCCCAGAAGCCGGCCCCCAGAACCGCAACGCCACCTACGGCAGCCCCTTTCAACAGAGTGCGTCTTTGCATGCCTTCGCCTCCCAGCGTTCACGGAATTGCAGATAGTAGGCCAGCACCTCTGCGGGTGCCTCGGTCTGCGGATAGTGGCCTATGGCCGGCAGCAAAACCGTGTCGGCGCTCTCGATCAGCTCACGATAGCGCTCGACCATGTGCGCCCCGGAGATGGGATCGACGGCGCCATCGATGACCCGCAGCGGCACGGCTGTCTCCTGCATGGCCGCCACCCAGCGCTCGCGGTTGACGCGGCGATCAAGGATGTAGCGGATCAGCCGGTGCATCACCGCGGGCCCGTCGTTATGCGCGATCAGCTCCCAGAATCCGTCCAGCTCGCTCTCGCTGGGCTGCGTGCGGGGGCCGAACACCTTGGCGAAGTTCTTCGCCAGGGTGGCGCGCGAGAACAGCCGTCCGAGCAACGGACCCAGCGGGCCGAGCAACAGCTTCTGGGTCAGCACCGGGTAATGGGTTTCGGGAAACAGACCGCCGTTGAGGAACACGCAGCTGGCCAGTTGCAGGCGGCCCTCCTGATGCCGGGCGATCAGCTCCTGAGCCACGCTGTCGCCGTAGTCGTGGGCCAGCACGTGCAGCGTTTCGTCGATCCCCAGGTGGCTCAGCAGCGCCTGCTGCAGGTCGGCCTGCTCCAGCAGGCTGTAGGCATGGCCACGCGGCTTGGCCGAGTAGCCGAAGCCGAGCATGTCACAGGCGATCACCCGGTAGCGCTGTGCCAGCGGCTGCCACAGGTAGTGCCAGTCCCAGCTGGCCGTGGGGAAGCCGTGGATCAGCAACAGCGGCTCGCCCTGCCCCGCCGTCCAGTAGCGGATCGCCTGGCCATTGAAGCTGAAACCACGCCCCTGCGCCCGCCATTCGGCGAGGGCAATGCCCGGCAGCGCCGTCACTGGTCGTAGCCCGGCATCTGCGCATCCAGCTTGCGCAGCAGCGCCGGCCAGGGCAGTGCGCCACCCATGCCCTGCGGGCTCTTCATCACTCCGGCGATCATCGCCCGCGCGCCATCGAGAATCTGCTGCGGGATATGGATCAGCTCCGCGCCGCCGCTCTGCGCCATCACCTGAACCTCGCAGGCGCGCTGCAGAGTGAACATGCCGAGGAAGGCGTCGGCAATACTGCCGAAGGCGGTGAGCAGGCCGTGGTTGGGCAGGATCATGAAGTTCTTGTCGCCCAGGTCGGCCTGCAGGCGGGCCTTCTCGTCGTGGTTCAGGGCCACGCCCTCATAGCCGTGGTAGGCCAGGCTGGCGAGAACGAACAGCGACTGCTGCGACAGCGGCAGCAGGCCCTGCTTCTGCGCCGACACGGCGATGCCGGCCGGGGTGTGGATGTGCAGCACGCAGCCGACGTCGTGGCGCACCTCGTGCACGGCGCTGTGGATGGTGTAGCCGGCCGGGTTGATGTCGAACGGGCCGTCCATCAGCTTCTTGCCGGCCAGGTCGACCTTGACCAGGCTGGACGCGGTGATCTCGTGGAACATCAGCCCGTAGGGGTTGATCAGGAAGTCCTCGGTGCCGGGCACCTTGGCCGAGATGTGGGTGAAGATCAGGTCGTCCCAGCCGTACAGGGCGATCAGCCGGTAGCAGGCGGCCAGGTCGACGCGGGTCTGCCATTCGGCGGCGGAAACCTGATTCTTCAGATTGGGCAGGTTGAGCGGAGCATTCACGGCGATCACCTCGGCACTGTTGTTGTGCCGAGGAGTCTAGCCAGGGCGGTGGGCCGCTCCAGTTGCCTTGCCGGCCAGCGTACTGGCCTTGCGGGTCACAACAGCTCGGGATGTTGCTCGATCAGCCATGGCCACTCGGCCTGGGCCAGCGGGTCATCGGCGAGCAGGCGAAAGCCTTCGAAGCGGAACTCCGGCGCCACGCTGCAGCTCACCAGGGTGAAATCACCCAGGCTGCGCGCCGCCTGCCAGGCCGCCGCAGGGACCACGCGCTGCGGCAGTTGCGCGGGGGCGACCGGCCCCAGACGCTCTGCGCGCAGCACCTTGGGGCCATCACTTACCAGCAGCTCCAGCGGTGCCCCTTCGTGGAAGAACCACAGCTCGTCGGCGTCGACCCGGTGCCAGCGGCTCGCCGCGCCGGCGGGCAGGAGGAACAGGATGCTGCTGCAGGCGGAGCGGCCACCCGCAGCCTGCTGCGCCGAAGTGAACAGGCGGCGGTAGTAGCCGCCCTCGGGATGAGCGACCAGCTGCAGCTCGCGGACCAGCTCGGCAGCGCGCGGAACCATCAGGCCTTGAGCGCCTGGGCCAGCTCGGCCAGCCAGGGCTTGGCATCCTCGTCCGGCGTCACGCTCTCGCTGGCGTCCAGACGCAGCATCGGCAGCACCTCGCGCACGCCCAGTTCCAGCAACAGCTCGCGCATCTGCTCGCCACCGCCACAGAACACGTCGTAGCTGGAATCGCCCAGGGCGATCACCGCGCCAGGCACGCCGCTCCAGGCCGGGAAGCGGTCACGCAGGGCGTAATAGAGATTCTGGATATTGCCGGGCAGCTCGCCCATGCCGGTGGTGGAGGTCACCACCAGGAGTGCCTCGGGAGCGAAGGCCAGCAGCTCGTCGAGCGCCACACCTGGCTTGTGCCAGGCCTCGAATCCGCCGTCCTGCAGCACCTGCTGGGCGACCCGAGCGACGTCTTCGGCGGCCCCGTAGACCGAACCGGAGAGAATGGCGACTTTCATGAACGACTCCACAGCACGTTGAAAATGCTGCGCATTATGCCGCATGTCGCAGGCAGGGGAACTCGAGGCCGGTATAGTCGTCCCAGGCAAGTGATCGCCCACGCCAGGGAAAGGCGCATTTCTTGCAGTCGATCATGTGCCAACTGCCCCGATGGAGGGCGCCATGTCAGATCCCGCACTGTCCAGCGAAGAGCTGGACTTCATCCGCGAAGTGTTCAGCAGCCAGCTGATCGGCAAACCCCTGTCGATCCCGGCGTTCAAGGTGGACGGTGGCCCGCTGGCCAACGCGCTGCTCACACGCCTCGGCCTGCACGCCAACCTCAGCCTCGAGGCAAAGCTGGATCGCTGCCACGTCAGCTTCCCCCTGCAACTGGTGGAGGATGAACTGCACGGCCTGCAGCTGGAGATGGGCGCGCCGAACATCTTCGAGGAAGGCGCGGTGCGTCGCCCCTGGCGCCTGGAGCTCGACGAGCCGCTGGCGCTGCGCAACCGCCAGGGCCGCGTCAATGCCCTGCGCGTCCTGGAACTGGCGCCCGCCAGCGTGGTTCTGGGCAGCACCGACGGGCGCTCGCCACCGGAGTACTTCGACCTCTGGCTGTCGCTGCCGGGAGCCGATAGCATGCCGCTGCACGGCCGTCTGATTCGTCGGGTGAGCGGCACGCGCGCGGCCTACCAGCTGAAACTGCAGCACCAGGAACACGGCGAGCGTATTCGCCAGTTCATCTTCGAGCAGTATCGTCAGCGCCACCCGCAGCTGCAGATCGCCGGCTGACCGGCCATAGATGTCTGTCTATTTTTGAATGGATGCAGATAGACCAAAGCAATCGTCTTCATGCCTTCATTCAATTTAGCGATTACAGGCGCTGCGGTTAGTATGCGCAGCATCAAGTTTCCAAACCCCAACAGGAGTTCTCTCATGTCCCTGATCAACACCCAGGTTCAACCCTTCAGCGCCAACGCCTTCCACAATGGCGAGTTCATCCAGGTCACCGAGCAGAGCCTGAAAGGCAAATGGTCCGTGCTGATCTTCATGCCGGCTGCCTTCACCTTCAACTGCCCGACCGAAATCGAAGACGCCGCCAACAACTACGCCGAGTTCCAGAAGGCCGGTGCCGAGGTGTACATCGTCACCACCGACACCCACTTCTCCCACAAGGTATGGCACGAAACCTCCCCTGCCGTGGGCAAGGCCCAGTTCCCGCTGATCGGTGACCCGACCCACCAGCTGACCCGCGCTTTCGGCGTGCACATCGAGGAAGAAGGCCTGGCCCTGCGTGGCACCTTCGTGATCAACCCGGAAGGCGTGATCAAGACCCTGGAAATCCACTCCAACGAAATCGCTCGCGACGTCTCCGAGACCCTGCGCAAGCTGAAAGCCGCCCAATACACCGCCGCTAACCCGGGTCAGGTTTGCCCGGCCAAGTGGAAAGAAGGCGAGAAGACCCTGGCTCCTTCCCTGGACCTGGTCGGCAAGATCTAAAAATGGGCGTAGCGCTGCTGCGCTAGGCATTGCTGCGTTGAACTGAGGCTCGGGCTGCTCATTTACAGCTCGTAAAGTCGCCCGCGACTCCGAGCGGCCCTCGCCTCAGTTCGCCTTGCACTGCCGTCGCTCGCGACGCGCTCCATCCCATTTTCCGCCTCAAGAAGTCCCACAGGACTTCCTAAGGTGCCCGAACGCCCGGGCGCGATCCGTCCGGGCGTTTGTTTGTCCGAAATTTGCTATTCGCCAGAGGAATCCCGTCATGTTGGACGCCAATCTGCAAACCCAGTTGAAGGCCTACCTCGAGAAGGTCACCCAGCCGTTCGAGATCGTCGCCAGCCTCGATGACGGCGAGAAGTCTCAGGAGCTGCTCGGACTGCTCAACGACATCGTCGGTCTGACCGACAAGATTACCCTCAAGACCGATGGCAACGACGCACGTCGTCCGTCGTTCTCGCTCAACCGCCCGGGTGCGGATATCGGCGTTACCTTCGCCGGCATCCCCATGGGCCACGAATTCACCTCGCTGGTACTGGCCCTGTTGCAGGTCGGCGGCCACCCGTCCAAGCTGGACGCGGAAACCATCGAGCAGATCAAGAGCATCGAAGGTCGTTTCGAATTCGAAACCTACTTCTCGCTGAGCTGCCAGAACTGCCCGGACGTGGTCCAGGCGCTGAACCTGATGGCCGTGCTCAACCCCAACATCCGCAACGTCTCCATCGACGGTGCGCTGTTCCAGGAAGAAGTCGAGCGCCGCCAGATCATGGCCGTGCCGAGCATCTACCTGAACGGTGAAGTGTTCGCCTCGGGTCGCATGGAGGTGAAGGAAATCCTCGCCAAGATCGACACCCAGGCCGGCAACCGCGACGCCGAGAAGATGAACGCCAAGGACGCCTTTGATGTGCTGGTCGTGGGCGGTGGCCCGGCTGGCGCCGCAGCAGCCATCTACGCCGCGCGCAAGGGCATCCGTACCGGCGTGGCGGCCGAGCGCTTCGGCGGCCAGGTGCTGGACACCATGGCCATCGAGAACTTCATCTCGGTGCAGGAGACCGAAGGCCCGAAACTGGCCCGCGCCCTGGAAGAGCACGTGCGTCAGTACGACGTCGACATCATGAACCTGCAGCGCGCCTCCGCCCTGGTCCCGGCCAGTGCCGAAGGTGGCCTGCACGAAGTGAAATTCGACAACGGTGCCTCGCTCAAAGCCAAGACCGTGATCCTCTCCACCGGTGCCCGCTGGCGTGAAATGGGCGTACCCGGCGAGCAGGAATACAAGGCCAAGGGCGTATGCTTCTGCCCGCACTGCGACGGCCCGCTGTTCAAGGGCAAGCGCGTGGCGGTGATCGGCGGCGGCAACTCCGGCGTCGAGGCTGCGATTGACCTGGCCGGTATCGTCGCCCACGTCACCCTGCTGGAGTTCGCCGACACCCTGCGTGCCGATGCCGTGCTGCAGACCAAGCTGAACAGCCTGCCGAACGTCACCGTGATCAAGAGCGCGCTGACCACCGAAGTGATCGGCGACGGCCAGAAAGTCACCGGCCTGACCTACAAGGACCGCACCACCGACGCCCTGCACACCGTCGAGCTGGAAGGCATCTTCGTACAGATCGGCCTGCTGCCCAACAGCGACTGGCTGAAAGGCACCGTGGAGCTCAACCGCTTCGGCGAAATCATCGTCGACGCCAAGGGCGCTACCAACATCCCCGGCGTGTTCGCCGCCGGTGACGTGACCACCGTGCCGTACAAGCAGATCGTCATCGCCGTAGGCGAAGGCTCCAAGGCCTCGCTGAGCGCCTTCGACCACCTGATCCGCCACAGCTGATCGGTAAGCTGTAACGAAAAAGCCGGGCTCCCGTAAGGAGGCCCGGCTTTTTCTTGCCCGCGCTTACTGAGCGCTGAGTACCCGGTACTCGTCTTCCGCCAACTGATCGGTCAGGCTGCTGACGAAGTCCAGCAGCAGGCGCGTGCGATAGTAGAACTCCCAGGCCGGCGCATCGGCACCGGCGTGCTCGCTCAGCGCCTGGCGATAGGCGCTGAGCAGGTGCGTGGGCAAGCGGCGCAGCAGCATGCGCTGGTCGGCGCGGCCCTGGCCTTCGAGCAGCGCCTGGAAGTCGGCGCCGGTCAGGCCCAGCAATGCGCCATAGCCCTCCAGCAGCCCCTGCAGAATGCGCAGACCGCGCAGCTGCAGGGTTTCCACTTCGCGGTGGCAGAACACCTGCTCGGCGCCCACGGTCTTGAAGGTCTGCACCACCGCGCAGGCCGGGCTGTCGTCTTCCAGCAGGGCGCGGTCGAGGGTACCGGCATACACCGCGTCGAGCTGTTCGATGAATTGCCCGGCGGCGTGCTGCACCAGCGGGTGGATCAGGTTGACGCGCAGGCGGATAAAGAACTGCCCGACCTTGTCCACCGGCTCATCACAGGAGCGCTGCCAGGCATCGTCGAGCAGTTCGGCGAAGCTGCGCCCGCGCGCATCAATAGCCGTATCCAGCGGCTTGAAGCGGGCGAAGGTCTCGCGCAGCAGGGAGCACAGGCGCGGCAGGTCGAGGATGCCCTTGACCACCGCATCCTCCAGGTCGGCCAGGCAGTAGGAAATGTCGTCCGCCGCCTCCATCACGTAGACCAGCGGGTAGCGCGTCTGCGGCGCCATGCCCAGCGTCTGCCACAGCTGGGTGACGAAGCCCGCCTCGCTCAGGTAGAAACCGGGCTTCTTGCGCAGGTAGGCACCGGCACTGCCTTTCGGCGGCTTCACCTGATGCGCCGCACGCACGTACTTGAGCATGCAGGCGGCCTGGCTGTAGGTCAGGTTCATGTCGTGCAGGCGATGCACCAGGCGAATGGCCTGGGCGTTACCCTCGAAGCTGTTGAGGTCACGCAGCATGCGCTCGCGCAGCTCGGCATCGGCCTGCGGCACGGCGTGGTCGAACAGCCGCTGCAGGTGCCGCGCGCACCAGTCGCCGATGGCGAACTCACCAAAGTGGCCGAACGGCGGATTGCCGATGTCATGGCTCAGGCAGGCCATCTCCACCAGCGTTTCCAGCACCCGCTCCAGGCCGTCCAGCCCGTAGTCGTTGGCGCGCGAACCCAGCCGCTGGAACAGGGTACGGACGATATGCCGGCCGACCTGCTGCACCTCCAGCGAATGGGTCAGACGGCTGCGCACCGCGGCATTGCGCTCCAGCGGGAACACCTGGGTCTTCTGCTGCAGGCGGCGCACGGCCGCCGAGTTGAGGATGCGCCCACGGTCGCTCTCCAGTCGCTCGCCCAGCTCGAACAGCCAGGCGTCAGCGCCGGGCTCGGGCACCGCGCCGCTGTCACGGGCACGGCGCAGGGAAATCTTCTGCTTGAAATCCAAGGCACTCGCTCCTTGCCGATCAGCCGGCAGCCTAACGCGCCAGCTGCGGCCCCGGCTAGCCGCGCGGCAGGTTATGCTGTGCGGCCGTTCACCGCCTGACGCCACCATGAACCCCGATGACCTCCTGCTGCTGGTGACCCGCAGCATGCCCTTCGGCAAGTACCAGGGCCGCCTGCTCGCCGACCTGCCCGGCCACTACCTCGCCTGGTTCGCCCGCCAGGGCTTCCCCAAGGGCGAACTGGGCCACCTGCTGGCGCTGATGCACGAGATCGATCACAACGGCCTCAACGCTCTGCTGGAGCCGCTGCGCCAAGGCCGGCGCTAATCCGACTCGAGCAGACGCACCAGCTCGCTGCGGGTCGTGACCTTAGGCGCAGGATCTTCATCGCCTGTCGAGCTATAGCGGACCTCGGTGACACTCAGATACGGCGCACCGCTACCGATGACAGGGACGAAGTGGAGGAACACCTGGCTTCCCTCGCAAGGCCGGCCGTCATAACCACAATTGCCGGAGTTATCCGACTCGGAGATGCTGTAAAGCCTCTTCGCCGCCCAACCCTCGAAGACCACCACCGAGTATGTAGCCTCCGAGGTGCCCTGACCTGAACCTGCCGAGCCAATCAGCGCCAGCGGGCCTCCACCAGGGGTGACGCCGTTGTACTGGCCGCCAAACTCCTCCAGAACACGCGCTTCTTTCAGGGCCGGACGTGCCAGCACATAGCCGGCCCAGAAGTTACGGCCGGCGTCGGGAAAGTTGACCGAGGCGAGGTAAGCCTGCTCGCCGCCCTTCAGCGTCAGCGGGTGTATCTCCTCCACCTCGGTGACCTGGTCCTCGGGTAACCACTGCACGATCTGCTCAGCGGTTGGCGCGGCAGCCTGGGCCGTACCGTTCAGCAGTGCGGCGGCAAACAGGGTGGCGAAGATGATACGGGTCATGGCAGCCCCTCCGTGGGCGATGAATGAGGTTGGAATCAGCCTTCCAGCTCGGCCTTCAACGCCTCGTAGGCCGGCGCCGCATAGATGCCGATTTCCACGGCCAGTTCGAGCACACGCGGCAGGTCGCTGGTGTAGACGAGCACGCACTGCAGCTCATCGTCCAGCGGCTCGCTGAGATCCACCAGCACGTAGCCACCTTTCTCCTTGTACAGCGCAGAGAGCTGTACCTGGATGCGGTTGAGCGCCTTGAGTGGCTCGACCTTGGCCAGCTGCTTGGGCTTGATGTTGAAGCTCACGCTCGGGCCGAAGGAATCGATGATCTGCGCCAGCAGGCCCTCGTAGTCGTCGGCCTGGAACAGCACGGTATCCGGCAGGCTGCCGATCACCACCCACTCGCCCAGCGGAATGGGGAAATCGTCGTCGTAGTTGATGTCCGGGTTGGCGGCGAGAAAGGCCGCCGGGTCGGCGTAGGCCTGGGCCGCCTCGGCGGCGATGCGGGCGATCTCCTCGTCGGTCATGCAGCCGGAGCTGATCAAGGTGATGAGTTCAAGGAGCTGGGCTTTCATGAGGTGATCCTGGGCGGGTGAAACGGGCGCATAGGATAGCCGCGGCCCCCTCGCGGCGCACGCTCGGCGGATCCGACTGCACCTCGTCGTTTCACTCGTGGTGCACCTTCAGCTGGGTGAATTGCACCTCGCCGACATCGTCGGCGCCATCCTCCTCGTCGTCCTGCACATAGGCGCCGGCCTTGAAGTAGAAGCCGACATCGCGCCAGGCCGGGTCTTCGCGGAAGAAGTCGTGTTCGATGCGCTCACCGTTCACCTCCACCGCCAGCACGCCATCGCGCACCTCGATGCGGTAGGAGAACAGATCATTGCCCACCAGCGTGGCGAAGACATGAGTGATGTCCTCGTTGCGGCCCTGCGGGTGGCGCTTGATCAGCGCCTTGAGCCGACCCTTCTGCCACTGCAGTTTGATCAGCGGGCGGGCGTCGAAGCCGTGGATCTGCCCGACAATGATCTTCTGCGTGCTCGGCGCACGCAGTACGCGGGCGCTGGCCTGCAGCTGGTGGAAGCCGGTGCCGGACCAGTTGCGGTTGTCGTCATCGGGGTCGAGCAGCTCACGTAGCTCGGCGCGCGGGTAGTCGGAGTTCTCGGTGCTCCCTGCGCCGGCCGGGGCCATGAAGACCATGGCGCCGTTGTCGGCCAGGTGGAAATAGCGCGAGGCATAGCCGGCGCGCAGCCTGGCACTGGATACCTCGCTGGCATCGTCGTCCGGCAGGGTCAGCTTCCAGTGCGTCAGGTCGTAGTTGCCCCCCGGCGCCTGGTAGGGGCCGTCCTGGTCCTTGCTGCAGCCGGCCAGCACCAGCAGGCCGCAGCCCAGGCAGAGTAGTGATCGTTGCATCGCCTCGCTCCCAAAATGCGTGTCACGCCCTCTATACAGGCTCTGTGCAGACAGCACGAGCGGTATCGAGGTTTCATGGGACAGGCGATCTGCCGGCATGGCACCTGCTTCTGGCCGAGGGGCTACTAACGGCCAAATACGGCCTCTGGCAGCTACCGATCAAAGCCTCCGTAGACCCCATCCAACTACTCAGTGGCGCTTTGCCCTCGGAGCAAACAGCGCTCGAAGCAAGCGGGATAGGATCTTGGGTACATCAATCTCGGCGATCAGCAGAGCTGAGAAGATAAGTGCCGCGCCAGTGAGAGTCCTTCCATCCAATGTTTCGCCTAGGAGCACTGCCCCGGCGAGCGCCGCGAAGATAGGTTCGAACAAGTACGTCAGGGCCACCTTTTCCTCTTCGAGATACTTCTGCGCAGCGCTCTGAACGGCGTACATGAATGCTGTCGCGAGCAACGCACAGAACAGCACCCCCTCCCAGAAGGCAGCATCCATAGGTGCCCAGTCGGCCCTGGCGTCGAAAAGCGCAGCGAAAAGGCACCCTATAGCGCAGGTAGCCAGCGCCGTGATCACCGTAAGCATCGAGTCGTATTTGTGCGAGAAGAAGCCCACCGTGAGTACGTACGAGGCAAAAAAGACGGCACAGAACATGATCCAGATGTCACCTGGATTGAGAGTGAGGCCGGCCCTAGCAACAATCAGGTAGAGACCTGTCAACGCGACGGCGCAACAGATCCAGATACGCGGTTCGACGCGCTTCCGGAAGAGAGCCCACTTGAAGAGTGGAATGAGCAGTACGTCCAAGCCGGTGATGAACGCCGTATTGGTGATGCTAGTGTGCTGAAGGCCGACAGTTTGGAAGATGTTGCCTAGGCAAAGGGGCAAACCTATAGCCACCCCGGCCAGTAGCGTTTCCTTGTTGAGCAGCTTCAGCCGCCTGAAGAAGATCACGCAAAGAACTAGCGCAGCGAGTGCGAACTTGTACCCGAGGAAGACGAACGGTGACCCGTCTGCAACCCCCACCTTGGTGAAGGCAAACGAAATCCCCCAGAACGCGGTTCCAAGGATCAACAGGCAAAGATAGGTCTGACGAGCAGGCATGCGGAAACCATCCATTCAAATTGGAGTGGTTAGAGCATGCGGAGGGAGGCCGCAAGAAAGCCCGAGGTTGCCTTCAATCTCTTCTCTAACGTTAAGGCAAGTCGGTGAAGCGCTTTCATCTGCTGCTATTAACCAATCTGGGGCAGTTGGCTGTCAACAGGCGCTACAAACCAGGCTGCACCAAGATGCCAGCGACAGCTGGATCACGCATGTCGCCCAACGCACGGCCGCCAGCGTCCGCTTCT
>NZ_BATI01000014.1 GCF_000467105.1 Aquipseudomonas alcaligenes NBRC 14159
GGCCCCTCTCCCACAAGTGGGAGAGGGGAGCCACAGCCCGGGATAAGACCCAAACCGCTTATGCCCTACCCCTCGAACAGCTCCAGCTGCTCATGCCGCCCACGCAAATCCAGCAGCCGCACCCCCACGCCGAGCAGGCGCACCGGCTTGTTGCCGCGCGCGAAAGCGGCGCTCATCAGCAGCTTATAGCTGTCCAGGTCACGGCGCGCACCGGCCTGCTCCAGGGTGGTCTGGCTGAAGTCGTGGAACTTGATCTTGACGAACGGCTTGTCCGGCCGATAGCTCGCATCCAGCCGCGCCATGCGCGTATCGAGCTGGCTCAGCAGCTCGGGCAGATGCTCCAGGCAGCTGGCCAGGTCCGGCAGATCCTTGTCGAAGGTGTTCTCCACGCTCACCGACTGGCGCCGACTGTCCACCTGCACCGCACGCTCATCGATACCCCGCGCCAGGTGCCACAGGCGTTCGCCAAAACTACCGAACTCGCGCACCAGCGCCAGCTTGCTCCAGTCGCGCAGGTCCAGGCAGGTGTCGATGCCCAGGCGCCCCAGCTTGTCCGCCGTGACCTTGCCCACTCCGTGCAGTTTGTTCACCGGCAGTGCGGCGACGAAGTCCTCGACCTGATCGGGGGTGATCACGAACAGGCCATTGGGTTTGCGCCAGTCACTGGCGATCTTGGCCAGGAACTTGTTCGGCGCCACCCCGGCGGACACGGTGATGTGCAGCTCCTGCGACACCCGCCGGCGAATGTCCTGGGCGATGCGCGTGGCGCTACCGTCGAAATGCGAGCTGGCGGACACGTCCAGGTAAGCTTCGTCCAGCGACAGCGGCTCGATGATCTCGGTGTAGTCGCGGAAGATCGCGTGGATTTCCCGCGACACCGCCTTGTAGGCATCCATGCGCGGGCGCACCACCTGCAGGTCCGGGCACAACTTCAGCGCCTGGCCCATGGGCATGGCCGAACGCACTCCCCAGGCCCGCGCTTCATAGTTGCAGGTGGCAACCACGCCGCGCCGGTCGGCAGCTCCGCCTACCGCCAGCGGTTTGCCGGCCAGGCGCGGATCGTCACGCATCTCGATGGCGGCATAGAAACAGTCGCAGTCGATGTGGATGATCTTGCGCACGCCAAGCCCCGTACAGCCTGCTCTGGAAGCCGAAGTCTACCACCCGCCTCGCGCTAAGCATCTGAGAAAAAACAGCTTTTTCTCAATCAATGGTTGACAGCAACGCGTTCGCCGCTAGAATGGCGGCCGCGGGATGGAGCAGTCTGGTAGCTCGTCGGGCTCATAACCCGAAGGTCGTCGGTTCAAATCCGGCTCCCGCAACCAGATTCAGAAGAAGGCCACTCAATCGAGTGGCCTTTTTTCTTGCCTACGATTTATGTAATTGATTAAAAAACAGAAATCGATTGACACACACCAATCTCTGAGTAGAATGGCCGGCGCGGGATGGAGCAGTCTGGTAGCTCGTCGGGCTCATAACCCGAAGGTCGTCGGTTCAAATCCGGCTCCCGCAACCAGATTCCGCAAAAGGCCACTCAATCGAGTGGCCTTTTGCGTTTTGGGGCGAACCAATCTGGCAGATGACAGCGCCAAGCCCTTCCAACTCGCCCTCCTCCTGGCCACTCGGCAATCAGGTCCGTGCATTCCGAACGCATGCCGAAGCGAGCAAACATTGATCTCGCTTCAGACTGTCTTAAGCCAGACCCACTAAGCTGCACTCAAGCCCGCCGGAAGATGCGGAACGAGAGGAAGCGTGATGAGCTGGAAAAACACCGAACACCGCTATGGCAGCCTGTCCATCGGGCTGCACTGGCTGATGCTGGTATTGATTGCCGTGGTCTACTTCACCATGGAGTTTCGCGGCCTGTTCCCGAAGGGGACCGACGGGCGCGAACTGATGAAGCAGACCCATTTCATGCTGGGCCTAAGCATTTTCGCCCTGGTCTGGGTACGCCTGATCGCACGCCTGATCGCACCCACACCGAAAATCGTGCCGGCCATTCCCGCCTGGCAGGCCATCCCCGCCAAGCTGATGCACCTGGCGCTGTACGCCCTGATGATCGGCACCCCGCTGCTCGGCTGGCTGATCCTCAGCGCCTTTGGCAAACCCATTCCTTTCTTCGGCCTGGAGCTGCCGGCACTGATCGCCCCGAACCATGACTTCGGCGAACAACTGGAGCACTGGCACGTGCGCCTGGCCGATGCCGGCTACTGGCTGATCGGCCTGCATGCCGCCGCCGGGCTGTTCCACCACTATATAAGCCGCGACAACACCCTGACCCGCATGCTACCGGGACGCAACTGACACCCCTGCGAAGAACGGCGCCCATCGGCGCCGTTTTTCATGGCCCTGGACTACGGCCGGCAAATCGCACGCCACTCCGATCAGTTATCCGAGCAGGCTGGTCAAGCCGGCGACCTGCCGCTAGAATTGCGCACTTTTTGATCAGAGGCGCCCGCGAGCGCCCGCTCGAGGTTAGCCACCGATGTCCACCGCCACACCGAAAGTCGGCTTCGTCAGCCTGGGTTGCCCATAGAGCACATTATCTAAACTTTATTTTCCAGGCACAAAAAAGGCCCGGAGCCCCTGAAATCAGGAGGCTCCGGGCCTTTTCGTTTCTAGGTCATTCGCCGAGGCGATCAAGCAGCCGGCGCGAGAACTTCACCAGGCTATCCAGCGCCTGGCGCTGATCGGCACCCAGTTCGCTGCCTTCAAGCTCCCTGGCCAAGGCCAGGGTGAGGCTGGCCTGCATCGACACGGAATCGACCAACTCAGCCGGCACCGCATTGCGATCAGCGCGCAGTGCCGCTTCCAGCTTTGCCAGGATCTCGGCATGCAGCGACCGCCCCGCCGCCACTGCGGCCTGCTCAAGAGCAGCGCGCAGCTCGGCTGGCATCCTGAGGGGGTACGGGGAGATGGAGTGGCGGTCAGACATGGGCGCTTCCACAGTTGGATTGTGCAATCCACGAATCGTGTAGGCGCGCAGTATGTAGGGTGGAGTCCATTGGACTCAATGAGTCCACTTGACATCACAAAAACCGTGGAATCATATTGAGTCCACAGAAGACCGCCACCGAGGGGACGCTATGCAAAAGCGGATCACACCGTACCCATTGCGACTGAGCGAGACCACGAGGCAAGCGGCCGAGCAGGAGGCAGAGAAGAATCGCCGCAGCCTCAATGCTGAGTTGACCCTGCTCATTGAGGAGGCGCTGGAGAGCCGGAGAAAGAGGCGGCCGCGCGCCTAAACGCAAGGCCCTGCGCGGGCGCTGTACTGGGCTTTGGCAGTCGTGTATCTCGGAAGTAAGCACATGGACCAAAGCACGGACCAACGCACCACCCTACTCGCCGACAGCCCCGAATCGGCACTGATCCTAAACCCAGCCACCGACCCGCAGAGCATCGACGACATCATGCTCTGCGCGCTGCAGCGCAACGCCGCGGTGATCGATGTCCTCGCGCAGGACATTCTTGACCGAGACCAGTTCGCCCTGCCCATCTCCACAATCAGGAACCTGTTGTGGCTCCTGCAAGGGCAGTTCGATCAGATGAAGATGATCATGCGCGAATACCGCAAGCACAGGTAAAAGCCTGGGGCCGCTGAGCGGGAGACTATGTAGCCCCCCATTCCTTGGCGGCCCTCTCGAAGCCTACCCACTTGCCGTCCCGATCCAGCCCCCGGCCAGCCATCAGCTGGGCGGCCACCGCCTGGACATCGACCTCGCCCTTGGCCATGGCCTGGAGCAGTTCAGTCGGGAGAGGTTGCAGGTGCTCGAGCAGGTTCATCAGGGTGGCTCCTTCGCCGTTTCGTTGGGACCAGTAACGCTCTGGTGCCGCGGCATAGCAAGCACTTCAGAGGCCATCGAACAGGCCCCCGAGAGCGGCCGGCGTCCAGTTCATGATCACCAGCTCCCCAGTCAACTCGGCCGTGCCTTGTCGCTGGTTGGTGTTGCTGTAGCGGATGTCGATTCGCTCCATGTGGAAGCCGGCAAACGCCTCGCGGATATCAGGGTGGTCGTTGATGCTGACCATCACCCGGCCCTTGCTGCGCCGCATGAAGTCGGCCATGGCCAGGTACTGGTCGAAGGGGAAGTCCACGCCATAGCCCTCGGTCTGCCAGTAGGGCGGGTCCATATAGAGGAAGGTGTGAGGGCGGTCGTAGCGCTCGGCGCACTCCAGCCACGGCAGGTTCTCCACATACACGCCGGCCAGGCGCTGCCAGGCCGCCGAGAGGTTCTCCTCAATGCGCATGATGTTGGGCGCCGGCCCGGTGGTCGCAGTACCGAAGTTCTGGCCAGTGACCTTTCCACCGAAGGCGTGGTGCTGCAGGTAGAAGAACCGCGCGGCCCGCTGGATATCGGTCAGGGTTTCCGGGCGGGTGATCTTCTGCCACTCGAACAGCTGCCGACTGGAGAGCGCCCACTTGAACTGGCGCACGAACTCCTCGACGTGGTTCTGGATCACGCGGTACAGCGACACCAGGTCGCCGTTGATATCGTTCAGCACCTCGACGGGAGCGGGTTGCGGTCGGAGGAAGAAGAGCGCCGCGCCACCGGCAAACACCTCGACGTAGCACTCATGGGGCGGGAACAGCGGGATAAGGCGGTCGGCCAGGCGGCGCTTGCCGCCCATCCAGGGGATAACGGGCTGGGTCATGTGCAAACCTTTTACTGTATGAATGAACAGTGCTAGGCTCGCGCTCGCTTCGTGCACGAGGCGGGAGCCTTGGCTGGGCTTGCAGGTACGGTCTGCGGGTTCGGCTACCGGCCAGGGTGTTGTCGCACCATGGCCGGTAGCTCCTTTCACTTCATCGGGATCTGCTTTTCCTGCCGCTCGATGCAGGCCAGCACTTGGCCCGCACAGCTCAGCAGCGCCGCGTCGGACTCATCCAGTGCCCGCCGCCAGTCGTCATTCACCACCACCGCCGACCGCGCCGGCAGGCGGCACGGCACCAGGCTGCACTCCATCCGGGGCGCGGTAGGCTGCTGGGTCGGTAGTTTCGGGGCGCTGGTACAGCCGGCCGAGAGCAGCAGGCACAGGGGCAGCCAGGTAGGCCGCAATCGCTTGGTCATTGCGTTTCAACTCCTCAAAGGCCGCAGCCTGGTCTGATGCGTTGCGGGTAACGGTTTGCCCGAGCTGCTGCATGCGGCGCTCGATGTCGGCCAGGTCGCCCAGCAGCTGCTGTTGGCCAGCCAGCACGCCAGCCTGCAGCACAACCATGGCCTGTGACTCTGCCAGCCGCTGCTCCGCTGAGCCGGCGCGCTGCTCTTGCAGCTCAATGCGCGGAGCCAGGCCCCACCAGGTCACGCCAGCAACTGCTGCAGCCAGCGCCAATAGCAGCGCGATGCGCCACCCACCAACGGCCTGGGCCGTCAGTACTCCACTCAGGGCCATAGGCACCTCTCTAAGCTGTGGTTTCGATTTCATCGCGCCAGGCGCCCTCCGGCGCCTGATGTAAGCCAGGGCTTAGATTCAGGGCACGTCCTTGAAGAAGATGTGCCTCCCAATCTTGCAGGTACGCGTCGCGCCCTTCGTCCAAGCCGGCGCCTTCGCAAGGCTGGTCGAGTAATAGTGGGTAGCCCCTGCGGTCGGATCGGGGCGCCGCCCTTCGAGCACGATCACTGCCGCCTCACGCGCCTGCATGAATTGAGCAGCCGGGATTGGCTTTTCACCACGCAGGTAGGCCGAGTTCGGGTCGCTGGCATTCCAGCAGCTGAACTGCCAGGGCTTGCGGCAAACACCCTCGTAGCCCTCGCCCCACCAGTCAGGCTTGCCGTCATTGCCCAAGTCCATCTCCACCCGGTTACGGATGGTGTGCCCGACCGCAACCATGCCAGCCAGGCCCTCGCCTCGCGCCTCGCCCCACAAGGTACGGGCCAGCACGTCGATATCCCGCTCTTTACTCATCATGCCTCCGGGCACAAAAAAGCCCGCTCAGAGCGGGCTTGGTCTAGGATTCATCAGCCACCAGGGAAGGTGGCTCTCGCTTGGGTTTACACATCCACGTCATAGTGCGGCAGGCTCGGCGCCGGGCCGGTGATCACGCCGTCTGCGATGTAGGCCTTGCTGTTCACCGGCACGTCGACGCCGCGCACGGTGGCGCGAGCGCCGTTGCGCAGCTCCACCTCACTGATGCCGGCGGTGGTATTGATGGCCTTCACCGTGGCCACCGTCCGCACCCCACCGGGCAATAGGCCGATGAACTTCTTCCAGGGGTTCACTGTGGCCATGAGTGGTGCCGCTCCAGTTTCAGCTGTTGGTTGACCTTCGAGGCGCCCGTGCCTGTAGCCGAGATCTCGACCGACAGACACAGTCCCACCCACGCGCCGCTCTCCTCCGGCACCTTGCAGAGCATGCCCGGCAACACCAGGCCAACGCCCTTGTCGTCGCTGGTGTGGAACAGCGGCAGGTTGTGCCCCACGATCTCGACGTTGCCGCCCTTGCACAGCTCGTGCAGACCGCGCTGGCGGTTGGCCGGCTGATCCGTCAGCCAGTCGTCATGCACGTCCTGGGTCGGATTGTCGCCAGCAGTGCCGGCGCGGCGTACCAGCATCGAGCAGCCGTGCGAGGTGCCAGAGGTGTAACAGGCATTCCACGCCGGCTGGGGCGTCCAGTCACCATCCAGGGCGCTCATCATGATCGGCGGCAGAATGCGCTCGATAGGCGCGTCCGGGTCATCCCAGGCCCACGGCGCCGCCTCATAGGTCGGCCGCACCTCCAGAGTGTCGGAGTCCCGCGCCGGCCGCACGAAGGCGCCCACGGTCTCGGCAATGCGCGCGATCACCTGCATGGGCGTCTGGCTCTGGTAGCTGAAGGCGCCGGCCGGGAACGTCCAGTCGGGCGGCCCCACATTCTCGGCATCCCACACCAGGGTAAAGCCGGTGTCCTGCAGCTCAGCGTCTGCCGCCTGGCGGGCGGTGAGCATCGCGCCATTCAGGCCCGTGCGTAGCGGCGCGTAGGGCGCCGCCAGCAGTTGGGTACGGGTCGCACCGTTGAGGGTGTAGGCCTCGCTGGCGAACTTGAGGTTGCGCGTCCAGCGCTCCACCAGGATGACCCATACCCAGCCGTTGATACTGACCTCAATCTCCTTGGCGCCCTCCTCATCCGGCCTGACCAGATCGAGCGCGGCGCGGGTGAAGATTTCGCAGCTGAACTTCCAGCTGAAGCTGTCTTTGTCCAGGCCGACCCGGACGTTCTTTGCCTCGATGGGCGTGCGCGCCGGCAGCACCACCACGTTGACGATGTTGGCGATCATGTAGGTGTCCAGAATCTCGGGATCGGGTGGCGGCTCGGGCAAAGGCTTCACCGGGCCGGGGTAGTCCACATAGGGCAGGCCAGTGAGCCGCCCGTCCAGGCGCTGTGCCTTGCCCCACGGCACACGCATGGCCAGGTTCACCCGACGCGCGTCCTGCCAGCGCCCGCCGATGCCGCCCGTGTCGGTCGGCTGAATCGCGGGCGTGGCCGGCTCGTAGCGGAAGTCGAAGAACACCAGCGGCGTGGTGCTCGGCACATAGGCCTGGCCGCCGAAGTTGAACGACAGCGCGCCGCTGCCCGGCACGTACAGGCTCGCCTCGATGGCACGGGCAGCGTCGAAGCGCGGGCCGTACTCATTCGAGCGCCGCGCCCTGATGCGGCTGGCCACGTCCTTGGTCGCCGGCATCGGGTTGTAGATCAGCACCAGGCGCAGATCGAGCGCACGCAGGGTGCGATCCCAGCCAGAGGCCAGCGCCATATCCTTGTTCGGCACCTGGCCCCACAGCTGCGCGCTCTGCCGGCAGCTCATCTGCTCAGCGATGCCCCAGGCTGCAGCGGTGGCCGCGTCGAGCTGCGGCACCGCATCCCAGGGCATGGCCATGTCGGCATGGTCACGCCGCCGGCCCTGCCGCCACGGCAGGCGCGGCAGGGCATCGCGCTTGGCCAGCGCATTCCAGGGCAAGCCGGCGCCCTGGCGGTCGGCTCGGCGCGCAGCGCTCCACCCTCCACCCACTTCTACCGTCAGCATCAGCTTGGCTCCGCAGTGACAGGCCCGTGGGCCAATGGTCGGTAATAGCGCACCGCCTCGGCGCGGGCCGTGCCCAGCTCGCGCGAGCCCTCGCTGGTGATGGGCCACCAGGTAGGCTCAGCTGCCGGCAGCGCACCAGGCTCGGTGATCTGGTACAGCACCCCGGTGAACACCGAGGGGCGGATGCGGCGCCCCACTTCGACAGTGAGCCCAGGCGAGAACGGAATGCCGAAATCGTCCAGGCCCAGCGCGTACAGCGAGCCGTCGACCACATCGAGATCCACAGTCACCGTCCCGTCAGCAGCAGAGGTGCCGGAGCCAGCCACCCGCCACTCCCCGTCCAGCTTGCGCTCGACCACCAGCACATCGCGCTCGGCTGGCATCCCGTCCAAGCGGACAAGCGCGTCGACGGTGGCCGGTTCGGTCACCTCGCTGCCCGTGCCGGTGAGGATGTTGAGGGTGTAGGTGCCAGCGCCAGGGATAGCCAGGTACTGGGCATGCACCTTGGCCGGCGGCGTGGTGTCCTCGGCGTAGACCACCCACCCTGGCTGGTCGACCAGCTCCTGCCGCAGTACGTTGACGTAGGGCGTGAACTCACCGCCCAGCGCCTCCTGCGCGATGTCGCCCTGGCCGGTGGTGTTGAACACCCGACACACCCGGACGTACTTCACCCCCGGCGTGACCAAGCCATCCCGGAGAACCCTAAATCGGATGGCGTCCTTCAACAGCATTACCAGTGTCTGGACTGGTGTATCGAAGAATGTAGGCATCACCAGTACGCCGGATTGTCTGTCGTGATCAGGGCGCAACGCCCGCCTGTTTGAGCCATCAACGGGAGATAGCAGTAACCGTCTGACAGAGGAGTGAAGTTAAGGATGTTTTCGCTCGTGTAGTCCACCGTGGTGGACGCCCCCTCAAGCTGCCGCCGAACTAGGTTCGAGTAGTAGCGCGACATCAGGTTTTCTCGACGGATACCCCGCAGACCAGGCTGGGGCGCACCACCACCCGACCACCGCACCTGGCCCATCTCTAACGACAGCATGTCTGTGATAGAGCCAGGATTGAGGATCGAGATACCGCTGCTGGATACGTGGTTCGAGATCACCGCCGCGTCGGCGTACGAACCATCAAGGAAAGCCGTAATCCCTGCGGTATCCACCAGCAAGCCAGTTCTCGGATTCCTGAGCGTGGTGAAAGCGATCCGGTCGAAGTAGAGAGCCAGCTGCGGGGTGTTGATGCCCGACTGACGGTTACCACCCGCGGCAATATGGTTGCCACCCAGGTCATCGCCCACATACAGCGTTCCTACACCAGACGCCGTATCAAGGCCCGTGCCCGAAGTCGCGCCGGTATATGCAGCAATGGTAAAGATGAACGTCCGGCTGTCCGCCACCATGATCCACCGGGTGTTGGTGTTCCAGTAGAAAAGGTCGGTACCGAAGAGGACAGGCAGAGTAGTCGAGCCACTTGTGCCGGACACCACGCCTTGCCCTTGCGGAATACCGTTCGCCCCCATACCGGTGTAGGTGGCATGCAGAAACACCCGAAACACGCCGTGGAACTGCAGGTTGGTGTTGACGACGTAATAGCCGCTGGTGATCGACACATAGTTGCCAGCTGCATTGCGCAACACCAGGTACTGATCCCCCTCGTCAATCAACGTCCAGCCGGCAGCCGGCCGAGTGCCGTAGCCACTCACCAGGCAGGCCTTGAGGATCAGCTTGTAGTTGTTGAACCGCTGCAGGGAAGACGTAGTGCTGGTGTAGAACGCCGGCAAGCCGGCGTCCTTGGAGCTATAGCATTGAGGCATCAGTCTGCATCCCCTCTGATCTGCAGCTTGAACTGGTCGTCATCCACCGTGCCCTGGCCACTGATCACCGTGCGGATCACCCACAGCGGGCCCAGGGCAGCATCCGTGTTGAAGCGCACCGCGTTGGCCGCAGCCCAGCCGCTGCCCCACCCCTCTTTCTTGATCAAGAAATAGGGCTCGCCGGTCAGCGGGTTGATCGGGGCGCAGTCGCTGGTGATGTTGCCGGTGGTGATGACGCCGAGCTTTTCTTCCACCACCTGGTAAGCCGTGCCACTGGTGAACACCAGCGCCCACTTGCCGTCGATGGCGCCCTTGTTGGTGATGACCGGCGGATAGCTCAGGCTGTTGTACTGCGCGGTGGTGGTGTTGCCGACCGGCACGTCCGTCCAGTTCGGCGCGCCAGTGCTCCACGTCTGCTGGGTGAACCAGGTGTGAATCCGCGACTGCAGGTCACCCCAGGTCACAGCGCTGGATACCTTGGTCTCCTCGGCCGGCAAGTCCCACGGCATCGGCGCGCTAAGCCCGATCTCCCCAGTAATCTGCACCTCAGAGCACATGGTCATGTGTTCCACCCGGTCGCGGATCTTCAGCGGCAGGGTCAGCGGCGAACCGTCCTCAGCCTGCAGCACCACCGGATTGGCCCAGGTGACGCTGCCGGCTTCGCGGTCGACGCTGTAGGACGCAGCCCGCAGCGCCACGCCATTGGCGTCCACCACGGTGATGGAGGCCTGCTGCTGGCGGGCTAGCGGCACAGTTCCACCGGGCGCAGGCGAAGCCACCACCGTCTCGGCGGTGTGATGGATCACCAACACCCCGCCCTCGCGGTAGATCGGCACGCGCCCATCCGCCGGCAAGCGCACCGGGTCAAGGCCCAGCAAGCCCGCATCGAGCGGCAACTGGGTCTGCACGACCGCGTTGTAGCGAGCCAGCAGCGGGATCACCGGCACATCACTGGCGCCGGTCTCGTCGTCCAGGTCGGTGGTGAACACCACCCGGGCAATTCCCGTGGCGATGTCGACCGTACCCTGGACAATGCCGTCATCGATCAGGCCATTGGCGTCCGCCGTGGCGGTCACCACCTGGGCGGTATCCGTCCGCACCACGGTCAGCTGCAGGCTACCGGAGCGCAGCGGCGCGCCAGGCGTGCGGAAGGTCAGCGCGGTGACGCTGAAGCCGACCGAGGCAGTCAGGCAGGCCAGGACGGTGACAGCGCTCGCCACGTTGCCGGCATAGCTGTTCAGCGTGACGCGGGCGGACGCATAGTCCACGGTGCCGACAGCCGTGCCGCCGTTGGTGTTACTGGCGATGTCGCGGTAAATGATCCCCGAACGGTCGCAGTAGGTCGCGCCGTTCCAGGTGAACAGCAGCGAGCCCGGCACAATGGCCTCGCCCACACCCGGCAGCAGATCCACCGTCAGCGGTGGCTGAGCCTGGGTTGCAGACTGCGGCACCACTGCAACACCGGCAGCCTGGGCATCCACAGAGAGCGTGCCGCCGAAGCTTTCGCGGGTCGACACCGGAGTGGTAACCAGCAGGGGCTCGGTCACCGAACCGTTGACCATCTGTTTCTTGCGGTTGGTGTAGGTGTGTTCGTTGTAGTTGTACAGCGCGGCCACCTGCAGGGTGCAGGCCCCGGTGCTGTAGTTGATAGTGCCGGCGAAACCACCCTGCCAGCCGCCGGAGCCGTTGTCGGCGGCTGCCTTGGAAACGTCCACCAGGCCATCGAACACCGGCAGCGCGTTGCCACTCTCCACGGCATCCCAGTTGAGTGCCGGTGCGGCCTGGCGGCGGGTGGTCGCCCACTGCGCCCGCACGCTACCAGGCTTGAGCGGCGCGCCAGGAATGGTGAAGCTCGCATAGCCGCTGGTGTCGCTGGTCACGGTCAGCACGCTGCCGGTCACCGTGCCCTGCTCGTAGCTGTACGAGAGGCCAGCGGACGGGGTAGTGCTCAGCACCATGACCAGTTCACCGCTGGCATAGGCAATGGTGCCGGTGCCGCCCGTACCACTCAGCGCCCCGTTGCCGTTGTCGGTCAGGGTCTTGGTGGTGCTGCCGGCCAGATAGGTCACGGTCAGCGAGGTTGGGCGGATGCCCTTGTGCGGCAGGGTGAAGCGCACTTCCAGGCTCGGCACCACGCTACTGCCAGTGCGCTGGGTAACGGTGTTGTCGGCCGAGCTGATGTAGCTGTAGACCAGCGAACTGCCCACGTCCGGCAGCGCATTGAGGGTCAGCGACACGCTGCCGGTGGACAGGCTGATGGTGCCGGCGCCCTCGCCGGTCAGCAGGCCGTCGCCGTAGTCACGCAGCTCGTACCACTTACCCAGGGCCATGAAGCTGACCGAGAGCGTGCCACGGCGCGGAATAGCGCCGGCCAGATTCAGGGTGTACGTGAAGCCGCGATTACCCAGCGTCACCTCCACCTCGCCGGTGATGGTGTCGCCAGTCGCCGCTGCGCCTGGCTGGTACGAGGCCGTGCCGGTGCCGGTAAAACTGGTGCCAGTGCGCACCAGGGTGATCTCGCCGGTCTGGTAGTCGACGCGGGCGCTGCTGATCCAGTTGCTACCCGACACGAAGCGCAACGCGCCCTTGCGGTCATCGCTGAAGGTGCCGCCGTTCACGGTGACTGTCAGCGTGCCCGGCGCACAGCCAGTGCCCAGGAACGTGCGCGACTCACCTGCGACGGCGCCGGCCGCAACGGTGATATTCACGTTGCGCGCCGGGCCAGCAGGCAGATACACCTGACGCTGGTAGCCGGCCAACAGGTCGACCAGCGCGCTTTCCTTGGTGGTGCTGGGCACGAGCTGGCTGTAAACCGAAGCCACGCGCAGACTGAGGTCACCCACCGCGCAGGCCTGCGCCAGTTTGCTGATGCCGTAGTAGCGGGCAGCATCGGCCACCTGGGTGCTGAGCACGCGGGTCTTGGTCAGGCCATCCAGCGAGGCGGACGTGGTGCCGGCGGGCGTGACCTGGCCACCGGGGAAAGTGAACAGCAACGGGCCGCTCAGGCTCAGGTCAAGCCGGCGACGAATGAAGTTCTGGAAGTTGCCAGGAGTGTACTCGTAGGTGAACTGTTCCAGGCGCTGCTCCACAGCCATCAACCGCACGTACTGGGTGCCGTTCACGCCGGCCAGTTGGTACACCTCGCCCACCTCCGGCACGCGCTGTTCCTCGCGCTGCACGCAGGCAATGGCGCGCTGGCCACTGAGCTGGGTGCCCAGCAGCTCGAAGGCGGCAGCCGAGGCAGCAGCCACATAACTCTCGATGGCGTCGCGGGCGTTGCTGCGCTGGTCGGTCTGGCTGCCGGTGTTGAACAGCAGCACGCTGACGCGAGGATCTGCAGGCCCATCGGTGACGATGGCATGGGCGCCCAGGTAGGCGTCGTCATTCGTGGTCATCACCCCGGCGAACAGCTTGCGCAGGTTGATGCGGCCCACGGTGCGATCCAGGCGCGACAGGTCGGGAAAGACGTTATTCACCTCGCCATCCACGACAGCGGTGCCGGTGGCACGGCCGCCGCCGTCCGCCTCATCGGTCAGGCGCTGGCTCTTGAGCAACTTCACATCGGTGGTGGCGATGGACATTCAGGATTCTCCGGGCACAAAAAAACCCGCGCAGGGCGGGCTTGGGCGGTTGGTGTAGATCAGGGAGCAGGTGGCGGCGCCACGGTGATCAGGCGGAGGGTGAGCAGGAACAGGTCGTCAGGCTGGTACACCGCCTGGCGATACAGCGGGACAGCCTCCACCGGGGCGCCCGCCACGCGATTCCAGGTAACGTGATGCTGCTGGCCAGTGGGCAAGGTCAGCAGCATCACGATGCCTGGCTGATCGCGCAGGGCCTGCAGAGCGTCGATGGTCGCCTTGGTGAACCAGGCGCCATCGTTGCTGGCCAGGGTGACCGGGCGCCCAAACAACTTGACGCCCTCCTGCACAATCAGCGCGCCACCCAGCGAGCGGTCCTGGCTCTGTTCCACGGGATCCCATTCGTGCTCATCCGTCCATTGCAGCTGTTCACCCCCAAGGTCGGGGTCGCCGGCCAGGTCGACGGAGTCCAGCGTCAGGGTATACGGCATCACATGCTCCTCAGCGCCGCATCCTCAAGGATGCTCAGCAACGCGGTTTCTTCTGCATCACTCTTCACTGCAACGTCGACGGACTTGCCGCCCAGCTCCAGGCGAATGACCTTGCTCGGCGTGCTCGACTGCTCCTGAGACGGCGACGCTTTTTGCTCGGCCTCGACACGCTTTTTCTGCTCTTCCCGCACTCGGTTCTGCTCGGTCGCTGCCTCGATCTGGCGCAACACGCCGAGCGCACGCGATGCGTTGCTTACTGCATTGGCATCGCCGCTGGCCTGCGCTTCCGCCAGTTGTGCCTGAAGGTCTCGCTGGCGAGCAGCAAACCGGCGCCGCTGAATCTCGGCATCACGGCCCTCCAGTCCGTCAAGTTCGTCCTGCAGGCCCTCTAGCGTGCTGCGAGTAGACTGACCAAGTTGCTCCATCTGCTGCTCGGCCGACTTGATCGCCGACTCCAGCGCACTGAGGTCGGAGTCATCCAGCAAGCCCAGCGCAGAACGCGCGCCCTTGGCACGGGAAACGAACTTGGCCAGCGTGATGTCGCCTCGCTCGTAACCATCCATAAGCGATTGCAGCGAGGCCTTCTGCCCGAGATACGCCTGCTGGGTTTGCAGGCTCGTGCGCTGCATGTTGGCAGCCCACTTCCCCAAACTGGAGGTCAGCGGGTTGGACAGGGCGGCATCGGTAGCGGCCAACTGATCGTTGACCTTCTGCAGAGAACGGGCGGTGGCCTCCAGGCTGCTGGTGTCCAGCTCCATGTCAGCCGACTTGATCCCCCGCAGCTTGTCGTAGGCGTCGAGGGCGGCCTTGCTTAGCCCAGCAAGCGGCTCTCGCGCCCGGGTCAGCACACCCCCGAAGAAGCCCTCAACCGCGCTCATGTCGCGCTTGGCTTCCTCGCTGCCCTTGCGCCGAGCCTGCATTGCTGCATCGCCTGCCTGGCGCTCGGCCTCCATGCGCTTGCCGCTCTCGCGGCGCAGCTGCTCGGAGGTGACGATGGCATCCTCGTCGGCCTTGTTCTTTTCCTGCTGAGCCTTGGTGCCCTGCTGGACCGCCCCCTTGAGTTCCTTCTGCCGCTCGCTGGTTTCCTTCAGCGCCTGGTTGTACTGGCTGGCGGTGATCTCTCCATCGTTGTACAGCTTGCGCAGGGCGGTGCGGATGTTGTTGATGTCCACGTCCGTCTTGGCGCTGCTGATCGCAGCCTGCACCGACTTGAGGTCGCCCAGCTTTTCCTCCAGGTCGGACACGCCATCGGCCGCGCCAGATGCGGCGCCCTGCAGCTCCTTGATGCGGCCATTCAGCAGCGTGGTGCCCTGGGCGTATTCCTGCTGGCTGATGGCGCCGGCCTGGTAGGCCGACAGCAGCGCACTGCGCAGGCCCTCCAGCTGCTGCACAGCCGTAGCCGCATCGATGAGGTCTACTGCCTGGGCCAGGTCGGCAAGGCCCACCTTGCCGCTAGACACCAAGTTCAGCAGGGTCTCATTAAGAGAAAGCGCGGCGGTCTCGCCCAGCTTGAGACCGGACTGAACGCCGGCACCAGACTCGGCCGCGCTGGACGCCACCTCCTCAAGAGCCTCTTTCTGACGATCCGCCCCCGACTCTGCTGCCTCTGCAACGGTATTCCAGAGATCGGTAGCATCCTGCTTCACCTGCGTAGCCAGAGACTCGCTCAGGCCGAAGACCTTATCCCTCGCCGACTCAAGGCCGGCCACGATCTTGTCACCCCCGATCAAGTCGGGGATCGCCTTGGCCGCCGTCGCCATCGCCGACAGCGAGGCGCCAATCATCGCCGTGAACGCCGTACCTACGCCGGAGATAAAGCCGGTGATGACGTTCGCCACCACCCGGACAGGCGTTATCATCAGCTTGAGAGCACCGACCGTTTCGTCGATCTTTTCGCCAAAGGTGCTGAGCCAGGCAGAGCTGTCATCGGTCAGTTTTTTGAAGTCGACCGTCAGCAGCTCTTTCGCCAGTTCCTTGACCTTCTCCGCGCCCTGCTCGAAAGCCTTGCTGATCGCCGTTGCCAGCCTATCCAGGCGGCCGTCCTTGTCCATCTGATCGATGTAGTCTGCAACGCCGCGCAGCTGTTCCTTCGCATAGTCGAGCGCCCCACTTTGAGCGACTCGATTGAGGAAGTCGGACCAGACATCGGAGAGATTGCTGACCAGGCCGGTCAACGTGCTCATATTGTCCGCCGCGGCTCCCTCGGCGCTGCGGCCCATTTCATCGATCAGCCCGGCGATCACATCACGGCCGAGCTTGCCCTTGCTGGCGAGTTCCGCAAGCTGGGCGGCGTTCTTGCCGGTGACTTTCTCCAGCAGCGTCCAGGCCGGCACGCCGCGTTCCACAAGCTGCAGAATCTCTTCGGTCTGGAGTTTCTGCTTGGCATAGGCCTGGCCGAGGGCAGAGCTGATGCTCTGCAGCCGCTCCATGCCCCCACCAAGCTGCTCGTTCTTGTCGACGATGGCCTGCAGGCTTCCATCCATGGGGTCGAGCCCATAGGACTTGAGCACCGCGAAGGCCTCGGTGACGTCCTTGACCTCCAGCGGGGTGCTTTTGGCAAAGTCCTTAATCCAGGCGGTAGCCTGCTCACCCTGGGCAATGCCGCCCATCAGGGAAGCCATGCGCTTGCCCAGCAGCTCGTACTGATCACCAGTACCCAGCATCGCGTAGATGCCATCACGCACCAGGTTCAGGCCTTTCTGAACAAGGCCCATGATGGCATTCAGCGAAACGAAGGCCGCAGCGAAGCCGAGCACTTGCTTGGCGCCACTGGTCATGCCAGCCCGCCCCGCATCAACCCGGGACGTGTGCTCGGCGGCAGAGCGGGCGGCGGCGGCATGGGCGCGCTGCGCTTCTTTCAGCTCCTGATTGTTCGCCGCCAGCGCTTGCTGCGCCCGGGTCACCTGAGCCGCGAGGCGCTGCTGCTCGTCGCCCAGGTTATGGGTGTCGATGCCGGCAGCCTTGGCGGCCTTCTCGGTATCGGCAAGCTCAGCATCCAGAGCATTGAGCTGGCGACGAGCACGGCCTGCAGCGCGTTCGGCATCCTTGAGCGACTGCTGCAGACCAGCAGCCTCAGGCTCCTTGTTGAGCGCCTCGCGCAGATCAACCACCTGCTGCTCAGCCTGGCTCAGATTCCGCTGCGCCAGGGCCACATCGCGCACGGTGCGCTCCAGAGCCTTGCCGAGCCCTTGCGCCCCCTTGGCATCATCAAGCGCCTGGCCAAGTCGAGCAGCCTCCTGAGATACGGCGTCTAGAGCCTCAGCCGAGGTCTTCGCCGCCGGAGACAGTTCGTCCTTGCCACGCAGGATGAACTGAATCAGGCGATCCTTGATACCAGCCATTCATTTTCTCCGGGCAATAAAAAACCCGCCGAAGCGGGTTCATCTGTGAGGGAAGCGGCCTAGGCCGCTGGCAAACCAGGCCGCATTGCAGCCCCCATGCGAGCGGCCACCGCCTGGAGAATCTCAGGCAAGAACTCAGTCGGCACGGTGAATGGGTCGCTCAACACACTAGCCAGGCGGGAGGGACTCACCAGCAGCGCACCAGGCGGGATTGGCTTGGCCTGGTAGGTACCACGCTCATCGAAGCTCACCAGCAGCCGCATATCCAGCAACTGCTCCAAGCCAAAGCGCTCAACCGGCGAGCCCGCAAGGGTCTGTGCGGTGGGGCCAGTCACTCGCTGCAGCCAAGCCTTGTACTCAGTGGCTACATCGGGCTTGCAGTAATCCGCCGCTCGGTCGGCACCAACCACGTCGATCATCCACAGCTCGCGAGTCCCGCGTTTCAGCTTGCGCTTGTGCCGCTCAGCCAAACTGCGGACGAGGCGATCAGAGCTACCCAGTCCGAGCGCCGTGCTCAGGTTGCCAGCACTGAACCACATCTGCTCACCGTAGTGCGCGACCAGTACATTGCAGCCACGCAAACCGAGCTGCTCTATCGCTGGATCATCATTTACCTGTTGTGGCTGGGCATGGGCACGGCGCTCCATCTCTATGAAGTAGCGTCGAGCCTGCCGGCCTTGTTCGTTGTTCTCCACCATCGACAGCTCTTTGGCCATGTCGAGAGTGAGGTGGTATTCAGTGCTGCGCCGCCCGCCTTGGGGTTTTTCACTTTTCGGTGAAAAACTCATGAAGTCCTGATTTTCCTCAAAACCGTACTGGCTGATGCGCTGCTTGATCCAGTCCGAGAACTGCTTGCCGTTCTTCAGGAACACATGCAGCTCACGCCCATCGCACACTTGCGCGGGCAGCCCACCGATAACGCCATCAAACACGCGCACCAGCTGTTGCGCACCACCCTGCACCGCCGTAGTATTTCCCATGTGAATCGCCTCTAAATGATTTACACCGAAGCCCTGGCCCGCTATGCCGGGGCTTCTTCTTTTCAGGCTACCGCCTGCTTTTCCTGGCTTTCCCGCCACCGCAGACCATCCTCAATCAGCATCTCGATTTCGGTATTCAGGCTGTGCCGGTGCTTTCCTGCCTGATCCTCAACCCGCTCTCGAAGATCAGGTGCCAGGCGAAGCCCAAATGGATTGATGTCGCGTTTCTTCATAAGCCCTCCGTGAGTCACGGTGAAACTATATGCACGGTGACTCATTGTCGTCAACCCACCGTGAAGCTATGGTGACTCACCGTCACGAGGACACAGAACTTGAGCAGAGACATCACCCCTTTTGCCCTGCGAATGCCCGCGGAATTACGCGGACAGATCGAAGAGGCTGCGAGCTCAAACAAGCGATCCCTTAACGCAGAAGTAGTGGCGCGACTGCAAGATAGCTTCGAGACATCAGCGACAGTCGCCGGCCGGGCTACTGTCCTTGAACTCAAGTCGCTGATGACGGAGGTATCTCTTATCAGCGCCCTGCTCTCCATGGTTCAACAGCAACCACAGAGCCAAGAGCGGGATGGATTATTGAAACAGCTGGTTGAGCGGGTTGATGCCATGGGCGACATCCCGAAACTTTTCACCGAGCTGATGAAGGCCCTGCCACTCGAACAGCCAGACCAGCTTCAAGTTGAGCACTTCACCCTCGAAAAACGGGGCGATAAGCCATCAGCCACGGCAAAGCGGCCACTGCGCAAAACAAGCCGCCCTTTGGGGATGGACCAGGCCGAGTGGGAAGCACTGAAAGCGGCAGAGAACAAAGACAACTGACAGCCACAGGGAGGCAACCTCCCTAGCCAAGGACGGTGACGATGCCTAACCCCGCCGATGTGATCGCCAAGCTGCACATCCACTTCCAACGAGGAATGGACGAAGCAACGATGCGGGATGTCTCTGTCACTGACTTCACCCCACACTCAATCTCCGGGCACTGCCATCTCAGAGAGCAGTACCGCACTTTTCGGATATTCGACATTCGGCATTGCCATGACACTGCCACAGGGGAGGTGGTAGAGAATGACAACCTCCCGGCATATCTGGACCGCCTGTACAAGAAGACCAGCAGGTACACACTCGACAGCCTGCTGAATCCTGATGCTCCTGTGCTCGACATCCTCGTCTTTATCGCCAAGGCAGACGGGAAAATGATGGCTCCCGAACGGGCGGTTATCGCCGCAGCCTGCAAGGCGTTCACACACGACCTGAGGATCACACAAGAGCAGGTAGACAATGTCCTGAGCCGCACGGCCACGCTGAGTCTGCACAGCTTCAAAGTCGCCGTTGGGCGGATCAATAAACTGGGTGATGAGACAGTCAAACGCAAGCTGTTGGCTGCAAGCCGAACGATTATTGCTACCCAGAAAAAGGTCACTCCGGGCGAGCAGGAAGCGCTGGACTATATGGCCCAGCGCTTCGCCAAGGCCGAGTAGGCCGTCCCTGGCCGCCGCTGTTATGCCGCCTTCAATTGGGTCAGCGTGCAGAACTTCGACAGGTCGGTGGCGGTCACCAGTGGGTCAGCCAGGATCTCGCAGGGGCCGTCCAGCTTGACGTAGTCCTGGCCCAGCACCGGGAACTCCTGCAGCATCCCGAACTTCGCGCGGTTCACCTTGAGGCTGAACGGCTCGCCCGACTGAGCGTCGTTCAGGCCAGCGATGAACAGTTCCAGCTCCACCTGGGAGCCGTTCAACATGTGTACTTCGCTGGTTGCCTTGCGGGTGTAGCTGGCCTTGATGCCGGCGGAGGTGATCGAGGTACCCGAAGTGACGATCACACCATGCGGACTCAGGATGTAATCAGTACCGGCCACCAGGTCAACGTCAGCAGCGGTCTTGAGCGTCGGCGGGACGCTCAGGTCAGGGATGTGCTTGAAGGGGATCAGCTCGCCTTCAATGCCCTCGCAGGAGATCACCTCATTCGCTACCGCTCCAGCGGCCACATCCTTGATGGTGGAACGAGTGACGCGTGCGATGTTGGTGCTGGTGAGGTCGTACATGCCGATACCGGAGGTGACATCGGTCACGCGCTCGCGCACGTTGCGATTACCGCCGCCACCCATGAAGTTGGGCAGCGCCTTGCGATCAGTCGCGTAGCGCAGGTTGAAAGAATCGCAGTTGCCGAACGGCAGCAGCGCATCCTGGCTCTGGTAGGCGCGCCCCCAGATCACCCCTTCACCAATGAAGGAGCGGTCAACGATTTGAGACATAGTGGAAATCCTCGAGGAGAAGAAGCGGGTCTGGAGCAGCTCGCACCGGGTGGCGCAGCTTACTCAGCGGGGGTGGTCGGTTTCGCAGCGGGCTTGGCAGAGGTTTTTTCCTCGGGCAACACTGCGGCCTTGATCTTCACGCCATGAGCAGCGGCAGCCGCACTGACGGTCTTATCGGAACAGCGCTCGGTCACTTCGTAGTCACCCGGCTGGTAGTGGAAGGTTTTCGCGCCCTCGCGGTAGTTGAAGGGCGCAGAGACTTTCAGCTTGGCCATGGGGCCTCCTGTCAGTTGAATTGTTGGATGTAGGTGAGCTGCAGCGGCATGACGCGCACCGACCAGCGCCGACCCTCACCAGCCGGCAGCAGCGAGTCGGCGAGGAAGCCGCCGGTCACGAGGCCCTTGGCCGATAGCCCAGCCTTTGTGCCTGGCAGTGCCGTCTTGATGGCAAGCCGGCCGGCACGCAGGACTGGCCCGAAGTTGCGCGCGCGTGTGGCCAGCGCGATGTTGAGCGTCACCCGCTCCTTCACGCTCCCGCTGCCCGCTCGTTCCAACTCCTCGGTGTCCCCGGACTGGACAACGATCAGGGTGTCCGGCAGCTCGGCGTCATCGGCATCCAGCACACGCTGGACGAAGTCCTCTTCAACCGAGGCGCCGAACACTGGCAGGGCACGAAGCTTGTTGAGCAGCTCGTCGATGAGCAGCGATTGAGTGTCGTCAGCCATATCAGGGCACCACGTAGAAGGTGATCAGCGAGCCATCGTCGGAATGGATGCCGTCGATCTGCCAGACGCCGTCTGCCATGCGGAAGGCGCCCTTGCGGTCATAGGGCTGCAGCAGGGCCTTCTGCACGCAGACGGTGCGAACCAGGGTGAGCGCATCAACGCGGTCTTCGCGAGCAACGTTGTGCTCAATGATCACCGGCACCGCTTGCGCCACTACCTCTCCCCCACGGGAGAGGTAGTCGACCAGCTCGTCACTGAGGCTCGCCATCACCTGGTCGTCGAGATCGTCGACCAAGTCGCCGAAGCCGACCATGGCTAGATGGTCAGCTCACGGACGGAGGCAGGGCGGGTGCACAGGTGCAGCGGGTTAGACTGCGCCTCGCCTTCCACACCCTTGCCGAACTTCATCAGCTCCAGCTTGGAGTAGTACGGCATGCCCTCGGTGTTGACCGTCTCGATGTAGTCGGCCGGGGCGAAGGCGCTGATGAACAGCTCCGGCACGCCAGTCGGCACGACGAATGCGCGGTCAGCCGGCACGAAGGCCGTGCCTCCCAGCTGGCCCTTGTAGCGCTCCCAGGTGATGCCACCGAACTCGAACGGCTGGCGACGGTCACCCAGCAGCTGGGCGGCGCGCTCCCAACCCAAGTAGGCCTCACGGACTTTCGGGTGACCGATCAGCTTCTTCCAGTACTCCTTGCCACAATAGGCATGAGCACCAGTGCTGGTAGTGGCACCCAAGGCGTCCTCTTGGGTATCCAGTACCTCGACGCACTTGGCACTCACGTCCGTGTCGTCGTTGCCCAGTTCCATGCTGAAGGCTTTCGGGCGCTTGATATCGAAGCGCTGGAAGATGTCGAACAGCACGCTTTGACCATCCGCATCCACTACCTTGCCCATGATCGCGCCGATGCGCTGGTATTCATGGGTGAGGTCGAGCTGGCGGCGCGCCTTCTCGATACGGCGAGCCACGTAGGCCTGAACCTGCATCAGCTCGGTGAGGCTACCGACAGCGCGGATACCCTGAATCTCGTCGGCGAGGATCTTGAAGGTCTGCGGCAGGTGAACGGTGTTGAACGGGATCAGGCTGCGCTTGTCGCCGGTCACCGCCTGGCCAGCGCTACCGCGGGCGGCGGCCTTGACCAGGGCGAGGGTCATACCGTCCTTTTCGATCTGCACCACGGTGCCTGGTACGCCTTGCTCTTCGAACAGGCCAGCTGCGGCGATCTGCCCCGGCAGCACGTGGTCTTCGTTGATGACGGCCAGCAGCGCGTCAACGCCGAATGCCTCGTCCTGAAAAATCGTAATCTCGGCCATGTTGGGCTCCTAGAAATGCGAAGCCCCGCAGGTGCGGGGCTTGGGGTGTTAGTGGTTGCTACAGGTAGCGATCAGGGGCGGATGATGATGCCTTTCGCGAGCAGGTCGGCGCGGCCATTGGGATCGAGACCGGTGAGCAGGCGCTCGATCACCTCGGCATCACGCATCACACCTACGGCGCGCACATCGTTCAGCGTGGCATCCACCGATGCGAACAGGATGCCGCTGGCGGCGCGCCGACCATCGTCGGTACCGTCATCGTCGTAGGCCACGTATTCGCCCAGGTTGGCCAGCACCGCCAGAGTGAAGCTGTCATCGACAGCGAAGTCGGTGGCACCGTCAGCCAGGGTGAAAGTCAACCCGCCGCCAGTGAACGCCTGGCCCACGGTGCCTTCGCCAACCAGCGCGCCGGTCGGGTCCACCAGTTCGAACTTGCCGCCGTTGGCCGAGGCCTCGGTGATGGTGAGGATGTAGTTGCCGGTGATGGCCATACTGGTGACGGTCACCGAACCAATGGTGCCGTTGCCAGTGTTGCCGCCATCGGCGGTCGGGGTCAGGGCATTGGCGGCGGTGATCAGAGCGATCAGAGTGCCGGCCTTGAGGATGCCGGAGCCGGCGGCAATGACCACCTCCTCGCGGCTGCGGGTGCCGTTGGCCTCCGAAAGGAGGAACTCGCCGGCGTACACGCCTTCGGTTTTGATGGTCATGCTTGTTTTCCTCCTTTCGAGGCTTGATTACGGCGCCGCGCATACACTTCGCTTGGTACCGGGGGTTGGTGAACAGAGTTCTGTGGCAAATCGTCCAGCGGGGGCAGGCTGCTGATCTCGACGGTCGAGCTGTTGCTGGCCAGCTTGTCCCACAGCTTCAGTCGTGCCTCATCGGCGCTGGCACCCGACTGGACAAGGCCAGGCGCTTCATCCGGCAGTTTGGCAACCACGCAGGCCGCGTGAATGGCCTTCGCCCGCTCCAGCTCAACCTTCACCGCTTCCGCGCTCTTGAGCCCGCTGGACTTGATCAGCGCTGGCAAACAAGCCGAAAGGCCCGCGGCGGCGCAGTCAACAGCGAGCTGAGCAGCCAGGGCTGCGGCCTCCGGCGACTGCGGTTCCGGGGTTGGTTCGGGTTCCGGCTTCGGCGTTGGTTCCGGCGCTGGCTCTGGCTCTGGCTCGACCTCGGCCAGCAGTTGCCGCGCTGCCTCCGGTACGTTGCGATAGCGGTTGAGGATCTTGCCCATTGCCGCGTTGCGGGCCAGCGGCTGGCCGGCACCCAGGATCTCGTCGACAAAGCCGAACGCCTTGGCTTCGGCCGGGGTCAGCCAGGTTTCCTCGTCGATCATCCGGCTCAGTTCGGCTTCATCCACTGTCAGCTCACGGTGCAGGTAGCTGGCGATGATCCCCTCGCGCGCCTTGTCCATCATGTCGGCCATCTTGCGCAGCTCCTCGCTGCCGCCGGCCATCCAGGTCCAGGGGTTGTGAATCATCATCAGGGCGTTGTCGGCCATCTCGATACGGTGCGCACCGCAGACCGCCACGCTGCCGGCGCTGAAACAGGCGCCGTCGATACGCCCGGTGCAGCGCTCGCCAAGGGCACGCAGGGTATTGTGGATAGCGATCCCGTCGAAGAGGTCGCCGCCGATGGTGTCGAAGTGAACCAACACCGGCGAGACGCCATCGTCTAGCGCCTGCAGATCGCGGATGAAGTCACCAGAGGTCACCCCCCAGTAGCCGATCTCACCGTAGATGAAGACCTCGATGATCTTGGCCGAACCCTCGCCGAGGTCACGGATGCTGTACCAGTGCTCGGCCTGCAGTTCCGGCAGGCCTCCAGCCTTGTTGAAAATTCGCGGCGGCTCCGCGAGAGCGAAGCCCGGCGCGGCCAGGGCGATGGAAAGGGCCAGCGCCAGATGCTTGTGCTTGATCATTTTTCGTCCTCTTTGCCGTCAGTCTCGACGGCAGTGTCGGTGGTGTAGTCGAGCCCCAGGCGCTTGGCCCGGGCGTTGTCATCGGCGTTTTCTTGATCGATCTGCTCGGCGTCGTAACCGGTGCGCAGCACGTGCTCGCTGCGGCTGGCGAGACCGCCACCGATCTCCAGCAACTTGCCCTGCACGTCCTGCACCGGATGGATGTAGGCCCAGCCCTGCGGCACCCAACGAGTACGCAGGTATTCACGACGCTTGGTCGCGTAGTCCGGCAGATCAATGGCGCCCGAAAGCACCGCCGCATCCAGCCAGGCGGCCCGAACCGGGCGGCACAGCTGGAACACGTACACCGAGAACTGCAGCTGTTCGATGCGGCGCCGGAACTCGTTGAGCAGCACGCGCAGCACGCGGTCGCTGATGTCCGCCATGTCACCTGTCAGCAGCTCATAGGGCAGGCCCACCCCGGCGGCGACGGCCTGTAGCTGTTGGCGCATGAAGTCGACATAGGTGTTGCCAGCGTCTGGCGGGTCGGAGAACTCGATCTCCTCGCCCTCCAGCAGCTCCTGCAGCGTGCCGGGCTCCATTGCCGCCATGGGCGTGCCGTCGCGGTCGGCCTGAACTGGCTGGCCCGTGAGCGGATCCAGCACCGGCGGCCCACCTTCCTGACGCGGCTTGGTGATGAAGCCGGCGAACAGGTTGCTCACCTCCTGCCGGAACAGCACCGCGTCGTCGTAGCTGTCGAGCGACTTCAGGCGCAGCAGCACCGGAGCAAGACGCGGAACGCCGCGCAGCTGCCCACCTTCCAACGGCTCGAAGATGTGCAACACCTGGTCGGCAGGGATGCGGTGCAGCTCGTTGTAGGTTGCGCCGGCTGCTCGGTAGTCGCCCGGATGGCTCTTGTACATCCAGTACGCCACACGCCGGCCAACCGGATCGAACTCGATACCAGCCCGCACAATGTTGCCGCGGCGAGTGGTGAAGTTGCGGTCGACCGGGCAGAACTCCGGGGCCAGTACCTGCAGCTGCAGGGGCACCGCCAGACCATCCTCCAGCTTGCGCTGGCGAAGCCGCACGAAGCACTCGCCGCTCTCCTCCACCACGCGGGCAATCACGGCCTGCAGGCCGTAAAAGTCCGTCCGGTTGTCGGCGTCCGCTTCGTCCGTCCAGTCATCCCACAGCAAGTTGAGAGCCGAGCGGATATCTGGGTCGGTAATTCTGGCGCGCGGTGTGATGCCCGTCCCGATCAAGCTGCTGACGCGCCGGTCGATTGCGCTGAAAGCGTACGGGTCATTGCGCACCGCAGCGCGAGAGCGACGACGCAGGGTTGGCAGTGCCGGGATGGCGACCGCATTCAGCGCGGCGTCAGGGGCATCCCAGCCCTGTGCACGCCGACCCTGGCCAGCGCCCTCGTAGCTGTTGCGTAGACGGCCGGAGCCGCGAACTCTCCGAGCCATCATGCCCCCTTGCCGCGACTGTAAACACGCACCTGGCGCGGGCGCCCTGCTCGGGCCTCTCGCGCAGCATCAGCGGCGTACTGTTGTTCCAACATCCGCAGGCTGGCCAGTTCGGCGCGTTCGATTTGGCGGTCTGCCTTTCGCACGCTCTGGCCTTTCTCCAGGATGACCTTGATCGCCGCCCGGACTTCATCCAGGCGCTGCTGTGCAGTGCTCATGCTGACCTCGGCTTATCGACGGCTCAGATACCCGCTGCGCGAGGTACGCCGGCCAGTTGGCTTGGGCTGTTGTGGGGCAGCAGGCGCTGCCGGTTGAGTCCTTGGAGGCATCACCGAAGCGGGTTCGTCCTCATCCGCTGCACTTGGGGCCGGCGCTGTTGATGCTGCAAACAGGTTGCCTTGGCCCACCGCGGCGCGCAGGTTGCTCCACTGCGGCTCGTGGTACCGGTGCAGCCCCAGGAACTGGGCAGCGGCCAGGTTGTACACCATGAGGTCGAGGGCTTCGTTGCGCTCCGACTTGGCCTTCACCCACTCGATGCGCTTGAAGCCCTTTACGTAGCGGGTGACTTTGCGCTCCGCAACGCATTGGTCGAAGAACTCAGCCGGAAGGTCTGCCGAAAAGTGCAGAGCACCCGGGCCTTCCTCCAGTGGGTAGCGGTTGTAGATCCAGTCCTTCGCGGTGTCGGTACCAATCATCCATAGCTCGGCACCTTGTTTTTCGGTGTTGCCGCGCCAGGTGACATCGACCTTCGAGGGCCGCTGAGCCAGTACTGGGCGGCCTCGCTTACTGGAACCCTTCACCGCCAGAACATTGCGCCAGCGCCGTAGGCGGGTGAACTGGTACACCTCGTCCGTGTGGTGACCACCGGAGTCGATGCACGCAGCACAGATCGAAAGGTCGACGCCGCTGACGTGGCGATAACGCTCCTTCAGCTTCTCGTCGAGCAGCGCCCAGGTACGCTCGTCGGCAGGGTCACCAGGGATCACCTGGAAGTCCACTGTCCAGCGCTCCATGCCCTCGCCCCAGCCCATCACCAACAGTTCAAGGCGGTTGTGCTGGGTATCCACCGCGGCGGTGAGGATCAAGGCACCGGCCGGAACCAGACCTAGCCGGTGCCCTTCGGCCTCGGCGCGCTGCCGCAGCTCATCGGCCTTGGTCATTTCCTCGGCGCTGTCCCACACTTTGGCTAGACGGGTGTTGTAGAACACCTGCATGGAGCCGGGGTCGCCCTTGTCCTGCAGCTTCTTCGCCTCGTCGTACTCCTTGGCCATGTCCGTCCAGCTGAGCCAGCCGGGGGGGGCATAGAGCGCGCTGAGCGTGAAACTGACTGTCTCGCCATCACCAGCGGCATGGGCACGCCATTCACCGGCTTCGAGCATCGCAGCCTTGTGGTGCTCCTCGATCAGAGCGCCGCAGTCCGGGTTACAGCATAGGTACTGCACCTGGCTGTAGTCGTCGAGGTACTTGAGGCCCTCCCACTCCAGCACCTGGTAGGTACCGCAGTGCGGGCAAGGCACATAGAAGTGCCGCTGATCACCCTGCTCGAACAGGTCGAAGATGCGCGAAACACCTTTCAACGTTGGTGAGCTGGAGTAGTAGAACTTCGCGCGCCGGCCGAACGTAGAGCCGCGGGCCTCGGCCTGCTTGACCGGGTCGCCATCGTTATCGACGTCCAGCTCCCAGCGGTCGACCTCGTCGCCGTACACATAGCGAGCCGACAACTCGGCCAGGTTGGATGCCGATGCGGCGGTCGCGCAGTACAGCGCGCCACCCTCAAACTCCTTGGTGTCAAGCGTGTTGCGGGCATCGCGCGAGCGAGGCTTGGCGACACGCTGGGTCAGCACCGGCACGGCCTTGATCGTCTTGTCGATCCGGCCGGAAACACGCTTGCTCAGCTTCTCCGTGGGCAGTAGCACCAGGAAGTTGGCGGGCGCCATGTGGATGCTGCCGCCGATCCAGTTGAGCGCCACCTGGGTCTTCATAAGCTGGGAGGCGATCATGGTCACCACCCGCTTGGCCGGATGCATCGGCGAGAGGCAACGCTGCACTTCTCGGGCAAACGGCGTGCGGTCGGTGTGGTACTTGCCAGGCTCAGCCGCGCCAGTGTCCGGCGGGATCATCTGGTACTCGTCGGCCCACTCGTCGATCCACAACTCGGGGTCGGGCATCAGCCCTCTGCGGTATGCCGCCAGGTACGCGGCGGCACCGTTGGCATACGGTTGTTCCATGGCTCAGTCCGGTTCGTCGCTGGCCGGGCTGAACGACAGCTGCCGGTCGGCATCTTCCAAGGCACGGCGAATCGCCTGCACCAGGCGCCGCTCGATCTCCCACGGGTCGGTCAAGGTCACCAGCTCGCCCGCGATCTTCGGCGGGATACCCAACATCAGGTCGCGCAGGGTTCGAGCGGCAGTGAATGCAGCGGAGTCAACAAGGGCCTGCTCGACCAACTCACCGCGGCTTTTGCGGTGCTCATCCTCGGCCAGCAGTGCCAGGGCGTACTCACGACGCGCCCGGGCTTTCTGATAATCCGGCGCGGCGCCGCCTAATGCAGGTGGTAGCAGCGCTGGGCTGGGGTCGGCCGCTGGAGCAATGTGGGCGTATACCCCTTTTTCTACCCGGTCCTGATGATGCCGCTCAGCGACACCCGCCTTGCTGGGGTCGGCACTGGCAGCGAGTGCCGCATCGCTCGCCTCTGCGTCCACCTTCCCTTCGGCGGTGAGCACCAGGCGACCTTGCTTCACCAGCTTGGACACGTAGGCGCGAGACCAGCCGCGCCGATCCGCGTACTCAGCCTTGGCCATTAGAGTCATTGGGGATACCTGTTAACCACGATGAACCACGAGGGTTAACCCGATTAACCCCTGTTAACTAACTTCCAGGCCCAGCCACTAGTGCGAAAACGGGGCTCGAATTACCCTTGCAGCCCTCGACTTTTCAGGGGCCCCCGGCCCGGTGTGGCGCTAGCGCCGACCACCCCGCCGCTTGCCCAGGGCCTTGACCACCGCGAGGTCGATGTTCGTTTCGATCAGCGCGTCATCCTCGGCCACACGCCGCACGATGTCGTAGAAGCGGAAGCGCTCGCGGTACTGCGGCTGACGCACGAACGCCAACACCATCTGCACCTGCTGCCCCCTGCGCTCGGCAATGCCGATTGCAGTGCGCCCGCGCTTCATCACGAAGAACGCGGAGCCGTGCCCCTTGCGCGCCGAGCGGCGACTACCTGTCGCGTTGTGATCTGAGCCCGCGCGACTGAATGCACGCAGGCCCGAGAGGATCTGCATCATGTGCCCGCGGCTGATGCCGCCGTTGCTATCGAGCCGCGCTCCGGCTGCAGGCACGATGAAACGCCCAGCAGGCAGCACGCCAATCTCACGCAGCATCTTCTCCGAGCCCTTGTTCAAGCGCTCGCCACCAGCCACCTGAGGGTTGAACCATTCGTCGAAGCCACGGCCCTTGCCGCCCAGCTTGCCGTCCTTGACCCACAGCGCCATCACCGGATTGTTCGGCGTGGCGTTCTGCATGTAGATCGAGTTCTTCACCCAGGCAGTGGGCCGGTCGAAGGCCTCATCCATCCCCGCCCGCAGCAGCTGCCGCGCCTGGTTGCCGGTGTGGTTGAGCGCATCGGCCAGCACTTCACCGGCCACATCACTGCCCAGCGCCTGTAAGTCAGCGAGCGCATCCTCAAGATCGAACGCGCTGATCGTGCCTCTCATAGCGTATGCGGCGGGTGCCGCCGATCAGGCCCGGTGTACGTCACCGACTCAGGCCGCAGCACGCCGGCCAGGTTGCCGCCCGTGCGCATCACGGACACAGCAAACACCGCCAGCAGCACCACCAGGGGCCAAGACGCCTCGGGCAACACCAGGTCACCCTTGAGGATGTGGATCATCGTCACGCCAGCGCTGAACATCACCGCCACCGCCAGGCACGAGATACCACGCCGGAAGCGGGCATCCCCACGCTGGAAGGTGAACAGGCGGACGAACACCACCACGCACAACCAGAACACCACCTGAGTCAGGACATAGCTCAGCATCACTGCCCCCTCTGGCGCTCCAGCGCAGCCGGATCACCAAATTTCTTGATCAACCCAAGGGAAACCGTGACCACCAGTAGTGCGGCGGCAAAGCCGGCAGGGGCCGGATAGGCGAAGGGATGCATGCCCCACACCTCAAACTCCACAATGGCCGGGGCGAACAGATAGCCCATCACGAACGAAATCATGAAGAACAACACCCGCAGGGCCACGCCCAACTCACGGGTGGTAGTGAAGTAGATCAACGCACCCAGCAGCGCCCCGGTCAGGGCCTCGCCGTTGATGCCCGCGATGAAGCCCGCGATACCCAAGCCAGCAGCGCCGGCAACGGCTACCACGCCAGCACTGGTCGAAACCGGCTCGCCCATCACTACCTCCCATGCGGCCACCGGCCAGAAGAAAAAGCCCCGCCGTAGGGGCAAGTGACTGGCCGCCTGCCTGAGCGACCAGCCGGAAAAAGAAAACCCCGCCGAAGCGGGGTTTTGCAGGTGCCCAGGCGGGGTGGCCTGGGGCTTGTTGGCACAGCACTGTGCGCTCTGTTGCTCGGTAGGCGTACCTATCGAATCGTGGTGACTTTCTACCAACGAAAGGACAAACCGATAACCCCCTGTTAACGGTTATTCCGGGGAGGGAGCTGTAACGCCCGGCAACGCCGAGTCACCCGACGAGCGGTCATTATTGAGCGCACCCCCAGCAGCCTTGCGCGCCTTGTGGGCAGCAATCGCACCCTTCCCACCCTGCATCGCCTCGAACTCAGCACCGCGCCCGCGGTGTGCCCTGGCAGCCTGCCGAGTCGCAGCAGAGCGGAAGCGATCACCCTCCCGCCGCGCCTGGGCGCGATCCTTCGCCACCCCGCCCACGCGCTTGCGCAGCTCCAACTCCAGCAGCTCGTGCAGGCGGCCCACCAGGCGGGTATAGGCCCGGCGCCCAGCATCGCCCCGGCCAATGGCCAGATCCTCAACCTGCTCGGCCACGGTCAGCTGCGGGCGGTACGCATAGCGGCGGCGAGCCAGGGCATGCAGCAGCACCCCGCCGTCCAGCCGCTCAATCGCCGCCAGGGCCGCTTCCACCTCGCACGCCACGTAATCAGGGCCAGCCCCTGCCAGCAGCAGCTTGCTGCCGCCAACCCCACCGCGCGGCGCACAGCCCTTGAACTCGACAATAGTGCCCATGGCGCTGCCCAAGCCGCCGGCCGGGCCGCACTTGTTGAGCTGGTCGCCCCAATGCACCAACAGCGCCTCGATTGCCTCATTCATCACCGCGCCCTCCCCCAAAAACGCCAACCCAACACAGAAACCCCATACCCAACACAAACCCAACACACTGCAACCCCAGCAAATACAGGGCTTTCAAAGCATCTGTGTAAGGTGTGTAAGGTGTGTAAGGGTTTTCGGTTCTCGCGTAGGAATTAAAAGGCGCCTGCTGATGATTCAGCCTGGTGGAAAAAATATGCGCACGCGTGCGCGCACGTGCGTAAACCTTACACACCTTACACACACCCACCGCAGCCCAGTAACCACGTGGCTTGCGGCTGTGTAAGGTTGGCGAATCAACCCAACACACAGCCAACACACCCAACACACTTGCAGGCGTACTCATGCCGCAGCCCCCTTCACATGGTCCCAGCTGTCCACATTCCAGCCAGCGTGCCGTGCACGCTTGCGCCACTCCTCAGCGTGCGCGCCAAGCTCGGCGCTCTTCGTGGAAGGTGGCAGGAAGGACTGCTCGTCCTTGGGGAAGAACCAAGCGCTGAACCGCCGGCTGTTGCGCTCCGTCCAGGGGATTGCCCGGGTCTTCTCAACCCCAACCGTCTCGATGAACAGGCTGAACTTCGTCTGGCTCATCGAGTGCTCCTTGTTCCGGTGACACCACTCCAGGAACAGCGAGTACAGGTCGGAGCTCAAGCACGCCCCCCACAACCCATCACCCAGCTGGCCGTGCCGCCAGAGGTTCACGAACGTCTGCCAGCTCGCCCTGCTCAGCGCCACCAGGCGCTCACGGGCCGGCGTGCTCGGCGGCTTGGTCTGCGGGTCGAAGTCGCCCAGGTCTTGCGCCACCAGCCAGCCGTACAGCGCCTCGACGCCACCGTTCTCCAGCTCGTGCTTGATGGCCGCCTGGCGCTCTGGCGGCAGCTTCTCCTCGGGCCACATCACCAGGAAGCGCCGGTCGGCCTCCCCGATGGGCCACGGCATGATCTCGTTCGAGAGGAACACCGCATTCATGTGGCTGGCTTCCTCCCAACCGTTCACGAACTTGCTCTCGATGCGCACCGTCTGGCCGGTGATCAGCTGCTTGATCTTGCCTACCTGGTTGTAGCGCTGATCACGGGAGACAACTTCTTCGAACACCGCCCACAGCTTGCCGCTCTGCCAGGCGTTGAAGTTCCCCTCTAGCTGCGTCTGGCCCACCGTGGCCGAGTACTGCCCGTACAGCTGGCCCATTACCACCGAAAACAGCAGGCTCTTGCCCGAGCCTTCCATCGTCGAGTGCATCAGCACCGCCGTGTCCATCTTCGCCCCGGAGTGCTGCAGCGGGTACGCCAGCCAGCGGATCAGCCACTGCGCCGCGTCTTCGGCGTGGTTGCACAGGAAGTGGATCAGCCAGCGCAGGTTCTCGCACGCCGCGTCATCGCGCTTCGGCTGCAGCGGCAGCCCCTCGAACGTGTTGATGTACACCTGCGGGTCATGCTTCATGCACGGATCGAACACGATGTGGTTCATATCAACCACGCGCCGCTCCGGGCTGTTCAGCCACAGGCTGTACGCATCGCCAAGCGCCATCTTCACCGCGCCCTCGGCAATGCGCCGCTTCTTCGCGTAGTCCCACACGTCCTTGGTGCCGTCGATATACACATAGCGGGTCAGCATCGGCATGCTGAAGTCGCCCAGCGTCTTGCCCGCCAGCGCCTGGGTGCGCTCGATATCCCGCACCCAATCCTCACTCACCCGCTTTTTCTGCCTCGGGTCAGTGACGGCCTCCCACTCCTTGAAGGCTTCCTTGCCAATGTGGGCCACGAAGCCGGACTTCTTGATCTTCTTCGCCGCGTCGATATCCCACACATGCGTGGTGCCTTCCACCAGCGCATAGCGCCGCAGCAAGGCCTTCAGGCTGAACCCGCCCCCGCCCCCCCGGTTATCGGAGGAGCCGGCCTCGCCAGCTGCCCCCGTCTCATCGGTTGGGGCTGGGGGAAGTTCGCCCTGCCCGTCGATCAACTCGGCCACCTCATCCAGTGTGGTAGCCGGGGCACCAACAGCCGGCGGCTCCGGCGGCCTGGGTGCCGAGCGCTTGTGCTCAAGCCCCAACTCCCGCGCCGCCGCCTTGATCGCCGCCTTGGTATCGCCGCTGTGCTCGAGGATGCAGAACACATCGAACGCATCGTTCATGTGCCCGTTCGCCAGCGGGTCGGATCCATGGTGCGAGAACAGGCGCTGCTCGCCCTGCTCGTCCACCACATTCACCCCCGGCAAGCCGGTGGAGCTCTGCGGCGCGAGCCACTTGCGCCCACGCTTGATGTAACCGTGGCGCTGCAGCAGGCTCTCGATATCCGTCGCCCGGTTGAAGGCATCGATCACCGAGGGGTGATCACCCGCCGGCAACCGCGGCGGCGAACTCTTCTTCGTCTTGGCCGGCAGCTTCGGCGCGGTTGGCGCCCACGGGCAGTACTCCAGCGCCGTGCGCTTGAAAATGTCCCAGTTCAGCCAGGTCTTCACCAGGTCGCTGGGCAACTCCAGCAGGCCCTCGGCCGGCGGGTTGCGCCAGAAGTAGGGCTCGCCAGTGTCCGGGTGGATCGAAGGCGGCAGCACGTCCTGCACCGCCCCGGCGCGCAGCTCGAACACCGTCACCGGCGCAAACTCCTTCTGCCGAGCCTGCATGGCCTCGATCTGCGCCTTGTCGCCAGTCTCGCGCGCCTGTTTCAGCGCCGCTGTGGCCAGCTTGTGCTTGCTGCCGTCCGGGTCCAGCGGGTTGGGCCAACTCAGCGAGTGCCGGTTGAACTCCAACCCCTCAGGCACCTTGAACATGATGCGGAAGCGCGCCGGGTTGCCCACCAGCGTCGGGTACACCGCCGCCAAGTCATCCAGGTTGATGCCCAGCACGTCGCCGAACACCTGGCGGCAGTACTCCACATGGTCAACGTCCAGCGAACAAACGCCGCTCGGGCCGAGTACCACACCCATGTTGTGCTTCGGGTGCTTCGTCCAGAACGCCTCAGCCTGCTCAGCATCGGTAATGTAGCCGCCAGGCTTGTTCCAGCCGTTGCCCTTCGGGGCTTTCTGCCCAGGGTCGATGGGCACCAGGGCCAAGTTGAAGGTTTCGATATAGCGCCGCGCCCAGGCGGCAATCGGAGTGGGGCTTCCTGCCTGCGTCATTCGCCAGCCCCCTGCTCCTTGCCCTGCTGGGCGGCAGCAATAGCGCGGGCGCTGCGCTTGCGGAACTCGTAGACATAGCCGCGCAGATCAACCAGCCTTGCCTGCAGATCACCGCGCGCTTCGTCTACTGCCTCCTGCAACCCTTCATCATTGTCATCACCCAGCTCAGCCTCGGCGATGGCCATCCCATAAGCGTCAAAGTCTGCAGAAAGCCGCTCAACGCACTTCGCCATGTACTCGGCATGCTCGATGGCATAGTCCTTCGGGCTGCGCCCGGTGCAGTCCGGCAACTCAGCGGCACCGGGCACATGGGCTTCCAGCTGGTCGATGCGGTTCCAGCAGCAGTGCACCAGGTCGATCAGCTCGCGGATGGCGTCATGCTTCGACTTGCGCTCGTAGCGCTTGATCATGCTGCGGCGGTCACCACCGCCGTGGATCTCGGCAACACTCATCCCGGAATCCCCTTGTTCGGCTTGAGGTTCTCCGGGTCGCGCACGCGGCGCGCCGAGCTGTCGATCTGGAACATACCGCCGCAGCGGCAGGTGTACTGCTCGCCGCGCACATCTTCGAACTCCTGCCCTTCCAAGCCGGTGATGTTCTGACAATGCGGGCAGCGGCAGATGATCGAGCCATCGTTATCGCGGCTCAGCTCGTCCACGTCATAGATGTATTCGTCCGCCATCACTCAGCCTCCCCGCGCGTCTTCAACCCAAGCTCAGTAATTGCCCGCAGCAGGGGGTCTACACCCGCATAGGCACCATCCACCCCCAGCAAGGCCTGGATTGCAGCCAGGTCAGCGCAGGCAGCCTTGAACGCCGCCTCCTTCTCTCGATAGGCGTCGAGGCAGTCATCGCGGTGCTCTGTGGTCTCTTCCGCCAGCAGCTCGAAGTGTTCCTGCGGAGTCCAGGGCGAGGGGATCACATCCACTTGCACCTCAATCCCCACATTGGCCTTCACCGAGTCGCGCAGATCCTTGGCTTCCTGCTCAGCACGCTCACGCGTGAGCGCAGGCCAAACCTCACCCGGGCCAACGCTGTGCACTGCCCACAACTCGGCCTTCGGCTCAGCCAGGGCCGCACGAATGGCCTGCACATCTGCGAATGCCCCGTGGTGCACCTCGGCAGTGCCGGCGAGCCGCTCGGCAACTTCACGCGGCAGGGTGACAACCTCCCCAGCGGGCGGCGGCGCAGCAGTCAGGAACTGGACAATCTTGTCGACAGTACTCATCGCCGCACCTCCAGCAACCCCTGGCAATCCACACAGAAACGGCAACCCGGCACTGCAAGGCGCCGGGCTTCGGGGATATCGATACCGCAGCTGTCGCAGTCCTCGGCGCTTTCGCCCTGGTACTGCACGCGGCTGTCGATGGCTTGCTGCAGGCGTTCGTCCTGCAGGCGTTGCGCCAGTTCGAATTGGGCCTCATCCATCCTGGCGGCCCTCCATCGCAGCGCGGGCGCCGGCCATGATGCCGAGCACGGCGCGGATCACCTCATTGCCGTGGTGCTCCAGCAGCGCCACCTCGTGCGGCTTCCACACGTTGTCGGCGGCCCCGCTGTGCAGGCTGCCGACGAACTCGCCTTCTTTCTGCAGCAGCTCGCCCACGGCCTTCAGCGCGTCCTGGGTGGCCGGTACCGGCGTGGGCTTGAACCACACCACGCCGGCTGGGCGATTCACCGCATCCAGCAAGCGCGGGTCTTGGGTGGCGCCGATGATCTCTTCCAGCTCATCCGGCGTTGGCCAGCGGCGTTCTTCGGTGAGCTTGAGCTTTTTCTGCAGGGTCTCCAGATCCATGCCCAAGTCATGGGCCAGTGCAGTGAGCCCGCCCTTGTAATCGCGCCCGGCGCGGTACAGCGCCTGGCGTAGTGAGAGAACCGGCCCGGCGTCCGGCAAAAGGTCAGTGCGACTCATAACCGTAAATGGCTCCTTTACGGTGTAGCCATCGCGCAGGGCACGCCCTACTCTATGACCACGACCGATGCAGTGCTGTGTCGTCGTAAGCCGGAACAAGGAGGTGAGAGTCCTTGCCCGGCACCCCGCCGGCGCGGGAGGTGAGAGCCTCCCGCGCCGGCAATTTCTTAAGCCGCGTGCGGCTGTTGTAGCTCCTCCGGAATGCAGAAAACATCAGGGCGGAGTTCTTCACGTGAAACACCAGTCAGCAGTTCGACCCGCAGTACCAGCTCTGCTGGCAGCTCGCCTTTCTTCAGCCAGTAAGAGACCAACTGCTGCGAAACAGGCCGCTCTGCTGTTGATACCAACTGCGCGAAGCCGGTCTGCCCACCTGCTTTAGAAATTGCACTGGCGAACGCCTCACGCTTTGTTTCGGAGATGTTCATGGGGAACCTCACAAGTAGTGCTTGGCGCCAATTTACGTGTTTTTTTGTATCGACTCAACAGCTTTATGCGTTTGCTGGCGAACAAAGGATTTTGTAGCCTCGCGCCATGATCAATCTCGACTACACACCCAGCCAGATCGCCCAGCTTTTCAAAGCGCGCAGGGAAGAGCTCAGGCTCACTCAAACCGAGCTGGCCGACCAGACAACCAAACGACTGCCTGCCGGCGATAAGCTGACACAGCAGTCCTATGCCGCTTTTGAGAAGGGAAAATCCCAGACATCACGCCACGCCCCAACCATAGCGACGGTGCTAGGGGTGCTGCCTGAATACCTGGCCCTGACTGGCGGCTCCATCACCCCAGGCGTAAACCCGCACCGCGAACCTGAGGCCACGCTGATTGGCCCTGTGTCAGTATGGGATGACGACACCCCACTGGATGATGACGAAGTAGAGGTTCCCTTGCTCAAGGAAGTAGAGCTATCCGCCGGCTCAGGCCGCACAGCCATTCAGGAGTTCAGCTCTGCGAAGCTCCGCTTCGGGAAGTACACCCTGCGCCGCCAAGGCGTACAGCCCGAGAGCGCTGTCTGCGTATCGGTCTATGGCAACAGCATGGAGCCTGTGCTTCCCCACGGGAGCACCGTCGGCGTCGACCGCTCAAAAACCTCAGTGAAAGATGGCGACATCTACGCACTGAGCCATAACGGCCACCTTCGCGTGAAGATGCTGTATCGACTCCCGACAGGGGGCATCCGGATGCGCAGCTTCAACCAAGCCGAGCACCCGGACGAAGAGTACAGCCAGGAAGATATGGTTACTCAGACCATAGAGGTCATCGGCAGAGTGTTCTGGTACTCAGTTCTCCGCTGATAACCAGCCCGCAAAACAACCCGCCAAGTGCGGGTTTTTTGTTGCCTACAAAAAATAAAAACAAAAAACACTGTTGCCATTAACGTGTTTTCTTGTAATCTGAGCGCGTACCCACTCTCTCACCTCTGGAGTACGCGACATGCAAACGACACAGCACACCCGCTGCCCGGTGCTTCTGCACCCGGCCTGCACCACCAACCCCGACGCAGTACGTGCCGTACAGCAGGCTACCGGCCGGCTGGTGGTGCTAAACGGCGGCAAGCCACAACTCAGTAACCCGACCTTCCACTTCGTTACCGGCGAGGTAGACCCCTTCCCGGCCAGCGTACAAGGCCGCCGCTTCCTTGTTGCCGATGATTTCACCGGCCCGTTCGGAGGTGACGCAGCATGAGCCCGGCCATTCAACTGCTGCTGATCCAGATCATGCAGCTTGGCGCCATGCTGGCTGCCAACCCGCGCTATCAGGTTTTCACCTACGCCTCAGGACACATCCAGCAGATCGAAGTTCTGATCTACCCCGCCGGCGCCGTGTGGCGAGAGAGCCACCCGCGCCCCAAGCCAATTGCGCGCGCAATGGCTTACTGGGAGGGCTATTGCACCCCCCTGGACCCGCAAGAGATGCACGCCGCCGAGCAAACGCGCCTTCAGCGTGAGCTGGAGTTCATGCGCGCAGCCCTGCACGCCTACCTGCCTGCCGACCACACCGACATCACCGACCTTCCGGAGGCCGCATGAGCCAGATCCTGATCGGCCTCGCCGGCCCTGCCCGTTCGGGCAAAGACACCGCAGCCCGCTACCTGGCCGCCCAGTACCAGCTGCTGACCTACGCCTTCGCCATGCCGCTGAAAGCCGCCCTGCAGGTGATGTTCAACCTCACCGTCGAGCATCTCGACGGCGCCCTCAAGGAGCAGCCCTTGGCCTGGCTGGGCAAGTCCCCGCGTGAGCTGCTGCAAACCCTCGGTACCGAATGGGGCCGCGGCCTGGTTCATCAAGAGCTGTGGCTGCGCCTGGCCGCCGAGAACCTCACCAACCTGGCGAACCAGAGCCAGGACTGGCACGCGGGCTTCGTCATCAGCGACGTGCGCTTCGACAACGAGGCCGAGTGGATCCGCCAGCGCGGTGGCGTGGTGCTGCACATTCGCCGGCCGGATGCCGAGGCAGTCAACCCGCACGTCAGCGAATCCGGCATCACGCTGCACGCCCTGGACGTGGTGGTGAACAACGACGCGGACGTGGAGTACCTGCACGCCCAGCTCGACCACGCGATCACCGCCATTCGCCTACGCACGTTCCGCGCCGCCTGAGGCCCGCCGCCATGAATCGCACAGTGAAGGAAGCCGCCCAGGTGCTGGGCATCCGCGACACCGCGCTGCGCGCCTGGCTGCGCGAGAAGGGCCACCTGAACAAGGACGGCTCCCTGGCGGCCAAGCACATCGGCGGCGGCAACTTGTACATGGACGCCCGCGCCACCCAGCCCAAGCAGCTCGGCTTCCGCAAGCACTACGCGGTGCTGAAGGTGACCGAACGCGGCATCGACTGGCTGGCAAAGCAGATGGGCATCGTGATCACGGAAGTACCGCAGAAGGACACAGCAGCATGAGCAAAGCCACCCCCATCACCGACGCCATCGGCGTGCTGAAGCTCACCGGCATGCACTTCAACAACCCCACCGCCGTGCCGGCCGGCACCGTGCGCGACGCCGCCGAGGAGTGCATCCAGCGGCTGGAGGCCATTCCTGCGCAAGCCATGGCGCTGATCAGCCTGTACACCGCCCTGCTGGCCCTGATGCCCCGCGGCTGGCTGCCCCACGTCACCCTCACCACTGACCCGGTGCGCCCCTTCGGCGTGGTGGTCACCGACGAAGCCGGCAACATCGCCAGCCATGCACGCGGCAAGACTGTCGACAGTCTCGTCGAGCTGTTGCGGCTCCGGCTACCAGCGGGGCGCGGGGAGGCAGCGGCGTGAGCAACACCTTCGCAATGCTGCTGGCCAAGCACAAGGCAACCAGCCTGAGCCTGACCGAGGTGCGGGAGGGCTACTTCCCCCACCTCAAGACGGACAAGAGCCTGCGCGCCCTGATCACCAAAGGCGAGATCAAGCTGCCCACTTTCAAGGCCCACCCATCCCGCGTAGCCCCGCTGCGGGTGCGCGTGGAAGACCTCGCCACCTACCTCGACACCCAGGCGCAGACCGCCGCATAGCGGCCTGGCCGCCCACACCACAAGGAGGATTGGCAGCCATGTAACGGAACCGCGACACCTCACCCATGCAGAAGCGCCCCGCGGGGCGCTTCACCAACCTCTCACTGGATACGAGACACAGCACATGAGCAAACGCCCCTTCATGGACACCCTGCGCGAGATTGAGATGGGTGGCCTGCTGGACGAGCTGACCGATGCGCAGCACGACCTCATCGACCTGATCCGCCTCACCAACAAGGCAGGCGCGCTGACCATCACCCTCAACTACAAGCCCGAGGGCGCCGGCCAGATCACCGTCAAGGCAGAGGTGAAGGCCAAAGAGCCGAAGCTGCCGCGCGGTAGCTCGCTGTTCTTCCTCACCCCCGAGGGCAACCTCAGCCGCCGCGACCCCCGCCAGCAACAGATGGACTTGCGCCCTGTCGGCGGCGAGGAGTCTCCCGGCGAGCTGCGCCAGGTCGCCGAGTAACCCTCTCTCACAACCGCTCACAGGAGCACAGCAATGAAAGAAGCCATCGACAAACTGGTAGCCCTCGCCCAGGGCCTGGGCCGCCCGTTCAACGTGGAACAGATCAAGGCCCCGCTCGCGCTGGTCCCGGTCGATACCACGCTGAAAGTGCTCGAAGAGCATCTGCCGGCCCCCACCCGCACCAAACAGCACCTCACCGTGCTGGATGCAAACACCTTCATCGAGTACGTGAAGCGCTTCGCCAGCGCCGCCACCGTGGTGTTCTGCAACGGTCCGGATGGCCGAACCTTCCGCGCGGTGTTCGACTACCACCAGCCCGACCAGCCGGCCTGGGGCTCGCACACCGCATCCTATGCCTGCCCGCTCACCGTCGAGTGGGGCAACTGGAAAGCCTTCGACCGTAAGCGCCTGAGCCAGGCCGACTTCGCCGAGTTCATCGAGGACAACGTCAAGGATCTGGTCAGCCCCGAACAGGCCCCGGACGCACCGACCGCCGCAGACATGCTGGAGATCAGCCGCACCCTGCAGGCGCAGAAGAACATCACCTTCCGCCAGGGCACCCGCCTCGACAACGGCCAGGTGCAGCTGACCTACAACGAGGAGATCGACGGCCGCGCCGGTGAGACTGGCCAGCTGCGCATCCCCGAACAGTTCTACATCGGCGTGAAGCCCTTCCTGGGAGGCGCCGCCTTCCTGGTATCCGCCCGCTTCCGCTACCGCATTCAGGAAGGCCGCCTGGTCATCTGGTACGAGCTGGTGCGCCCGGACAAGGTGCTGGAGGAAGCCTACGGCGCCGTCCGCCAGACCATCAGCGAAGGCATCGGCGAAGTGCCGATGTACGAAGCCACCCTCTAACCCCGTTGCAACACCCCGCCACCGGACTCTCACAACCATTCCCGGCGGCGGGCTCTACGAGGACACAGCACATGCAAACCACCACGCTCACCCTGATCGTAGCCGCCCTGGTACTCGCCCTGATCGGCCTGGCCGTCTACTCCCGCCGCAGCGCCGAGAAAGCCCGCGCCACCGGCTACAACCTCGGCTATGACGATGCCGAAAGCAGCAACGCCGACTTGGCCCGGTACCAGGCCGCCGAGATTCTGCGCCTGCAGAACCAGCTGGCCACCAACCGCGCCGAGCAGAGCCAGCAGGTCGACGCAATCATGCAGGACTGCGATGCCCGCATTGCCATCTACGCCGCCCGTGCGCTGTCGGCCGAGGACATCACCACTCTGCAGGTCGCCAACAAGCAGCTGGCCCTGGCCGCCGAGACCTACAGCAACTTCAAGCTGCACGACCAGACCCGCTTCGCCGCCACCGTGCACGGCCGCCTGGAGCACCTGATCGCCCGCCTGAAGGAAGCCCACGGCAGCAGCAACGCACTGGAACTGGCCGAGCAAGCTCAGCCCAACGGCAAAAGCTGGCTCGTCTACGGCCCGGAAGGCTGCGGCAAAACCCGCAACGCCCGCGCAATCGCCAACGCCCTCGGCCTGACAGACATCCTCGACGACTGGCAACCCGGCATGCCGGCACCCACCACCAAGACCCTGGTGCTGACCAACTCCACCGGCCCCTTCGAGCCGTTCTCGCGCCGCCTCCTCTCCTTCGAGCAAGCCATGAGCCTGGTTGCATCCAAGCAAGGAGCTGCAGCATGAATGCCCTCTGCATCTATCACGGTAACTGTGCAGACGGCTTCGGCGCTGCCTGGGCTGTTCGCCACGGCCTCGGCGAGGAGAACGTCGAGTTCCTCGCCGGCCGCTACGGCATGCCCGCTCCGGACGTGACCGACCGCGTCGTGGTCATCGTCGACTTCTCCTTCCCGCTGGTAACACTCCAGGCCATGGCCATGCAGGCCAGCGCCGTGCTGGTCATCGACCACCACAAGACAGCCGCAGAGGCCCTGGCCGAACTGCAGCCCGCCCCGGCGGATTACTACGAGTGGGCAGACACCCCGCCGAAGCTCTGCGCCCTGTTCGACATGAACCGCAGCGGCGCAGGCCTGACCTGGGACTTCTTCTTCCCAAATACCGAGCGCCCAGCACTGATCAACCACATCGAAGACCGCGACCTCTGGCGTTTCAAGCTGGAAGGCACCCGCGAGATTCAGGCCAACCTGTTCAGCTACCCCTACGACTTCGAGATGTGGGATGCGCTGATGCAGCAGCCGATCAACGCAGCCATCGCCGCCGGCACCGCCATCGAGCGCAAGCACCACAAGGACGTGGCCGAGCTGGTTGCCGGCAGCAAGCGCCGCATGGTCATCGCAGGCCACGACGTGCCCGTGGCGAACCTGCCCTACATCCACTCCAGCGACGCCGGCCACCTGATGGCCCTGGGCGAACCCTTCGCCGCTTGCTATCAGGACACCACCGAGCACCGATACTTCTCACTGCGCAGCAGCGCCGAAGGCCTGGACGTGGGCGAGATCGCCAAACAGTACGGCGGCGGTGGCCACCGCAACGCGGCCGGCTTCAAGGTGCCGTTCGATCACGAGCTGGTCACCGGCCACATACCCGCTCAGCTCGAAACCGCCACGGACTCCCCCGATCTGCGCTCTGCCCTGGCAGAAGTCACCGAGTGCCTACGCCTGGCCTTGACCCAGGGCGAAGTGTCTGCCGCTCGCGCGGGCCGAGCCCTGGCCACCGCGGGCTCTCTGCTCGGCGAAACTCTTGAGGAGGCCCTGGCATGAACTACTGGATCCTGACCAGCACCGCCACGCCGATGGACCTGCTCGTGCCGACACCAGAGATGGTGGACATCAAGCACCTGGCCCAAGCCCTCGGCAACGTCTGCCGCTTCAACGGCCACTGCAAGCACCACTACTCGGTGGCGCAGCACAGCATCCTCGTCTCCAGCATCATCGAGTGGGAAGGCGGCAGCCCGGAAGAAGCCCTGCAGGGCCTGCTGCACGACGCCGAGGAGGCCTACATCGCCGACCTCACCCGCCCACTGAAGCTGCTGCTGATCGAGGCCGCGCATCAGCGCAACGAGGCCTGGCTGAGCATCCTGGCGGAAGCCGGCATCGACCGCGACAGCGCCGCCATGAAGGCCGCCATCCTGCACCTATTGCCCGACGAACAGGGCCAGGGCCTGAGCATCCTGGTGGACGTGTACAAGCAAGTGGCCGACCGCATCCGTGCCGCCATCTGCAAGGCCTACCACCTCGACTTCGAGCTGCCCACCAGCGTGAAGGATGCCGACATGGTGGCCCTGGCCACCGTGAAACGCGACCTGCTGCCGGAGCACCCCGCCACCTGGGAATGCCTCAACGGCTACGAAGCCCTTAACGGCCGCATCGAACAGTGGACGCCAGAGCAAGCCCGCGACCACTTCCACGAGCGCCTCATCGCCCTGCTGGCCACCACCCACCGCCGGAGGGCTGCAGCATGAAGATGGCAAAACCATCCGCCCAGGACATCGAGGCCGCCGACGAGCTGCTGAATATCCTGCAACTGATCGATGCCCGCTTCGGCGGGCCATGGGCCAACCCGGACGCCGGGGACAGCCTCAGCGAGCTGCTGCAGGACGGCGAGGAAGAGTTCGACTGCGACAACACCCTGCACCTGCAGACCCTCTACAACAACCTGGCCAGCCTGCTGCGCAATGCGCCGAACTTCTACGGCCGGGTGATCAGCGGCATGTGCCACGTGATCATGTACGAGAAGAACGAGATTCTCGACCCGGACTCGGACTGCATCGACCTGCACCCGCGGTTCACCGTGATGGCCAAGAACGCCAACCGCTACCTCTGGCTGCGCGCCCGCGATCTGGACACCATCACCTGCGGCGGCGTGTTCGCCGGCCTCACGCCAGACAACCTGGTGCTCAACGGTGAGGATCTGGACGCAGCGGTCGACGCCGCCCTGGCTGCCCAGCAGCCGAGCGAGGTGGCCGCATGAGCACCGTCCACGACCCGATGAAGGAAGTCATCAGCCTGCACGGCCTGGGCTTCATCCAGGTGCAACTGCAGGGCGACCAGCGCCTGCACGTCTGGCACCCCGACCTACCACGGCGCCGTTGCTTCGAGCACTCGGCCATTCACAACCACCGCTTCAGCTTCGACTCCCACGTGCTCGTGGGCGAGCAGATCAACATCAGCTATCGCGTCGTGGATTCCAGCGAAGAGGCGGCCACCCACCGCCTCTACCTGCACGAGGGGCCGCGCACCGCCAACGGCGGGCGCCCTTGGGAGCCGAATGCCCCGGTGATCATGCAGGAGGAGAACCAGCAGGTAGTCCCTGCCGGGCTGGTCTACCGCATGTTCGCCTACGACTTCCACCGCACCGAGCCAGGCGGCGATGGGCGCGTGGCCACCCTCATGACCAAGACAGGCGAAGGCAAGCACGGCGCCATGTCCAGCTGCCGCATCGGCGTGCAGCCCGACACGGACTTCGACCGCTTCCAGCTGCCACCGGCCGAGCTGTGGGCCTACGTCATCGAGGTGCTCGGCGCCCAAGGCCTGGCGGTAGTACACAAGGAGGTGACCCGATGAGCAGCCTTTACCGCATCCACCCCCAGCCCAGCTTCAACTTCGGCGGCCTGGTGATCGACAACTTCGCCGGGGGCGGCGGCGCCTCCACCGGCATTGAGATGGCGCTTGGCCGGCCGGTGGATATCGCCATCAACCACGACCCCGAAGCCATCGCCATGCACGAGATCAACCACCCGCACACCAAGCACTACTGCGAGAGCGTGTGGGAGGTGGACCCGCGCGAGATCACCCAAGGCCGTCCCGTCGACCTCTGCTGGTTCAGCCCGGATTGCAAGCACTTCTCCAAGGCCAAGGGCGGCAAGCCGGTAAAGAAGGAGATTCGCGGTCTGGCTTGGGTGGCCATCCGCTACGCCGCCACCGTGCGCCCGCGAGTGATCATGCTGGAGAACGTCGAGGAGTTCGTCACCTGGGGGCCGCTGGCCGAGGGGCGCCCCTGCCCGAAGAACAAGGGCCGCACCTTCAATAGCTTCGTCAACGCCCTGCGCCGCCACGGCTACCAGGTGGAGTGGCGCGAGCTGCGCGCCAACCAGTACGGAGCCGCCACCATCCGCAAGCGCCTGTTCCTGATCGCCCGCAGCGACGGCCTACCCATCGTCTGGCCGAGCCCTTCGCACCTGGCAGCCAGCAGCGCCGAGGTGAAGGCCAAGCAGGCACAATCGCAGCGCCTCGCCGCGGACATCATCGACTGGTCGCTGCCCTGCCCTTCGATCTTCACCCGCAAGCGCCCGCTGGCAGAGGCCACTCTGCGCCGTATTGCCCGAGGCATTCAGCGCTATGTGATCGATGCGGCCGATCCTTTCCTCGTCAAGGTTAACCACGGCTATGACTACTTCCGCGGCCAGCCGCTGGACGAGCCCCTGCAGACCATCACCAGCAAGCTGGGCACCGGGCTGGTAGTGCCGACCCTGGCACCTCTAATCACCGAGTGCGCCAATGCCAGCAGCCAAGGCAAGGTCTGGCGCCCTGACGAACCGCTGCGCACTATCTGCGCCGAGGTGAAGGGTGGCCACTTCGCCGTGGTTGCCCCCACCCTGGTGCAGCTCGGCTATGGCGAGCGCCCAGGTCAGGCGCCACGCGCGCCCGGGCTGGACAAGCCACTGGGCACCGTTGTGGCCGGTGGCGGCAAGCATGGCCTGGTGGCGGCCTTCCTCGCCAAGCACTACGGCGGCAACTACACCGGCCCGGGCGCACCGATGGATGCACCCGCGCCAACAGTCACCACCGTGGACCATAACGCCCTGGTCACCAGCCACCTGGTCAAGCTGCGCAACAACTGCATCGGGCAGGATGTGCACGAGCCCATCCACACCCTAACCACGGGCGGCCATATGGGGGAAGTCCGCGCCTTCCTGCTCAAGTATTACGACACCGCAGTCGGTCAGGCCCTGGACGAGCCCCTGCACACCATCACCACCAAGCACCGCTTGGGCCTGGTGATGGTCAAGGGGGAGCCCTACCAGATCGTCGATATCGGCATGCGCATGCTGGAGCCTCATGAGCTGTACGCCGCGCAGGGCTTCCCAGCCAACTACATCCACGACCGCACCATCACCGGAAAGCGTCTCAGCAAGGCAGCCCAGGTGCGCATGTGCGGCAACAGCGTCTGCCCACCAGTGGCCGCCGCCCTGGTGCGCGCCAATCTGGTCGAGCTGCAGCAGGGCGAGGTGGCAGCATGAGCACCCGCAAGCCCCACAACATACGCGCCCGCCTTGAGCGCAACTGCCGGGCTCTGGTGCGCACCAATCACGCCGCCGTGATCAACATCGATCCGGCCGGCGGCCAGCACCTGGTGAACTGGAAAACCGGCCGGATGATCAAGTCGCGCCCCATGGTCGACGCTGTGTGCGACTTCGCCCACCCCTGGTGCATCTACATCAGCGCCCTGTGCATCGACCAGTTCGGCCAGCGCTACATCAAGAGCACCGAGGTGGCGCCGCAAGGCGTCTACCTCGCCGGCCAACTAACCGACGTGATCGAGGCCTTTTACCGCGAGCACCTCGCCGGCTGTAACTCGAAGCACATCGTCAGCTCCGGCTGGATCGCCATCCCCAACAGCGTGAGCCTGGACGAAAGCCAGGCCGCAGCTCTCTTCGACGCAGTCGGCGCCTGGCCGACAAAGGAGGCAGCATGAAGGACTCAGTACCCAACCCGCAGCTGCAGGCCTCCCGCATCAGCGCAACCATCAGCACCGGCTTCAACGTCACCACGGCAGATGGAAAACCTGCGCGCATGGCCATCGTCGACGAGGACGGCAACGTGGTAGAGGTAGGCGCCGCGGTGGCCTGGGCGGCCTGGAAGGTGTGCATCGAGGCGCAGGAAAACTACTGGGAAGGGATGGGCCACCTGGTGGTTCACAGCAGCCCACCCGGCGACCCTGAACTGGCAGCCCTCCTGATCGGAAAGAAGGCCGCCTGATCACCCCTGGCGGTCGCGGCTGGCTTTCCAGTCACCCGACCGCCGATCTATATCCAGCGCAACACGCCGACCCGCCCGCGACACCAGCACCAGATGAATCACCCGTGACTTGGGATCTGGTACTACACCCCGCATGTACACAGTGATCCGACTGAACGTATCAAGCACCAACTGGCGCAGCTGCTCCCGCGCCGGGCTGTAGATATCCTTCGCGTCCACGGCCAGCCTGCGCCACAGCTCGGCGGCGGCGGGCGTCTGAACCTGTGCCTTCGCTGCCTGCTCTCGCTCCAGTTGCTCTGCCTCGGCCTGCAGTTGCCGCAGATCGGCCTCCAGCTCACGCGCCTTACGCACAAACGCCAGCGGCGCTGCTCCCTGATCATCGGCCAGCAACGCCTCGGTCACCCTCGCCAGCTGGCGCTCAACATCCGCCTGCCGGCGCTGACACGCCAGCAGACGCTGCCGCAGCGCCTGACCATCGTCGGTTGGCTGCAGAAGGCGGCTCAGGTTCATCTGGTCTGAGCAGTAGGCCAGCAAGGCTTTTTCAACCGGTACCACGCTGCAGCTGGCAGCCTTGCAGCCCAAGCTGTTGCTGTATGACGTGCAGTGCAGGCGCCGGTGGCCATCGACCAAGGTGCCATCCTCACGGGCGCGGCTCAGTAAGTTCTGCGCAACCACCGCCGTGCCGCAGTACCCGCAGTACGTGATGCCGATCCCCGTCACCAACCCAACGATATCGCTGGCACCGCGCCGACCGTGCCGCGTGCCCGCCGCGGCCTGCAGCTCTGCGTATTCAGCCTCGCTCAGCACCGGCGGGTAGTAGCCCTCAAGCAGGTAATCCTCGCCGTCGACGCTGATCCGCTTGGCTCCCCACAGCGCCGGCAGCTTGACCAGCCGATAGATCTGCTGGCCGGCGATCCCCCAGTCGCTTAGGACATGGCCACGCTCAGCCAGCTTGCGCACGGCCCGCGTGGCGCCCTCGCCCTGCTTGTACAGCTCGATGGCGTAGCGCACCGCCTCAACGCGCTCAGGAATCAACTGCCAGGCCTGACCATCCCACCGCAACCATTGGGGGTCTTTCCCGTTCCGGATCAACCCGCGATAGGTGCCGGCCTTCCAGCCCTCGCATTGGCGCCTGATCGCCGCCTTGACCCGCTTGCTCTTGGTATCCGATTCCTCGTGCGCGCGGATCATCACCAGCAGTGAATAGACCAGGTCCATCGGCTGCGCCTTCAGGCCGGCGCGGTTGTACTCCCGGCCATCGCTGGCGGTGACCACGGTGATGCCGGCGTTGATGATCTGAGCCAACTGCGCCTGCGCCTGTATTGGCTCAGCCCGGCTGAGCCGATCCAGCCCCTCGACGATCAGCACCGAGCCCTCCGGTATCCGGCCCTCATCGACCGCCTTGAGAAAAGCCCCCAGCGCACCCTGCTTGACGTGCAGCTGGTGGTAGGCAGACAAGCCCTCGTCTCGAAGCGACAGGCTCTCATCGAGCAGCAGCCCCCGATCTGCCGCCCAGCGCTGGGCGTATTGAAGCTGACGATCGGCACTGCTACCCGTCGCCTGCCGAGGATCGGAAAACCGCAGATAGCTGTATACTCGCGCGTTTATTTTTGGCACCCGTGATCCGCCCATGACAACGAATGTAGAAAAGAAAGCGCCTAGTGTAGGGTTTATTTCCTTAGGGTGCCCGAAGGCCACCGTCGACTCCGAACGCATCCTCACCCAGCTGCGCATGGAAGGGTACGAGATCGTCCCGACCTACCAGGATGCCGACGTCGTGGTGGTCAACACCTGCGGCTTCATCGACAGCGCCAAGGCCGAATCGCTGGACACCATCGGCGAAGCCATCGCCGAGAACGGCAAGGTGATCGTCACCGGCTGCATGGGCGTGTCCGAGAACGCCATCCGCGACGTGCACCCGAGCGTGCTGGCCGTCACCGGCCCGCAGCAGTACGAGCAGGTGGTCAACGCCGTGCACGAGGTGATCCCGCCCAAGGCCGACCACAACCCCTACGTCGACCTGGTGCCGCCGCAGGGCATCAAGCTCACTCCGCGCCACTACGCCTACCTGAAGATTTCCGAAGGCTGCAACCACAGCTGCGCCTTCTGCATCATCCCGTCCATGCGCGGCAAGCTGGTCAGCCGCCCGGTCGGCGACGTGTTGTCCGAGGCCCAGCGCCTGGTCAAGGCCGGCGTGAAGGAACTGTTGGTGATCAGCCAGGACACCAGCGCCTACGGCGTCGACCTCAAGTACAAGACCGACTTCTGGGAAGGCCAGCCGGTCAAGACGCGCATGAAGGAACTGTGCGAAGCACTCTCCAGCATGGGCGTATGGGTGCGCCTGCACTACGTCTACCCCTACCCGAACGTCGACGACGTGATCCCGCTGATGGCCGCCGGTAAGCTGCTGCCCTACCTGGACATCCCCTTCCAGCACGCCAGCCCGAAAGTGCTCAAGGCCATGAAGCGCCCCGCCTTCGAAGACAAGACCCTGGCGCGCATCAAGGCCTGGCGCGAGATGTGCCCGGAGCTGACCATCCGCTCCACCTTCATCGTCGGCTTCCCCGGCGAAACCGAAGAAGACTTCCAGTACCTGCTGGACTGGCTGACCGAAGCCCAGCTCGACCGCGTCGGCTGCTTCCAGTACAGCCCGGTAGACGGTGCCCCCGCCAACGACCTGGGCCTGGAGCCGGTACCGGATGACGTCAAGCAGGATCGCTGGGACCGCTTCATGGCCCACCAACAGGCCATCAGCGCCGCCCGCCTGCAGCGCAAGATCGGCACCGAGATCGAAGTGCTGATCGACGAAGTCGACCACGAAGGCGCCGTCGCCCGCTCTTGGGCCGATGCACCGGAAATCGACGGCAGCGTGTTCATCGACTCCACCAGCGTGCAACCGGGCGACAAGGTGCGCGTACGCGTTGTGGATGCCGACGAATACGACCTCTGGGCCGAACTGGTTTGACCGTATAGCGCTGCGAAAAAGCCCCGCCAATGCGGGGCTTTTTCATGCCCGGTCGAGCGGACTAAATACTGCCGCCTCACTGTAGTTGGGCAGATGTCTGCGTGGTATCCACATCAATAAGGCACTTATAAATGTGAACCTGTAGCGTCCTTCGCCAACTTGGAGCATGGTTCAAGCCGCTCGCTCGAGACCGCGCGCGACCTTAACCTGAAGACCATGTTTCACTGGCCCCGGTGCCTTGATGGCGCTATTAAGGGCGACGAAGCCCTAAGCACGCATCTTGTGCCTTTGGAGCAAAGGTGTGGCGTGTGCACTGACCGAACACGAAGGAGTTCCTGTGCGACTTTCCAAGGAAGGATTAAAGACTCGGCTTGGTCAAACTGGCCGTTTGGCTATCACCACCCTCGCCTTGCTTGCCCCCTTGCCTACGCCAGCTGCAGAAGGCGGCCCCGACCTGATACCGCTATGCGGTGGCCCATTCCAGCTCTGCGGCTATATCGAAAAGAACAGCCGTGAGGAGCGTATCCCTCCGCAATTTGAGGTTGCCCATCCCTTTAGCGAAGGCCTGGCTGCCGTGCGCATTGAAGGAAGGTATGGCTTCATCGATACGACAGGAAAGGTAGTTATCGCCCCAAGTTTTCATAACGCAGGACTCTTTGCAGGTGAATATGCGGAAGTCCGCCTGGGCGATGCATCAGGAATAATCAATCGCTCGGGGGTGCTTGTTATTTCGCCACGATTCCAGCGGATCATCCCTTTTACCGGCGATACATTCATCGCGGAGCCGTTGCGGGAGAAGCAGCGGAAGAATCCCCACAGCGACAGGCGATTGCGCGGGTTTACCGACCCCTTTTCATTAATCTCAATGGAGCACGCGGGACTTTTCCATATCCGAAGAGGATGGCTCTCTGATCAAAACCTGAAATTTGCACGCTTCGACCATCCGCAACGTGGGCTTATCTGGGCTGGGAAGAGCGACGGAATGCACGAAGAGCTCTGGGGCCTCATGCGATCCAATGGAACCTGGCAGGTGAGCCCGCGATACCATCATGTGCAACAACTGACGGAGGCGCATGCGGTAGTCGCGGGGCTGCCGGCCGATGCACCATCTCCGCAGCAACGCCGAGATACCCAGCGCTGGGGCGCAGTTGATCGCAACGGTAAGCTGGTCGTTCCGTTGAAGTTCGAGCATCTCAGTTACTGGCGTGGAGGCTATGGCATTGCGCAGGAGGGCAAGCCGCTCGGACCTGATGGCGCACCTGGCGCGACAAAGCAGGGAATCGTGCGCTCCGATGGCACACTGCTCGCGGATCGCTATTTCGACGCGGTCGATGTCAAGGACGACGGCAAGTTGCCACGAGGCCGGCTCGGCAAAACCTGGTACAGCATCAATCCAAGCGGGCACCTGATTCCGGACCAACTCGACGGCACGCCACTGGTCGAGTGTGCTGGTGGTCTGACCGTTGTCCAGCGTGGCGAGACCGTTGAATTTCGTAAATCCGGACAAAGTCAGTCGGTCGGCACATTTGATAGCGGTCATTTCCCCAGCAAAGACTGTCCGGGACCGTTCTCTGCCAAGCGCAATGGAAAGTGGTTTTTCATCTTGGAGGACGGCGCCGTTATCGGCGGCAGGAATGGTTTCGAGAGCCTCTACGGGTTTCGCGGAAACCACGCGGCAGTTCAGGTCGATGGCAAATGGGGGATCATCGACCGCGCAGGCACCTTCACTATCCAACCGAGCCTCGCCACGCTGCGACCTGTCGGCAATGGCGCATTTATTGTGGGCGAGAGCAAAGATACCTACTGGATCAATGCATACGGTGAGCGGATTGCAAAGCCCGTCAAAGAAAGACCACCCGCTGAACAGGAGCTGACCTGCGCGGGCGGATTGCGTTTCTTCGAGCGGGACGGTCTATGGGGCTTTCAAGATTTCAACGGCAAAACAGTTATTGAGCCGCGGTTTCGCGCTCTGTCTTGCTTCGAACAAGGTGTTTCATGGGCCGCGGCGCCCGACGCACGGGCGTGGTGCGCGATTGGACCGAACGGACAGAGGCGTGACGGCATCGAATGCCGCGAGACATACCATCCGCGAGGATCCAGTCATTACTACCCTGAGCAACTCGGAAGCACCCCTTACGAAAGCAGCGTCCTTTGGAATCGTGCCTTGCTGGAGTATCGGGCGCGCACGCGTGACAACCCACCCAAGTGGGTAGGCGATGGAGTCCGAGGGCGGGGCAGCTTCGATGCCGAGTAATGCATCACGGCCTCCCCTGCCGAGCCGCCACTACGACAAGGTGGCCGACTAAGGCAGGCGCTCGCTAACATGGGCGCGTCTCCCTGCACGTACCCCCTTATGTCCTACTCCGTTACCCCCGTCGGCTTCATGCGCTCCTGCTTCAAGGAGAAGTTCGCCATTCCTCGTCAGCCGCTGCTCGCGCCGGCCGCGCGTGGAGTACTGGAGCTGGTGCCGCCGTTCGACCGGGCCGTGGCCGTGGAGGGGCTGGAGCGGATCAGCCATGTGTGGCTGCTGTTCCTCTTCCATCAGGCGCTGGAGGACAAGCCGCGACTGAAGGTGCGCCCACCACGCCTGGGCGGCAATGCCACGCTGGGGGTGTTCGCCAGCCGCGCCACTTACCGGCCCAATGGCATTGGCCAGTCGGTGGTGAAGCTGGATCGCGTCGAGCCGGGGCGGCTTTGGCTGTCCGGCATCGACCTGCTGGACGGCACGCCGGTACTGGATATCAAGCCCTACGTGCCTTATGCCGACCGGGTGCCCGAGGCCTTCAACCGCATCGCCGATGCACCGCCGGTGGCAGTACCGGTGGAATGGAGCGCCAGCGCCCTGACCCAGGCGCAGGAGCATGCGCAACGCCTGGGCGAGCCGCTGGTGGAGCTGATCGAGCAGTGCCTGGCCCAGGACCCGCGCCCGGCCTATCAGGTGCCGGAGCCGGAGCGCCGCTACGGCGTGCTGCTGTGGGACGTGCAGGTGCGCTGGCACTACCCCGAGCCGGGGCGTATCCGTGTTCTGGAAGTGGTGCCGGGCTAAGCGGTTGCCGCCCTCCCGGATTGCACCCGGCTATATCCTTAGCGGCGCCCCGCCACGAATTGCATCAGGGCTACATCCCTCTCCCCCTGCCCCTCTCCCGTGAACGGGAGAGGGGTGCACTGAGGCCAGAAACGACAAACCCGCCGATTGGCGGGTTTGTGGATGGTGCGGCTGGCGCTTATTTCTCGACGAAGGCGCGCTCGATCAGGTAGTCGCCCGGCTCGCGCATGCGCGGGGAGATCTTCAGGCCGAAGCTGTCGAGAACCTCGCTGGTCTCGTCGAGCATGCTCGGGCTGCCGCAGATCATGGCGCGGTCGTCCTGCGGGTTGATCGGCGGCAGGCCGATATCCTCGAACAGCTTGCCGCTGCGCATCAGGTCGGTCAGACGGCCCTGATTCTCGAAGGGCTCGCGGGTCACGGTCGGGTAGTAGATCAGCTTTTCCTTCACCGCCTCGCCGAAGAACTCGTTCTGCGGCAGGTGCTGGGTGATGAATTCGCGGTAGGCCACTTCGTTCACGTAACGCACGCCGTGGACCAGGATCACCTTCTCGAAACGCTCGTAGGTCTCGGGGTCCTGGATCACGCTCATGAAGGGTGCCAGGCCGGTGCCGGTGCTGAGCAGGTACAGATGCTTGCCCGGGTTGAGGTCGTCGAGCACCAGGGTGCCGGTGGGCTTCTTGCTGATGAGGATCTCGTCGCCTTCCTTGAGGTGCTGCAGCTGCGAGGTCAGCGGGCCATCCGGCACCTTGATGCTGAAGAACTCCAGGTTCTCTTCCCAGTTCGGGCTGGCGATGGAGTAGGCGCGCATCAGCGGGCGGCCGTTGGGCTGCTGCAGGCCGATCATCACGAACTGGCCGTTCTCGAAGCGCAGGCCCGGGTCGCGGGTGCACTTGAAGCTGAACAGGGTGTCGTTCCAGTGATGCACACTGAGCACGCGTTCCGAGTTCATGTTGCTCATGCGGGTGTCCTCAAAAAGTTTCGGTATTCAGATTGCCGGAAAGTGCGTCCGCCCTGGTTGAGCCAGGTCAATGCGGACCATCGTCTGCTGGCGGCATTGCGCGACATTCTAGTGAGGACCACAATATCTGTTAAGCGAATTATCAAGATATGGATTATTGGTTATATAGATATGCGATTCACACTCAGACAATTGGAAGTCTTCGTCGCCGTGGCCAAGCAGGAAAGCGTGTCGCGTGCAGCGGAATCGCTGGCCCTCTCGCAGTCCGCCGCCAGCACCTCGCTCAGCGAGCTGGAGCGGCAGTCCGACTGCCAGCTGTTCGACCGCGCCGGCAAGCGCCTGTCGCTCAACGCCCTCGGCCGCCAGCTGTTGCCGCAGGCCGTGGCGCTGCTCGACCAGGCCCGCGAGATCGAGCGCCTGCTCAGCGGCAAGACAGGCTACGGCCTGCTGGAGCTGGGCGCCACCCTCACCGTCGGCAACTACCTGGCCACCCTGCTGATCGGCAACTTCATGCAGCGCCACCCGGAATGCCGCCTCAAGCTGCACGTGCAGAACACCGCCAACGTGGTGCAGCAGGTGGCTCACTATGAGCTGGACCTGGGACTGATCGAAGGCGATTGCCAGCATCCGGACATTGAGGTGCAGCCCTGGGTCGAGGATGAGCTGGTGGTGTTCTGCGCGCCACGCCACCCGCTGGCCGAGCGCGGCAGCGCGACCCTGGAAGAGCTGGGCCGCGAGGCCTGGATCCTGCGCGAACAGGGCTCGGGCACGCGCCTGACCTTCGACCAGGCGATGCGTCATCACCCGGCGCAGCTGAATATCCGTCTGGAGCTGGAACACACCGAGGCGATCAAGCGCGCCGTGGAATCGGGCCTGGGCATCGGCTGCATTTCACGCCTGGCCCTGCGCGACGCGTTCCGCCGCGGCAGCCTGGTGCCGGTGGAGACGCCGGAACTGGACCTCACCCGCCAGTTCTACTTCATCTGGCACCGCCAGAAGTACCAGACGGCGGCCATGCGCGAATTTCTCGAATTGTGCCGGGAGATGACGGCCGGTATCCGCCGCAGCGACGAGATCATCCTGCCGTCGATCGCCTGAGCGACGACAACACGAAGCGTTCAGTCAGGCCGAGGCGGCCAGGGGATGAAAGCTGAAGTAGCTGCGCAGGGCATCGACCATCTCTACATACTCGGCCGGCGGTGCCACCAGGGCGAAGCCGGAATCGAAAGTGCCCGGCGTCACGTCTTCGCGGCTCCACTGGCAGGTAGCGGCAAAGTCGATGTTGTGGATGCGGCCGTCGCGGCCGGGGATCTTCAGGCGCATGTCGAAACGCGCATTCACCAGCATGGGGTACTGGCTGATCAGCATCAGGCCGTCCAGCGACACGTTGCCGATAAACCCCATGGGTTTGTCGGTGATGCGGTTGAACACCTTGAGGTAGTAAGGCAGCTGGTGGCGCTCGATGCGACGCTGGATATGCATGGTAGCCAATCGCTATGAAAGAGGTTCGAGTATGGCTGCTGGGCTGCGGCTCGACCAGACTCAGCCGCAGCGCTGGGCGATGCGAGACGACAGACGGCTGCGCGCGGCCTCGACTTCTTTAACGTCGATGTAGGTGCGCTCGCCGTTGGCATCGGTGGTGAAATAGCGACCGTCACGCTCGATCTGCGAGAGGTTGCGGCGCAGCTCGCTGCACTCCTTGCTGCGCTCGGCGCGCACCTGGGCGGCGCGGGCATCGCTGGCGGCCTTCTCGTCGCGGCGGGCGTCGAAGTACTCCTCGGTACGCTGCTCGCGCTGACGGGTCGCTTCGTCACGCTCCACCACCTGGGGCTTCACCTCGACGGTTTCCGCGCCTGCCGCGCCGGGCTTTTCGCCGAAGTGCACGCGGCCCTGGGCGTCCGTCCAGCGGTAGATCTCCGCGCTGGCAAGGCCCGGAATGAGCATGGCGATGAACAACAGATGGCGCATGGGGGTTCCCTCCTGATACCAGCTTAACGCCGCCCCTCCGCGCTGGGCGGCCCGCCGACCGGCGAGCTGGGCGTCACAGCGACGCCGGCGAAGCCTTGGCCGGTTCGTTCGCCTGATGATGCCCGAGCTGGCGCAATGTCTCCAGCCTGGCGCGCGCCCGGTAGGCGTATTCGCTGGCCGGGTAGCGGCTGATGATGAACTCGTAGGTCTGCGCCGCATCGACGAACAGGTTCTGCCGTTCCAGACACTGGCCACGCAGCAGGGAGATTTCCGGCTGGATGTAGCTGCGCGAGCGGCTGTTGCGCTCGGCGCGCGACAGGTCGAGCAGGGCCTGGTCGCAATCGCCCTCGGTGTAGTGACGGTAGGCCTCGTCGAGGTGGCGATCGAGCGAGACGCGGGTGCAACCGACCAGGCTGGCCAGGGTGAGAATCAGGATCAGGGTTCGCATGGTGAATTCCTCCGCTGCTGCAGTGTATCGGCGAAGCACAGGTTTTCTGCAGTGCCCGACAGGTAGTGCAGGCGAACAATGACTACAGTGCGCGACCGTAGTAGCCTCGCCGCACGCTATAAAGACTGGAGTTCCCGCATGACCCTGCGCCGCACCAAAATCGTCGCCACCCTCGGCCCCGCCAGCAGTTCCCCGGAAGTTCTGGAGCAGCTGATCATCGCCGGCATCGACGTTGCCCGCCTGAACTTCTCCCACGGCACTGCCGACGACCACAAGGCCCGCGCCACCCTGGTGCGCGAACTGGCTGCCAAGCACGGACGCCACGTGGCGCTGCTCGGCGACCTGCAGGGGCCGAAGATCCGCATCGCCAAGTTCGCTGGCAAGCGCATCGAGCTGAAGGAAGGCGACCTGTTCCGCCTCTCGGCCACCCACTCGCGCACCGAAGGCACCCAGGAGGTGGTCGGCATCGACTACCCGGCGCTGATCCAGGATTGCGACGTCGGCGACGAGCTGCTGCTGGACGATGGCCGCGTGGTCATGCAGGTCGAGCTCAAGGGCGCCGAAGAATTGCACTGCCGCGTGCTGATCGGCGGTCCGCTGTCCGACAACAAGGGCATCAACCGGCGTGGCGGCGGTCTCACCGCCCCGGCCCTGACCGAGAAGGACAAGGTCGATATCAAGCTGGCCGCCGAAATGGAGCTGGACTATGCCGCCGTGTCATTCCCGCGTGACGCGGCAGACATGGAATACGCCCGCCGCCTGCTCACCGAGGCCGGCGGCAACGCCTGGCTGGTGGCCAAGATCGAACGCGCCGAGGCGGTGGCCGACGACGCCGCGCTGGATGGCCTGATCCGCGCCAGCGATGCGGTGATGGTGGCCCGCGGCGACCTCGCCGTGGAAATCGGCGACGCCGAGCTGGTCGGCATCCAGAAGAAGATCATCGCCCACGCCCGCCGTTACAACAAAGCGGTGATCACCGCGACGCAGATGATGGAGTCGATGATCCACAGCCCGATGCCGACCCGCGCGGAAGTCTCCGACGTGGCCAACGCCGCGCTGGACTACACCGACGCGGTGATGCTGTCGGCCGAGAGCGCCGCCGGCGAGTACCCGGTGGAAGCCGTGGAGGCCATGGCGCGCGTGTGCCTGGGCGCCGAGAAACACCCGACCAGCCAGAAGTCCAGCCACCGCATTGGCCGCACTTTCGAGCGCTGCGACGAGAGCGTGGCTCTGGCCACCATGTACACCGCCAACCACTTCCCGGGCGTGAAGGCCATCATCAGCCTGACCGAGAGCGGCTACAGCCCGCTGATCATGTCGCGCATCCGCTCGTCGATCCCGATCTTCGCCTTCACCCCGCACCGCGAGGCACAGGCCCGTGTGGCGCTGTTCCGCGGCGTCTACACCGTGCCGTTCGACCCGACTGCCATGCCGGCCAACAAGGTCAGCCAGGCGGCGGTGGACGAGCTGCTCAAGCGCGGCTTCGTCGAGCCTGGCGACTGGGTGATCCTGACCAAGGGCGACAGCTACCACGGCACCGGCGGCACCAACACCATGAAAATCCTGCATGTGGGTGATCCGCTGGTGTGATGCCGCGCTGAATGAAAAAGGCCGCTCATCGAGCGGCCTTTTTCTTGCTCCCTCTCCCTTTGGGAGAGGGCCGGGTGAGGGATTGGCAGCGAATCGCCTACAGCCTCTCTCCCGAGAGAAGAGCAGTGATTCAGACCTAAGCGAACTTGGAAAAGTCCGGCTTCCGGCGCTGCATGAACGCCGACAGCGCCTCGATGGCCTCCGGCGAACGCAGGCGCTGACCGAACAGCGCGCCCTCCTCCTCGATCACCTTGCGCAGCTGCTCGCGCCCCGGCGCGCGCATCAGGCGCTTGCTGTCGGCGACGGCCGAGGGCGCCAGGTCGAGGAAACGCAGAGCCATCTCGCGGGCCTTGGCCAGCGTGCTCGGGCCATCCTCCAGGGCGGCACCGGCGATGCCCCATTCGGCCGCCTGCGCGCCGGTGAAAGTCTCACCGAGCAACAGCACTTCGGCGGCCCGGGCCGGGCCCAGCAGTTGCGGCAACAGCAGGCTGGAGCCGAACTCCGGGCACAGGCCGAGGTTGACGAAGGGCGTGCGCAGCTTGGCGTCGCGGCTGACATAGGCCAAGTCGCAGTGCAGCAGCAACGTGGTGCCGATGCCCACCGCCGGACCGGCCACGGCGGCCACCACCGGCTTTTCGAAGTCGAACAGCGCGCGCATGAACTGGAATACCGGGCTGTCCAGGCCGGTGGGCGGCGCCTGCAGGAAGTCCGCCACGTCGTTGCCACTGGTGAAGCACTCCGGGCCGCCGGTGATCAGCACGACACGCACCGAACGCTCGGCATTGGCCGCGTCCAGCACGTCGGCCATCTGGCTGTACATGGCGCGGGTCAGCGCATTCTTCTTGTCGGCGCGGTTCAGGCGCAGGGTCAGCAGGCCGCCCTCGCGCTCGACCAGTATGTGTTCGCTCATGAAAACTCCGGGGCAACGCCCCGATCACGCATGGGGCAGAAAAAGATCAGCCAGCACCTGACTGCGCGGCACACCGAGAATGAACAGGCGGCGGGCAAAGGCTTCCACGCTGGCGGGCGAGCCGCAGAGTAAGGCGACGGTCTGCCGCGAAACAAGCCGCAGTTGTGCCAAAAACGCCGCCTGCTCGGACGCCGTCAGCAGTTGCACATCAAGCTGCGGATGCGTGGAAGCCAGCGCCTGCAGGGGCTCGGCGAGGTAATGCCCAGCAGCGTCATGGGCCTGGTGAATGACCCGTATCGGTCCCTGGTGATGCTGGCGCAGCGCCTCGCGCAACACGCCCCACAGCGGCGCCAGGCCGGTGCCGGCGGCCAGCAGCCACAGCGGCCGCTGCTGCCAGTCCGGGTCGTAGTGCAGGGCGCCACCACGCAGCTCGCCCAGACGCAGTACATCGCCGGCTTGCAGCTGGCGCGCCGCATCGCTGAAGGCACCGCTCTGCCGGCAGTCCAGGTGGAACTCCAGCCACGGCTCCTCGCCCGGCAGGCTGGCCAGCGAATAGGGGCGCGCCACGCCATTGGTGGTCCACAGCACCAGGTGCTGGCCGGCGGCATAGCGCAATGGCCTGTCCGGCAGCAGGCGCAGGCGCAGTACCGTCGGGCTCAGCCAGTCGAGCGCCTGCACCTGCGCCGGCAAACCGTCGCGGGCGGGATCGAACAGCTGTACTTCAAGGTCGTCGACCACCTGGCACTGGCAGGCCAGGCGCCAGCCCTGTTCACGGCGCGCCTCGCTCAGGGCCTCGGGCCGCTCGTCCAGCGGCTCGCCACGCACGCAGCGCACCAGGCAGGCATGGCAGCTGCCGGAGCGGCAGCTGTAAGGCACGCGCAGGCCGGCACCGTTGAGGGCATCGAGCAGATTGCTGGCGACGGGCACCGACCAGCTCTGGCCAGCGGCTTTCAACTCAGGCACCGGCGCCCTCCCAGGCCGCATCACAGCGGTTGCGCCCGCCGCGCTTGGCCCGGTACAGCGCCTGGTCGGCGCGCTGCAGGGCCTCGTCAAGGTCGTCACCGGCGCTGAGCAGGGTCATGCCGGCGGACAGACTCAGATTGTGCACCTGCACGCCCACCGGCTCGGCGTTGGCGAAGGCTTCGCGCAGGCGCTCGCAGCAGCTGGTGAACTGATCGGCGTCGGTGTTGGGCAGCAGCAGGACGAACTCCTCGCCGCCGTAGCGGGCCAGCACGTCACCGTCGCGCAGGCAGGCTCGCGCGACCGCGGCAAAGGTCTGCAGCACGCGGTCGCCGGCGGCGTGGCCGTGCACGTCGTTGATGCGTTTGAAGTGGTCCAGGTCGATCAGGGCCAGACCGTGCTGGCGGCCGTGGCCGAGGTTATCCAGCTCGCGCAGGGCCAGGCGCAGGAAGTGGCGGCGATTGAACAGGCCGGTCAGCTCGTCGGTGGCCACCAGGTCTTCCAGCTGCCGCATCATCCCGCGCAGGGTGTCCTGGTGCGCCTGCAGCGCATAACGGCGCTGGCGCATGCGCTGGCGCAGGGCCTGCACGTAGCTGGCGAACAGGCTCTGCCAGACCAGACCGATAAACAGCGCGCAGCACTGCAGCAGGGCCTGCCCGGGGTTGTCCATGCGCAGCTGGTAGCCTTCCCACAGGTTGAGCCCGGCGAAGGCGAAGAAGGCGATGGCGGCGCAGCGCACGAACACCCGCGGGCGTAGCTGGAATACGCCGAACATCAGGATGATCAGGTAGAACATCAGCAGGCTGCCGCGCGCGCTGTCGAGCTGGGCCAACAGCGCGGTGTGCAGGGCCAGGCCGACGAGAATCTGCGCCTCGGTCAGGCTGGGATCGACGAAACGCAGGTTGAGGCCAGTGCGAAACAGACCATAGAAAGCCAGCTGGCTGAGCGCCACCAGGCCGGTGCAGAACAGGGCGAACCTGACCGTACCGCTATAGACACCGGCCCAGAGCGCCACCCACATCAGCAGCAACACCAGGGCATAACTGCCCACCGCCATGCCGAAACGTTTCAGCAGCAGGCTCTGCAGGCTTCTCTTGGTGACCCCTGAACTGCTCGTACTCATGGGCTCCGTCCCGTACTGGCACCTTGCCCAACTCTAACCCCGTGATCACAAAATAGATAGCGCGCCCCTAGACCATCGGCCAGTGTGCACGACTGTGCCCGTGCGGGCCGCCGCGCTATACTGCGGCGCCTTTTTTGTGGCCCGCCGGCGGTGGGCTGCCAGGGTACGACCGCTGGGTCGTGCCCGAGGATTTGCACCGTTGCGCCGGGTCGTGGTCCGGCGTTTCCTTATAGATGTTCCCTGACAGAGGAGCGCCCCAATGACCGTGATCAAGCAGGACGACCTAATTCAGAGCGTCGCCGACGCCCTGCAGTTCATCTCCTATTACCACCCCGTCGACTTCATCCAGGCCATGCATGAGGCCTACCTGAAGGAAGAGTCGCCGGCCGCCAAGGACTCCATGGCGCAGATCCTGATCAACTCGCGCATGTGTGCCACCGGCCACCGCCCGATCTGCCAGGACACCGGTATCGTCACCGTATTCATCAAGGTCGGCATGGACGTGCGCTGGGACGGCGCCACCATGAGCGTCGACGACATGATCAACGAAGGCGTGCGCCGCGCCTACAACCTGCCGGAGAACGTCCTGCGTGCCTCGATCCTGGCCGACCCGGCCGGTGCGCGCAAAAACACCAAGGACAACACCCCGGCGGTGATCCACTACTCCATCGTCCCCGGCGACAAGGTGGAAGTGGACGTCGCGGCCAAGGGCGGCGGTTCCGAGAACAAGTCGAAGATGGCCATGCTCAATCCGTCCGACTCTATCGTCGACTGGGTACTGAAAACCGTACCGGAGATGGGCGCCGGCTGGTGCCCGCCGGGCATGCTCGGCATCGGCATCGGCGGCACCGCCGAGAAAGCCGCGGTGATGGCCAAGGAAGTGCTGATGGAGCACATCGACATCCACGAGCTGAAAGCCCGCGGCCCGCAGAACCGCATCGAGGAACTGCGCCTGGAGCTGTTCGACAAGGTCAACCAGCTGGGCATCGGCGCCCAGGGCCTGGGCGGCCTGACTACCGTGCTCGACGTCAAGATCATGGACTACCCGACCCACGCCGCCTCGCTGCCGGTGTGCATGATCCCCAACTGCGCCGCCACCCGTCACGCCCACTTCGTGCTCGACGGCTCCGGCCCGGCCGAACTGGAAGCGCCGGACCTGTCCGCCTACCCGGAAATCGTCTGGGAAGCCGGCCCGAGCGCGCGCCGTGTCAACCTCGACACCCTCACCCCGGAAGAGGTGCAGAGCTGGAAGCCGGGCGAGACCGTCCTGCTCAACGGCAAGATGCTCACCGGCCGCGACGCCGCGCACAAGCGCATGGTCGACATGCTGAACAAGGGCGAAGAGCTGCCGGTGGACCTCAAGGGCCGCTTCATCTACTACGTCGGCCCGGTCGATCCGGTCGGTGACGAAGTGGTAGGCCCGGCCGGTCCGACCACCGCCACCCGCATGGACAAGTTCACCCGCCAGATCCTCGAAAGCACCGGCCTGTTGGGCATGATCGGCAAGTCCGAGCGCGGCCCGATCGCCATCGACGCGATCCGCGACAACAAGGCCGTGTACCTGATGGCCGTCGGCGGCGCAGCCTACCTGGTCGCCCAGGCGATCAAGAAGTCCAAGGTGCTGGCCTTCGCCGAGCTGGGTATGGAAGCCATCTACGAGTTCGAAGTGAAGGACATGCCGGTTACCGTGGCCGTCGACACCAAGGGCGAGTCGGTGCACATCACCGGCCCGGCCATCTGGCAGAAGAAGATCCACGACAGCCTGGCCGTCGAAGTGAAGTAAGCGCAAACGCGCCCCGAAAAGCCCGGCCCAGTGCCGGGCTTTTTCATGGGCCCGCTATCGGGCTGGCCATTTCTCCTGAAACGACAATAATATTGACCTAATTTCTATGCTCCGCCATCACCCCGGCGGGCCATACCGCGCACCGCCCTACCCGGGCCGCGCCTGTCGTTCTGGAGATACACGATGTCTACCGATCCGGTCACCATGCTGGTGGCACGCCGCGTGCCACGCGAATGCCTGCAGGATTTCCGCACCTGGCTGCACGAAGGCCAGCAACTCGCCGCCGACTTCCCCGGCTACCTCGGCTCCGGCGTCCTCGCCCCTCCGCCCGGAGACGACGAGTTCCAGATCATCTTTCGCTTCGCCGACTCCACCACCCTCACCGCCTGGGAACACTCCGCGTCGCGGCGAGCCTGGCTGCAGCGCGGTAGCGGTCTGTTCGCCCAGCCCCATGAGCACCGCGTCAGCGGTCTCGACGCCTGGTTCGGCAATGCCCTGCGCCGCCCGCCGCGGTGGAAACAGAGCGTGGCCATCTGGCTGGCGTTCTTTCCGGTGTCGCTGGCGTTCAACCTGCTGTTCGGCGGCCTGCTGAGCGAATGGCCGCTGGTGCTGCGCGTACTGCTCAGCACCCTGCTGCTGACGCCACTGATGACCTACTGGTTCATCCCGCTCTCGACCCACCTGCTGGCCCCCTGGCTCAGCCCGCGCAAGCCCGAAAAAGGCCCAAGCCTCGGACAGGATTCGATAGCCTAATCTGTACAAATCGAGAAAATCTGTACAAAACGCACAGCTTTTCAAAAGCCATGAAATCAACAAAATCAATGTAATCAGCGAGTTGATAAGCTATACAGACTGAGCAAGGGGTAATTTCGCACAGCTTGTTGTACAGATTATCCGTCTGGTATAACCTGAGCCCATTACTCAACTACTGCGAGAACCGCCATGCCTTCCTCGGTCGCGCCCATCCTCATCACTGGAGGAGCTCAACGCATCGGCCTGCACTGCGCACTGCGCCTGCTGGAAAGCGGGCAGTCGGTGATCGTCAGCTACCGCAGCGAGCGCGAGGGACTGGCCGAGCTGCGTGAGCGCGGCGCCACCACCCTGGCGGCGGACTTCGCCAGCGAGGCCGGCATTCTCGACTTCATCGCCCGTCTCAAGGATCACACCGACAGCCTGCGCGCCATCGTGCACAACGCTTCCGACTGGGAAACCGAAACCACGGGCCATGAAGCCGAGGTATTCCAGCGCATGGTCAGCGTGCACATGCTCGCCCCCTACCTGATCAACCTGCATTGCGAGGCCCTGCTGCGCCGCAGCAGTCCGGCGGACATCGTCCACATCGGCGATGACGTCACCCGCACCGGCAGTGCCAAGCGCCCTGCCTACTGCGCCAGCAAGGCCGGCCTGGACAGCCTGACCCTGTCCTTCGCCGCGCGCTTCGCGCCGGCGATCAAGGTCAACGGCATCGCCCCGGCGCTGATCCAGTTCAACCCGGACGACAGCGCCGAATACCGCGCCAAGCGTCTGGCCGAGTCGGCAGTGGGCATCGAGCCCGGCGCCGAAGTCATCTACCAGAGCCTGCGCTACCTGCTGGACAACCCCTACGTCACCGGGACCACCCTGACCGTCAACGGCGGCCGCCATCTCGTCTGAACGCGCCGCGAGGAATAGTCGATGAATACTCAACTGCCCCACCACTACCGCGAGATCCTGGTCGGCCTGGGAGAGAATCCCGAACGTGAAGGCCTGCTCGACACGCCCAAGCGCGCCGCCAAGGCCATGCAGTACCTCTGCCACGGCTACCAGCAGTCGCTGGAGGAAATCGTCAACGGCGCGCTGTTCGCCTCGGACAACGACGAGATGGTGATCGTCAAGGACATCGAGCTGTACTCGCTGTGCGAGCACCACCTGCTGCCCTTCATCGGCAAGGCGCACGTTGCCTACATCCCCACCGGCAAGGTGCTGGGCCTGTCCAAGGTGGCGCGTATCGTCGACATGTACGCCCGCCGCCTGCAGATCCAGGAGAACCTGACCAAGCAGATCGCCGATGCCATCCAGCAGGTCACCAACGCCGCCGGTGTGGCCGTGGTGATCGAGGCCAAGCACATGTGCATGATGATGCGCGGCGTGGAGAAGCAGAATTCGGTGATGAGCAGCTCGGTGATGCTTGGCGCCTTCCGCGAGTCCTGCAACACTCGCCACGAATTCCTGCAACTGATCGGACGGAACAAGTAATGCCGCGACTGGAACCCGGGATGGCGCGCATCCGCGTCAAGGACCTGCGCCTGCGCACCTACATCGGCATCAAGGAAGAGGAGATCAACAACAAGCAGGATGTGTTGATCAACCTGACCATCCTCTACCCCGCCGTGGACGCGGTGCGTGACAACGACATCGATCACGCGCTGAACTACCGCACCATCACCAAGGCGATCATCGCCCACGTCGAGGGCAACCGCTTCGCCCTGCTCGAGCGCCTGACCCAGGAAATCCTCGACCTGGTCATGAGCCACGAATCCGTGCGCTATGCCGAGGTGGAAGTGGACAAACCACACGCCCTGCGCTTCGCCGAGTCGGTATCGATCACCCTCGCCGGCCACCGCTGAAACCGCATGGGGCACAGCCAGCTCAGGCTGTGCCCGGCATTGCTGCTGGCGGCGCAGACTCCTATCATCTGCGCTCTCCGCCGCCCTCGAGCCGATCATGACCGAACAGCAACGCCTTGAACTGGAAGCCGCCGCCTTCCGCGCCCTGGTCCAGCACCTGCGCTCGCGCACCGACGTGCAGAACATCGACCTGATGAACCTTTCCGGCTTCTGCCGCAACTGCCTGGCCAAGTGGTACAAGGCCGCCGCTGACGATCTCGCTATCGGGCTGGACCTGGAGCAGGCCCGCGAAGCCATCTACGGCATGCCTTATGCCGAGTGGAAAGCCCAGCACCAGAAGGAAGCCACTGCCGAGCAGCAGGCCGCCTTCGCACAAGGAAAGCCACACTGATGAGCCTGCAAGACTTCCGCGCCCGCCTGCATCACGAGCAGTTCCAGTTCGCCGAGACCCTGGCCTTCATCGCCGAACACTACGACTACCAGCCCAGCGCCTTCCGCAACGGCGCCGTGGAGAGCGCCGCCGGACAGAACGAGGGCTCCTGCAAGACCCTCGGCCTGGCCCTGCTCGAAGGCCTCAGCCTGGAGGAGACCCTGCGCGCCTTCGGCGAGCACTACCGTGCCGTGCTGGCCAACCCGAGCGGCAACGACCACGCCAATATCCGCGCCCTGCAGGACACCGGCCTGGGCGGTGTGCAGTTCGCCCAGCAGCCGCTCAAGCGCAAGGCCTGAGCTGCGCAACAAGCTGCTCAACTGTCGGCTTTGGCTGACAGACAATGATTGGCATCTACCTTATGCTCCTCCCTCGTCGCCCACCGGCAGGATGCCGGTTCCCTTGAGCGGAGGAGTGCAAGGATGCAGCAGAACCTGGTCTGGAAGCCCTGGACCAACCCCGGGGTCGAACACCTCAGCCTGGCGGTCGCCAGCGATGGCATCAGCGCCAGCGGCCAGCTGATCCAGAGCATTCGCGGCAACAGCATCGCCGCCACCTACCTGCTCACCTATGACGAACGCTGGCGCTTCCGCCGCCTCTGGCTGAAGGTCGACAACCAGGGCCAGCGCAGCCTGGAGCTACGCCGCGATATCCGCGGTCACTGGCATCTCAACGGCCGCCCGCGCGAGGACCTCGCCGACTGCCAGCAGGTGATGCTGTCCGCCACGCCCTTTACCCACACCGCACTGCTGCAGTCCGGCAGCCTGGCCGTCGGCGATGGCGAGCGCTTCCGCGTGGCGCACGTCGACCTGCTGGGCCTGCGCGTCGAGCCGCGCACTCAGCGCTACCAGTGCCTGCAACGACACCCCAGCCATACCCTCTACCAGTGCGATGCGGAAGGTCACGAGCCCTGCGAACTGACCCTGGATGGCGACGGGCTGCTGGTACAGGCCATCGGCCAGTTCATCCGCACCAGCCGGCAACTGCTGCGCCAGGCCGACTGCGCCTGAGCAAACGCCGGCCCGGCGCATGCCCGCAGGCCAATGCCTCGCATAAAAAAGCCCCGCCAAAGCGCTAATGCTGTCTACACAAGCCGTGACCTGCTCGATCCAGTCCCCTCTCCCCAGCGGGGAGAGGGTCAGGGAGAGGGGGAGGCAGTAGTTTCGCAGCACC
>NZ_BATI01000013.1 GCF_000467105.1 Aquipseudomonas alcaligenes NBRC 14159
GTAAGACCGGGAGGCGGCCATGGCATCGTTCCTGCGTTCCCTGCTGCTGCTCGGCCTGCCGGGCTTCGAAGCGCCGCTCGACAGCGGCCAGCGGCAGATCAAGGCCCTGCATCAGGCCAATCGCCTGGCCTTCCTCGGCCAGCATGCCCTGCTCTACTGCCTGCTCGACGACAATGGCATCGCCCGGCGTCACCTGCAGGAGAGCCTGGCCGGCCTGGAGGCGAGCACGCGCCAACTGCAGTGCCTGCTCACAGACGATGCCCTGCAACAACAGGCCGCGGCCCTGCAGCCCTTGCTGCACAGCTACGCCCTGTTGCTGCCGGCTGCCAGCGGCGACGACCTGCGACGCATTGCCCTGCTGCTGTCCGAGAGCCTGCTGGCGCGCACCCTGGCCCTCGCCGCGGCACTGGCCGTCGGCGGCCCGGGGCCGGTGGCGCGCTGGCTGGCCCTCTGTGGCCAGGCCTATGCCTACAGCCAGCGCACGGTCTGCCTGCTGGCCGTGCGCGACACCGCGGCACTGCAGATCGACCGCCCCGCGCTGCTGCTGGAATGCCGGGTGCGCTGCCACGGCGCACTCAACGAGCTGAGCAGCCTCGCCCGCTGCCATGAGGAAATCGCCGACCTGCTGAGCGATCTGGACCGGCTGCACAGCACGCCACCGCACGAACCTGGCGCGCCCTGGCTGCACCATGTCAGCAGCAGCCTGCTGCACAGCCTGCAGCGTCTGGAGCGGCCGGAGCAGTGAAACTGCCTCTTTGGAGGTAGCGCCTCAGAGGAATGGGCCGACCACAGCCCCCCACCTACCATGCCGGACATGGAGGTGGACCATGCTTACCGACTGCGCAACCCAGGCGTCTCTACGCCAGCACCATCTGTTCGACCGGCTGCCGGAGCCCCTCTTCCAGGAGGTCTGCTGCCTGGCCAACCACCGTCGCCTGGAAGCCGGCTCCGCCCTGTTCCATCAGGGCGATACGGCGGACCGCTTCTACCTGCTGCTCGAAGGCCAGATGACCCTGACCCGCGTGCTGCCGGAAGGCCAGGAAAAGCTGGTGGAGGTCATCGCCCCCGGCCAGAGTTTTGCCGAAGCCCTGCTGTTCAGCGGCGCCCGCCACTACCCGGTGACCGCATCGGCCTTCAAGCCGAGCAGCCTGGTCAGCATCGACGGCGCGCACTATCGCCGCGTGCTGGAAGAGCAGCCCAAGGCCTGCCTGGAGCTGCTCGGCAGCCTCAGCGTGCGCCTGCACCAGCGTCTCAACGAAATCGACACCCTGACCCTGGGCAACGCCAGCCGCCGGGTGGCGCGCTACCTGTGCCAGGAGCAGGAGGCCGGCAACGGCCATATCCAGCTGTGCGTGCCCAAGCGCCTGATCGCCTCGCAGCTGGGCATCCAGCCGGAAACCTTCTCGCGCATCCTGCACCGCCTGATCGATGCCGGCCTGATCGCCATGGAGCGCCGGGTGATCCGCGTACTCGACCGCCCCAGCCTGGCCAACTACCACGAATAGACAACATCGCGTCCCACGAGAGGAGTTCCCCATGCACGACCCGAAACTGCCCCTGGTCTACTCCTGCTCCGGCTGCTCCAACGTGGCGCAACTGGCCAACACCCTGGCCGTGCGCCTGGACCGCGCCGGGCTGGCGGAAATGTCGTGCATCGCCGGCGTCGGCGGACGCGTGGCCTCGCTGGTCAGCAAGGCCAACAGCGGCCGGCCGATCCTCGCCATCGACGGCTGCCCGCTGCAATGCGTGCGCGGCTGCCTCGACCAGCACGGGGTCAAGGCCAGCCAGCATCTGGTCCTCAGCCAGTACGGCCTGAAGAAACGCTACGGCGAGGACTTCAGCAGCGAGACGGTCGAACAGGTCTACCACGGCGTGGTCGACCTGCTGGGCAGCGAACGCATGCAGAAGCGCTTTCACGCCCCCAGGGCGGTGGGTGAGGAAGGCGTTTGCTGAGAGAGGGGATGCTCAGCAAGTGGCTGAAAAGGGCTGCCATGGGGTGCAGACGGATCGCCGCCAAGGCAGTGACGGGCAAGCGGTGGTCGCTGTTAACAGCCGTTATCGGCCAAAAAAAGTTGCTCAGCCAGGACTGCTTGCCGACCCAAAGCAATCACTCCTGACTGTTCTTGTTCAGGCTTGAGAAGGACTAGCCGTTACGCTCCCGCATCCTTACATCAGCTGCCGTGCGCCAGGCATGGGTTTGTCTGGTGGGTAGTGGCTTTTTGGTGTTGCCCTGATATAGCTTTGCCTCCGAGTATTTGGCGAGCATCCGCCTGAATCAATGCAAGGAAAAGGGATGAAGGGTTTCTTGGTGTTCTGTGTGCGCTGGTCTGGTGTGCTGTGCTTGGCCTGCCTAGCTTGGTTCTTGCTCGGGATAATGTTTGGCGGAGAGCGGAAAAGCCCAAGCCTGTTGCCGATTTACTTCTTCTGTGTTTTCTACGCTGTTTGGCTGGCCAAGATCATGGGGCACGTCTGGGAGCGAGCGAAGGAGTGGCGCTTTGGATGGTTGGCGCGTGGCTACATCTTGATTTTCTCCATCCCCGGCTTTCCTATTGCCCTCCTGAGCCTTCTGATCTGGCACAAGATCATCAAGTTCGACTACATCACTGAGCTAGCTGAATAGCTAGGCGGATAGGTTTACGCAGCACGCGTCAGTTCGCTGATCAACTGCGTTACTGGCGCCGGGCGTACCACATTGCCGAACAGGTGAATGGCCATCTGGTTGTTGTCTGGCAGCTGGTAGTAATCGGGAAACGACATGGCGACTCAGCATTCGCACTCTTTGGGTTCATCTCAATCAGCAGAACCCGAGTTCAGTTTTGGAAGTCCGCTTCATCGGCCAGAAGCTGCCGCTTAATGATACCTATCTAAGCCAAAGCGACTCACTCTATAGACGCAGACCAGCTTGAGTGGGAAGCGGTAATATGGTCTCTATGTCAGTTATATCTAACTCCCTTGTTATGGGGACGTCAGAGCGAGACGAGGGGTATTGCCAAAATGTTCAAATGGCTCTCCGATTTTAGCCGTGATGTTCGCATAAACCTTGATTGGCCAAGATTCAGCAAGGTAGAACATGCGCGCTATGTTACAGAGGCTTCCAGATCAAAAGCTACAGCGTAAGAGGCGGCACCGTGAGGAGTGGCTGGCTCTCCACGGTTAGGGTTTCAGAGGCAGTAGTTAAATCTTGTAGAGCGTTTACATTTTTTGACATCATTCAAACCAGCGCCGCTTCATGGCACGATTTCATTTCAGCATTGAGATCCGTATGAACGATCTGGCCAGTTATCTCGACAGCACACACTCCAGCGTGCAAATCGACTTGAGAAATGATCAGTGGCATCGCCTCGGTGGAGTCCCGAATACACCCGGTTGGTACTACATAAGCACGAACGCCCCTATTAGCCTTTTACAGCAACAAGCCATCTGGAGCCCTACCTATTCAAGAGCAAAGGATCATAAGATTACGAAGGTCAGAAATTACGACCTTCAGCATAGAGCCAGTCGTTATTCGGATAGCCTCTCTCCATACTTCAACACTAAATACGTCTACTCTGGTTTAGCATCGAACTTGCAAGCTCGCGCCCGAGACCACACCTTTGCCGACCCAGGAACCGCAGGCCTCGCACTTTCTAAGTACCCAGCGCTTTACAACTACGAGTGGATATTTAACTTTTTCACACTCAGCAGATTCATGGCTGATTGCCCATGTAAAGAAACTGTTCTCCGTCTTGGAGAGCAAGTTTGGCGCTCAAAACATGGCTGGCCTGTGCTCTGCGCAGAGTAAAACATTAGCGCTTCAGGGGGAGATATGAGCGCTCGGATTTTGGGTCTTAGGCAGCCGTATTCGAGCGGCCGCTTCTAGCCAATTCTGTTGAAAAACTCGGTGTGCGGCAGAGCTGCTTGTTCGCAGCCTGAAAAACATCCTAATCGAACGTTTCTACGTGAAATCTAGAGCTGCTCGACCACCGCAACGAGTCAGATTTCAGCCTCAGTTGCGTACCTTTGGCAAAGGAAATCGTCAAGGGAGTTTTTCAACAGAATCGGCCGATATCTGCCTCTCCCAGAGCTCAGCAAAATCCTGGGTACCCGACAACTCCGAAATCCAGATCAGGCCGCAGTCTGATCGCCTCCCCTACCCCGCAGCCCCAGCATGCCTGGGCAAGGCGCTGGAGATGAGCGCAGCGGCCAGCACGAAGGCGCTGGAGACCCACAGGCAGACAACCAGCCCATGGGCCTGGAATACCCAGCCCGAGAGCAGCGTGCCGATCAGCCGCCCCAGGGCGTTGGACATGTAGTAGAAGCCCACGTCCAGCGATACGCCGTCTTCCTTGGCGTAACTGACGATCAGGTAGCTGTGCAGCGAGGAGTTCACCGCGAACAGCGCGCCGAACAGCAGCAGCCCGCCGAGCAGAACCAGCTGCGCGGACCAGCCGGCGGCCAGGCCCAGCGCGATCAACGCCGGCAGGCCGGCCAGCAGCGCGGCCCAGACGAAAGCGGCGCGGCCGTCCGGCACCTGTCCGCGTTGTTTGCCGGTGATACGCGGCGCGAAGGACTGCACGATGCCGTAGCCGATGACCCAGGCAGCGAGAAAACCACCCACCATCCAGAAGTCCCAGCCGAACACCGTGCTCAGGTACACCGGCAGCGCCACCACGAACCACACGTCGCGGGCGCCGAACAAAAACAGGCGGGCAGCCGACAGGATGTTGATCGCCCGGCTCTTCGACAGCAGGTCGCGGAACTTCGGCTTGGCGCGAGCCTTGCCCAGGTCCTTCTTCAACAGCATCAGGCTGCCCAGCCAGATCAGCGCCAGCACGGCGGCCATCGCCAGCACCGCGCCGCTGAAGCCGAGCAGCGCCAGCAGCGCACCGCCGAGGAAGAAGCCGACGCCCTTGAGCGCATTCTTCGAGCCGGTGAGGATGGCCACCCACTGGTACAGCGTGCCCTGCTGGTTGCCCGGCACCAGGAGCTTGATCGAGCTCTTGGCGCTCATCTTGTTGAGGTCCTTGGCGATGCCGGACAGCGCCTGCGCGCCCATCACCCAGGGCACCGTCAGCCAGGCGGCCGGCACCGTGAGCATCAGCAGGGCCAGCACCTGCAGGCCCAGGCCGAGGTTCATGGTGCGGTTCAGGCCCAGGCGCGCACCAAGGTAGCCACCGACCAGGTTGGTGACCACGCCGAATATCTCGTAGAACAGGAACAACGCGGCAATCTGCAGCGGCGTGTAGCCCAGCGCGTGGAAGTGCAGCACCACCAGCATGCGCAACGCGCCGTCGGTGAGGGTGAAGGCCCAGTAGTTGCCGGTGACCAGCAGGTACTGGCGGATTTCAGGGGAAAGTCGGGTGAGAGCGTGCATGGTCGGACCTGGTGGAGGCGCCCGTTGATTGGACACCAGCAGTGACACGGGCCAGGTGGAAAAGACCCACGGTCGTTTTCCACCCTGCGTGGCGACGGGACACGGCAATCAGCCGGCCTGACCAACCAGCCGCGCCAGCTCCACCGCGCGATTGGCGTAGCCCCACTCGTTGTCATACCAGGCATAGACCTTTACCTGGGTGCCATTGACCACCAGGGTCGACAGCGCATCGATGATCGAGGAGCGCGGGTCGGTACGGTAGTCGATGGACACCAGCGGGCGCTCCTCGTAGCCCAGGATGTTCTTCAGCGGGCCCTCGGCGGCCGCCTTGAGCAGCGCGTTGACCTCATCGGCGCTGGTCGCGCGCTCGACTTCGAACACGCAGTCGGTCAGCGAGGCGTTGGCCAGCGGCACGCGCACGGCGTGGCCATTCAGCTTGCCGCGCAGCTCGGGGAAGATCTCGGCAATCGCCGTGGCCGAGCCGGTGGTGGTGGGGATCAGGCTGAGCCCTGAGGCACGGGCGCGGCGCAGGTCCTTGTGCGGCGTGTCGAGGATGCTCTGAGTGTTGGTCAGATCGTGGATGGTGGTGATCGAGCCGTGGCGGATGCCCAGCGCTTCGTGGATCACCTTGACCACCGGCGCCAGGCAGTTGGTGGTGCAGGACGCCGCCGTGACGATGCGGTGCTGCGCCGGATCGAACAGCTGCTGGTTGACGCCCATCACCACGTTCAGCGCGCCTGGCTCCTTGACCGGCGCACAGACCACCACGCGCTTCACGCCCTGCTCCAGATAGCCCTGCAGCACGGCGACCGTCTTCATCTTGCCGCTGGCTTCGAGCACCAGGTCGCAGCTGCTTCAGTCGGTGTCGGCGATGGCCTTGTTGGCCGTCACGCGGATGCGCTTGCCATTGATCACCACGGCGTCGCCGTCGCTGCCCGCCTCGTGCTGCCAGCGGCCGTGCACCGAGTCGAAGTTCAGCAGATGGGCATGGGTGGCGGCGTCGCCGGCCGGGTCGTTGATCTGCACGAACTCCAGCTCGGGCCAGTCCCAGGCGGCGCGCAGGGCCAGGCGGCCGATGCGGCCGAAGCCGTTGATGCCTACTTTGATGGTCATGGTGAATCCTCGTTAACGGCGAAGCGGATAGGTGGAACGCGTGGTAGTGAAGCCTGTCAGGCGCACAGGGGCTTGCGCCCCGGCCGGTCGCGCATCTGCCAGAGACGCTCGACGTCCTGGCGCAACCATTCGGCGTTGTGCTCCAGGGTCTGCCTGAGCACCTCGCTCGCCCACTCCGGCAGTTGCGGATGCAGGCGGTAGTAGACCCACTGGCCATTGCGCCGGTCCTCCAGCAGGCCGCTGCCCCGCAGCAGTGCCAGGTGGCGGGAAATCTTCGGCTGCGCCTCGTCGAGCGCCGCGGTCAGCTCGCAGACACACAGTTCCTGCTCCAGGCTGACCAGCAGCGCGATGCGCGCGCGGGTCTCATCGGCCAGGCATTTGAACAGCTCGGTCGGCGACAGCAGGCCGCTTTCAGCCACGGGCGCGGCCGGCCGGCTCTTGATCAGCACGAACATCTTCAGGCGCTCGTGGATCTCGTGCAGGGTTCTGCGGTAGGCGTCCTTGTGCGTGCTGGTCGCCGGGTCCGCGAAATTCCAGGCGATGTACTCGCCCGCCCCGGGCAGCGCCAGGCACTCCAGAGCGGATTTGTCACACAGGGTGATCACGTAGTCGAAGGGCTCGCCGGCCACCTGCCCGATGGACTTGCTGAACAGCCCCTCGCAAGAGATGCCAAGCTGTTGCAAGGCGCCGCGCGCACGCTCATCCACTTGCGTGGGCGCGCTGCCGGCGCTGAAGGCCTCGAAATGCTCAGGGTCGAGGTGGCGCAACAGGGCTTCGGCCATCTGCGAGCGCGAGGAGTTGGCTACACAGAGAAAGAGCACACGCTGTTTCTGGCTCATGTTGATCTCTATCAAATATGCACGGCAGCGAATATATTATTCTTCATATATTCGGTAAAGCGAATATTATTGAGCCACTAGTAAGCCGAGGATGGGCAGCAAAAGATGACCCCTGCATGTGAAGTCGCGACAAAACAGGCCTCTGGCGCGCCGCTCGGCTTTTTCGAGCGCTACCTGACGCTGTGGGTGTTCCTGTGCATCGTCGCCGGCACCGTACTCGGCCTGGTGGTGCCCGAGGCCGCCCAGGCCATCGGCGCGCTGGAGGTGGCGCAGGTCAACCTGCCGGTCGGCCTGCTGATCTGGGTGATGATCATCCCCATGCTGATGAAGATCGACTTCGCGGCGCTGCATGAGGTTCGCCAGCAGAAGGCCGGCATGGCTGTCACCCTGCTGGTCAACTGGGCGATCAAGCCGTTTTCCATGGCGCTGATCGGCTGGCTGTTCATCAAGGTGCTGTTCGCCGACTGGCTGCCGGCCGGCGAGCTGGACAGCTACATGGCCGGGCTGATCCTGCTGGGCGCCGCGCCGTGCACGGCGATGGTGTTCGTGTGGAGCAACCTGTGCAACGGCAACGCCAACTTCACCCTCACCCAGGTCGCGCTGAATGACCTGGTCATGGTGTTCGCCTTCGCACCCATCGTCGCCCTGCTGCTGGGCGTCTCGTCGATCCCGGTGCCCTGGGACACCCTGCTGCTCTCGGTACTGATGTACATCGTCATCCCGCTGGCCATCGCCCAGTTCCTCCGCGCGCAGTTGCGCAAGCGCGGTGCAGAGGCGTTCCAGGCCGCGCTGGCGAAGATTTCGCCCTTCTCCATCCTAGCCCTGCTGGCCACCCTGGTGCTGCTGTTTTCCTTCCAGGGCGAGGCCATCGTCGAACAGCCGCTGGTGATCGGCCTGCTCGCCGTGCCGATCCTGCTGCAGACCCTGTTCATCGCCGCGCTCGGCTACTGGCTGTGCCGCCGGTTGCGGGTGCGCCACGAGGTGGCCGGGCCCGCCACCATGATCGGCGCCTCGAACTTCTTCGAACTGGCGGTGGCCGTGGCCATCGTGCTCTACGGCTTCGACTCCGGCGCCGCGCTGGCCACGGTGGTCGGGGTACTGATCGAGGTACCGGTGATGCTCTGGCTGGTACGCATGGTCAATCGCAGCCGCGCCTGGTACGAACGCGCCCTGCCGCGCCCGTGAGGAGTTGAGCCATGGACATCTTCGCCTGGCTAAACGACCAGCTACTGCGCATGAACTGGCTGTCCGAGCTGGTGCGCCTGCTGGTCGAGAAGGTCTTCGGTCTGGACATGGCCAGCCGCCTGGGCGGCAGTCTGCATTTCTTCATCTACGACGTGATCAAGATCTTCATCCTGCTGTCGGTGCTGATCTTCGTCATCTCCTGGGTGCAGAGTTACTTCCCGCCCGAGCGCACCCGGCGCATTCTCGGCGGCATGCGCGGCTTCAGGGCCAACCTCACCGGTGCGCTGCTCGGCACGGTCACGCCGTTCTGCTCCTGCTCGTCGATTCCGCTGTTCATCGGCTTCACCAGTTCCGGGCTGCCGCTGGCGGTGACCTTTTCGTTCCTGATCTCCTCGCCACTGGTCGACCTGGCCTCGATGATCCTGCTGGCCAGCATCTTCAACTGGTCGATAGCCCTGGCCTACGTGGTGCTCGGCATCACGCTGGCAGTCATTGGCGGCAGCCTGATCGGCCGGGCGCGCATGGAGCGCTACGTCGAAGCCTTCGTGACCCAGCACCGGGCGCTCGACCTGCCCGCGGAACAGCTGACCCTGGCGGATCGCCTGCGCTATGCGCGCGAACAGGTCACGGACATCATCCAGCGGGTGTGGCTGTATATCCTGATCGGCGTGGGCATCGGCGCCGCCATCCACAACTGGATTCCAGCCGAGCTGATCAGCGCCCTGATCGGCCAGAACAACTGGTGGTCGGTACCGCTCGCCACGCTGGTCGGGGTACCGATGTATGCCGATATCTTCGGCACCCTGCCGATCGCCGAAGCCTTGGTGGCCAAGGGCGTCGGCCTGGGCACGGTACTGGCGTTCATGATGGCGGTAACGGCGCTGTCGCTGCCCTCGCTGATCATGCTGAAGAAGGTGGTGAAGGCGCCCCTGCTCGCCCTGTTCTTCACCATCGTGGTGGCCGGCATCATGCTGATCGGCTTCCTGTTCAACAGCTTCGCCCACCTGTTCCTCTGATCTCGTCACTCCAGGAGAGCCCACATGATCATCAAAATCCTCGGCAGCGGCTGCAAGAAGTGCGTCACCCTCACCGAGAACACCCGAACCGCCCTGGCCAACCTGGGCCGCGAGGCCGAGGTGATCAAGGTCACGGAGATCAGCGAGATCGCCGCCATGGGCGTGATGTCGACCCCGGCGCTGGCCATCGACGATCAGGTGGTGGCCATGGGTAAGGTACTCAGCCCGGCCGAAATCGAGGCGCTGCTCAAGGACCGCTGAAGCGCTCGCCAGCGCGTTCATCCGCGCTGGCACCCGCCGCGCCGGCCCTGTCACACATTCGTCATCGGCCATGCAGTAGGGTTGGGCGGCCCGCCGCGACCGGGGTGAGCGGGCAACGCCGTGACTCGACGCCCGCGGCACAGGGCTGACAAGAATCTCCCAGGCTGCCACTCTCGCCAGCCCGCAACCGCTCAAGCCACACCACCATGACCGAGCACACCGCCACCCACCGTAGCCCCTGGGCTGTTTTCCTGATTTTCCTGCGCCTGGGCCTGACCTCATTCGGCGGCCCGGTCGCTCACCTGGGCTACTTCCGCGACGAGTTCGTGGTGCGCCGAAACTGGCTGAGCGAACGCAGCTATGCGGATCTGGTCGCCCTGTGCCAGTTCCTTCCGGGGCCGGCCAGCAGCCAGGTGGGCATGGCGCTGGGGCTGTCGCGCGCGGGCTATGCGGGCGCGCTGGCTGCCTGGCTGGGCTTCACCCTGCCCTCCGCGATTGCCCTGATCCTCTTTGCGCTGGGTATCGCCAGCTATGGCGATGCCATGCCGGCCGGCGTGCTGCACGGCTTGAAGGTGGTCGCCGTGGCGGTGGTCGCCCAGGCCGTGTGGGGCATGGCGCGCACGCTGTGCCCCGATGTGCCACGCCTCTCCATCATGGTGGCGGCGACCTGCTGCGTGCTGCTCGTACCGTCGGCCTGGGGCCAGGTGGGGGTCATCATCGTCGCCGCGCTCATCGGCCTGGCGGCGTTCCGACCACAGCCGGGCACGGCGCATGAGCCATTGCCGATCAACATCCGGGGCCGCACGGGGCTGCTCTGGTTGGTCCTGTTCTGCGCCCTGCTGCTCGGGCTGCCGCTGCTCGCCAGCCTGTTCCCCAGCCCGCTGCTGGCCATGGTCGACGCCTTCTACCGGGCCGGCTCGCTGGTCTTCGGTGGCGGGCATGTGGTGCTGCCGCTGCTGCAGGCCGAGGTGGTGCCAACAGGCTGGGTCGACGGCGACGCCTTCCTCGCCGGTTATGGCGCGGCGCAGGCCGTTCCCGGCCCGCTGTTCACCTTCGCCGCCTTTCTCGGTGCCTCGATGAACCAGGCGCCGGGCGGCTGGCTTGGCGGCCTGGTCGCCCTGCTGGCAATCTTCCTGCCCTCGTTCCTGCTGGTGCTGGGCGCGCTGCCGTTCTGGGAGCAACTGCGGCGCAACCGCCGCACGCAGGCGGCACTGATGGGGGTCAACGCGGCGGTGGTCGGTCTGCTGCTGGCAGCGCTGTACCAGCCTGTCTGGACGAGCGCGATTCACCGCCCCGAGGACTTCGGCCTGGCCCTCGTGGCCCTCACTGCCCTGCTGTTCTGGAAGTTGCCGCCCTGGCTGGTAGTACTCGGCAGCGGCGCCCTGGGCGCGCTGCTGAGCAGCCTGCTGTAGGTACAGCGCCGGCGTCAGTGCACCGCCGCCCCCAGCTCACGCACCAGTCGCCAGAGCCTGGGCGGCAGCTGGTCGGGGTCGAGGCCGTCGAGCAGGTTCTTCACGCCCAGGCCCAGGTCGGTGTCGCCCTCGATCACCAGGCGCCGACGGAAGAACAGGGTATCCGGGTCCTCCTGGCGGCTGGCCAGCAACAGGAAGTCGCGCCAGGTGCCGCGGATGCACACATCCACGGCCTCGCGCTGCGCCACGCGCAGCTGCGTGCCCTGGCAGCTGAGGCACCAGGCCAGCCCGAGATCGCTGACCTCCAGGCGCAACCAGCGCTCCTGCAGCAGGTCGAAGGCGCCCTCGGCCAGCGGCGCGGCGAACAGGCGCGCGGCCGCCAGCTCGATGACCCGGCACTGCACGGCGAAGGGTACGTGGCGCCCGTACGGCAGCAACGGCTCGCCGAGTTTCACCAGCCACTGCGCCAAGCTCATAGCCCTACCCCCTCGACCGTCAGCATGCCGGGGCGGCCATGCCAGTAGCCGTTGCAGCCGCTGACCGCGAGCGGCGGCAGCGCCCCGTCACGCACCGCGGCGAACTCGCCGATCACCTGCCCCATGCCTTCGCTGCGCGGGCTCAGGCGCAACGCATCAACGCCGCAGGCGGCCAGCGACGGATAGTCGGCCAGCAGGTTGCCGACCTCGGCGGACATGGTCTGGATGCCGTTGAGGGTGAACAGTGGCTGCGCCTCCTGGCTGAGCAACGGGATGCCCTCCGGGTAGTTCTGGCAGCAGAACTGGCAGTCGTCCTTGGGCCGGTTCTCCGCCCGCGCGGTGAAGCAGCGCGCCGAGTAGGCCAGCGGCAGATGGCCGTAGGCGAACAGCTCCACTTCGGGCCGCGCGATCTGCAGGGCATCGAGCTGCTGCAGGCAGTCCTGCAGCAGGCGGCCGGAGCACTCCACCGGCGGCACCCAGCGCTGCAGGCCGCACTCCAGCAACTCGCGCAGGGCATGCGCGTTGTATAGGTTGAGCGCCGGCCCGGCGACGAAGGGCAGGCCGCGCTCGGCGAGCAGCTGCACCGCGCCCATGTCGTTGGCCTCCACCAGCAGCTCGCCGTTGTCGCACAGGCGGCGCAGGCTGGACAGCTCGGAGGCCGCCTCGACCAGCGCCAGGCCGGACAGCACCAGCTCGGCGCGGGTGCATTCGCGCAGCTCGCGGGCCAGGCCAAGCCAATCGTCCAGCGACAGCGCACGCCGCTTGGAGCAGACCGTTTCCCCCAGGTAGATGATGTCGAGCGGCTGGGCAGCCATCTCGGCGTAGAAATCCAGCAGCTTGCTGCGGCTCCAGTAGAACAACACGGGTCCCAGACTCAGTTTCATAGGCTCCTCACTGCCAGGATCGGTGATAGGCGCCGAGGGTCGTCTGGCTGCCTTCGGACAGCCCCGCCAGGTCCTTGCGCCAGCGTTCCTGCACGGCGAAGCGGCCGCCGGCATGGGCATCCAGCGCCTCGCGCCAGACCCGCGTGACCTGCTCGACATAGGCCGGGCTGCGCTGCCGCCCCTCGATCTTCACCGCGGCGATGCCCATTTCGGCCAGCTGCGGAATGAGGTCGATGGTATTGAGGCTGGTCGGCTCCTCCAGCGCGTGGAAGCGCTGGCCGTCGACCAGGAAGCGGCCCTTGCACAGGGTCGGGTAGCCAGCCGGCTCCTCCGGCGCGTAGCGATCGATAAGCACGCCGCCGAGGCGCGAACTGAGGCCCTGGGCCTCCTCCTGCCAGCGCACCGCCTTGGCCGGCGAGCAGACGCCGCAGAGGTTGGGCGATTCGCCGGTGACATAGGACGAAAGGTGGCAGCGGCCCTCGGCCATGATGCACAGGCTGCCGAAGGCAAACACCTCCAGCGGCACCGTGCTCTTCTCCGCCACCTGGCGCACCTGGGCCAGCGACAGCACCCGCGGCAGCACGGCGCGGCGGATGTTGTAGCGCTGCTGATAAAACGCCAGGGCGGCGGCATTGGTGGCCGAGCCCTGCACCGAAAGGTGCAGGTTGAGATCGGGGTGGCGCCGGCTGGCGTAGGCCAGCACGCCGGGGTCGGCGGCGATCAGGGCATCCACCCCGAGTGCGGCGGCCTGGTCCACCGCGCGCTGCCAGCGCGCCCAGCCTTGCGGCTGGGCGTAAGTGTTGACGGCGACATAGAGCTGGCGACCGCGCTGACGGATCAGCTGCAGGCCCGTCTCCAGCTGGCGTTCGTCCAGGTTGAGCCCGGCGAAATGGCGGGCATTGGTGTCATCGCGAAAGCCTACGTAGATGGCGTCCGCGCCTTGCTGCAGGGCAGCCTTGAGGGCGGGCAGACTGCCCGCCGGACAGACCAGATGCATGAGTCAACTCCTGCTCCAACGGCGATGCGCCACTCTAGGCGCCGTGGGCCTGCCCGCCTTGATTGCGGTCAAGCCGCTCAGAACCTGATTCAAAGTCTCGCGAGCTAGAGCAAAACGGCGGCGAAAACAGCCAAGGAAGCGGAGTTTACGAAGGGTAAATGAGCATTCCGCTACGCCGTGTCCCGGGATGTTTTCAACGTCGTTTGGCCGACGCGCAGCAGGCTTTGAACAGGTTCTCAGGCCAGCAAAGTGTCCAGCGCCAGAAACTCCACCAGTTCGCCAGCACCCAGGGTGCGCCCCGCCTCGACCACGGCCAGGCCCTCGGCCCAGCTCATGGCGCTCAGCATGGCCGACCCCTGCTGGGCATGGGGCACCACGCGCAGCTCGCCATCCTGGTGCTCGATCCGGGCGCGCAGGTACTGGCGCCGCGCATTGGCCTTGGGCCAGGCGAAACCGGCGGGCAATGGCAGCGCGCGGGGCAGCACGTTGCTGCGCCCCTGCGCCGCCAGCAGGAAGGGCCGCGCCACCACCAGGGCGGTGAGCAGCGCCGCCACCGGGTTGCCGGGCAGACCGATCCACGGCGTGCCGCACACCCGGCCGAAGGCGAAGGGCTTGCCCGGCTGGATGGCCAGGCGCCACAGGTGCAGCTCGCCCAGCTCGCGCACCGCCTGCTTGAGGTGATCCTCCTCGCCGACCGAAACGCCGCCGGAGCTGATCAGCACATCCCATTCGGAGGCCGCCAGGCTCAGGGCATCGCGGCTGGCGCTCAGTTCGTCCTCCAGCACGCCGCAGTCGTCCACTTCCAGGCCCCAGCCGCGCAGCGCGGCACGCAGGCTGTAGCGGTTGGCATCGTAGATCTGCCCGGGATACAGCGGCGCGCCCGGTTCCCGCAGCTCGTTGCCGCTGCTCAGCAGGCCAACGCGCAGGCGCCGGTGCACCGCCACCTCGGCGATCCCCAGGCTGGCCAGCAGCCCCAGCTGCGGCGCACGCAGGCAGATGCCCGCCGGCAGCACGCAGGTGCCGCGTTCGAATTCCTCGCCGCGCCGCCGCACGTGGTCGCCGCTGGTGCAGGCGGGCAGCCACACGCCCTCGCCCTCCAGCCGCACCAGTTCCTGCGGCACCACGCTGTCAGCGCCGGGCGGCAGCGGTGCACCGGTGAAGATGCGCACTGCATGCCCCGGTGGCAGCTCCTCCTGCGCCGCATCGCCGGCGGCGATACGCCCGGCCAGCGGCAGGTAACCCGGCGCACCCTGCAGGTCGGCGGCACGCAGCGCGTAACCGTCCATGGCGCTGTTGTCCCAGGCCGGCATCGGCCGCAGGGCGTGTACCGGTTCGGCCAGGGTGCGGCCCTGGGCCTGTTCCAGCGCCACCCATTCGGCCGCCGGCGGAGTCGGCACCTGGGCCAGCAGGTCGGCGATGGCTTCATCGACCGGGCGCAGCCCGGGCTGGTCACACGCGCAGGCGTTCATGCGCGCGACCCGCACAGCGCCGTGGCCTGCTCGGGCAGGCGCTTGAGGTGGGGAACGAAGTTGCACGGCCGCGTGCGGCAGTCCAGCTGCTCGCGAAGGATGCCGTTCCAGGCCGTGCGGCAGGCGCCGGGCGAACCGGGCAGGCAGCACACCAGGGTGCCGTTGCTGATGCCGGCCAGGGCGCGCGACTGCACGGTGGAGGTGCCGATCTCGCTCAGGGAAATCTGCCGGAACAGTTCGCCGAAGCCATCGACCATCTTGTCCAGCAGCGGTGCCACGGCCTGCGGCGTGTTGTCCCGCGCGGTGAAGCCGGTACCGCCGGTGATCAGTACCACCTGCACCAGCGGATCGGCGACCCAGGCACACAGGCGTGCACGGATCTGCCAGATGTCGTCGGGCACCAGTGCCCGCTCGGCCAGCGCGTGCCCGGCGCCCTCCAGCGCCTCGATCAGGGTCTGGCCCGAGCCGTCGCTGGCCAGGTTGCGGGTATCGCTGACGGTCAGCACAGCAATGCGCAGTGCCTGGAACTCGGGGTTGGACAGGTGAGCCATGTTGGCGCCTCCACAGTATGACTGGGTGCAGCCTGAGCCTGCGGGAGCGAACCGCCCATTCCCCAATGGAGGTATCACCAGGGGGCGATTCGCCAAACCTTGACCCCGGTCAAGGCTGCCAGCCGTCCGGGCACTAGCCTGAACGCGAAACAGAGGCCGCGAGGTGTTCACATGGCCAAGAAATTTCCGCTGCACCCCAGCCACCCCGAACGCATCTGCTGGGGGTGCGACCGCTACTGCCCGGCGGACTCGCTGGCCTGCGGCAACGGCGCGGACCGCACCATGCACCCGGCCGAGATGATCGGCGATGACTGGTACCTGCACGGTGACTGGGGTATCGAGGTGCCGGAACCGGCGGCGGATACCGAGCAACCGCTGCGCCTACCGAGCTGAGGGCTACCAGCGCTGGGCCGCCGCCGCATCACTGGCGCGCGCGTCCACCCACTGGCCGCCCTGCTCGCCCATTTCCTTCTTCCAGAACGGCGCCCGCGTCTTCAGCTGATCCATCAGGTAGGCGCAGGCCTCGAAGGCCGCCTGGCGGTGGGCGCTGCCCACGCCGACGAAGACGATCGGCTCGCTGGCCTGCAGCAGGCCGTGGCGGTGCACGATCAACACGTCCTGCAGAGGCCAGCGGGCCCGCGCTTCGGCCTCGATGGCGGCCAGCGCGCGCTCGGTCATGCCGGGGTAGTGTTCGAGGAACAGCGCCCGCACCTCCCCGGCATCGCCGTAGTCACGCACCAGGCCGACGAAGCTGGCCACGGCGCCGGCGCCGGCGCAGCGCGCCTGCAACTGGTCGAGCAGCTGCGCTGCGGAAAAGCTCGGCGTCTGCACCTGCACGCTCATTTCAGCCTCCGGTGACGGGCGGGAAGAAGGCGATCTCGTCGCCGTCCTGCAGAGCCTGATCGAGCCCGCAGAGCTCCTGGTTGCGCGCGCACATCAGGTTCTGCGCGGCCAGCGCCGACCAGGCACCGCCCCGCGCCACCAGGCTCTGGCGCAGTTGCTCGACACTGGCCAGCTGCGGCTGCCAGTCCAGGCGCTCGCGATCCAGCCCCAGGCGCTCGCGATAGCCCGCGAAGTAATGGACTTCCAGCATCCTTCTCTCCTCCGTTTTCAGGGGGCCAGGCGCTCGCGGCGCCAGCCCCCGGCAGTCAATTGGTAACGCAGGCGGTCATGCAGACGATCGGCTCGCCCCTGCCAGAACTCCAGGCTGTGCGGGACCACCCGGTAGCCACCCCAGCCCTGCGGGCGCGGTGGCTCGGCATCGAGGAAGCGGTACTTGGCCAGGGCCAGGCGCGCCTCCAGTTCACCGCGGCCGCTGATCACCTGGCTCTGCTCGCTGGCCCAGCAGGCCAGCCGGCTGGGCAGCGGACGGCTGTCGAAATAGGCATCGGCTTCCTCGCCGGCCACCTGTTCGACCTCGCCCTCGATGCGCAACTGACGCTCCAGCGCGGGCCAGTGGAACAGCAGCGCCGCGCGCGGATTGCCGGCCAGCTCCTGGCCCTTGGCGCTGCCGTGATGGCTGTAGAACACCAGCCCGCGGGCGTCGATGCCCTTGAGCAGCACCACGCGGCAATGCGGCCGGCCCTGTTCATCGACGGTGGCCAGGGTCATGGCGTTCGCCTCGCTCGGCGGCGGCTCGTGCGCCAGGGCCTGCTCCAGCCAGTCGTGCAGCAGCGTCAGCGGCGCCTCGGGCGCCTGCCGTTCGAGCAGGCTATGGGCCTGGTACTGGCGACGCATGCCGCTCAGTTGATCGCTCCTGTGCATGGCAACTTCTCCACAATGAGACCGCGCCAGTCTGCTGGCACGCCCCGGCGCCCACCTTGCGTTTGATCAAGGCGCCCGGTAAGTGCCCGAGGCGCCGCCGCTCTTCTCCAGCAGGCGCACGGCCTCGATGCACATGCCGCGGTCCACCGCCTTGCACATGTCGTAGATGGTCAACGCGGCAACGCTGGCGGCGGTCAGCGCCTCCATCTCCACGCCGGTCTGCCCGGCCAGCTTGCAGCGCGCGACGATGCGCACGCAGTCGATACCCTCGGCCTCCAGCTCGACCTTGACGCTGGTGAGCAGCAGCGGGTGGCACAGCGGGATGAGATCGGAGGTCTTCTTCGCCGCCTGGATGCCGGCGATGCGCGCCACGGCAAATACATCGCCCTTGGGGTGGCGACCGTCGGCGATCATCGCCAGGGTCGCCGGCAGCATGCGCACGCGCGCTTCGGCCAGGGCTTCGCGGCAGGTCATCGTCTTATCGGTGACATCCACCATGTTGGCGCGGCCTTGGGCATCGAGATGGGTCAGCATAGGTTTCTCCGGGGTCAGATCAGGTTGAGCCGGCGCGCCAGCTTGCGCAGGTTGCTCGGGTCGATGGCCAGCGCGCGGGCGGCGGCGGCCCACTTGCCGCCATGCTGGGCCAGAGCGTTCTGGATCAATTCGCGCTGATAACGGTCCATGGCCTGCTGCAGGCTCTCGCTGGATGCCAGCGGCAACGCCGCCGGGGCGCTGGCCGTCACCGGGGCCGAGCCATCCAGCCCCAGCCAGGGCGCCTCGATGCTGAGCAGCGCGGTACGCGACTCGGCCTGGCTGAGCACCTTGAGCGCGGCGCGGCTGATCACATGTTCCAGCTCGCGCACATTGCCCGGCCAGGCGTAGGCCAGCAGGGCGCGCTCGGCATCGGCGGACAGGCGCAGGCAACGCAGGCCGAGGCGCGCGCGGTTGAGTTCGAGAAAATGCCCGGCCAGCACCAGCACGTCACGCCCGCGCTCGCGCAGCGGCGGGATATGCACCGGGTAGACCGACAGGCGATGGTAGAGGTCGGCGCGGAAACGCCCCTCGCGCACTTCCTCGTGCAAGCGCCGGTTGGTCGCGGCGATCACCCGCACGTCGACATGCCGTGGGCGATCGGCGCCCAGCCGCTGGATCTCGCCGTTCTGCAGGGCGCGCAGCAGCTTGGCCTGGATCGACAGCGGCAGCTCGCCGATCTCGTCGAGGAACAGGGTGCCGCCGTTGGCCGCCTCGAAGCGTCCGGGACGGTCCTGGGCGGCGCCGGAGAAGGCGCCCTTCACATGGCCGAACAGCTCGCTCTCGGCCAGGGTTTCCGGCAGCGCCGCACAGTTGACGTAGACCAGCGGCTTGCGCGCGCGCGGCGAGCGGCCATGCAGCCAGCGGGCGAACAGCTCCTTGCCGACCCCGGTTTCGCCCTGCAGCAGCACCGGCAGCTCGGAGTCCGCCACCACGCCCAGCTCGTCGAGCAGCTGGCGCAGCACCGGGCTCTCGCCGAGGATCATGCCGCCCGTCTCGTCGCCGCCCTCGCCTTCCTCGCGCCGGGCCAGGCGCAGGCTGCGTACCTCGCCTTCGAGGCGACAGACGCGCAGGGCCGCCTCGATCAGCAGGGCATAGCGCTGCAGACGCTGGGTCGCGCCGCGATCGAAGCTGCCGGGGCGCAGCGCGTCCAGGGTCACCGCGCCCCACAGGCGGCCGTCGAGGTACAGGCTCATGCCCATGCAGTCGTGCACCGGCAGCGGCTCGTCGGGGCTGTCCTGCAGCAGGCCGTCGTAGGGGTCGGGCAGCTCGCTGTGGGCGGCGAACTGCAACGGCTCGCGCTGCGCCATGATCTGCGCCAGGCGCGGATGCCTGGCGATCACGAAGCTGCGCCCCAGCGTCTCGTGGGCCAGCCCCACCGCCGCCTGCGGGCGCAGGCTCTCGCCATCCAGACGCAGCAGCACCACGGCGCTGCAGGCAAAGATTTCGCGCAGGCTGGCCACCAGGCGCTGCAGGCGGATGGCGGCGGGCAACTCCCCGGCCAGGTCGGCGAGCAGGGCGTTCTGCAAGGGGGTGAAATCTACCATTTCGGGTATCCAGTACCTGACATTTGCCAGGTAGATTAGACCCGAGCAGCGCGCAAGCCCTTGATTTTCGTCAAGCGAAAACCCGGCACGGCCCTTGCGATGGAGCAGGCAGACCAACATGCCTGAAAGGATCCCCTCCATGACCATGCAACTGCTCGACAGCACCCTGGGCAGCATCGCCTGCAACGTGCCCGGCGCCACCCGGGTGTTTCACGAATTCCATCTCGACTTCTGCTGCGGCGGCCAGAAGAGCCTGCGCCAGGCAGCCCTGGAGCGCGGCATCAATGCCGAGCAGGTGCAGCAGCGTCTGCTCTCGCTGAGCGGCGAGGACGCCCTGGACGCGGACTGGCGCAAGGTGCCGGCGGAGCGCCTGATCGAGCACATCCTGCAGCGCTATCACGAAGTCCACCGCGCGCAGCTGCCCGAGCTGATCCGCCTCGCCGCGCGGGTCGAGCAGGTGCATGGCGGCCGCGAGCATTGCCCGCTGGGCCTGACCGAACTGCTGATCGACATGCAGCAGGAACTGGAAAGCCACATGCAGAAGGAGGAGCAGATTCTCTTCCCGATGATCCAGCGCGGCGCCGGGGTGATGGTCGGCGGGCCCATCTCGGTGATGCGCTACGAGCACGACCAGCACGGCGACGCGCTGGAGCGCATCGTCGAGCTGACCGACGACATGCAGCCGCCGGCCAACGCCTGCAATACCTGGCGCGCGCTGTACCGCGGCCTGGACGAGCTGCGCCTGGACCTGATGCAGCACATCCACCTGGAGAACAACCTGCTGTTCCCGCGCGCCCTCGGCGAGGAGGTGCAACATGGGTGAGTACCGCAAACTCTGGTGGGCGCTGATCGCCGTACTTGGCGTGACCTTCTGCGTGCTCGGCTGGTTCGGGCGCGAGGTGTATCGCCAGGCGCCGCCCATCCCCGCGCAGGTGGTCAGCGCCGACGGCGCCACGCTGTTCACCGCTGAAGACATCCTCGACGGCCAGACCGCCTGGCAGAGCGTGGGCGGCATGCAGCTCGGTTCCATCTGGGGCCATGGCGCCTACCAGGCGCCGGACTGGACCGCCGACTGGCTGCACCGCGAGCTGAGCGCCTGGCTCGACCTGGCCGCGCAGCAGGCCTATGGCAAGCCCTACGCCGAGGTGGACGAGGATCACCAGGCGCTGCTGCGCCAGCAGCTCAAGCGCGAATACCGCGGTAACCAGGTACAGGGCGAGCGGCTGGTGCTCAGCGAGCGTCGCATCAACGCCATGGCGCAGACTGCCGCCTACTACGACGCGCTGTTCGGCAACGATCCGGCGCTGCAGGGCAGCCGCAAGAGCTTCGCCATGAAGGAGAACACCCTGCCCGACGCCACCCGGCGCGAACAGCTGACCCGCTTCTTCTTCTGGACCGCCTGGGTGGCCGCCACCGAGCGCCCGGGGCAGGAGGCGACCTACAGCAACAACTGGCCGCACGAGCCACTGATCGGCAACCAGCCGACCGCGGAGAACCTGATGTGGTCGATCGCCAGCGTGATCCTGCTGATCGCCGGCATCGGCTTCCTGGTCTGGGCCTGGGCCTTCCTGCGCGATCACGAGGAGGACGAACCCGTCGCGCCGGCTCAGGACCCGCTCAGCCTGGTGGCGCTGACGCCCTCGCAGAAGGCGCTGGGCAAGTACCTGCTGCTGGTGGTCGGGTTGTTCAGCTTCCAGGTGCTGCTCGGCGGCGCCACCGCCCACTACACGGTGGAGGGCCAGGACTTCTACGGCTTCCCGCTGTCGCAGTGGTTCCCCTACTCGCTGCTGCGCACCTGGCACATCCAGAGCGCGCTGTTCTGGATCGCCAGCGGTTTCCTCACCGCCGGCCTGTTCCTGGCGCCGATCATCAATGGCGGCAAGGACCCGAAACTGCAGAAGCTCGGCGTCGATGTACTGTTCTGGGCGCTGGTGGTCGTGGTGCTCGGCTCCTTCGTCGGCAATTACCTGGCCATCGCCCAGATCATGCCGGCCGAGTGGAACTTCTGGCTCGGCCACCAGGGCTATGAGTACGTCGACCTCGGTCGCCTGTGGCAGATCGGCAAGTTCGCCGGCGTGGCCTTCTGGCTGCTGCTGATGCTGCGCGGCATCCTGCCGGCCTTCCGCCAACCCGGCGACAAGAACCTGCTGGCCCTGCTGTCGGCCTCGGTGATCGCCATCGGCCTGTTCTACGGCGCAGGCTTCGCCTACGGCGAGCGCACCCACCTGTCGGTGATGGAGTACTGGCGCTGGTGGGTGGTGCACCTGTGGGTGGAAGGCTTCTTCGAGGTGTTCGCCACCACTGCGCTGGCCTTCATCTTCTCCAGCATGGGCCTGGTGTCCAAACGCATGGCCACCACTGCCAGCCTGGCCTCGGCCTCGCTGTTCATGCTTGGCGGCGTGCCCGGCACCTTCCACCACCTGTACTTCGCCGGCACCACCACGCCGGTGATGGCGGTGGGCGCCACCTTCAGCGCCCTGGAAGTGGTGCCGCTGATCGTGCTCGGCTACGAGGCCTGGGAGAACTGGCGCCTGAAGAGCCGCGCGGCCTGGATGGAACGGGTCAAGTGGCCGCTGATGTGCTTCGTCGCCGTGGCCTTCTGGAACATGCTCGGCGCCGGGGTGTTCGGCTTCATGATCAACCCGCCGATCTCGCTGTACTACGTGCAGGGCCTCAACACCACGCCGGTGCACGCGCATGCCGCGCTGTTCGGGGTCTACGGTTTCCTCGCCCTGGGCTTCACCCTGCTGGTGCTGCGCTACATCCGTCCGCAGCTGCAGTTCAACGAGGGGCTGATGAAGGTCGCCTTCTGGTGGCTCAACGCCGGCCTGGTGCTGATGATCGCCACCAGCCTGCTGCCGATCGGCATCATCCAGTTCCACGCCAGCGTCAGCCAGGGCCTGTGGTACGCCCGCAGCGAGGCCTTCATGCAGCAGGACCTGCTGCAGACCCTGCGCTGGGTACGCACCTTCGGCGACGTGGTGTTCATCATCGGCGCCCTGGCCATGGCCTGGCAGGTGGTCATCGGTTTCTTCTCCCCCGCGCCCAGGAGCGTGCCGCAGCGCGCGCAAGGAGGTGCCCGATCGGTTAGTTGACTACTCTGGATGTGTAATGGCTAGGCTCGACCCGCGTGATGCGGGTCGAGTCATTGTTGCCCTCGTCTAGATTGGAACATGACGTTTCCCTCAAGGAGTCGCACCATGCACACAGAAAAACTTCTCTCCCGCCTCGACACCCCCGGCAGCAGCCCGCTATGGAAGGTGTTCTGGTTGCAGGGCGTACTGCTCAGCCACCTGCTGTTCGGCGGCATCCTGCTGTTCTACCAGCAACTCGACAGCGTGACGCTGGCCCTGCTGCTGACGGCCTTCATCGGCTACACCGCCTGGGTGCTGAACGCGGTCTGGCGCAACGCCGGCAACGTGCGTGAGCCGATCTACGGCGAGATCGCGCGCTTCCTGACCGTGGCCTGGTCGATCAACGCCGTGCTGGTCTCGCTGTTCCTGCTGCTGGCCCACCTGCAACCCTTCGGCCACGACCTGCCGTTCTGAGCCTCACCCGGGTGGCGTGAGATAGGCGACCGTCTGTCCACGCTGCCGGGCGCTGGCCTCCAGCTCCCAGCGCGCCAGACTGCGCAGGTGCACTTCATCGGGGCCGTCGGCGAAGCGTAACGCGCGGCCCTGGGTGTAGAAGTCCGCGAGTGGCGTATCCGGGCTCAGGCCCATGGCGCCAAACACCTGCATCGCGCGGTCGACCACCCGGCATAGCATGCGCGGCACCTGCGCCTTGATCATGGCGATCTCCCGGCGCGCCGCCCTGGCACCCACCGTATCCAGCATCCAGGCGGTCTTGAGCACCAGCAGGCGCGCCTGCTCGATATCCAGCCGCGACTCGCCGATCCAGTCGCCGATATTGGCGTACTGCGCCAGATAGCGGCCGAAGACGCGGCGCTCCTGGCAGCGCTCCAGCAGCAGCTGCAAGGCCAGTTCGGCCATGCCGATGGCGCGCATGCAGTGGTGCACGCGCCCCGGTCCCAGGCGCGCCTGCGCCATCATGAAACCGTCGCCCTCCGCGCCGAGCAGGTGATCACGGGGTACCCGCACCTCGCGCAGGAGGATCTCGGCATGGCCTTCGGCCGACACATGGTTGAGCACCGGGATATTGCGCAGCACCTGCACCCCGGGCGTATCGAAGGGCACCAGCAACAGGCTCTGCTGGCGATGCGGATCGGCGTCGGGAGCGCTCTTGCCCATCACGATCAGCAGGCGGCACTGCGGATGGCAGGCGTTGCTGATGAACCACTTGCGCCCGTTCAGCACGTAGTGCTCGCCGTCACGACGGATCAACGTCTGCACATTGCTCGCATCGGCGCTGGCCACATCCGGCTCGCTCATGGCGAAGGCCGAGCGGATCTCGCCAGCCAGCAACGGCAGTAGCCAGCGCTGGCGCTGCGCGGGGCTGGCGAACAGGTGCAGCAGCTCCATGTTGCCGGTATCCGGCGCGCTGCAGTTGAACACCTCGCTGGCCCAGGGAATGCGCCCCATGATTTCCGCCAGGGGCGCGTACTCGAGGTTGCTCAGGCGGGTGCCCGGTTCGTCATCGCGCAGGTCGGGCAGGAACAGGTTCCACAGTCCCTCGCTGTGCGCCAGGGCCTTGAGGTCGGCCATGAAGGAAACCGGCAGGCCGCCGCCTCGCGCCTCCGCCAGCCACTGGGCATGGCGCGGCACCACGTGGGCGTCCATGAAATCCTGCAGCTGCCGACGCAGCGCTTCCACTCTGGGGCTGAAGGCAAAATCCATGACGCCATCCTCTTACTGGGTAATGGCAGCCAGGCTAGGCGTGAGCGCCGCGCAGCAGAAGCAAGCTGGATGGTACGGATGACGCTGTATCAAGCTCATCGCTTCTTGATCAGGATCATCGCCGGCACTCACCAGCTGAGCAGGAACATCGCCTTGGCCAGGAACAGGATGACGAGCATCTGCACCAGCACGCTGAGGTGGATCAGCCGCGAGCGCGCGGGTGTCATGCGTCCGCTGCGCATCAGCAAGACCACCAAGATGAAGTGCCCGAGGATGCTCAGCGCCAGGCAGATCTTCAATGTCAGCAAGGTGCCGAAGCTGCTGGCGAAGGGTTGCGCGAGCGCGGCACGGTAATGCCAGGCCAGGCCGACGCCCGCGCCGTAGAGCGCCAGCACCACCCAGTGCATGACCTGGCGGGCGCGCTGCCCGAGCGCCCTGGATAACTGCGCGCGGGGCGCCTCGTCCAGCTGCCTGGCGGCGCGGCTGAGGATCATAACCTCGAAGAACACCCCGCCGATGAAGCAGGCTGCTGCAGTCAGATGAACGAACTTGAGCAACAGATAGAGCATGCTGTCTCCCTAGCCTGGATGGCCATCGGCACGCGTACGACAGAGCATGGGGCCGTAGCAGTAGAGAAACTGCGCGAAGGCCAGCCCCCAGGCCAGCGCCGCTAGCCACAGCGCCGGCTGGTGGGCGAAGGAGACGCCCAGCACCCGCAGCAGCGCCGCCAGGTTGAGCAACACGAAGGCGACGGCGAAACCGCGTGGCAACTCCAGCGGCCGGCCGGTATGGCCCAGCGAAACCCGCGCCAGCATGGCCAGGATCAGCCCGGCCATGGCCCCTACCGTCAGCGCATGCAGCGCCTGGCTGAAGGGTAGCGCCACACCGGCATGCCAGAGCGCCAGGCCCAGGCAGGCCAGCACCATCCAGGCATAGGCCAGGTGCAGTGACCACAGCAAGGGCACTCGCAACAGGCCACGATCGAACCAGCGCAGCAGGCGAATGCCATGCCCCAGGCCCAGGCCCAGTAGCAGCACCGCGCAGCCCCAGTGCGGCTGCAGCAGCAGCCCTGCGCCGGTCAGCAGTGCCAACAGCAGCGTACCCACCAGCAGCGCCAGATCCAGCCAGGCCCAGGGTTGCACCATCTCCAGCCGACCGAGGCCGCGCTGGGTGAAGAAGGGAATCACCCGCCCGCCGATCAGCGTCATCATCGCCGCCACCAGCCAGAGCGCCGCGTGGCTGCCCTGGCGCTGCCAAGCGTCGTGCTGCAGCAGCACGCCGAGCAGATTCAGCAGGTCGACCAAGGCCAGCAGCACCAGCACCAACACGATGGGATAGTTGCGCCGCTGCCGCACGGCCCATAGCAGCCGTGCCATGACCCCAGCCACCGCGAGCAGAAACGCCAGGTTGAACAGCAACAGGGGCCAAGCCGAGGGCAGCCACCAGCTCAGCCGCCCTAGCAGCCAGAGTCCGACCAGCAGAGCCAGCGGCCGCCCGGAAAGGCTCGGCCGACCGGTCCAGGTCTGCACCGCCGTGAGCAGGAAGCCGGCGATGATGGCGCCGGCAAAACCGAACACCAGCTCATGCCGGTGCCAGGCCAGCCAGCCACCCACGGGCGCCGGCAACGCCCAGCCCTGCAGGGCGGCGATCCACACCGGAATGGCCAAGGCGGCCAGCACCGCGCCGAGCAGAAAGAACGGCCGGAAACCCAGGCGCAAAATCGGCGCAACGGCCATGGCCTTGCGCTTATCGATGATCAACATAACTTCCCCACACACCCTGAGCCGACTGGCGGGCCGCCAGCAGCACCTCGGGACAATTGAAGTTGAGCAGGCGCGGATCATCTTCCCCGCAGGCCAGCTCGCAGGTGCCCAGGCGCAGCCAAAGACGGTTCGGGCTACGCTCGCCAGCGGCCCAGGCGGACTCGACCGCCGCCAGCAGAGCTCGCGGCAGCACGCAGAGGAGCGGCTGCAGCCTGTCGCCCTGCCGCACCACGGCAATCCGCTCGGGATTGGCAAATGCTAGTTGCTGCAGCTCGTCCAGCAAGGCCAGATCGATCGCCGGCAGGTCACAGGGCGCGACCAGCAGATGGGTACCGCGCAGGGAGCGCAGCCCAGCCAGGATACCGGCCAGCGGCCCCGGATAGTCGGTGTGCGCGTCACTCAGGGTACGGTCACAGAACGAGGCATGGATCGCCGCGTTGCGATTGCAGGAAATCGCCAGCTCAGCGACCAGCGGCCGCATCTGCCGGCAGACCCACTCGACCATCGGCCTGCCGCCCCAATGCACCAGCCCCTTATCCGCCCCGCCCATGCGCGAGCCACGCCCGCCACTCAACACCAGCCCCGAACACCACTCTCGCATCTGCGCCTCTCGATGAAACCCTTGAGGCCATGCTGGCCCCTGCAGCATCACGCTGCATGACCAAAATCAAGAAAGTGGCGGGGATTGACGTATTCCGCGCTATCCGCCGGCAACGCGGGCTCCAGCGGACGGATACCCATGACAAAGCCCAAACAAAAAGCCCCGTAACTCGACGAGTTACGGGGCTCTTCTATGAATGGCGGGAAGATAGGGATTTGAACCCTAGGTGCCATTGCTGACACAACGGATTTCGAATCCGTCCCGTTCGACCACTCCGGCATCTTCCCAAAGCGGTGCGCATGATACCAGCTGAGCGCCTTTAGTCCAGCAATTTTTCTTGGCTGATCAGGCGCTTGCGCCGCCGGGATGAAAAAAGGGAGCCGCAGCTCCCTTCGTTCGTCCAGACAGATGTCACTGGGTCAGGCGGGTCAGTGCCTCGCGGTACTTGTCGGCGGTCTTCTGCGCGACATCGGCAGGCACGGCCGGTGCTGGCGGCTGCTTGTTCCAGCCGGTGGATTCCAGCCAGTCGCGCACGAACTGCTTGTCGAAGCTGGGCGGGTTGCTGCCTTCGGCGTAGCTGTCGGCCGGCCAGAAGCGGCTGGAGTCGGGGGTCAGCGCCTCATCCATCAAGGTCAGGGTGCCGTCTTCGTCCAGACCGAATTCGAACTTGGTGTCGGCGATGATGATGCCGCGGGTGGCCGCGTACTCGACCGCCGCGCTGTACAGGGCGATGGCGGTGTCACGCACCTTGGCCGCCAGCTCGGCGCCGATGATGGCCTCGCACTGCGCGAAGCTGATGTTCTCGTCGTGGTCGCCGACGGCGGCCTTGGTCGACGGGGTGAAGATCGGCTGCGGCAGCTTGGCCGCTTCCTTCAGCCCGGCCGGCAGCTGGATGCCGCAGACGGTGCCGCTCTTCTGGTATTCCTTCCAGCCGGAACCGACGATGTAGCCGCGCACGATGGCCTCCACCGCGACCGGCTTGAGGCGCTTGGCCACCACCGCGCGGCCCTCGACCAACGGCAGTTCGGCGGCCGGCACCACGTCTTCGACCTGGTCGCCGGTGAAGTGGTTGGGCACCAGGTCCTTGAGCTTGTCGAACCAGAAATTGGAGATGGCGGTGAGGATCTTGCCCTTCTCCGGAATCGGCTCCTCGAGAATCACGTCGAAGGCCGACAGGCGGTCGCTGGCGACCATCAGCATGCGCTTTTCATCGATTTCGTAGAGGTCGCGGACCTTGCCGGAGTAGATCTTCTTCAGGCTGAGGGTAGTAGGTGTGGTCATGTCGATTTTCCGCCTGGTTCAAAACGAAACAGGCGAAACCCTGAGGGTTTCGCCTATCGGTTCGCTGTGGCTCCGGCCGCGGCCGGAGCGGATCAGCCGAGGTTTTCCTGGATCAGGGTCAGTACACGGCGGGCCACGTCTTCCGGGGCCACGGTGTTGATGTCCTTCTCCACGGTGACCTGCACGTCGCCGCCGGCGTTGCGGGTCAGGCGTACCTGATAACGCTCGGCGCGCGCATCGATCTCTTCCTTGGTCGGCTCGCTGCCGAACAGGCCGCTGATGAAGCCCTTCTTCTCCTCGGGCTTCTTCGCGCCCTCGGCCAGGTTGACGTAGTACACGCCGAGGCTGCGGTTGATGTCGTCGACGCGCACATCCCCCAGTTCCAAGGCACGACCCACGCTGGACCAGGCACGGTCGAAGTCGGTGCTGAGGTTGAGTACCGGGTTGCCGGCGCCATCCTGGGTCAGGCTCACGCGGCTGGGCGCGTCATAGCTGCGCGCCGCCAGCAGGGAGACCGAACCGTGCTCGGCAGTGCTGCCCAGGTCGGCGAGCATGCCGTCGAGCAGCGAAGCTTCCAGGCTGGCGTTACCGCTGCGAGCCGGGAAGCCCACGTCGGCGCTGCTGCCTTCTTCACGCTCGGCACTGACCACGAAGACTTCGCTGGTGTTGCGCACCACGCCCGGTTCGATGCGCACGCGCACCCGCACCTGGTTATCGGTGTCGCTCATCAGGCTGCCGACACGGCGGCCCATGGACGGCGCCAGGTCCTGCGCGCCCTGCCACTCGGTGATGAACTCACCGGTCTGCGGACGCTCCTCGGCGATGCGGAAGCCGTTGTTCTCGAAGTAGGAACGCGCTACCGGCCAGACTTCCGCCGGCGTACGTTGCGCCACCAGCCAACGCGAGTCGCCGCTCTTCTGCAGGCTGAATTCGTTGGACTCGGCCGCGGCACCGAGTGCCTGCGGACGCGGTACCTCGAAGCTCTGAGGCGTCTCGGAGCTGGTCGCCACGTGTGCCGGCACCGGCAACAGCGGATCGATGCGCTTGGCGTCGACATTGGCCGGCATCTGCATCGGCGCGGTCTGGCGCGCGTCCAGATAGTCGGTGGAGCGGTCACGGAAGTAACCTTCGTCGCCCCACAGCCAGCCGCAGCCGCTGGTACTGGAGATGATCAGGGCAAGGGTGGAGAGTCCAGCCAGTCGCTTCATGCGCAAGTATTCCTCGATTAAGCCAGGACGCCGGACTGGCGCATGGCCTGCCGCAGCGGTTCGTGACAACGCGGGCTGAGCCAGGTCAGCGGCAGGCGGATGCCGTCCTGCATCAGTCCCATCTCATGCAGGGCCCACTTCACCGGAATCGGGTTCGATTCGATGAACAGATTCTTGTGCAGCGGCATCAGGCGCTCGTTGATCGCCCGCGCGGTGGCGGCATCACCGCGCATCGCGGCGGCGCACAGCTCGGCCATGGCACGCGGGGCGACGTTGGCCGTCACCGAGATATTGCCCTTGCCGCCCATCAGCATCAGCTCGACGGCGGTGGCATCGTCGCCGGAGTAGACCAGGAAGTCGGAACTCACGCGACTGAGAATGTCCTGAGCGCGCTGCAGGTCGCCAGTGGCTTCCTTGATACCGATGATGTTGGCAACCTTGGACAGGCGCTCGACGGTTTCCGGCAGCATGTCGCAGGCGGTACGGCCCGGCACGTTGTAGAGAATCTGCGGGATGGCCACATTTTCGGCGATGTGACGGAAGTGCTGGTACAGGCCTTCCTGAGTCGGCTTGTTGTAGTAGGGGGTGACCAGCAGGCAGGCATCGGCGCCCACGCTCTTGGCGTTCTGGGTCAGCTCGACGGCTTCGCGGGTGCTGTTGGCGCCGGTACCGGCGATCACCGGGATGCGCCCGGCCACCTGGTCGACCACGCGGCGGATGACTTCCACGTGCTCGTGGACATCCAGAGTCGCGGATTCGCCGGTGGTGCCGACGGCAACAATGGCGTTGGTGCCTTCCTGCAGGTGGAAGTCGACCAGTTTGCTCAGGGCGTCCCAGTCCAGACCGCCTTGTGCGTCCATGGGCGTGACCAGTGCCACCATACTGCCCGAAATCATGCAACCGCTCCTGCCGGAAAAAGAGAGCCGTAATGGTACTGGCGGCTCAGGTGTTGCACAACCGCCGCAGCATTCCCCTGAGCGGCGCTTTTCGCTACCCTTCAGCCTTTGTTCGGCCAGCGTGTGCCGAGCGCCCATCGTTTCAGGAAAGCTGCATGTCCACCCCTCAGGTTCGCGAACAATTCCTCGTCATCAGCGCACTCGGCGCCAACCCCATGGAGCTCACCAGCGTGCTCTGCCGGGCCAGCCAGGAGAACCGCTGCGGCGTGGTCAGTAGCCGCCTCACTCGCCATGGCGAGTACAGCGCCCTGGTGCTGCAGGTCAACGGCAGCTGGGACGCTCTGGCCCGCCTTGAAGGCGTGCTGCCGGCGCTGGCCAAGCGCCACGCCTTCAGCGTCAACATGATCCGCAGTGCCGCCCTGGACGTGCGCCCCAACGCGCTGCCCTACGTGGCCTACGTCAGCTGCGCCTACCGCCCGGACATTCTCAACGAGCTGTGCCAGTTCTTCAGCGACCACCGCGTGGAGCTGGAAAACATCACCTGTGACACCTACCAGGCGCCGCAAACCGGCGGCACCCTGCTCAATGCAACGCTCACCGTGACCCTGCCACCGGGCACCCAGATCAGCTGGCTGCGCGACCAGTTCCTCGACTTTGCCGACGCCCTGAACCTGGACGCGCTGATCGAACCCTGGCGCCCGCAAAACCCGTAAGGAGTGAATGATGGCCGTCTCCCTCGACCAACCGGTTGCCGACTTCAACGCCGCCGCCACCAGCGGCCAGCAGGTCTCCCTCAGCGCTCTGAAGGGCCAGCAAGTGGTGATCTACTTCTATCCCAAGGACAGCACCCCGGGCTGCACCACAGAGGGCCAGGACTTCCGCGACCAGCACGCCGCCTTCCAGGCCGCCAACACGGTGGTCTTCGGTGTCTCGCGCGACGGCATGAAGTCTCACGAGAACTTCAAGTGCAAGCAGGCATTCCCCTTCGAGCTGATCAGCGACAAGGACGAGGCGCTCTGCCAGCTGTTCGACGTGATCAAGCTGAAGAAGCTGTACGGCAAGGAATACCTGGGCATCGACCGCAGCACCTTCCTGATCGACGCGCAGGGCGTGCTGCGTCGGGAGTGGCGCGGCGTCAAGGTCCCGGGCCATGTGGATGAAGTGCTGGCTGCAGCACAAGCACTGAACAAGAGCTGACTCACAGGAAAAGGGCCGCATCAGCGGCCCTTTTTCGCTGAGCAGGCCTCAGGCCTTTCTCAGCCAGTAGCGGAACACCCCGCCCTCTTCTTCTTCGCGCAGCAGCTCATGCCCGGCCAGCCGGGCGAACGCGCGAAAGTCGCGCTGCGAGCCGGCGTCGGTGGCGGTGACCTTGAGCACCGCACCACTGGCCAGGCGATTGAGCTCCAGCTTGGCCTTGAGCAGCGGCAGCGGGCAGCTCAGGCCGGTGGCGTCCAGCTCGGCATCACAAGGGGGAATATCGGTCATGCGCACTCTCCTCGAAGGCCGCCAAGGATAACGCACAACCCTGGCCAGCAGCGCGGCAAGGCAGCTACAGTAAGCCCCTCGTTTCACCAAGAGCCCCGTGCATGAATCTTCTGCGCCCCACCCTGCTCGCCCTGGCCTGCCTCGCACTGCCCGCAGGCGCCAGCGACCTGCCGTCGCTGGGCGACGCCAGTTCATCGATCGTCTCGCCGGAACAGGAACACCGCCTTGGCCGCGCCTGGCTCAGCGTCCTGCGCGGGCAGATCGATCAGCTGTCCGATCCGCAGCTCAAGGACTATGTGGAAACCAGCGTCTATCGCCTGGCCGAGACCAGCCAGCTGGAAGACCGCCGCTTGGAATTCGTCCTGCTCAACAGCCCGCAGATCAACGCCTTCGCCGCCCCCGGCGGCATCGTCGGAGTCAACGGCGGCCTGCTGCTGCACGCCCAGACCGAGGGCGAATACGCCTCGGTGATGGCTCACGAACTGGCGCACCTGTCGCAACGCCACTTCGCCCGCGGTGTCGAGGCCCAGCAACGCATGCAGGTACCGGTGATGGCCGCCATGCTCGCCGGCATCGTTGCTGCCGCTGCCGGCGCCGGAGACGCCGGTATCGCCACCATCATGGGTGCGCAGGCCGCCGCCATCCAGGAGCAGCGCCGCTTCTCCCGACAGAACGAACAGGAAGCCGACCGCATCGGCCTGCTCAACCTGGAGAAAGCCGGCTACGATCCGCGCGCCATGCCCAGCATGTTCGAGCGCCTGATGCGCCAGTATCGCTACGACTCCAAGCCGCCGGAATTCCTCCTCACCCACCCGGTCACCGAGTCGCGCATCGCCGACACCCGCAACCGCGCCGAGCAGTACCCCTCCCAGGGCATCTCCGACAGCCTCGGCTACCAGCTGATGCGGGCGCGCACCCAGCTGATGTTCGAGGAAACCCCCGGCATCGCCGCCAAGCGCTTCCGCGCCATGCTCGACAGCAACCCCAGGCTGGAAGCGGCTCACTACGGCCTGGCCATCGCCCACATCAAGGGCGGCCGCCTCGCCGAGGCGCGCAGCGAGCTGAACGCCCTGTTGACCAAGAAGCCCAACGATCTCACCTACAACCTGGCCATGATCGAACTGGACAGCGCGGCCAACCGACTGAGCGACGCCCAGCAGCGTATCGAGCGGGTGCGCAGCCTGTATCCTGATAGCTACCCGCTGGAGCAGGCGCGCATCGACCTGCTGCTCAAGCAGAACCAGACCAAGGAAGCCGAAGTCGCCCTCGACCAGCTGCTCAAGCAACGCAGCAACGATCCGGACGTGTGGTATCAGGTTGCAGAGGTGCGCGGCCTGACGCGCAACATCATCGGCCTGCACCAGGCCCGCGCCGAGTTCTTCGCCCTGGTTGGCGACTACGACCAGGCACTGGAGCAGCTCGACCTGGCCAAGCGCCGCGCCAGCAGCAACTTCCCCCTGGCCTCGCGCATCGACGCCCGCCAGCAGGAGCTGATGGAAGAGAAACGCGCGCTGGACAAGATGATGCGCTGAACCCGGCCATTAAAAAGCCCGGCAATCGCCGGGCTTTTTTCTGCGCGCTCGTAACGCAGAGCCTGTTTACGAGCTTTTGAGCTAGAGCCAGGCAAGGCGAAATTGGGCGAGGACGCGGAGTTTACGAGCTGTAAATGAGCAGCCCGAGCCCAATTTCAACGCAGCATGGCCGACGATCAAGAGATCGTAGACAGGCTCTCAGGCGTTGCCAGCCAGCTTCAGCCGTACCGCCTGGGTGAAGTCCAGCATACGCTTGAGCGGCTTGATCGCGCGCGGAATCAGCGCCGCATCGACCAGGATCTCGTTACTGCCCTCACGCAGGCACTGCAGGGTGCGCTGCAGGGTATTCATGGCCATCCACGGGCAGTGCGCGCAGCTGCGGCAGGCGGCGCCGTTGCCGGCGGTAGGCGCCTCGACGAAGACCTTGTCCGGGCACAGCTGCTGCATCTTGTAGAAGATGCCGCGGTCGGTGGCGACGATGAAGGTCTTGTTCGGCAGGGTCTGCGCCGCCTTGATCAGCTGACTGGTCGAACCCACCGCATCGGCCAGTTCGATCACCGCCTCCGGCGACTCCGGGTGCACCAGGATGGCGGCCTCCGGATAGAGCGCCTTCATGTCTTCCAGCTGCTTGGCCTTGAACTCCTCGTGAACGATGCAGGCACCGTCCCACAGCAGCATGTCGGCACCGGTCTCGCGCTGGATGTAGCGCCCCAGGTGCTGATCAGGCGCCCAGAGAATCTTCTCGCCGTTGTCCATCAGGCTCTCGACGATCTCCAGCGCGCAACTGGAGGTCACCACCCAGTCGGCCCGCGCCTTTACCGCTGCCGAGGTGTTGGCGTACACCACCACGGTGCGATCGGGGTGCTGGTCGCAGAAGGCCGAGAACTCCTCCACCGGGCAGCCCAGGTCGAGCGAGCAGGTGGCGTCCAGAGTCGGCATCAGCACGCGCTTTTCCGGATTGAGGATCTTGGCAGTCTCGCCCATGAACTTGACCCCAGCCACCACCACGGTCTGCGCCGCGTGCTGGTTGCCGAAACGGGCCATCTCCAGGGAGTCAGAGACGCAACCTCCGGTTTCCTCGGCCAGAGCCTGGATCACCGGATCGCAGTAGTAATGCGCCACCAGCACGGCATTCTGCTTCTTCAGCTCGGCGGCGATCTCGCTGCGGTAGAAGGCTTCCTCCTCGACCGTCAGCGGCTTGGGCTGCTTGGCGGCAAGATGGGCCTGCACCAGCAGGCGTTCGGAAATCTGAGTCATGTCATCAAACCTGAGTGCGCTGAAACGCGAGCGGGCAGTATATCACCGGGCCTTGGGCCGCCCGCCAAGCCGCTTTTTCGAGGCATAAAAAAAGCCAGTCTTTCGACTGGCTTTAGCGATATGGTGGGTCGTGTAGGATTCGAACCTACGACCAATTGGTTAAAAGCCAACTGCTCTACCGACTGAGCTAACGACCCAACGCGGAGCGCATGATACTGATTTAATTCAGGAAATCAACACTCCAAAGAAAAAATTATGCGTAGCGGGTGGGATCGGCCACCCCGGCAGCCGCAAAACCCGCAGCGCGCAGGCGGCAGCTGTCGCACTTGCCGCAGGCACGCCCGTCGTCGTCCGCCTGGTAGCAGGACACGGTCAGGCCGTAGTCGACGCCGTGTTGCACACCGATCTGCACGATCTGCGCCTTGGACAGATTCTGCAGCGGCGCCTGAATACGGAACCCTCGGCCCTCCACCCCCTCGCGGGTCGCCAGGTTGGCCACTCGCTCGAAAGCTTCGATGAACTCCGGACGGCAGTCCGGATACCCCGAGTAATCCACCGCATTCACACCGATGAAGATGTCGTGGGCGCCCAGCACTTCGGCCCAGCCCAGCGCCAGGGAGAGAAACACGGTATTGCGCGCCGGCACATAGGTGACCGGAATACCCTCGGTCGGTGCCTCGGGCACGGCGATGCTGCTGTCGGTGAGGGCCGAACCACCGATGCCGTTGAGGTTGAGGCCGATCACCTTGTGCTCGACCACCCCCATCTGCTGCGCCACCCGCTCGGCCGCCTGCAGCTCGGCGTGGTGACGCTGGCCATAATCGAAACTCATGCTGTAGCAGGCGAAACCCGCCGCCTTGGCCTGGGCCAGGATGGTGGCGGAGTCGAGGCCACCGGAGAGCAGTACCACGGCTTTCCTGTCGGTCATGTCAGTGTCCCGGCTCGTCATTCCAGAGAATCTTGTGCAACTGCAGCTGGAAGCGTACCGGCAGGTTGTCGGAGACGATCCAGTCGGCCAGGGCGCGAGCATCCACCTGCCCGTGGCTGGGCGAGAACAGCACCTCACCGGCGCGCTGCTCAAGGCGGTACTCGATCAGCTTGGAGACAGCCCAGTCGTAGTCCTCGCGCGAGCAGATGACGACCTTCACCTGGTCGTTGCCGGTCAGCTCATCCAAGTTGCTGTAGAGGTTGCGTGCAACTTCCTGCGAGCCCGGGGTCTTCAGGTCGACCACCCGGCTGACCCGCCGATCCGTAGAGGCAATATCCATGGCACCGCTGGTTTCCAGCGACACGCGATAGCCGGCGTCACACAGCTGTTCGAGCAAGGGGATGCAATTGGGTTGCGCCAGCGGTTCGCCACCGGTGACGCAGACATAACGCGGCTTGAAGGCGGCTACCCGCTCGAGGATGGCCTCCAGGCTCATGATCTCGCCACCACTGAAGGCATAGGCGGTGTCGCAGTACTGGCAGCGCAGCGGGCAGCCGGTGAGGCGGACAAATACGGTGGGCAGGCCACTGGTATTGGTCTCGCCCTGCAACGAGTAGAAAATCTCGGTAATACGCAGGTTTGTTTGCATGAGGGCACCGGGCGTGACGGCGAAACAGGCCATCCGCCTCCGTTGCGGGTAAATCGGGGCGGCGATAGTAACGAAAAAGCCCGCGACAAGCGCGGGCTTTCTGACCGAACGACGGCCGGGTCAGGGCAGACGCTGGAGGTCGCGCTGCGCCAACTGAGCGGCGGAAGAACCGGGGTACTGGGCGATCAGCTGCTGCAGGATGCCCTTGGCGCGATCGGTATTGCCCAGACGCTGCTCGACGTCAGCCAGCTTGAACAGCGAGTCCGGCACCTTGGCGTGAGTCGGGTAGCTGGCCGCCACCTGCGCGAAGGCCTTGCCAGCGCCTTGCAGATTGCCCTGGGCCAGGTTCACCTCACCCAACCAGTACTGGGCATTGCCGGCGTACTGGCTCTGCGGGAACTTGCGCAGGAAACCTTCGAAGGCCTGGCTGGCCTTGGCAAAGTCCTTGGCCTTGATCAGGTCGAAGGCAGCATCGTAGTAGAGCTTTTCCTTCGCCGGGTCGGCCGGTTCGTTGCTGGCGACCGGCGCCTGCTGGGCCGGGGCAGCGGGAGTGCCGGCGGCGTTGATCGCGCCATCGGCCGGGGAATTCTGTGCAGGTGCCTGTGGAGCACCGGCGGCACCGCCTTGCAGGCGGCTGTCGAGATCCTGATAACGCGCCTGGCTTTCCTGCTTGAGGCGTGCGATCTCGTTTTGCTGTTCTTCAACCAGGCCACGCAGTTGCGCGATGTCCTGCTGCATCTGCTGCAGTTGCATGAACAGCTCGCCCTGCGCCGAAACCGGGGCGGCTGCCCCGGCTCCGGCGTAGGCGCCGCTCGTACCGTAACCGACCGGCGGATAGCTGCTCGCCGAGCCGCCATCCACCACGGGAACCTCCGCCACCGCCGCAAGCGGCAGGGCGAATACCAGAGAGGTCAGGACACGAGGGCACTTACGCATGGCGAATTACTTGCGCAGTTCGACGCGGCGGTTCTGAGCCCAGGAGGACTCGTCGCTACCGGTAGCAACCGGACGCTCTTCACCGTAGGAAACCAGTTCCAGCTGAGCCGGGGAAACGCCCTGCAGAACCAGGTAGCGCTGAACGGCCTTGGCACGACGCTCGCCCAGAGCCATGTTGTACTCGCGGGTGCCGCGCTCGTCGGTGTGGCCTTCCAGAACGACGCGAGCGCCGTTGCCTTTCAGGTCCTTGGCGTGTACGTCCAGAGCGCGCATGGCTTCCGGCTTCAGGTCGGAGCTGTCGTACTCGAAGTAGAAGGTGGTAATGGCGCGCAGAGCGGCTTCTTCGCTCAGAGCACCGTCAACGCCGCTGCCGTTGGCGTTGTAGCCAGCGTTCGGGTCAACAGCGCCTTCGCCGGAGTTGTCGCCGCCTTTGGACGAGCAACCAACAGCCACGGCCAGGGCCAGGCTCAGAGCGGCAAATTTGCCAAATTTCAGCATTTCCATGGTGGAGCTCCTAATGAGTTCTAGGTGTGTTTACAGCAGAAAAAGTTGTTACCGCATCAGTTCAGGAAGGGAGACCAGGACGGCTCCCGAACATCACCTTGCGCGGTGGGAATCGGCAGCCTGACGCGTCCATTGGTGGACACGAGCATCAGCACTCCGCGACCCTGCTGGCGGGTGGCGTAGATTAGCATGGTGCCATTGGGCGCAACAGTGGGCGAGTCGTCCAGGCTGGTCTCGGAAAGAATGCGCAGGCGACTGGTCACCAGGTCCTGGGCGGCCACCTTGAAGTTGGTGAAACCGTCCTGGCGGTGAATCATCACCAGGGTCTTCTCGTCGGCCGACAGCTTCGGGTTGGCGTTGTAGTTGCCGGTGAAGGTCACACGCTGGGCCGCGCCGCCGTAGATGCTCTGCTTGTAGATCTGCGGCTTGCCGGCGCGGTCGCTGGTGAAGTACAGGGTCTGCCCGTCCTTGCCCCAGAACGGCTCGGTCTCGATCGAGCCGGAATTGGTCACGCGCTGGATCTGGCGGCTGCCCAGGTCCATCACATAGATCTCCGGGTTGCCGTCCTTGGACAACACGAAGGCCAGGCGATTGCCATCCGGCGAGAAGGCCGGGGCACCGTTGAGGCCCTCGAAGTTGGTCAGCTGCTCGCGGCGACCGGTGTCGATGTGCTGCATGAAGATGCGCGGGCGACGCTGCTCGAAGGACACATAGGCGATGCGGCGGCCATCCGGCGCGTAACGCGGCGACAGGATCGGCTCACGCGACTGCAGCAGGGTCACGCCACGGGCGCCGTCGTAGTCCGAGCGCTGCAGGGTGTAGCGGGTGTTGTTCACACCGAAACGCTCAGCGGTGACGTAGAGCATCTTGGTGGAGAAGGCGCCCTTGATGCCGGTGAGCTTCTCGAAGGCCTGGTCGGCGATATGGTGGGCCATGTCACGCAGCTGGTCGGTGGTGCCACCGACGGTGCCGGCCACCACTTGCTGCTGGGTCGCCACGTTGAACAGGGCGAACTGCACCTGCAGGCGCGCGCCGCTCGGCGCGATGCTGCCGACCATCACGTACTGGGCGCCCAGGGCCTGCCAGTCGCGGTAGATGATCTCGGCCGCCGAGGTCGGCAGGCTGATCATGTTCTGCCGCGGAATAGGCTCGTACATGCCGCTGTTGCGCAGGTCGTTGCCGATCACGGTGGCCAGGTCCTCGGGCAGCACGGTGCCACCCTGCCAGCCAAAGGGCACTACGGCGATGGGAATGGCACGGTCTGCGCCGAAAGTAACAGAAATGTTCTTCTCTTCGGCAACAGCCAAGCCTGCTGCGCAGCAAAGAACAACGAGCAAACCTCGAAGAAAATTAATCACAGATCCAGATCCTCTGGTGTAAAGGTCATTTTGAACGAGCGGTAGGGGGCGAAATCAGACGAACTGATACCCTGCATTTCAGCAATCTGCCCAACACTACGGACAGCAGTTACCGCGGAATTATCAAATGAAACGTCACCACTCGAACGCACCACCGACACATTGGAAATGAGCCCACCGGGCAGCATATTCACCTGCACAGTCACACTCATGCCATTTCTCGCTGATGGCGGCCGATTCCAAACTTGCGCAACATAACGCCGGATTAAGTCATCGTAGTTTCCGGCAACTTGGTCGCCCACCTCATCGGCCTGCGCCTGCTGCCGCTCGGTGGTATCGCCCAACAGCTCGGCCAGGGCCTGCGCCTTCTGATCATTTGCCGCTTTGCGCGCAGCCTCTTGCTGCTTACGCTTCTTCTCTGCTTCTGCGAGCTTCTTCTTCGCCGCCTCGGCCTTTTTCTTCTCCGCCTCATAAGCCTTCTTCTTGGCTTCCTCGACGGCGGCTTTCTTCTTCTCTTCCTCGGACTTTTTCTTGGCGATATCGGCCAGTTTCTTCTGCTCGGCTGCCTTCTTCGCCTCTTCGGCTTTCTTGGCCTCAGCCTGTTTGGCCGCCTCGACTTTCTTTTGTTCCGCCGCTTCCTGCTTCTTCTGCTCTTCCTTCTTGGTCTCCATCTGCTCCACCTCGTACTGGCGAGCCTTGGTTTTCTGCGCTTCGCCGGCGATCTTCTGAGGGGTTTGGGTGGTGGCCTGACTCTGCGACTTCATTCGATACAAAGTAGCTTCGACGATCGGCTTAGCCGGCGGCAGCTCGGGAGCAAAGTGGAAGCTGACGAACAGCATGGCGAACAGCAGGACGTGAATGGTCACGGCCCAGACCGTTGGCCAGAAATAGCTTTCCGACGAGGAGCGCACGCTCTTCTGCTGCATCAGGGCGCCTCGGTGATCAGCCCGACGTTGCCCACGCCGGCTTCCTGCAGGCCGCCCATAACGGCCATGACCGAGCCGTAGTCGACCGCCTTGTCGCCGCGTACGAAGACCTGGACCTTCTTACCCTGGGCAGCGTTCTGGCTCATGATCGCGCTCACCGTCTGCACCAGTGCCGGCAGTGCGGTGGCGGTTTCGCTGGCCTTGCCCTGGTCCGGATCGACTTCGTCGCCCATGTTCCAGTAGTAGGTCTTGTCGGCCTTGATCGAGATGGTCAGCACGCGGGAGTTGTTGTCCTGCGGCAGCACCTCGCTGGAGACCTTGGGCAGGTCGACCTTGACGCCCTGGTTGAGCATCGGCGCGGTCACCATGAAGATCACCAGCAGCACCAGCATCACGTCGATATAAGGCACGACGTTCATCTCGGCGACCGGCTTGCGTCTGTTGCGAATTCTGGCCATGGGCTGAGCCTCAGTCCTCGCTGGTGTGCACTTTGCGGTGCAGGATCGCCTGGAACTCGTCAGCGAAGGTGTAGTAACGGCTGATCAGGCGATCGCCACCGGCGGAGAAGCGGTTGTAGGCGATCACCGCCGGAATGGCCGCGAACAGGCCGATGGCGGTAGCGATCAGCGCCTCGGCGATACCCGGGGCCACGGTGGCCAGGGTCGCCTGCTGCACCTGGGCCAGGCCACGGAAGGAGTTCATGATGCCCCACACGGTACCGAACAGGCCGATATAAGGGCTGGTGGAGCCGACGGTAGCGAGGAACGGCAGGCTCTGCTCGAGCTTCTCTTCCTCACGCGAGATGGCCACGCGCATGGCACGGGCCACGCCGTCCATCACCGCATCCGGATCGACGCCGGACTGCTGGCGCAGGCGGGAGAATTCCTTGAAGCCGGCGCGGAAGATCTGCTCGACGCCGCAATCCGGGTCCGGGTTGCTGCCGGCCTGGCGGTACAGCTTGGACAGGTCGATGCCCGACCAGAAGCGCTCCTCGAACACCTCCAGCGACTTCTTCGCCGCACGCAGCATGGTGCTGCGCTGGAAGATCATGATCCAGGACACCACCGAGGCGGCGACCAGGCTCAGCATGACCAGCTGCACCACCAGACTGGCGTTGCTGATCAGGCTCCACATCGACATATGGTCAACGGCGTTGGCTGTTGCTTCCACGCTACTCTCCTGCTGTGACTTGACCCATGCCGGCGAAGGCTGCACGCAGCGCCTCGGGAATGGCACGGGGTTTCAAATTGTCGGTGCGCACACAGGCCACCACGAACTGCCCCTCGCAGAGCAGCGCCTCATCCGTTGCCCGCCGCACCTGTTGACGAAAGCGCAGGCTGGCACGGTTTAACTCGATCACCTCGGCCGTGATAAAAAGTTCGTCGTCCAGCCGGGCCGGCGCGTGATAGCGCGCCTCGGCGGAATGCACGACGAACAGCAGGTTCTCCCCCGCCAGCTGCGACTGGGCGAAGCCCAGACTGCGCAGGCACTCGGTACGAGCCCGCTCCATAAACTTGAGGTAGTTGACGTAGTAGACGATGCCGCCGGCATCGGTGTCCTCGTAATACACCCGACACTTGAGGGCAAAAGGCTGGGCCTCGTTTTGCGCGCGCATACTCTAGTGTTTACTCCTGGCCTTGCCAATCCGGGCAAGCCGTTGTTTTGCAACTATTCGTCGCCGCCGAACAGGTCCGCGACCGGCGCCTCGCCCAGGCGCTTCGGCAGATTCAGGCCGAAGTGCAGGTAGGCATGCCGCGTCACCACCCTGCCCCGCGGCGTGCGCATGATGTAGCCCTGCTGGATCAGGTACGGCTCGAGCACGTCCTCGATGGTGCCGCGCTCCTCGCCGATGGCCGCCGCCAGGTTGTCGATACCCACCGGTCCGCCATCGAACTTGTCGATCATGGCCAGCAGTAGACGCCGGTCCTGGTGGTCGAAGCCACGTTCGTCGACATCCAGCATGTTCAGCGCCTGGTCGGCGATGCTGCGGCTGATCTGCCCGCCGGCGCGCACCTCGGCGAAGTCGCGCACGCGGCGCAGCAGGCGGTTGGCGATACGCGGCGTGCCACGGGCGCGACGAGCGATCTCGAAGGCGCCTTCGGGGTCGATATGCAGCCCGAGGATGCCGGCCGAACGGCTGACGATGGTGGCCAGGTCCTCGCTGGAATAGAACTCCAGGCGCTGGACGATGCCGAAACGGTCGCGCAGCGGGTTGGTCAGCATGCCGGCGCGGGTGGTGGCGCCGACCAGGGTGAAGGGTGGCAGGTCGAGCTTGATCGAGCGGGCAGCCGGGCCCTCGCCGATCATGATGTCGAGCTGGAAGTCCTCCATGGCCGGATACAGCACTTCCTCGACCACCGGCGACAGGCGATGGATCTCGTCGACGAACAGCACGTCGCCGGCCTCCAGATTGGTCAACAGCGCCGCCAGGTCGCCCGGGCGCTCCAGCACCGGGCCGGAGGTGCTCTTGATCGACACGCCCATTTCCTGGGCGATGATATTGGCCAGGGTGGTCTTGCCCAGGCCGGGCGGGCCGAATATCAGGGTGTGATCCAAGGCTTCCTGGCGGTTCTTGGCGGCCTGGATGAACAGCTCCATCTGCTCGCGCACCACCGGCTGGCCGATGTATTCGGCAAGCGCCAGGGGGCGGATGGCGCGATCCAGCTGCTCGTCGCGGTCGCGGCTGCTGGCGGTAATGAGACGGTCGGCTTCGATCACTGCTTAGACCATGCCCTTGAGGGCTCGACGGATCATTTCTTCACTGGACAGACCCTCTTCCTTGATCGCCGCCACGGCCTTGCTGGCTTCCTGCGGCTTGAAGCCGAGGGCGATCAATGCGCTCAAGGCATCGTTCTCCGCGCTTGAGACTGCCACGCCGGCACGAGGTTCCACCACCAGCGTGGCGATGGACGGCATGGTCTCCCAAGCCTTGAAGCGATCCTTGAGCTCCACCAGCAGGCGCTCGGCGGTCTTCTTGCCGACCCCGGGGATCTTCACCAGGGTCGAGGTATCCTGGGCCTGCACGCAGCGCACCAGCTCATCCACTTCCAGCCCGGACATCAGCGCCAGAGCCAGCTTGGGGCCGACGCCATTGAGGCGGATCAGCTCGCGGAACAGCTCGCGTTCACGCTTCTCGAAGAAGCCATAGAGCAGGTGAGCATCCTCGCGCACCACCAGATGGGTATGCAGCGTCACCCCCTGCCCCACCGCCGGCAGACGGTAGAGGGTCGTCATCGGCACCTCCAGCTCGTAGCCGACACCATTCACGTCGAGGATCAAATGCGGCGGCTGCTTCTCCGCCAGGGTGCCCTTGAGGCGTCCAATCACGAATTCGCTTCCTTCTGTTTACAGGCGCAGGCGGCCGCTGCGCCGTTTGGCGCCAAGCAGGCCGTGGGGAATCAGGCTCTGCCGGTGATGGGCGTGGCAGAGGGCGATGGCCAGGGCGTCGGATGCGTCGATCTGCGGCTTCTGGGTGAGCCTGAGCAGGTGCATGACCATCATCATCACCTGCTGCTTGTCCGCCCCGCCGGTACCGGCGATGGCCTGCTTGACCTGGCTGGCGGTGTACTCGCTGACATCCAGCCCAGCCTCGATGCCGGCGACTATCGCCGCGCCACGCGCCTGGCCGAGCTTGAGCGCGGAATCGGCGTTCTTCGCCATGAACACCTGCTCGATGCCCATGGTCACCGGCTCGTGCAGGCGAATCACCTCGCCCACGCCGCGAAACACCTTCTGCAGGCGGCTGGCCAGATCGCCCTCGCCGGTGCGGATGCAGCCGGAGGCCACGTATTCGCAGCCGCGCCCGGTGTCGCGCACCACGCCGTAGCCGGTGATGCGCGAGCCGGGGTCGATGCCAAGAATCAGGGTCATGCCGGGTTCAGCTCCGCGCACCAAGGCACTGTCTATTTATCCAGCCGCGAGTATACGGAGCGCCGCCGATATAAAAAAGCCGGAAGCGCGCGAGGCGACTTCCGGCCTTGGTCGACGAGCCGCGATCAGTCGAGCTGCTCCATGATCTCGTCGGAGATTTCTGCGTTGTGGTAGACGTTCTGCACGTCGTCCAGGTCTTCCAACATGTCGATCAGCTTGAGCACCTTCTTGGCGGTGTCCAGGTCGGTGATCGGCGCCATGGTCGACGGAATCATCGCCACCTCGGCCTCTTCGCCCTTGAAACCGGCGGCGGTGAGCGCCTCGTTGACCGCCAGGAAGTCGGCGAAACTGGTCGACACCAGCGCCGAACCGTCCTCGCCCATCTCCACATCGTCGGCGCCGGCCTCCAGGGCCGCCTCCATCAGGGCGTCCTCGTTCACGCCGGGGGCGAAGCTGATCTGCCCCTTGCGCTCGAACATGTAGGCCACGGAACCATCGGTGCCCAGGTTGCCACCACACTTGGTGAAGGCATGGCGCACGTCGGCGGCGGTGCGGTTGCGGTTGTCGGTCATGGCTTCGATGATGATGGCCACGCCACTCGGCGCATAACCCTCGTAGCTCAGCTCGACCATGTTGTCGGCTTCGGTGTTGCCGGTGCCGCGAGCGATGGCGCGGTCGATCACATCGCGCGACATATTGGCCGTGAGGGCCTTGTCCACTGCCAGGCGCAGGCGCGGGTTGTCCGCCGGCACGCCGCCGCCATGCTTGGCGGCCACGGTCAGCTCGCGGATCAGCTTGGTGAAGATCTTGCCACGCTTGGCGTCCTGACGCCCCTTGCGGTGCTTGATGTTGGCCCATTTGGAATGACCGGCCATAACTCACTCCGTCTGTTTCAGATCAGTTTTGCTCTAGCAGAATGCAAGGAGCCTGGCATGCCAGGCTCCTGTTCGACTCACTCGGCCTTGGCCTGCTCGCGCAGGCGGATGTGCAGCTCGCGCAGCGCCTTGTTGTCCACCACCCCCGGCGCCTGGGTCATGACACAGGCCGCGCTCTGGGTTTTCGGGAAGGCGATCACTTCGCGGATCGAGCTGGCGCCGGTCATCAGCATCACCAGGCGATCCAGGCCGAAGGCCAGGCCGCCATGGGGCGGCGCACCGTACTTGAGGGCGTCCAGCAGGAAGCCGAATTTCTCCTGCTGCTCCTCCTCGCTGATGCCCAGCACGCGGAACACGGTCTGCTGCATGGTCTTGTCGTGGATACGGATCGAACCGCCACCCAGCTCGGTACCGTTGAGCACCATGTCGTAGGCGCGCGACAGGGCCGCGGCCGGGTTGGCCTCGAGCTCGGCCGGGCTGCACTTGGGCGCGGTGAAGGGGTGGTGCATGGCAGTCAGGCTGCCGTCGTCGTTCTCCTCGAACATCGGGAAGTCGACCACCCACAGCGGCGCCCACTCGCAGGTGAGCAGGTTGAGGTCGTGACCGACCTTGATGCGCAGGGCACCCAGGGCATCACAGACCACCTTGGCGCGGTCGGCGCCGAAGAACACGATGTCGCCGTCGACGGCACCGACACGGTCGAGGATGACCTTGAGGTTGTCTTCCGGGATGAACTTGACGATCGGCGACTGCAGGCCCTCGACGCCCTTGGCGCGCTCGTTGACCTTGATGTAGGCCAGGCCCTTGGCACCGTAGTTGCCGACGAACTTGGTGTAGTCGTCGATCTGGCTGCGCGGCATGGACGCGGCACCCGGCACGCGCAGGGCGGCGACGCGCCCCTTGGGATCGTTGGCCGGACCGGAGAACACCTTGAACTCGACTTCCTTGAGCTGGTCGGCGACATCCACCAGCTCCAGCGGAATACGCAGGTCCGGCTTGTCGGAGCCGAAGCGGCGCATGGCCTCGGCCAGGGTCATGTGCGGCAGCGGGCCGAACTCGACGCCCAGAACTTCCTTGAACAGGTTGCGGATCATGGTCTCGGTGATGCCCATGATGTCGTTTTCGTCGAGGAAGCTGGTTTCCAGGTCGATCTGGGTGAATTCCGGCTGACGATCGGCACGCAGGTCCTCGTCGCGGAAGCACTTGGCAATCTGGTAGTAGCGGTCGAAGCCGGCCACCATCAGCAGTTGCTTGAACAGCTGCGGCGACTGCGGCAGGGCGAAGAAGCTGCCGGCATGGGTACGGCTCGGCACCAGGTAGTCACGCGCGCCCTCCGGGGTGGCGCGGGTCAGGATCGGGGTCTCGACGTCGAGGAAGCCGTTGTCGTCCAGGTAGCGACGGATGCTGCTGGTGATGCGCGAACGCAGCTTGAGCTTCTCGGCCATTTCCGGGCGGCGCAGGTCGACGAAGCGGTAGCGCAGGCGGGTTTCCTCGCCGACATCGGTGTATTCGTTGAGCGGGAACGGCGGGGTTTCCGCCTCGTTGAGCACGTCCAGCTCGTAGCCCAGCACCTCGATGGCGCCGCTGGCCATGTTCGGGTTGACCGCACCGGCCGGGCGCAGACGCACCTTGCCGGTGATCTTGACCACGTATTCGCTGCGCACGCGGTCGGCCTTGGCGAAGGTCTCGGCGCGATCCGGGTCGAATACCACCTGGGCCAGGCCTTCACGGTCGCGAATGTCGAGGAAGATCACGCCACCATGGTCGCGACGGCGATGGACCCAACCGCAAAGGGTGATTTCCTGGCCGTCCAGGCTCTCGTTCAACTGGCCGCAATAGTGGCTGCGCATCATGATCGTGGTTCGCTTCTCTAATCAGTCTTGAATTCGCGCCCGGGGCAAACCCCGACAGGCAGCAGGCATTTTCTGCAATTCGGAGGGGAAACAGCAGAAACAGGCGACCAATGGCGCCCAGGCGCCGTGATCGGTGCGATTCCGCATCCGCAACAAGGGGCGCGATTATATAGGGTTAATCGCCCAGGCGCAGCCCACCGCCCGCGCGACCATGCGGCACCTTCCTATACTGATACTCCCGCCTCGCGGAGACCGCCCATGGCCCTACCCCGCACCGCCGACATCCCCAGTGAACTGCTGGAGGAGTTCCGCCTCGACACCGCCGAGCAGCTGCCGCGCTGCGAGCAGCTGCTGATCGAGCTGGAACGCTTTCCCGACGACAGCTCGCGCCTGCGCGAACTGTTCCGCCTGGTACATACCATCAAGGGCAGCCTGGGCTATGTCGAGCTGAACAACCTGCTGCCGCTGCCACAGGCCATGGAGGACGTGCTCGAGCGTCTGCGCGGGGGCGCCCTGCACTTCGACAGCCTGCTCGGCGACATCCTGCTGCTCAGCCTCGACCAGCTGCGCAGCCTGATCGATGCGGCGCTGGGGCTGGCCGAGCCACCCGATCCGCACAGCATCGCCAGCCAGTGCCAGGCCCTGCGGGCGCTGGCGGCCGCCCCGCCGGCGCAGCAGGACGAGATCCGCCGCACCCTGCTGCAGCACCTGGACCCCAGCACCCGTTTGCAACCGGCCGAGGTCGCCAGCCAGGAACAGATCCGCCAACTGTTCGAACGCCACGCCATCGCCCTGGATGCCGACCTGCAGTTCTTCATCGAACTGATGAGCGCCGGCGAGCATCGCTCGTTCTTCTGGCATGGCCGCGGCCTGCGCCTGCTCGAACTGACGCTGGCCATCAACCACAGCGCCGGAGAACCGGTGGAGCCGGCACAACTGGCCGCCGCGGTATGCCTGCACGACCTCGGCATGGCCTTTCTACCACTGGACCTGCTGCACAAGCGGAGCGCACTCAGCCGCGAGGAGCGCCGTCTGATGCAGAGTCACCCGCGCCTGGCCGGTGAACTGCTCAAACACATGCCGGCCTGGGCCAGCGCGCGCGAAATCATCCTGCAACATCAGGAGCATGCGGACGGCAGCGGCTACCCGAAAGGCCTGCGCGAAGCCGAGATCCACCCCGGCGCCCTGCTGCTGAACATCACCGACACTTTCGACGCCCGCACCCACGAGCGCGCCCACCAGACCCTGAGCAAGCGCCCGCGCCTGCGCGCCATCCTCGAGCTCAACAACCTGGCCGGCCAGCAGTTCAGCCGCCACTGGGTCGAGCACTTCAACCGCACCTTGCAACTCAGACCGGAGCTGGCCCATCTGTGACAGCGGGCGAGCGCCATAGCCAGCGACCATGAGCCCGATTGACACAAGACAAGCCGAGCGCCGCCCGCCCTGTGATAGGCTGCCGCCATCGAGGGGGGCGTCTGCCCCGGCAACCTGAGAGGAGATAAAGGTATGGAAATCAACATCGGCATCGCCGAACAGGACCGCGCCGCCATTGCCGAAGGACTGTCCCGCCTGCTGGCGGACACCTACACCCTGTACCTGAAGACCCACAATTTCCACTGGAACGTCACCGGTCCGATGTTCAACACCCTGCACCTGATGTTCGAGGCGCAGTACACCGAGCTGGCCCTGGCGGTGGACCTGATAGCCGAGCGCATCCGCGCCCTGGGCTTCCCGGCACCGGGCACCTATGCCGCCTACGCACGCCTGTCGTCGATCAAGGAAGAGGAAGGCGTACCCTCCGCCGAGGACATGATCAAACTGCTGGTCCAGGGGCAGGAAGCGGTAGTGCGCACCGCCCGCGGCATCTTCCCGCTGCTGGACCGGGTCAGTGACGAACCGACCGCCGACCTGCTGACCCAGCGCATGCAGGTGCACGAGAAGACCGCCTGGATGCTGCGCAGCCTGCTGGCGGCCTGACCACTCGGCGCAGACGAAAGGCCCGGCCAGACCGGGCCTTTTGCGAGGCGATCCGCCCCCAACTACTCTATTCTTTGTCCATTCGCCCCACCCCACAGTGACGTGCATGAGCCAGCCGCCGAAAGCTCCCTCCATCCTCGAGCAATACCCGGAAGAAACCCGCGAGGCCGCGGACTTGCTCAAGCAGGCGGTGCCGCACATGGTGCGCCACGACATCCCGCCGAACCCGGTGCACTACGCCCTCTGGTACACCTACTGCCAGGGCCAGGAGCCCGAGCTGAACCGGCGCCTGGACAAGATCGTCAACGACTTCATCAGCTTCCCCCCGGAAACCGCACTCAAACTGTTCCGTGAATACGTGATCCATGGCGAGCTGGAGGAGGCGCGTACCGGCCAGCAGCAGGTGATCGAGCTGGTCGACGACATCGAGCACGGCGTGGCACGCAGCGTCAGTGGCAGCCAGCACTACCAGGCCAGCCTGTCCCAGGGCCTGGCCGCCTTGCAGGAGCCGATAGTCGACGACCTGCCCGGCGTACTCAACGAGCTGCAGCTGAGCACCCAGCAGATGCAGGATCAGCAGGAACAGTTCCTCTATCGCCTGCGCGCCGCCCAGTCGGAGATCCAGAACCTGCGCAGCCAGCTGGAGCGCGCCCAGGCCGCCGCCACCCTGGACAGCCTGACCCACGTCTTCAACCGCCATGCATTCACCCGCCTGCTGGAACAGGCACTGGCCGGCGACACCAAGGGCCTGGCACTGGTGATGCTGGATATCGACCACTTCAAGCAGTTCAACGACCAGTACGGCCACCCCCTGGGTGACCGCGTGCTGCAGCACGTCGGCCAACTGCTGCGCGACCTGCTGCCCGCCCGCGGCGTGGCCGCCCGCTACGGCGGCGAGGAATTCTGCGTGATCCTCCAGGACTGCTTCGACATCGGCACCGCCAGCGACTTCGCCGAACAGCTGCGCCAGAAAATCCAGGCACTGCGGGTCAAGGTGCGCAGCACCGACAAGGTACTGGATACCATCACCGCATCCTTCGGCCTGGCCCTGGCCGAGCCGGGCGACACCTTCGACAGCCTGGTCACCCGGGCCGACGATGCGCTCTACAAGGCCAAGCGCAATGGCCGCAACCAGATCCACCCACCCACCCCGGAAACCGCGCTAAGCGCTTGATTTGAGTGGCCATCCCCTTTGCGGTTAAATACTGCCTGTGCCGCGCGACGGCGGCATAGGCGGACCGTCGCATCCATTCATCGGGTTCACGCCGGCTCCGCTCCTCGATAAGCCATCTCGAACAAGCGAGTTTCTTGACTATGTTGAAGATCGTTCACCTGATCACGGGCTGCGGCGCCCTGCTGCTGTCCCTTGCGCCCAGCCTGCGCAGCGCAACCCTGCCCTACCTGCAACAACCCGACGCGCTCTATCTGGCCCTGTTCGGCCTGACCAACCTGTTCCTGGCTCCGTTGCTGCCGGTACGCCATGCCGGCCTGCGCAACCAGCTGCAGGCCCTGGCATCGGCCCTGCTGGTATTTGCCAGCGTACTGCAGGCACTGATCCTGCTCGCCCCGCTGGCGCAGATCGGCAACCAGCCGGCGGTCGCCCTGAGCCTCGCCATACTGCTGGCCGCAGTCCTGCTGCACCTGGCCATCAACCTGGGCAAGCGCAACCCGCGCCCCCAGACCACCCGCCGCGAGCTCGACGAGAATCGCGAAACCGGCACGGTGAAGTGGTTCAATACCTCCAAGGGCTTCGGCTTCATTTCCCGCGACCAGGGCGATGACATCTTCGTGCACTTCCGCGCCATCCGCGGCGAGGGCCACCGCATCCTGGTCGAAGGCCAGCGCGTCGAGTTCTCGGTCATGCAGCGCGACAAGGGCCTGCAGGCCGAAGACGTGGTAGTGGCCCTGCCCGGCCAGCGCTGAACGCCCCCATAAAAAAGCCCGCAGAACGCGGGCTTTTTCATTTATTCAGTAATGCGGTGGCGGCGCCTCATCCTCGGCGATACCGAACTGGCCGGCCATTTCCTCCTGACGACGTGCCAGAGCGGCAATCTGCAACTGCAGACGCTCCAGCACACGCTGCTGCTCCACCACCACGTCATTGAGCGCCGTGATGGTGTCATCCTGAAAGGCGAGCCGGGTTTCCAGCTCGATGACGCGCTGCTCAAGCTCCATTTCTCAACCCTCGGCAAACTGGAAGTCATTGGTCAGCACCAGCCGCAAGCGCTGCTGCAATGCGGCGATCTCGGCCACCTCATAGGGACGTGCCGGCAGGCGCCCCCAGACCGGTGCGGGCCACGCAGGGTCGTCTCGGCGCCGGACGATCACATGCATGTGTAGCTGACTGACCACATTACCCAGGGTGGCAACGTTCATCTTGTCGGCAACGAAGGCATCCTTGAACGTTTCCGCCAGGCGCGTGGTTTCCAGCCATAGCTGTTGCTGATCGGCCTGGTCCAGATGAAACAGCTCGCTGACCGCCTCGCGCCTCGGCACCAGAATGAACCAGGGGTAGTTGGCGTCGTTCATCAGCAACAGCCGGCATAAGGGAAAATCTCCGATAGCCAGGGTGTCCTGTTGCAAGCGGGGGTCGAGAGCAAACATCGTATGTCCTTTGAGCGGGTAACCGGCGGGTGAACAGAGTTAGACCTATCCATTCGCGAAAGGCTAACGCCTGCCGCTCGCCAGCACCAGGCAGCCCCAAAACAATGCACCGCCACTGCAACCCACCGCCTGGCCACGCTACCTCTCCCGCCCACTGCGCCCCAGGAACGAGCAGAGCAGCCTCCAACGCCCACAAATTGAACAGGCGCACAGGAAAAAGCGTTACCAGCGGGTAAATTCCACCAGCGTCAGGTAACGCCTGCGGTTTACTCCCAAGTGGGCAAGACAGCCACCATGACTGCATTCAAGCGAACGCAAACCCAGGCCCGGAGCGGCTCGACCGCCGCCATCAGGCGATCCGGAAGCCGAGTACGAATATTTTTTGCAGCACCGGCATTTTGTGCATGAAAGTTGCTTTAGCACTGGCACCGTCAGTACCGAGCAACCCTCGAACGGTTCGCGACACTCGCCATGGACGACAAAAGCCCCTAAGCGATTGGATTTGCAGACTTTTCGAAGCAGCCTGGTGCGGGAGCCGCATGCGGCGACAACCTACAGAAAAGCGACACCGCAATTGCAATTTTGCGACACGCAATTGAATAAAGCGTAGGGAATCAATGATATCTGTCGCCAACTTAAATCAGCGTGCTATAAGTTAGCGCCGACACAAAAAGAAAGAGCCGCCCATACAACAACACAATGGGTAGCACAACTCTTCTAAACCAAAGGAGCAATCACAATGCAAGTGATGAAGTGGAGCGCACTGGCTCTGGCCGTGACCGCAGGTACCACCCAACTGGCTTTCGCCAGCGCGCAGTCTGAGTCCAAGGGCTTTGTTGAAGACAGCAGCTTCGACGTTCTGAACAAGAACTTCTTCTTACACCGCGACTTCCGCAACAATGGCGCAGGCAATGGCGGAAGCGCTGACGATCAGAACTATCGTCAAGAGTGGGCCCACGGCATTACCGCTCTCTACGAGTCGGGCTATACCGTAGGCACCGTAGGTTTCGGCGTAGACGCCCACGGCATGCTGGGCATCAAGCTCGACAGCGGCCGCGGCACTACAGGCACCGGCCTGCTGCCGATCGACAGCGATGGTCGCGCGGAAGACGATTACTCCTACGCCGGTGGCGCGGTGAAGATGCGCATCTCCAATACCGAACTGAAGTACGGCAACCTGTTCCCGACCGCCCCGGTCTTCGCCACTAGCACCGCCCGCCTGCTGCCAGCCAGTGCAGAAGGCTTCCAGCTGTCAAGCAGCGAAATCGAGAACCTTAGCCTGGATGCCGGCCACTTCACGTCCATTCGCGACGGCAGCATGAGCACCAACAGCGACGGCGAAATCGCCACTTCCTATGCTGGCGTTACAGCTAAAAGCGCCGACTATGTCGGCGGCAGTTACAGCTTCAGCGATGACTTCAGCGTAAGCCTGTACGGCTCCGAGCTGGAAGACATCTGGCGCCAGTACTACGGCAACGCCAACTACAACATTGCGTTCAGCGACAGCCAAGCACTGAACTTCGATTTCAACATCTATCGTACCGTGGACGAAGGCTCAGCCAAGGCCGGCGAACTAAACAACACAATCTTCTCCCTAGCTGCTGCCTACACCCTAGGCGCCCATAAGTTCACCCTCGCCCATCAGCGCAATAACGGCGACGAACCTATGGACTACATCATGATGGATGGCTTCAACTACGGTGACTCGGTCTTCCTGGCCAACTCCGTCCAATACTCCGACTTCAACGGCCCTGGCGAGAAGTCCTGGCAGGTCCGCTATGATCTCGATATGGCCGCCTTCGGCGTACCCGGCCTGAGCTTCATGGCCCGCTACATCACCGGCAGCGATGTCGACGGCACCAATGCCGACGTGAACGGTGCATTTGCTGGCGCCTATGGTAGCGACGGCAAGGAGTGGGAGCGCGACCTTCAAGTCAAGTATGTGTTCCAGGAAGGCCCCGCGAAGGATCTTTCCATCACCGTCCGCCAGGCCACCTGGCGTAGCAACAATGACATGGGCTGGGTCTACTCCGGCGGCTCCAGCGCGCTGGACGAAGTTCGCGTGATCACCGAATATCCGTTGGATATTCTGTAAGCATCCTTCGAGCTGTAAAAGAACCCGGCCTAGGCCGGGTTCTTTTTATACGCCGTCGCAACTTATTGCGTTATTGTGGCAACGCGTAGGTCCCGGTGACATGAGCCACCAGTTCGCCCTCCTCACCCTGCGAGTAAAGCTGCACCTCACACACCGCCTGGCGCCTGGACAAGCGCAGGATGCGCGCCTCGGCGATCAGGTCCAGCGGCTTGGGCCTGGCCAGGAAGTTGATGTTCAGGTTGGCGGTCACCGCCATCTCCACCCGCCCCAGACGCCCGAGCACCACCGCGTACATGGCGGCATCGGCCAGTGACATGATGGTCGGCCCCGACAGGGTGCCCCCCGGCCGCACCAGCTTGCCGTGGAAAGGTACCCGCGCCACCGCCAGATCGGCCTCAAGGCGGTCGATCCGCAGATCGATATCCTCGGCCATCGGCACCCCCGCCCGGATCAGGGCCTGCACCTGGCCCGCCGTCAGCTCCGCCATCTTCGACTCCCGCTCCATCCTGTACGCCACATGGCTGGCACCGTACAATGCCGAGTCATTATTTGCCCCCGCAACCGACATAACGGCCAAACATGCGTACCAGTCAGTACCTGCTCTCGACCCTCAAGGAAACCCCCTCCGACGCCGTGGTGATCAGCCACCAGCTGATGCTGCGTGCCGGCCTGATCCGCAAGCTGGCCTCCGGCATGTACACCTGGATGCCGATGGGGCTGCGCGTACTGCGCAAGGCCGAAGCCATAGTGCGCGAAGAGATGAATGCCGCCGGCGCCCTCGAGGTACTGATGCCGGCCGTGCAGCCGGCCGAGCTGTGGCAGGAGTCCGGCCGCTGGGAGCAGTACGGCCCCGAGCTGCTGCGCATCAAGGATCGTCACGATCGCGATTTCTGCCTGGGCCCGACCCATGAGGAAGTGATCACCGATCTGGCGCGCAACGAACTGAACAGCTACAAGCAGTTGCCGATCAACCTGTACCAGATCCAGACCAAGTTCCGCGACGAGATCCGCCCGCGCTTCGGCCTGATGCGTGGCCGCGAGTTCATCATGAAGGACGCTTACTCCTTCCACCTGGACCAGGCCTCGCTGCAGGAAACCTATGACCGCATGCACCAGGCCTACTGCAATGTGTTCACCCGCCTGGGCCTGAACTTCCGCCCGGTGCAGGCCGACACCGGCTCCATCGGCGGCACCGGCTCCCACGAGTTCCACGTGCTGGCCGAGTCCGGCGAAGACGATATCGCCTTCAGCGACAGCTCCGACTACGCCGCCAACATCGAGAAGGCCGAGGCCATCCCGCGCGAGAAAGAACGCGGCGCGGCCACCGAGGAACTGCGCCTGGTCGACACCCCCGAGGCCAAGACCATCGACGACCTGGTGGCCCAGTTCGGTCTGGCCATCGAGAAGACCGTCAAGACCCTGGTGGTGCATGCCGCCGAGGAAGGCAAGCTGGTCGCCCTGATCGTGCGCGGCGACCACGAGCTGAACGAGATCAAGGCCGCCAACCACGAGCTGGTCGCCAGCCCCCTGGTGTTCGCCTCCGAGGCCGAGATCCGCGCCGCCATCGGCGCCGGCCCCGGCTCGCTGGGCCCGCTGAACCTGCCGATCCCCTGCGTGATCGACCGTTCGGTGGCCCTGATGAGCGACTTCGGCGCCGGCGCCAACCTCGACGGCAAGCACTACTTCGGCCTCAACTGGGAGCGCGACCTGCCGCTGCCGGCCGTCGCCGACCTGCGCAACGCGGTCGAAGGCGACCCCAGCCCGGACGGCAAGGGCACCCTGGTGATCAAGCGCGGCATCGAAGTCGGCCATATCTTCCAGCTCGGCACCAAGTACAGCGAGGCCATGGGCTGCAAGGTCCTGGGCGAGAGCGGCAAGCCGATCACCCTGACCATGGGCTGCTATGGCATCGGCGTATCGCGCGTGGTGGCCGCGGCCATCGAGCAGAACTGGGACGAGCGCGGCATCCTCTGGACCGACGCCCTGGCGCCCTTCCAGATCGCCCTGGTGCCGATGAAGTACGAGAACGAAGCCGTGCGCGCCGCCACCGACAAGCTCTACGCCGAGCTGACCGCCGCCGGCTACGAGGTGCTGCTGGACGATCGCGACAAGAAGACCAGCCCCGGGGTGAAGTTCGCCGACATGGAGCTGATCGGCATCCCGCACCGCATCGTGGTCAGCGAGCGCGGCCTGGCCGAGGGCAACCTCGAATACAAGCACCGCCGCGACAGCGAGAGCCAGCAGATGCCGGCCGCCGAGATTCTGTCGTTCCTCGCCAACCGCATCGCCCGCTGAGTCCGACCGACCAAGAAGCCCGCATGTTCCAGCGAAACACCCTCCGTATCGGCGCCGCCCTGTGCGGCGCCCTCTTCCTCGGCGGCTGCGCCAACCAGCTGCCACAGCGCAGCGAGCACGAGGAACGCTTCGAGCGTCGTCTGCTCGATCACAGCCTGCAGATCGACGTGGGCGAGCCGCGCGTACTGGAACTGCCGCAGCGCCGCGTGCGCGTGCATGAACAGAAGACCTTCGAGGTCACCGAGTTCGAGGTCACTCGCCGCTACGACCGCTACACCCCCTACCAGCCCTGGCGCGAACTCTACGAGGTGCCGCTGGGCGCGGTGGCGGTGGTCGCCGGCATCGGTGCCAACGCGCTCAACGTGGTGATGCTCGGCCGCCTGCCGGACAGCGTGACCAAGGACTGGATCAGCTACGGCTTCGCCGGCATGAACCCGGCGATGAACGTCGAATCCAACGGCCGCGCCGAGCAGAACCTGGCCGCCATCGAGGAGCTGCAGCGTGACAAGCGCATGGATTACTCCAGCCTGCCCTGGGCCGAGCGCCCGGTACAGGTCAAGGCCGGCAAGGACAGCTTCGAGCTGACCACCGACAGGTCCGGCGTGCTGCGCCTGAACCTGCTCGACGGACCTTTCGCCGAGCACGACGCCAGCCATATCGGCACCCTGCTGCTGAGCGTGGAAGATCCGCAGGACGGTACGCGCACCGAAGCCACCCTGCTGGTCAGCCGCGACCTGCGCGGCAAGCTGCGCGAGGCTCATTCCCTGATCTACGACGACCTCGAGGATGACGAGGTCGGCCAGTGGGTACACCGGGTCAAGCGCCTGTCCGACCTGGGCCTGGAGGAAGAGGCCAGCGAGCTGGAACAGAGCCTGATCGAACTGACCCGCAACGATCCGGAGCTGCAGGCCGAGTTCCTCGAGGCCTTGCTCAAGGACGCCGGCCGCCTGGCAGCCGATCCCGGCGAGGATTGATCAGCGACGCACGACGAAGCCGGTGACGCCCTGCACCGGCTGCTCCTCCAGCTCCACCCGCTCGACCTGCGCGCGCTCGGGACCTTGCTCCAGCCAGGCGGCCAGCTCCTGCACCGCGCTCTGCGCGCCCTCCATCAGTACCTCGACCCGCCCATCATTCAGGTTGCGTACCCAGCCATCCAGGTCGAGGCGTTCGGCCTGCTCCGCGGTGCACTGGCGAAAACTCACGCCCTGCACCCTGCCAGTGACGAAACCGTGCATACAGATGCGCATAACCATTACTCCCGAGCCTGCCAATGAGCCAGCCGCGCCTGCAGGCCGGCAGCGGTCTGTTCGCCGACCAGGCGCTCACGCAGCCTACCGTCGGCATCGATGATGTAGGTGACCGGCAACACATCGTTGCGCGGCAGTTGCAGACGCGCGGCGGGGTCCTGCGCCAGCACGGTGAAACGGATAGCGAAGGCCTCGGCGGCTTTGCTCAGCGCCTCGCCCTGCAGGGCATCGAAGTTGACCCCGAGCACCCGCGCACCCTGGCCCTCCAGCGCCACGGCGAGCCGATTCAGCTCGGGGATCTCGGTGCGGCACGGCTTGCACCACTCGGCCCAGTAATTGATCACCAACCACTGGCCTTCGAGCTGCTCAGCCGCTACCTTTCGTCCATGCTGATCGACGCCCCAGTCCTCGGCGCAACCGGCCAGAAGAAGCCCGGCGATGACACCAATCACCATCTGGAGTGGCCTTCCCATGCAATCGTTCCTCGTGCATACGGGGTTGATATGACGCTGGATGCCCTGCGCCTCGAAGTGCCGGATATCCTCGAGGAGGACGCCACTCCGCTCGCCGACCTCAACGAACGACTCGCCGATGCCCGCCGGCAGGTCTACGAGGACGGCCTGCAACAGGTCCTGACCCTGTTGCTGCGCCTCAACCGCAGCGCCATGACCTTACTGGAAAGACAGCGCGCCCTGCAAAGCCTCAGCGAGGAATACCGCCACTACTGCGCCCCGCTGGGCCAGGGTGCGGCTCCCTCGCCCCTGTTCGTGCATCTCTGCGACGAGCTGGCCGCCGGCTTCAAGCGCCTGCTGCTGCAGATCCTGCAGGGACGCCAGCCCTCGCGCCCGCACCTGGCCTGGTGCCTGTACATGGCCGAGCACTTCCTCGCCCAGAGCCTGCTGCGTCACTACCAGCTGTACCAGGAACCACCGGCCTCGTTGTGGAGCGACAGCCACCTGCTGTACTGGCTGGGTGAGCACCAGCAGTGCCTGGACGAGCCGGTCGCCGCACCTTTCCAGCCGGCCCCCGCCGGCTCGCTGCGCGGCCTCTACCAGCAGATGCTGCTCCTGGCTCTGAGCAATCCATTCCACCTGGCCGAAGGCGAGTGCGTGACCCTGTTCGCCGCCCTGACCCCGCTGTCCGGCCTGGCGCGTCTGCTGCCCTGGGATGACGACGAGGACAGCGAGGCACCGCTGATCGACCTCAGCCAGGCCCTGCCCTGCCTGCCCTATGACGGCCAGGTCAAGGGCTCGGCCGACTACCTGCGACGTCTGGAGCTCGGCGCCCTGCTGGTCGCCCTGCACGAGCCCGCGCCGCTGCAGAGCGCACAGGAAAGGGAACTGCTGGAGCGGGTGCGCCCGCACTGGCAGGGGCGTCAGCAGAGGCGTCACCCGCGGGCCGACTTCAGCGCCGACTGCAGCCTGGTGATCGGCCTGCCGGCTATCCATGCCCAGCTGCTGGAAAAGCGCCCGCCCAGTTGCGCGGCGCAGATGCTCGATGCCAGCCCCGGAGGCGCGCGCCTGCTCTGCCATGCCGACCTCGGCCCGCAGCTGCCGGTGGGCCAACTGATCCTGGTCTTGCCGCACAGTGGCACTCCGACCCTGGCCCTGGTGCGCTGGCGCCATCTCAACCAGCAAGGCCTGCATCTGGGCCTGCGCTACCTCAAGGGGCTGCCACGGGCCGTGTGGTTGCGCCGCGCGCCCAGCGCGCAGACCCACCCGGGCGTCCTGCAGAGCACGCCCGAACCCGGTGCCGGCTGGCACCACGGCCTGTGGCTGCCCTGCGGGCAATTCGTCGAGGGCGAGAACGTCTGGCTGCAACTGGCCAACGTCAACAACCAGGCCGTGCTGCCGCTACCGGCGGCCAATCTCAGCACGCCGACTGTGGTCCGCCATCCGCTGAAATTAGCCTAAAGAAGAGAGACCGCCCCACCCGACTTATTCAGGTGAGGGCGGTCTTAGGGGTCAATGTTGTTTCTGCAGCTTATGCAGCAACACATCGCGACGGTGAAGCAGGTAATAGAGTACAGGCAATACCAACAGCGTCAGCAAGGTGGAGGAGACGATGCCACCGATAACCACAGTGGCGAGCGGACGCTGCACTTCCGCACCAGTACCGGTATTAAGGGCCATGGGCACGAAGCCCAAGCTGGCGACCAGGGCCGTCATCAAGACTGGCCGTAGACGGACCAGAGCGCCCTCGATTACCGCTGTGAGCAGATCACCCTTCTCGTGCCAGAGATCACGAATGAAGGCCAGCATCACCAGACCGTTCAGCACCGCCACACCGGAAAGGGCAATGAAGCCCACCCCGGCCGAAATCGACAACGGCAGGTCGCGCATCCACAGGGCAAACACCCCACCGGTCAGAGCCAACGGCACTCCCGTGAAGATGATCATGGAGTCCTTGAGTGAGCCGAAGGCCATCACCAGCAGACCGATGATGATGAGCAGAGTCACCGGCACCACGATCATCAGGCGCTGGCTGGCAGACTCCAGCTGCTCGAAAGTACCGCCGTAGTCCAGCCAGTAACCGGCCGGCAGATCGACCTCTGCTGCCACCCGCTGCTTGACCTCCATCACGAAGCCACCGAGGTCGCGCTCCCTGACGTTGGCGGTCACGACCACGCGACGCTTGCCGTTCTCCCGGCTGATCTGCGCCGGCGCGGGGCTCAACTCGATACTGGCCACCTCGCCCAACGGAACATAACCACCGTCGGGCAGCGGAACGGGCAGCTGGGACAGACCGTCGATATCGTTGCGCAGGCGCTCTGGCAGCCGCACCACCAGATCGAAACGACGATCACCCTCATAGATCAAGCCGGCCTCCTCGCCACCAACCGCAGTGGCCACCAGGTCCTGCAGCACTTCGACGCTGACTCCGTAGCGGGCCAACACCAGGCGCTTGGGCGTGACGGTCAGCATCGGCAGACCACTGACCTGCTCGACCCGCACATCTGCGGCCCCATCGATGCCCTCGACCACTTCCGAGATCGCGTTGGCGGTAGCCTCAAGCTGCTGCAGATCGTCGCCGAAGACCTTGATCCCGAGATCGGAGCGCACCCCGGAGATCAATTCGTTGAAGCGCATCTGGATCGGCTGGGTGAACTCGTAGTTGTTGCCCGGCAGCTTGGCGACGGCTTCTTCCATCTCGGCCACCAGCTCGGCCTTGGTCTTTTCCGGATTGGGCCACTGCTCCCGAGGCTTGAGCATCACGAAATTGTCCGCCACGTTCGGTGGCATCGGGTCGGTTGCCACCTCGGGAGTGCCGATCTTGGCAAACACCTTGTCGACCTCTGGAAATGCCTTGATGCGCGCTTCTAGCTGCTCCTGCAGGACGACCGACTGCTCCAGCCCCGTACCAGGAATCCGCAAGGCATGCAGGGCGATGTCGCCCTCGTCCAGTTGCGGAATGAACTCCGAGCCGAGGGTACTGACCAGCCAGACGGACAACACTACCAGCCCCATGGCCGAAGACAGCACCAGCCAAGGCCACTTGATGGCCTTTTCCAGCAGAGGCCGGTACAGCGACTTGCCAGCCGTAATGACGCGGCTTTCCTTCTCGCTGACCTTGCCGCTCATAAACAAGGCCACCGCAGCCGGCACCAGGGTCAGCGAAAACACCATGGCCGCGAGCAGGGCCATGACGACGGTCGCCGCCATCGGGTGGAACATCTTTCCTTCGACCCCGGAGAGGGTAAAGATCGGAATGTAAACAACGGTGATGATGGCCACGCCAAACAGGCTGGGACGTACCACTTCGATAGTGGCCTCGTAGACCAGCTGCAACCTCTCCCGCAACGGCAGCAAGCCGCCGTTGGTGTGCTGCGCCTGGGCCAACTGGCGAATGCAGTTCTCCACGATGATCACCGCACCGTCGACGATCAGACCGAAGTCCAAGGCCCCTAGGCTCATGAGGTTGGCGGAGACGCCGGTCTTTACCATGCCGGCGATGGTCGCCAGCATCGACAGCGGAATGATCGCCGCGGTGATCAACGCCGCGCGGAAGTTACCCAGCAGCATGAACAGTACGACGATGACCAGCAGGGCGCCCTCCAGCAGATTCTTCTGCACGGTGGCGATGGTCTTGTCCACCAGCGTGGTGCGATCGTAGACCGCCTCCACCTTGATGCCATCGGGCAGGGAAGCCTTGGTCGCCTCCAGCTTCTGCGCCACATCCCGAGAAACCGTGCGCGAGTTGCCGCCCACCAGCATCATGGCGGTCCCTAGCACAGTCTCCCGGCCATCGCGCGTCGCAGCACCCGTGCGCAGCTCCTTGCCAATCGCCACCTCGGCCACGTCGCGCAGCAGCACCGGGTCGACACCCTGCCGCCCCACCACAACCGCTTCGATATCGGCGATGGACTCCAGCTGCCCCGGTGAGCGCACCAGCAACTGCTGACCATTGCGCTCGATGTATCCGGCGCCACGGTTGTTGTTGTTGGCATTCAGAGACTGGACCACATCCTCCATGCTGATACCGAACTGCAGCAGGCGCACGGGATCGGGGGTGACATGGTATTGCTTGTCGAAGCCACCGATGGTGTTGACCTCCACCACACCCGCGACTTGTGCCAACTGCGGCTTGATGATCCAGTCCTGCACCTCGCGCAGGGCGGTGGCGTCATAGGGCGAGCCATTGGCTTGCTTGGCGCCCGGTTCCGCCTCAACCGTATACATGAAGATCTCGCCGAGCCCCGTGGCGATCGGCCCCATCTCCGGTTCCAGCCCGGGTGGCAGAGCCCCCTTGATCGAACTCAAGCGCTCATCGATCAGATTGCGGGCGAAGAAGATATCGGTGCCTTCCTTGAAGACCACCGTCACCTGCGACAACCCGTAGCGCGAGAGGGAACGGGTGTACTCCAGGTCGGGCAGACCGTAGAGCGCCGTCTCCACCGGGAAGGTGATGCGCTGCTCCGCCTCCAGCGGAGAATAGCCAGGTGCCTCGGTGTTGATCTGCACCTGGACGTTGGTGATATCGGGTACTGCGTCGATGGGAAGGCGCTGATAGCTCCAGAACCCCACCCCCAGCAGGACCAGGATCAGGCTCAGCATTAGATAGCGTCTCTCGATGGAGAGACGCACGAGTGCTTCAATCATGTCGTTCTCTCTCAGTGATCGTGCGAGGCGCCGGCCTTCTCGATATCGGCTTTGATCAGGTAGCTGTTATCCACCACATAGCTATCGCCGGCCTTCAGGCCGCTCAGCACTTCGCTATACACCCCGTCGCTACGACCCAGTTCGAGGGGACGAATCTCATAACTGTCGCCGACCTGGATAAAAGCCACCGTCCAATCGCGGAAGCTCTGCAGCGCCAGATTGTTCACCGCCACCGGGACTTGCGTCTGCTCCACGACAATCGCGGCATTGGCCATATCGCCCGCGGCCAGACGGCCATCGGCGTTATCCAGGGGCACCTGCGCCACCACATAGGGCTTACCGTCGGTGGATGGAATCAGGTGCTCGATGCGCCCCTGGTACTGGCGCTCACCAACCCCGACATGCACTGCCTGACCGACCCGCACCTGCTCGCGCTGGCCGGGGAAAATCTTCAGTTCGGCCAGCAGTCGTGAATCGTTGACCAGCGTGAATAGCGGCGCCTCGGCAACCACCCCGCCCACATTGGTCATGCGGTTCTGCACCACACCAGCAATAGGGGCCCGAACGCTGTACTGCTGCAGACTCTCGTTGGACTCGACCTGGGCCAGTGCATCGCCCTTGCCGACCTTGTCGCCCACCCGCACATTTACGCCAGTCACCAGGCCCGAGAAACGCGCCCCGACCTGAGCCACCTGCTCCGGCGGTATGACCAGCACGCCGAAAGCACGCACCTGACGCTCGATAGTGCGTGCCTGGGCAGCCTCGGCACGGATACCGGAATTCTTCGCCATCTCTGCCGGAATCTCGACCCGCCCCTCGTGGGAGTCCCATTCCCAGTCCTGCTTCTTGCCGTCCAAGGTCAGCTCGACCCTCACGTCAAAGGAATGCGGCTCCTCCACCGTGCCATTACCCCGCCAAAAGTCACCGCTACGACTGAAATCGAAACGATCGACCTGGCCACCCAGCCGAGTCAGCTCGACCACCAGGCGCGCGCGACCATCGGCCACAGGCTTGCCGTCATCAGTGATCCAGGCGCGGAACTCCGGAGGCACGCCGCTCTCAAAGATCGACAGCTCGACGGCGGCACCATCCGCCTCAAGTAATCTGCCGCCATTCGGACCGGTTCGAGCCTCCTCTTCGTGCCCCTCAGTCTCGCCATGCTCTCCATGCTCATCCCCTCCAGCGGCCAATAACGCCTGCGGCAGGAAAAGCTGCAACACCAACAGCAACAAAATGCTTTTGACAATCTTCATATTGATTTCCGAATAGGGTTAACGAGGCAGCAGCGACTGGACTTCCGCCAGCGGCTCCGCAGTCAGTTGTTCGATCAGTGCCTGATTGAGTAGCGCCGTGCTGGCGGCATCGATCAGCGCGAAGCGGGCATCCAGCAATTCCTTCTGGGCCGCGATCCAGTCGATATAGCTGTAACGACCGCGCTGATAGGCATCACGGGTCTGTACCAGGGCTTTGTCCAGCGCCGGCAGGACCTCGACCCTGATCTGCTCGACAGCCTTCACGCTGCTGCGATGGGCCTGCCAGGCCTCGAACAGCCGTGCGCGCAAGGCCAGCAACGAGGCCTCCCTGCGGTACTGCACCTCGTCACGGGCAGCCATCGCCGATTGGACCTCGCCGCGATTGCGCGTACCGGAAAACAGTGGGACCGAGATACCTGCAGTCAACGCGGACTCGTTCACATCCTCGAAACGACGTACGCCAACTTGCCAACCCACGTCGGCGACTGACTGGCTTTGCGCCAGTTGCAGCTCGGCCTCGCGCAAGCGCGCCTCACCGGCATAGACCTCAATCGTCGGACCGGCGGCAACCCGCTGATACAGACTCTCAAAGTCGGAAACCGCATCGAACTTGAACAGATCGCCACTGAGTTTCGCAAAGTCGGGGCCTTGCCCGCCCCACGCTGTAGCCAGAACCATCTTGCGACTCGAATACTCGGCGGATAGCGCCTCCTGCTCCATCTTGGCGTTGGACAGGGCGGCCTTGGCGCGCAGCGACTCTGCCTCCGGAGCCGCCCCTTGGCGCACCCGCTGAAGAACCAGACGCTGATTCTCCTCGGCCAGACGCACGGCCTCCGAAGCGATCTTGAGCTTCTCCTGCAGAACCAGAGTCGTAATGAAGTCCTGAGTCACCCGCCCCAGCAGATCCAAGGCCTGAGCACGCTGCTCCGCCTCCGCCAGGGCATAGTTGGAATCGGCGACCGCTAAGCGCTGCCCACGCTTGCCGCCCAACTCGATCACGGAAGACAACGAAAGGGTGAACTCGGCACTATCGAACTTTGAATAGTCGCCGCTGCCGAGCACGTTCTCGCTATCCAAACCGACCGACCAGGCGGGAGCCTGATCCGCCGTATAGCGCTGCCCATCCAGAGCCTGGAAACGCCAGCGAAACACTTGTAGTTCCGGATTGCGCTGCATGGTGCGCAGCGTGGCATCGCCAAGCGTCAGGGATGTTTCGGGGGCGGCATGAGCAAAACCTGCCGGTAGCAATGCCAGGGCTATAAGCAGACGCGCTCGGCGCGCGAAGTGCAGGCACGCTGCGACCTGAGTAGGCATAAGTAGACCTCTTTGATCATCAAATGAATTCCGTCAAGAACTGTAGTGGAAATCAAACGATGGGAGGCCTGTAGATATCGAGAGGCGGCCGCGAGCGAGCCCCAAAGAGAGGGGCAGGACTATGAATCCGGCCACGGCTAAGGGAAAAGTCAAAGCCTGCTGAAGTCAAACCAAAATGCGACGAGTGTCCATGACATCCACAACCGATGTCACAGAAGGCCCCTGCATCCATATCGGACAGATCCGTGCTGACGACGCCGGAATCTATCGAAGCCAACGAATCGTTAACTGCAACGGTACAAGCACCGCAGGCCGCTTCAGTCACATGAGAGGTATCCTTGGCATTGGTACCCGCCATGAAAAGCTGCAAGAAGAGAACCGTCGCCAGAACAGCGACAATCATCATCTTTTTGTTCCAGCTGTCCACATGCGTAGAAATGCTCACGGAGCCCAGACACCCTATTTCTGCTTGCCTACTCAAGAGAAAGGCTCGGGTGGCAAAAATGCGCAGCCCCAAGCCTCACAACAATGATACCCCACGACATCTAGAGCCACGCAAGGGAAAGCCAGGGATTTCTCGAGAAAGTTGCTACCCAATCCGCCCCCAAAATCCTGCACCAGGCCTGATCCTTCAGCCAGGTTCTGCGACGAAAGTCTCAGCCGGCGGGGCCACAGCGCACAGTTTCAGCACCATGCCCCTGCCTATAATCGGCGCATACCTATACCAACGAGTTCTGCCGGAGTTACCCCCATGACCCAAGCCAATGACAGGCTGATCGGCCCCGTTCCCGCCAGCATCGTCAACAGCGCACGTTCCAGCGTGGCCCCCTACGAGGGGCGGGTCGGGGAATACAACGTGGCGGTCTGGCTGCATCTGCCGGGGCTGGCCAATCTGCCGGTATCGCTGATGGTGCGCTACCGCGATGGCAGCCAGGTGCGCGAAGTGGCGGTGGATCATGGCAAGGTCAACGCGCACCACAAGGTGATGCTCTCCGGCATCGCCCGCCTGCCGATGAAGAGCAAGATCGAGGACATGCAGGTCCGCCTGCGCTCGGCCGTACCGGCACAGCCCCTGATAGTCGAGGAATTGTTCGTGCAGGCCGTGGAACTGCAGGAAAGCGCGAATCGCCAGGCGCTGGCCTGAACCCGCCGCAGGTTGCCCACCCCCGCTTCGGCGGGGGTTTTGTTTTGGGGCCTCAGAAAACCCCGAAACGCACCACGGAGCTGGGCTTGGGCGGCTCGCTCTCCTCGGCCGCCTGGCGCGCCAGGGCCGCCAGCGACTCGGGCCAACGGGCGAAACGCAGGCCGGTGATGCGGTTCAGGCGCTCCAGTGCATCCTCGGAATCCCGCGGCTGCAGGGGCACCACTTTGTTCTTGCTACTGCTCATCCACACGACATCCCTGAGTCATTCAGGCTGCTGGCCGTCTGCCAGCACATGGCTGGGTAGTTGCCAGAAGCGTGCCAGCCATCCCTGGCCGGTATTGCGGCGCTTCAGCGCCCTTGCAGCCCCGTGGAGCCGGCTGCACCTCGCCCTAAACTGACTTTTTTCGTCACCCTTGGCAAGCCCTCACTCCCTGGCCCGCAGCCACTGCGCCAGGCTGCCGCCGAACAGCGCCGCCTGTTCCTCGTGCAGCATCTCCAGGGCGTTGCGCAGGGCCGGGTATCAGACCTCGTCGAGCCGCTCGGGCAGTTGCGCCGGCCGCGGCAACGGCCAGGGACTCTGACCGAGCAGGCGATGCAGGCTGTAGTGTTCCAGATCGCGGCACAGCACCCAGCCGCCGCCACTGGCACGGCAGACCAGCTGCTCGCGCTCGAGAAAGTCGACAATCTCCTCCCACTCATCCTCCGGCAACAGCCAGCCCTCGCGCTGCACATCGGCGTGCCGCACCGCCAGGCCACCCTGCTGGCTGTCGTGGAACACCCGCAGTACGCCGAGCAGCACCAGCAGACGCGGCAGCGCGCGGCGGCGCCAGGTGCGCGACGAGGACAGGTTGCACACCAGCTCGGCACCGAACAGCACGATCAGCCAGGACAGGTAGACCCACAGCAGGAACAGCGGCACCGTGGCGAAGGCCCCGTAGATCAGCTGGTAGCCGGGGAAAAGGCTGACGAACAGGCCGAACAGCGCCTTGGCCACCTCGACCAGCAGGGCGACGAAGGCGCCGCCCAGCAGCGCGTGGCGCAGCGGCACCCGGGCGTTGGGCACCGCCGAGTAGATCAGGGTGAAGGCCGCCGTACTGAACAGCAACGGAGCGAAGGCCAGCAGGGTCTTGGCTCCGATCAGCGCATCCGGGCCGGACAGCAGCGACAGCGAGGTGATGTAGGTGGTCACGGCGAAACCGGCGCCCAGCAGCAGCGGCCCCAGGCTGAGGATCGCCCAGTACAGCAGGAAGCTGGAAATGCCCCGGCGTGGCTGGCGCACGCGCCAGATGGCATTGAAGGTCTTCTCGATGGTCACCAGCATGAAGAAGGCGGTCACCGCCAGCAGCGCCACGCCGACCCAGGTCAGCTGCCGGGCCTGGGCCGTGAAATCGCGCAGGTACTGTTGCACCGTCTCGCCCGAGGATGGCACGAAGTTGCGAAAGATGAAGTTCTGGATCTGCTCGCCGGTGTCCTGGAAGGCCGGGATCGCCGAGAGCATGGCAAAGGTCACGGTCATCATCGGCACCACGGCGAACAGCGTGGTGTAGGTCAGTGCCGCGGCACTGTTGATGGCGCGATCGGCGAGGAAACGCTGCAGCAGGAAACGCCAGAACTCCACCAGATCATCCAGCCGCTGACGCATGCCCTCTCCTTAGCCCGTTTCGTGCTCGACGCGGCTAGAATAGCGCCCTCATTCGCCGATGGGCACCCGCCATGACCGATCTGACCCTCTACCACAACCCGCGCTGCTCCAAGTCCCGCGGCGCGCTGGAGCTGCTCGAAGCTCGCGGCCTGGCGCCGACCGTCGTGCGCTACCTGGATACCCCGCCCAGCGCCGACCAACTGCGCGCCCTGCTGGCCAAGCTCGGCATCGCCCCGCGTGCCCTGCTGCGCACTGGCGAGGACGAGTACAAAGCGCTCAACCTGGCCGACAGCAGCCTGAGCGACGAGCAACTGATCGCCGCCATGGTCGCCCATCCCAAACTGATCGAGCGCCCCATCCTGGTCGCGGGCGAGCGCGCCGTGATCGGTCGGCCACCGGAGAAGATCCTGGAGCTGCTGGCATGAGCACGCCCTATATCCTGGTGCTGTATTACAGCCGCCATGGCGCCACCGCCGAGATGGCCCGGCAGATCGCCCGCGGCGTGGAGATGGCCGGCCTGGAGGCGCGTCTGCGCAGCGTGCCGGCGGTATCCAGCGAGTGCGAGGCGGTTGCCCCGGGCATTCCTGCAGAGGGAGCGCTCTACGCCGAGCTGGATGACCTGCGCCACTGTGCCGGCCTGGCCCTGGGCAGCCCGACCCGCTTCGGCAACATGGCCGCGCCGCTCAAGTACTTCCTCGACGGCACCAGCAGCCTGTGGCTGACCGGTGAACTGGTCGGCAAGCCGGCCGGGGTGTTCACTTCCACCTCCAGCCTGCACGGCGGCCAGGAGAGCACCCTGCTGTCGATGATGCTGCCGCTGCTGCACCACGGCATGCTGATCACCGGCCTGCCCTACAGCGAAGGCGCCCTGCTGGAGACTCGTGGCGGTGGCACGCCCTACGGCCCCAGCCACCATGCCGGCGCCGATGGCAAGCGCAAGCTCGACGACCACGAAATCGCCCTGTGCCGCGCCCTCGGCCAGCGCCTGGCGAGTACCGCGAAGCAACTGGAGACCTCCCGTGGCTAAAACGCCCAAGCCCCTGCCCAGCCTGGAATGGCTGGCCCCGCGCCTGAAGCTGAGTCGCGCCCTCGCCCTGTTCAGCTTCTTCGCCCTGCTGGCACTGCTACTGGTATGGAACCTGGCCTTCGCCGACCTGCACGGCGCGCGCATCTGGGTCGTCCTCAGCATTCAGCTGCTGCCGCTGCTGCTGCTCGCCCCCGGCCTGCTGCTGGGCAACGCCCGCGCGCACGCCTGGGCCTGCTTCGTGGTGAATATCTACTTCATTCAGGGCGTGCTGGCCGCCATCGACCCGGCTCGTGCCCTGTTCGGCGCGCTGGAGACGGTGATCAGCCTCGGCCTGTTCTGCAGCGCGCTGCTCTATGTGCGCTGGAAGTTCCAGTACGACCGCAAGCTGGCGGGCGAGTGAGAAAGGACAAACCTGGGCCTTACCAGCCCAGGGTTTCCTTGAGGAAGGGAATGGTCAGCTTGCGCTGCGCCTGCAGCGAAGCCTGATCGAGGCGCTCGAGCAGCTCGAACAATGCGCTCATGCTGCGCTCGCCACGGGTGAGGATGAAGCGCCCCACTTCGTCGGTCAGGTGCAGGCCGCGGCGCGAGGCGCGCAGCTGCAGGGCGCGCAACTTGTCCTCGTCGGACAGCGCGTGCAGCTGGAACACCAGCGCCAGGGTCAGGCGTGACTGCAGGTCGGGCAGCTGCACCGACAGCTCGCGCGGCGACACGCTGGCCGCCAGCAGCAGGCGCCGGCCGGAGTCGCGCAGGCGGTTGAACAGGTGGAACAGCGCCTCTTCCCAGTCCGCGCGGCCGGCCACGGCATCCAGATCGTCTAGGCAGACCAGCTCGGACTGGTCCAGACCATCGAGCAGCTCGGGGCCGTAATCCGCCACCTCGCCCAGTGGCAGATAGACCGCCGCCTCGCCACGCTGCTCAAAGCGCAGGCAGGCCGCCTGCAGCAGGTGGCTACGCCCCACGCCTTCACCGCCCCAGAGATAGATCAGGCTCTCGGTCCAGCCGGCATCGGCCTCGCACAGCCGCTCGACGTAGCCGAGGGCCGCCGCGTTGGCACCGGGGTAGTAGTTGGCGAAAGTGGCGTCGTCGCGCAGGCGCACGCCAAGGGGCAGCTGGACTGGTTTCATGCACTGGACGGCGGTTCTTGCGAATCGCCGGAAGACTCTCCGTAAAGGTCGGAAAGTTTATAGAAATCATGAGCATGGCGCAGCAAAACCATGATGACCGCGGCCACCGGCAGGGCCAGCAGCACACCAGTGAAGCCGAACAGCTGGCCGCCGGCGAGGATGGCGAAGATCACGGCTACCGGGTGCAGGCCGATGCGATCGCCGACCAGCATGGGCGTGAGCAGCATGCCTTCGAGCAACTGGCCGATGCCGAACACCACGGCGATGCCGATCAGCGGGTAGAGTTCGAAGCCGCTGTACTGGAACAATGCGGCGACCACCGCAGCGCCGAAGCCGACGATGAAGCCCATGTAGGGCACGATGCTGGCCAGGCCGGCGAGCAGACCGATCAGCAGGCCCAGCTCCAGCCCCACCACCATCAGGCCGACCGAGTAGATACCGGCCAGCGCCAGCATCACCAGCAGCTGGCCACGCATGAAGGCACCGAGCACCTCGTGGCACTCACCGACCAGGCGCACCACCAGCCCTTCGCGGGCGCGCGGCAGCAGGTTCTGCAGCTTGGCCAGCATCAGGTCCCAGTCGCGCAGCAGGTAGAAGGCCACGACCGGGATCAGCAGCAGGTTGCCCAGCCAGCCGAGCAGTGCCAGGCTCGAGGCGGTGGCCTGGGCCAGCAGGCCGCTGACGATGTCGGTGGTCTTGCCCAGATGCCCGGACAGCGCCTGCTTGAGCTGATCGAAGCGCCAGAAGCCCTCGGCCAGGCCGAGCTGCGCCTGCACCCAGGGCAGTGCCTGGTGCTGCGCCCAGTCGAGGCCCTGCGGCGCCAGCTCGTAGAGGCGCACCAGTTGGCGACCGAGCATAGGGATCAGCACCAGCAGCATGATCAGCAGCAACAGGCTGAACAGCGCAAAGACGATGACCACGCCCCAGGTCCGCGACAGGCCGCGCTTCTCCAGGCGATCCACAATCGGATCGCCCATGTAGGCCAGCAGCATGGCCACCAGGAAGGGTGACAGGATGGGGGTCAGCAGGTAGATCAGCCAGCCGCACAGAAACACTCCGGCCAGCCACAGCCAGCGGCGCGAATCGGTCATCTCAGGCACTCCGTCGCTATTGAGGGGGATTTACCAGCGGAAACGCATCAGGTTGGCCGGTGCCGCCGCGGGGGTGGCCTGCGGGTTGCCGCCGGCATCCAGCGGGGCGGCATCGGCCGGCACTTCCTGCAGACCGGCCAGCGCCAGCTGGGCGCGCAGCTGCTCGGCGCTGGCATTGACCTGCCACACCAGCAGATCGCCGCTGGCGCGCAGCAGGCGCGCGGCAAAGGGTTCGAGCAGACGCTCCAGTTCGGCGAAACGGCCGAGGTTGGCGCCCTGCACTTCCAGGGTCAGCGCACTGGCAGCGCCCGGCTTGACCAGGAAGCGCGGCGCCAGGCGCTCGCTCACGGCCAGCAGCACGGCATCGGCCAGGGCTTGCTGATCGGCGCCCTGGGCCTTGCCCTGCTCGCGCGCATCGCCCAGCCACAGACGCCACTCGGCCTGCCACTGGCCGCCATCCTCACGGGCCTGCACGGCCAGCAGCGCATCGGCGGCATAGCGCTCGGAAGGCTCGCGCAGCGCGTCCGGTTGCGTGGCACCGAGGCTTTCCGGCGTGGCGGCCAGCTGCTCCTGCAGGTCGGCCAGCGGCAGGCGCAGCGGCAGGCCACGGTGCTGGGCGGCCTGTTGCAGCGGCGCGGCGGCTTCCTGACCATCGCCAACCAGGCTGGCGCCCTCGGCACTGCTGTTCAGCCACCAGGTCAGGATCGCCGGGCGGTTGGCGCCCCACAGCGGCAGACCGGCTTGGCGCAGTTTGTTCTCGGTGGTCAGCGGATCGAAGTCCACCACCAGGGTCTCGCCCTCGTAGACATACTGGCTGACCAGTTGCTGCGGGTCCTGGCGCACCCCTTCCAGCGCCGGGCTCTGCAGCGCCTTGGCGTCACCGGTCAGACGCAGCACCAGGGTCTCCAGGGCGCGGTTGAGTGCGGCGCTGCGCTCCTCCGGCTGCTGGCTGGTCACGGCCTCGCGCACCTGATAGAGGCCGCTGACCGGCGCAGCCAGGGCCGGCAGGCTGAACAGCGGGAGGCAGAGGGCAAACAGGCGGGCGGACAGGCGCATCGATCGGGTCTCGGCTGGAAAGGCTGTGCCTGAGCGGCACGCGAAGGGCTATACCTTAAACAGCCGCCTGCCCCCCGGCAACCGTCGCGCCCGGTGGCCGCTGGCGGGCAAGCCTGATAAAATCGCGCGCCTTCGCGGACCGGCCCGCTGCCGCACCGGTCGCCCACAGCATTCTCCCTTTCTAAAGGCCCGAACCCATGAGCAAGCAACCCTCCATCAGCTACAAGGATGCAGGTGTCGACATCGACGCCGGCGAAGCCCTGGTCGAGCGCATCAAAGGCGTGGCCAAGCGCACCGCGCGTCCGGAAGTCATGGGCGGCCTGGGTGGTTTCGGCGCCCTGTGTGAAATCCCCGCCGGCTACAAGCAGCCGGTGCTGGTGTCCGGCACCGACGGCGTCGGCACCAAGCTGCGCCTGGCCCTGAACCTGAACAAGCACGACAGCATCGGCCAGGACCTAGTCGCCATGTGCGTCAACGACCTGGTGGTGTGCGGCGCCGAGCCGCTGTTCTTCCTCGACTACTACGCCACCGGCAAGCTGAACGTGGACGTGGCCGCCACCGTGGTCACCGGCATCGGCGCCGGCTGCGAACTGGCCGGCTGCTCCCTGGTCGGTGGTGAAACCGCCGAAATGCCGGGCATGTATGAAGGCGAAGACTACGACCTGGCCGGTTTCTGCGTCGGTGTGGTGGAAAAGACCGAGATCATCGACGGCTCCAAGGTGCAGACCGGTGACGCGCTGGTCGCCCTGCCCTCTTCCGGCCCGCACTCCAACGGCTACTCGCTGATCCGCAAGATCCTCGAAGTGTCCGGCACCGACATCGAAGCCACCGAGCTGAATGGCCAGAAGCTGGCCGACCTGCTGATGGCGCCGACGCGCATCTACGTCAAGCCGCTGCTCAAGCTGATCAAGGAAACCGGCGCGGTGAAGGCCATGGCCCACATCACCGGCGGCGGCCTGCTCGACAACATCCCGCGCGTGCTGCCGCAGGGCGCCCAGGCAGTGATCGACGTGGCCAGCTGGACCCGCCCGGCGGTGTTCGACTGGCTGCAGGAAAAAGGCAACGTCGACGAGCACGAAATGCACCGCGTACTGAACTGCGGCGTCGGCATGGTCATCTGCGTGGCTCAGGACCAGGTCGAGGCCACCCTGGCCAGCCTGCGTGCTTCCGGCGAAACCCCGTGGGTGATCGGCCAGATCGCCCAGGCCGCCGAGGGTGCCGAGCAGGTCGTGCTGAACAACCTGAAAGCCCACTGATGGCCGACTGCAATGTCGTGGTGCTGATCTCGGGGTCCGGCAGCAACCTGCAGGCCCTGATCGACAGCATCACCCAGGACGGCAATCCGGCGCGCATCGCCGCGGTGATTTGCAACCGCGCCGATGCCTACGGCCTGGTCCGCGCGCAGAACGCCGGCATCCCGACCCGGGTGCTCGACCACAAGCAGTTCGACGGCCGTGAGGCCTTCGATGCCGCGCTGATCGAGGCCATCGACGGCTTCGACCCGCAGCTGGTGGTGCTGGCCGGCTTCATGCGCATCCTCACCGGTGACTTCGTGCGTCACTACGAGGGCCGCCTGCTGAATATCCACCCTTCGCTGCTGCCCAAGTACAAAGGCCTGCACACCCACCAGCGCGCGCTGGAGGCTGGCGACCGCGAGCATGGCTGCAGCGTGCACTTCGTCACCGAGGAACTCGATGGCGGACCACTGGTCGTACAAGCCGTGGTGCCGGTAGAGTCTGACGACACGCCGGAAAGCCTGGCCCAGCGCGTGCACCGCCAGGAACACCATATCTACCCCCTGGCCATGCGCTGGTTCGCCGAAGGCCGCCTGAAGCTGGGTAAGACCGGCGCACAACTGGACGGCAAGGACCTGCCGGCCACCGGACACCTGATCCGCCCATAGGAGATTCCATGCCCCGCGTTCTGCTGATGCTGCTCGCCCTCCTGGCCCTGCCGGTGCAGGCCCTGGAACTCAAGCCCTTCTCCGCCAGCTACACCGCCGACTGGAAGCAGGTGCCGATCAGCGGCACCGCCGGACGCAGCCTCAAGGCCCTGGACAACGGCCGCTGGGAGCTGGACTTCGAGGCCTCCATGCTGGTCGCCAGCCTCAAGGAAACCAGCACCCTGCGCATGGAAAGCGATGCCTTCCTGCCGCTGACCTACCGCTTCGATCGCAGCGGCCTGGGCAAGTCCAAGCAGGTCGAGCTCGACTTCGACTGGACCGAGAAGCAGGTGCTGGGCAACGACCGCGGCGAGCCGGTGCGCTTCCCGCTCAACCGCGGCCTGATGGACAAGTCGACCTACCAACTGGTGCTGCAGCACGACGTGGCAGCCGGCAAGCAGAGCGTGAGCTACCAGGTGATCGACGGCGACGAGATCGAAACCTACGACTTCCGCGTACTCGGCGAGGAGCGCGTGCGTACCAAGGCCGGGCTGATCGACGCGATCAAGGTCGAGCGCGTACGCGACCCGACCCAGAGTAGCCGCAAGACCGTGCTGTGGTTCGCCAAGGACTGGAACTACCTGCTGGTGCGCCTGCACCAGGTGGAGAAGGACGGCAAGGAATACCAGATCATGCTCAAGGACGGCCAGGTCGACGGCCGCACCGTCAAGGGCCTCGCCGAGTAAGGCGCGCCGCCTAATGCCAGAAGCCGGGCACGTCCCGGCTTCTTTGTGTTCACAGACAGGAAAAAGCCGGGCAAGCCCGGCTTTTTCATTACCACATCAGATCATCGGGAATCTGGTAGGCGGCGTACGGATCATCCTCGTCCGGCCCTTCGCTCTGCACGTTGAGCAGGACGATGCGCTGCGCGTCGCGCTCCTGGATCTTCAGCGCCGCCTCGCGCGGAATCACCTCGTAGGCGCCGCCATGGCGGACAATGGCCAGCGAGCCACGGCTCAGCTTGTCGCGCATCAGGTTGTTCACCGCGATGCGCTTGACCTTCTTGTCGTCGACGAAGTTGTAGTAGTCCTCGCCATTGATCTTGGGCAGGCGGCTGGTCTCGATCAGCTGCTTGATCTGCGCGGCGATGGCCTTCTGCTGGATCTTCTCCTGCTGCTGGCGGTTCAGCTCCTGGTCGCGGGCCTGCTTCTCGGCCATGGCCTGCAGGGCGGCCTGCTTCTGCGAATCGTCAACCTCGACCTGGTTCTTCTTCTCCAGGCGCTGCTGCTTCTGTTTCTGCTTGCCGGCCTGCTTGGCCTGCTTTTCATTGACCAGGCCGGCTTTCAGCAGCTGGTCGCGGAGGGAAAGGCTCATGGGGTTCTCATCACTCAGCAGCCAGGCTGCAGTTTTTCCAGTTTCTTGGCTTCGCCCCAAAGGGCATCCAGCTCTTCCAGGCTGCAATTCTCGATGGGCCGGCCGGCTTCGCGCAATGCCTGTTCGATATGGCGGAAGCGCCGCTCGAACTTGCCGTTGGCCGCGCGCAGGGCAGCTTCCGGGTCGACCTTGAGGTGTCGCGCCAGGTTGGTGACGACGAACAGCAGGTCGCCGATCTCCTCGGCGATGGCCCCGGCATCGTTCTCGCTCATGGCCTCCAGCACTTCGTCGAGTTCGTCGCGCACCTTGTCCACCACCGGCAGCGCCTCGGGCCAGTCGAAACCGACCTGGGCCGCGCGCTTCTGCAGCTTGGCGGCACGCGACAGCGCCGGCAGCGCCGTGGGCACATCGTCGAGCAGCGACAGCTGCTCCGGCGCCGCGGCCTTCTCGGCCCGTTCCTCGGCCTTGAGTTCCTCCCAGCGCTGCTTGACCGCCGCTTCTTCCAGCTTCGCCACATCCGGCGCGCCGTACAGGTCGCCGTCAGGGAACACGTGTGGGTGGCGGCGAATCAGCTTGCGGGTGATACCGTCGACCACCTGGGCGAACTCGAAGCGCCCCTCCTCCCTGGCCAGCTGGCTGTAGTAGACGACCTGGAACAGCAGGTCGCCCAGCTCGCCGGGCAGATGGTCGAAGTCGTCACGCTCGATGGCATCGGCCACCTCGTAGGCCTCTTCGAGGGTATAGGGCACGATGCTCGCGTAGTTCTGCTTGAGGTCCCAGGGGCAGCCGTGCTGCGGGTCACGCAGACGGGCCATCAGGTGCAGCAGGTCGTCGAGTTGGTACATGGGTCATTCAATCCGTAGGGCGGGTGCAACCCGCCACCATTCCGAGCGCGGGTTTCACCCGCCCTACCTACTCCCAAAGGGAGAGGGAGTTACTAACTCAATTGCTGCTGCGGTTGCGCCGCGCCTCGATGATGTTGGGCAGCTGGGAGATGCGCGCGAGCAGGCGCGACAGCGCGTCCAGCCCGGGAATCTCGATGGTCAGCTGCATGGAGGCGGTGTTGTCCTCCTTGTTCGAGCGGGTGTTCACCGCCAGCACGTTGATGCGCTCGTTGAGCAGCACCTGGGTCACGTCGCGCAGCAGGCCGGAACGGTCGTAGGCCTTGATGACGATATCCACCGGGTAGGTCTGCACCGGCACCGGCCCCCAGCTGACCTGGATGATCCGCTCCGGCTCGCGTCCCTCCAGTTGCAGCACCGAGGCGCAGTCCTGGCGGTGAATGGAGACGCCACGGCCGACCGTGATGTAGCCGACGATCGGATCGCCCGGCAGCGGCTGGCAGCAGCCGGCCATCTGCGTCAGCAGGTTGCCGACGCCCTGGATCTGGATATCGCCGCGCTTGCCCGGGCGCGGTGCACTGGCGCGGCGCGGGATCAGCTCCAGCTGTTCGTTGCCACGCTCCGGCTCGACCTGCTGCTGGGCCAGGTTGACCGCATGGGCCAGGCGCAGGTCGCCGGCACCGAGGGCGGCGTACATGTCCTCGACCGTCTTCAGGTTGCACTTTTCCGCCAGCTTGGCGAAGTCCACCGCGGCCAGCGCCAGGCGCGACAGGTCGCGCTCGAGCATGGCCTTGCCGGCGGCGACGTTCTGCTCGCGGTCCTGCAGCTTGAACCAGTGGACGATCTTTGCCCGCGCCCGGCTGGTGGTGATGTAGCCCAGGTTGGGGTTGAGCCAGTCGCGGCTGGGGGCGCCGTTCTTGCTGGTGATGATCTCCACCTGCTCACCGGTGTGCAGGCTGTAGGTCAGCGGCACGATGCGCCCGTTGATCTTGGCGCCGCGGCAGTTGTGGCCGATCTGGGTGTGCACGCGGTAGGCGAAGTCCAGCGGCGTGGCGCCCTTGGGCAGGTCGATGGCATGGCCGTCCGGAGTGAACACGTAGACCCGGTCCGGCTCAATGTCGACCTTGAGCTGCTCGGCCAGGCCACCGATGTCGCCCAGCTCCTCGTGCCACTCCAGCACCTGGCGCAGCCAGGCCATCTTCTCTTCGTAGTGGTCGGAGCCACCCTTGGCGTCGGTACCCTTGTACTTCCAGTGGGCACACACGCCCAGCTCGGCCTCTTCATGCATGGCATTGGTGCGGATCTGCACCTCCAGCACCTTGCCGTCCGGGCCGATCACCGCGGTGTGCAGGGAGCGGTAGCCGTTTTCCTTGGGGTTGGCGATGTAGTCGTCGAACTCCTTGGGAATGTGCCGCCACAGGGTATGCACGATGCCGAGCGCGGTGTAGCAGTCGCGCACTTCCGGCACCAGCACGCGCACCGCGCGCACGTCGTAGATCTGGCTGAACTGCAGGCCCTTGCGCTGCATTTTCCGCCAGATCGAATAGATGTGCTTGGCGCGGCCGCTGATATCGGCCTTGATGCCGGTGGCGGAGAGTTCGTCGCGCAGCTGCTTCATCACATCGTTGATGTACTGCTCGCGGTCGAGGCGGCGCTCGTGCAGCAGCTTGGCGATCTGCTTGTACTGCTCCGGCTCCAGGTAGCGGAAGGAGATGTCCTCCAGCTCCCACTTGATATGGCCGATGCCGAGGCGATGGGCCAGCGGCGCGTAGATGTCGAACACCTCGCGGGCCACGCGCAGGCGCTTCTCGTCGTCGGCATGCTTGACCGCGCGGATGGCGCAGGTGCGCTCGGCCAGCTTGATCAGCGCCACGCGCACGTCGTCGACCATGGCCACCAGCATCTTGCGCAGGTTCTCCACCTGCGTCTGCGAGCCGACCACCACCGACTCGCGCGGGTTGATGCTGTTGCTGATGGCGGCCATGCGCAGCACGCCTTCGATCAGCTTGGCCACCACCGCGCCGAACTTCTCCTGCACCACCTTGAGCGTGGTCTTGCCCTCGCGCACGGCGCGGTAGATCACCGCCGCCACCAGGCTGTCCTGGTCCAGCTTGAGGTCGGCGAGGATCTCGGCGATCTCCAGGCCGGTCTGGAAACTGGAGTTGCCCTCCGCCCACAGGTTCTGCGCGGCATTGGCCTGCTGCTCGACCTCGCGGGCGAACTCGCAGGCCACCTTGAGGGCCTCGCGGTCGAGCGCCGGGTCGACGCTCAGCGTATGGTCCAGCCAGGCCTCGAGGTTGATGCTGCCGTCGAGGTTGATCGGCTGGTGTGCTCTGACCTGTACCATTTTCTGCCTTCCCTACGGCGAGTCACGCCCCGCCGGATTAGCTCTGACCTTCTCTGGGCCAGTCGGATTACAAGGGCTTCCTAGCCCCTCTCGAATAACGCCATCGCCTCCACATGTGCCGTCTGCGGGAACATGTCGAGAATCCCGGCCCGCTTCAGCCGGTAGCCCTGCCGGACCAGCTCGGCGGCATCGCGCGCCAGGGTCGCCGGGTTGCAGGACACATAGACCAGGCGCTGCGCGCCCAGTCGGTGAATTTCCTTGACCACCTCGAACGCGCCGTCACGCGGCGGGTCGAGCAGTATCGCGGCGAAGCCGCGGGCGGCCCAGGGGGCGCCGGCCAGCGGCTTCGACAGGTCGGCCTGGAAAAAGTGCAGATTGCCCAGGCCGTTGGCCGCGGCATTTTCCCGCGCCCGCGCCACCATGGCCTGCACACCTTCAACCGCCACCACTTCGCCGACCCGCTGCGCCAGCGGCAGGGCGAAGTTACCCAGGCCGCAGAACAGGTCCAGCACGCGCTCACCAGTCTGCGGCGCCAACCAGTCTAGCGCCTGTTCGACCATGGCCTGATTGACCGCACCATTGACCTGCACGAAATCGCCTGGGCGGTACTGCAGCTCCAGGTTCCAGGGTTCCAGGCGATAGCCCAGGCGCTGCTCCGGCACATCGGGCTCGGGCTCGCCGGCACCGTGCAGCCACAGCTGCGCCTGGTGCTCGGCACAGAAGGCGCGCAGGCGCTGCAGATCGGCTTCACCCAGCGGCGCCGTATGGCGCAGCAGCAGGGCTGACTGGGTACCGTGGAACAGCTCGACGTGGCCGAGTGACTGGGGCTTGTCCAGCGTCCGCAGCAGCGCCGGCAGCGCGCGCAGGATCGGCTGCAAGGGCTGTACCAGCACCGGGCAGTCGTCGATGGCGACGATGTCCTGGCTGGCCGCGGCACGGAAGCCGACCTCCAGGCGCTTGCCCTTGACGTCCCAGCGCACGGCAATGCGCGCGCGGCGCCGGTAGCCCAGCTCGAGGCCGGTCAGCGGCGCCGCCCACTCATCCGGTTCGACGCCGGCCTGGCGCTGCATCTGTTCGGCCAGGCTGCGCTGTTTCAGGGCAAGCTGCTCGGCATGCGGCAGGTGCTGCAGGGTGCAGCCACCACAGCGGCCGGCATGCGCGCAGGCCGGCTCGCGGCGCAGCGCAGAAGGGATCAGTACACGTTCGCTGCGCGCCTCCACCACCTGGGCGCGGGCGGCCAGCACGCGTGCCTCGACCTCCTCGCCGGCCAGCGCACCGGCGACGAACCAGCTGCGTCCCTCGACGAAGGCGATGCCGCGACCGTCGTTGGCCAGACGCTCAATGCAGAGCTTCTGCTTCTTGCCGACCGGCACCTGGGTCTTGCGCTCACCACCAGCCGGCTGGAAGCGCAGGGATTTGTGCTTGGCCATGTCGGTTAATTGAACAGCCCGGAAGACAGGTAGCGGTCGCCGCGATCGCAGATGATCGCCACCATCACCGCATTCTCGGTCTCGCGCGCCAGCTTGAGCATGGCCGCCACCGCACCGCCGGACGACACGCCGCAGAAGATGCCTTCCTCGCGCGCCAGACGGCGCATCATGTCCTCGGCCTCGGCCTGGGAGATGTCCAGGACGCGGTCGACCCGGCTGGCGTCGAAAATGCTCGGCAGGTACGCCTGCGGCCAACGACGGATGCCGGGGATGGCCGAGCCGTCCTGCGGCTGCAGGCCGATGATCTCCACCGCCGGGTTCTGCTCCTTGAGGTAGCGCGAGGTGCCCATGATGGTGCCGGTGGTGCCCATCGAGCTGATGAAGTGGGTGACGGCGCCCTGGGTCTGGCGCCAGATCTCCGGGCCGGTGCTGCGGTAGTGCGCTTCGGGGTTGTCGCCGTTGGCGAACTGGTCGAGCACCTTGCCCTTGCCCTCGGCCTGCATGGCCAGGGCGAGGTCGCGCGCCACCTCCATGTTGTCCACCAGGATCAGCTCGGCGCCGTAGGCGCTCATCGCTGCCTTGCGCTCCTCGGTGGAGTTGCCGGGCATGATCAGGATCATCTTGTAACCCTTGATCGCCGCCGCCATCGCCAGGGCGATGCCGGTGTTGCCGCTGGTGGCTTCGATCAGCACATCGCCGGGCTGGATGTCACCGCGCAGCTCGGCGCGGGTGATCATCGACATGGCCGGGCGGTCCTTCACCGAGCCGGCCGGATTGTTGCCTTCGAGCTTCACCAGCAGGTGATTGCGCTCGGTGCCGGGCAGGCGTTGCAGGCGGACCAGCGGGGTGTTGCCGATGCAGTCGGCGATGGTGGGAAACTGCAGGGTCATGGCGAAGCGGGCCATCCGTTCGTGAAACAGGTGCGCCATGATACCGGCAAACCGCCGCCGACCATAACGGCGCTACATGCCAGGCAACACTTGGCGCACTAAACGCCCGCCAGCCGGCAGAGCAGCCACACCAGCAGCGCCGGCCCCGGCCAGAGCAGCGCCAGGCGCGGCTGGTAGGGCAACAGCAGGACCAGGGCGAAGCCGGCCAGGCTGATCTGCCCGAACCAGCCCACCGGCCCCATGGCCCATCCCCAGGTCGCTACGCTGGCGGCAAAGCTGGCCGCCAGCAACGCCCAGCCGAGCAGGCGCAAGGCGCGGCGCCGCCCGGGCGGCGGCAGACGTTGCCAGACCTGCTTGTAGTGACGTTCCAGGCCCTGGCACAGCGCGGCCATGCCGGCATAGGCGAGCAGCAGCCCGGCGAAGAAAGCGCTCAGCATCTCAGTTCACCTCCGCCAGCGGGCGCGCCGCCCGGCGCGACAGTGGCTGGGCGCCACGCTGGCCGATCCGCCGCGCGGTCCAGGCCAGCAACAGGCCGATGCCCGCCGCCGTCAGTTCCAGCAGCAGATGCCCGCTATCGGCCCAGGGCCGCTGCAGGGTCAGCGCACTGAGCAGTGGCAGCCCCAGGCACAGCAGCGCCGCAACGCCCAGCTGTTCGCGCCAGGCCTGCAGGTGCGGGCGGCACCAGCCGTGTACCAGGCTCAGCGCCCAGAGCGCGAAGAACAGGCGCAGCTCCCAGCCGGCGCGCTGGGCCAGCTCCACCGGCAACAGGCGGTTGACCCATAACAGGCCGATGCAGGCCAGCACCAGGCCGGCGACCACCGCGACATTGAGCCCCTCCACCAGGCGATGGCCGAAGTCCCCCGCCCTGCCCTCCTCCAGGTACTTGCGCCGGCGCTTGACGGTGAACAGCACCAGCCCGCTGGCGATCATCGCGCTGCCGACCAGGCCGCAGAAGAAGTACAGCCAGCGCATCGGGTAGCCGCCGAACTGGGCGAAGTGCAGGCCGAACATCACCCGCTGGGTCAGCACCGTGGGGCGCAGCTGCGGCGGGCCAGCGAGCAGCGCGCCACTGACACCGTCGAACACCATGTTGTGGCCCTTGCTCAGGGCGATGCGGTTGCCCAGCACGCGGCGCACCTCGATGCGCGCATCGGCGCGGCCGGGGTGCTGGATGCTCAGACCTGCAAGCGGCCCCATGCGCTGTTCGGCCTGCTGCAGCAGCGGCGCGAGCGCCACCAATGGCGCCGCCGGGGCGCGGCTGGGGCCATGGCTGTGCGGCGGCGCCTGGATCTGTTCCGCGAAGAAGGCTTCGGCATCGCCGTCGTACAGCGCCTGCAGCGCCGCCGGGACATAGATCAGGCCGAAGATGATCAGCCCGGTGTAGACGATCATCAGGTGGAACGGCATCAGCAGCACGCCGGCGGCGTTGTGCGCATCCAGCCAGGAACGCTGGCCCTTGTTCGGGCGGAAGGTGAAGAACTCCTTGAACAGCTTCTTGTGGATGACGATGCCGCTGACCAGGGTTGCCAGGGTCGCCAGCGCCACCAGGCCGACCACCCAGATGCCGATCTGCCGCGGCAGGTTGAGGGTGTAGTGGAAGTGGAAGAAGAAGCTGCCACCGGCCGCCTCGCGCACCTTGAGCGGCTCGCCCGTGCGCGGGTCGAGATCGGTGCTGATGCCGCGGCGGCGGTCGCCGGCGGTCACCCGCAGGCCCGGGTCACGTTCGCTGGGCAGGGCGATGTTCCACGCCCCGGCATCGGCGTGATGACGCTGCAGGTAGGCCAGCGCATGCTCGGCGGCCTGGGCGATCGGCACCTCCTGGCGCTGGATCTCCGGCTGCATCCAGTGGTCGATCTCATGGTCGAACACCGCCAGGCTGCCGGTGAGGAAAATGGCGAACAGCGGCCAGCCGAACAGCAGGCCGCCCCAGGTGTGCAGCCAGGCCATGGCCTGGGTCAGGGTCCGTTTCTTCATCCCAGACGCTCCAGCAGTTGCGGCCAGAAGCCGATCAGCGCCAGCGGTATCGCCAATGGCAGGCTCAGCCAGGCGCGCCAGGCATCGCGCGCGGCGAAAGCCCAGAGCACGGCCAGGGTGTAGACGACGAACATCGGCAGGCTGGCAACCAGCAGTGCGTCGATCCGCTCCAGGGGCAGCAGGCGTGCCAGGCAGGCGGTGAAGGCGTAGGTAAAGGCATAGCCACCAAATACGGCGGCCATGGCACGGGCAAACACGGCGTTCATCGACGGCCCTCCAGCGGCGCCAGGCCGGCGAGCAGACGCAGGGCCGGACGCAGCGAAGCAGCCAGCATCGGCCCGTGGCCCAGGCCGGCGAACGTATGGAACTCGGCGTCCAGCCCGGGCAGCGCATCCAGGCGCTCGGCCAGCCGTTGCGGCGCGTCCGCCGGCAATGCCGCCATCGCTCGGGACCGCGCGGAATCGGCAGCGAGCTGTGCGCCTGACGGGCGCTCATCGCTGCCGCGCAGGATCAGCAGCCGCGCCGCGGCCCCCGGAAAGTCGCGGTGACGCTGCAGCAACAGACCGGACTGCCACCACAGCGACGGGCTGGCGGCGATATAGAAGTGGAAGTCGGCCGGCGCGCTGAACAGGCTGTCGAGCACATACAGACCGCCCAGCGAGTGCCCCCACAGGCCCTGACGCGCCTCGTCCACGGCGACCCGGCGCGCCACCTCGGGGCGAATGCGCTGCACCAGCAGGGCGCGGAACGCCGCCGCGCCGCCGCTGGGCCGACCGCCCAGCATGGGGTCCGCAGCACCAGGCCCGGCAGGCGGCGCCGGGGTGTAGTCGAACATGCGTGCGTCCAGATCCAGGCGCTGCTCCGTGGCCGGGCCGATCAGCACCAGCAGCGGTGGCGTGCCCTGCTCCTCCAGTTCGGCCAGCCAGTCCTCGCGCAGGGCGGCCAGGGCGGCATTGCCGTCGAGCAGGTAGAGCACCGGATAACCGCTCGCCGGGGCGGCGCGCCGGGGAATGCCCAGACGCACCCGGTAGTGGCGCTGGCCGTCGGCCGAGGCCAGCTCGAAGTGCTCGAAGCGGTAGTGGGCCGAGCCACGCTCGACCAGGGTAGCGCCGAGGTGCTGCTCGGCTGCGGGCCTGGCCAGGGCGACGGGCGCCAGCAGGCTCAGCAGGGCGAGCAATGCGGCGATCGGGGCACGCATGCGGATACCTCTCAAGGAAAGGCCCCGCCGAGCCTTAGCCGGGCGGAGCCGAAGGCCCGCCGCAACGGCGGGCAAGGAGCAAGGGCTGGATCAGAACGAGGCGGTGACCGACGCGAAATAGGCGCGCCCCGGCTCGTTGTAGGTGTTGGCACCGGCGTCGTTGGCGTTGCCTTCGCGGTAGATCTGCTTGTCGAGCAGGTTGCTGATGCCGACGCGCAGGCTGTAGTTCGAGTTGAACGCGTAACCGGCGCTGACACCGACCAGGCCGTAGGGGTCGAGGTCCTGCTGCGCGTCCGCGTCGATCGCCTGACCGGTGCGGCGGTTCAGGCTTGGTGCCTCCTGCTTGCCGTAGTAGGTGCCGGTCAGTTGCAGCGACAGCTGCTGGGTCACCTGCCAGTCGAGGCTGCTGTTGAGGGTGTATTCGGGAATCACGCTCAGCGGCTCGCCGGTCTGCTTGTCCTCGGACTCGAGCATGTAGGTGAAGTTGGTGTTCCACTCCAGCTGCGGGCTGAGCGCGACGAACAGGTTGCCCTCCACGCCCTCGACCACGGCCTCGTCGGTGTTCTCCCACTGCAGCACGCGGCGCCCGTTGCTCAGGCGGGTGATGTACTGGTTGCTGCCGACGATCTTGTTGCGATAGTCGTTGCGGAAATAGGTGGCGCTGGTACGCCAGCTGCCCTTGTCGAAGGCCAGGCCGATTTCCTTGTTGATGCTGGTTTCCGGTTCGAGGTCCGGGTTGCCCACCAGGTAGCAGCCGCCGCTGTTGCTTTCGCTGGCATTGCAGCCGTTGCCACGGCTGTACAGCAGGTAGCCGGGGTTGGACTGGTACAGGTTGGGCGTCTTGTAGGCCCGGGCGATACCGCCCTTCAGGGTCAGCTCGTCGGTCAGCTCGTGCGAGGCATTCAGGCTCGGGCTCCAGTTGCCGCCGTACTCTTCGTGGTCGTCGAAGCGCAGCCCGGGGGTGACGATGGTACGGTCGCCCAGCTGGATATTGTCCTCGGCGAACAGCGCGTAGCTGTGCGCGGTGGTCTTGGTCTGGTCACGGCTGAAGCCGGGGATATCGCCGCTGTTCGGGTCGAAGCTCTGCTCGCGCAGCGAGCCCGGATCGTTGAGCGACTCGTACAGGTACTCGCTGCCCAGGGTCAGCACCTGCTCGAGGCCGGCGCTCAGCGGCAGGTTGACCTCAGCGTTGGCGCGGGTGTTGCGCAGGCGCGACATGAAGGCCCCGGCGCCCTCGCTCGGTGCACCCTCGGGGCCGCCGGCCAGGCCTTCGTTGAGGCGCCAGTTGCGCGTGTAGTCGTAGCTCAGCGAGGCCTTGGAGCTGCCCCAGTCGAAATCGCCCTTGTGGGTCAGCGCGTAGTTGCTGCGCTGCATCACGTTGGTTTCATGGCCGTACAGGCTGTTGATGAACTCGGGGTTGCCACCGCCGTTGTTGTTCATCGTGTCGCCGGCGTAGATGTTGCCCTGGCGGCTGTAGCCGGCTTCCAGGTCGAGGCTCTGCTCGGGGTTCAGCTGCCAGCTGAGCAGCGCGTTGATGTCCTTGTTGCGCACGCCCTCGCGCCCGGAAACCAGGGCATCCTCGCTGGCCTGGTGCGCGGCGTTGATGTCGGCATCGTCGGCGTCGGTGGTGCTGGCGCCACCGTACAGGCGGAAGGAGAACGCCTCGCCGAGCGGACCGCTGAGGCTGAAGTTGGTGCGCTTGCTCATGCCCTCGGCATCGTCTTCCGGCAGCGAGGTGTAGGCGGTGATGGAGCCGCTGAGCTTGTCGGTCGGGCGCTTGGTGATGATGTTGACCACCCCGCCCATGGCTCCCGAGCCATAGCGCGCGGCGGCCGGGCCACGCAGGATCTCGATGCGTTCGACCTGCTCGGCCGGCACCCAGTTGGTCTCGCCGCGGGTATCGCGGTCGCCGTTCCAGCCATAGCGCACGGCATTGCGCGAGGTGGACGGCTGGCCGTCGATCAGGATCAGGGTGTTTTCCGGGCCCATGCCGCGCAGGTCGATCTGGCGGTTGTTGCCGCGATTGCCACTGGTGCTGTTGCCGGTCAGGTTGACCCCGGGCTCGCGGCGGATGATCTCTGCCAGGTCGTTGGTCGGCGGCAGCTTGCGGATGTCCTCGGCGGTGATGATGGAAACGCCCGGCGCCTGCTTCAGCTCCTCCTCGGCGGTTCCCAGTACCTGGGTTTCCTGTAACAGCACGGCCTGCTCGGCAGGCGCCGCGGCATCAGGCGCAGCCTGCAGCGAGGTGGCCGTGGCGGCCAGCAAGGCCAGGGTCAGGTGACTCAAGGTGAATCGCGCGGACATCGATCAATCTCCTGAAGACAAGGACAGGCGCGGGAGAGGATCGAGGGCTGGCAGTGCCGAGGCGACCATGCTCCGCGCATGGAAATCGGCGCAAATGATATGAATTCCTATTTGTCAGTAAATCTAATTTACAAACTATACACTTGGCAGCCGCAGGCTCAGGCGCAGGCCTTGCGCCGCGTTCTCCGCCCACAGTTCGCCCCCCTGCATGCGCAGGGCGCCACGGGCGATGGCCAGGCCCAGACCGAAGCCCTCGCCGCCCGGACGCGCGGCACACAGCCGGGTGAAGGGACGGAAGATGGTCTCCAGCTCCTGGGCGGGCACACCGCCGCCCTGGTCCTCGAGGTGCAGCAGCCAGTGCGCGCCCTGCCGCTGCCCGTGCAGGCGCACCACCCCGTCCGCCGGCGAATGGCGGATGGCATTGCGCAGGATGTTTTCCAGCGCCTGGGCCAGGCCGTTGAGATGGCCAAGCACCCGGCACTCGGCGGGCAGCTCGCAGCGCAAGCGCGTGGCCTCCCAGCCGCTCTCGAAGCAGGCATCCTCGGCGAGCACGCCCCACAGGGCCGCCACATCGATTGTCTCCAGCGCCGGCTGGGGCCGCTCGGTGTCCAGCCAGACCAGCTCCAGGGTGTCGTCGACCAGGCGCTGCATGCACTGCACTTCGCGTTCCAGGCGCTGGCGCAGCACCTCCAGGTCGCTGGCGCACTCGCCGGCCACGCGCAGGCGCGACAGCGGCGTGCGCAGCTCGTGTGACAGGTCGCGCAGCAGCTGGCGCTGATAGCTCACCGTGTGCTCCAGGCGCTCGGCCATGTGGTCGAAGGCACGGCCCAGGGTGCCCAGCTCGTCGTCGCGGCGGCTGACATGGGGCGCCACGCGGGTGCTCAGATGGTCGCCGCGCAGGGCGTCGGCCTGCTCACGCAGGTGCTTGAGCGGTGCGATCAGCTGGCGGTAGATCAGCAGGCACAGCAGCAGCGCCAGCACGCCCGGCACCAGGCCATGCACCAGCAGCTGGGTCGCCAGGGTGAAGCCCGGCGGCAGCATGCGCTCGGGCAGCTCGATGGCCAGACGGCCGGCCTCAGGCGCCTCCGGGAACGGCACCAGCAGGCTGGGCAGACCGATGCTGCGCTTGCTCATCGGCCAGTCGATGCGCCGCACGAAGGTCAGGCGTTCCAGCTCGGCCGTACTCAGCGCCTGGCTGGACAGCGAGTGCAGGCCCGGCCCGAGCACCGCCACCCAGCCACTCTCGCGACGGCGCATGTCCGCCAGCCAGTCATCGACACCGCCTCGCCCGCCGGCACGCCAGGCCTGCTCGGCCTCGGCGGCGTAGCCCAGCAACTGGCGCTGGTCGTCGGCACGCAGGTAGTAGCCAAGCCGCTCGACGCTACCGCCCCAGTACCACACCAGCCAGACCATCAGCAGGCAGAAACCCACCAGCAGCGCCGCCAGGCGCCAGAACAGCGAATGTCGGGACAGCACTCAGGCTTCCTCGCCACTGAACAGGTAGCCGCGTCCCCACACCGTTTCCAGGCGCCCGGCCAGATAGCCGACGGCCTGCAGCTTGCGGCGGATATGGCTGACGTGCATGTCGAGCACGCGGTCGTGGGCCGAGAACGGGCGATGCAATACCTGCTGATAAAGGAAGGCCTTGCTCAGCACCTCGCCCGGGTGCGCGGCGAGCAGCTGCAGCAGGCGGAATTCGGTCAGGGTCAGTTGCGCCCACTGCCCTTCGTGGCAGACGTCGCCGCGCGATTCATCGAAGCGCAGGCCGCCATCCACCGCCGGCTCGTGGCGGCGGCGCTCGTAGGCCACACGGCGGAGGATGGCGGCGATGCGCACTTCCAGTTCGGCCATGGCGAAGGGCTTGGGCAGATAGTCGTCGGCGCCCTGGCTGAAACCGGCGATGCGGTCCTGCTCGGCGCCCAGGGCCGACATCAGGATCACCGGCACGCTGCGCCGGCAGCGCAGCTCGGCCAGCGCCTCGAGGCCGTTGCGCCCGGGCAGCAGGACATCCAGCAGCACCAGGTCGAAGTCCTCATTGCAGGCCTGTGCCAGCCCCAGCGCGCCGTCGTGCTGCAGAGTCACCGCGAAGCCGCATTGCGACAGGTGCTGCTGCAGATGGCTGGCCAGCAGGACATCGTCCTCGATGGCGAGGATGCGCGCCCCGGAATTCATGATAATCAGTGTCTGATGAGAATTAATCCTGACTATTCTGCCAAAACAGCCAGCAGATTCCCATCGAACGAATCGCTAAACTGCGGCTATCACCTGGATGGAGACTGCCGTGTTCAAGGACCTCGGGATCAAGGGCCGCGTCCTGCTGCTCACCCTGCTACCCACCAGCCTGCTGGCCCTGGTGCTCGGCGGCTACTTCACCTGGATGCAGCTGGCCGAGCTGCGCAGCCAGTTGCACGAGCGTGGCGAGCTGATGGTGCAGCACCTGGCCCCGCTGGCCGCACCGGCCCTGGCACGCGAGGATGCCGACCAGCTCAGGCGCCTGGCCGAGGAAACGCTGAACCAGCAGGATGTGCGCGCCGTCGGCTTCCTCTCCGCTGAACGCGCTGCGCTGGCCAAGGCCGGTCCGAGCATGCTCAACGAGCCGCCACAGGCCACCGTCGAGCCGCTGACCACCCGCAGCGGGCAGGACGCCACGCGCTTCCTGATGCCGGTGTTCGGCCGCCACCAGAGCCTGGCCGCCGAAGGCAGCAGCGAAGGTGCCGACCGCCTGCTGGGCTGGGTTGAGCTGGAAATCTCCCACCATCGCACCCTGCTGCAGGGCTACCGCAGCCTGTTCGCCAGCCTGCTGCTGATCGTTGCCGGCCTCAGCGTCACCGCCCTGCTCGCCCTGCGCATGAGCCGCTTCATCAACGATCCGCTGCGCAGCATCCAGCAGGGCGTCAACCAGCTCAAGGAAGGCCAACTGGAGACCCGCCTGCCGCCGCTGGGCAACCCCGAGATGGACGAGCTGGCCGCCGGCATCAACCGCATGGCCGAGTCGCTGCAGAACGCCCAGGAAGAGCTGCAGCACAGCATCGACCAGGCCACCGAGGACGTGCGGCAGAACCTGGAGACCATCGAGATCCAGAACATCGAGCTGGACCTGGCGCGCAAGGAGGCCCTGGAGGCCAGCCGCATCAAGTCCGAGTTCCTGGCCAACATGAGCCACGAGATCCGCACCCCGCTCAACGGCATCCTCGGCTTCACCGGCCTGCTGCAGAAGAGCGACCTGACCCCGCGCCAACAGGACTATCTGGGCACCATCGAGAAATCCGCCGAGAGCCTGCTGGGGATCATCAACGAGGTGCTCGACTTCTCCAAGATCGAAGCCGGCAAGCTGGTGCTGGAGAACATCCCGTTCAACCTGCGCGACCTGATCCAGGACTGCCTGACCATCCTCGCCCCCGCCGCTCACGACAAGCAGCTGGAGCTGGTCAGCCTGATCTACCGCGACACCCCGCTGGCCCTGCAGGGCGACCCGCTGCGCCTGAAACAGGTGCTGACCAACCTGGTGAGCAACGCCATCAAGTTCACCCGCGAGGGCACCATCGCCGTGCGCGCCATGGTCGAGGATGAAAGCGACGACCGCGCGCAGCTGCGCATCAGCGTGCAGGACACCGGCGTCGGCCTTTCCGACGAGGACCTGCGCGCGCTGTTCCAGGCCTTCAGCCAGGCCGACAACTCGCTGAGCCGCCAGGCCGGCGGCACCGGCCTCGGCCTGGTGATTTCCAAACGCCTGATCGAACAGATGGGCGGCGAGATCGGCGTCGACAGCAACCCTGGCAGCGGCTCGGAGTTCTGGATCAGCCTGACCCTGCCCAAGGCCCGCGACGATGGCGACGACCTGCCGCGCGCACCGCTGCAGGGGCGCCGCGTGGCGATGCTGGAAAGCCACGAGCTGGCCCGTCAGGCGCTGCAGCACCAGCTGCAGGACTGCAGCCTGGAGGTGCAGGAATTCACCAGCCTCGACCCGTTGCTGGAGCAGGTGGCACGCCAACGCGACGCCGGTCAGCCGATCGAGCTGGCCGTGCTCGGGGTCAACCTGCAGGAGCTGCCGCCGGAGCAACTCGGCCAGCGCCTGTGGGAGCTCGACCGCCTGGGCTGCAAGACCCTGGTGCTCTGCCCCACCACCGAACAGGCGCTTTACCACGAAGCGCTGCCCGACACCCACCTGCAGCTGCAGGCCAAGCCGGCCTGCACGCGCAAACTGCTGCGCGCCCTCGGTGAGCTGGTCAGCCCGCGCCCCTTCAAGGTCGAGGCCCCCGCCCCGTTGACCAGCCGTGCGCCACGCCTGCTGTGCGTCGACGACAACCCGGCCAACCTGCTGCTGGTGCAGACTCTGCTCAGCGATATGGGCGCCGAGGTGGTGGCGGTGGACAGTGGCTATGCCGCCGTCGAGGCAGTGCAGCAGCACAGCTTCGACCTGGTGTTCATGGACGTGCAGATGCCCGGCATGGACGGCCGCCAGGCCACCGAGGCGATCCGCCTGTGGGAACAGGAGCGCGAGCGCAGCCCGCTGCCGATCGTCGCCCTCACCGCCCATGCCCTGGCCAACGAGAAACGTGCTCTGCTGCAAGGCGGCATGGACGACTACCTGACCAAGCCGATCAACGAGCGGCAGCTGGCCCAGGTGGTGCTCAAGTGGACCGGCCTGGCCCTGCGCAACCATGCCCAGCCTGCACCCGCCGCAGCGGTCAGCAGCGCCAGCCTGCGCGTACTAGATGCCGAGGAAGGACTGCGCCTGGCCGCCGGCAAGGCGGATCTCGCCAGCGACATGCTCAATATGCTGCTGGCCGGCCTGCCTGCCGACCGCCAGGCCATCCGCCAGGCCCGCGAGACCGGCGAACGCGGCGCCCTGATCGAGCGCGTACACCGCCTGCACGGCGCCACCCGCTACTGCGGCGTACCGCAGCTGCGCGCCGCCTGTCAGCGCAGTGAAACCCTGCTCAAGCAGGACGACCCGATGGCCCAGGCGGCCCTCGATGAACTGGACGCGGCCATCGCCCGGCTCGCCGAAGAAGCCACGGTCAGCGCCTGAGGAGTTCCGATGAATATCATCCTGTTCAGCAGCAAACCCTACGACCGCGCCAGCTTCCAGGCCCTGGCGTTGCCGGGCGACTGGCAGCTGCAGTTCCAGGACTGCCTGCTGACCGCGGACACCGCCGCCCTGGCGGAAGGCTGCGAGGTGGTCTGCGCCTTTATCAACGACAACCTGTCCGCGCCGGTACTGGAGCGCCTGGCCGCCGGCGGCACGCGGCTGATCGCCCTGCGCTCGGCCGGCTACAACCATGTCGACCTCAAGGCCGCCGAGCGCCTGGGGCTGGCGGTGGTGCGGGTGCCGGCCTATTCGCCGCACGCGGTGGCCGAGCACGCGGTGGCGCTGATCCTGGCGCTCAACCGGCGCATCCACCGCGCCTTCAACCGCACCCGCGAGGGCGACTTCTCGCTGCACGGGCTGACCGGCTTCGACCTGCACGGCAAGACGGTCGGCGTGGTCGGCGCCGGCAAGATCGGCCAGGCCTTTGCCGGCATCATGGCCGGCTTCGGCTGCCGGGTACTGGTCTACGATCCCTATCCGGTGCCTGAGCTGGCGAGCTTCGGTGGCCACCAGGTCACCCTCAACCACCTGATCGCGGAGAGCGACATCATCAGCCTGCACTGCCCCTTGAACGAGGGCAGCCGCCACCTGATCGACAACGCCCGCCTGGCGCAGATGAAGCGCGGCGCCATGCTGATCAACACCGGCCGCGGCGCGCTGGTCGATACGCCGGCGCTGATCGGCGCGCTGAAAAGCGGCCAGCTCGGCTACCTCGGTATCGACGTCTATGAAGAAGAAGCCGAGCTGTTCTTCGAGGACCGCTCCGACCTGCCATTGCAGGACGATGTGCTGGCGCGCCTGCTGACCTTCCCCAATGTCATCGTCACCGCCCACCAGGCCTTCCTGACCCACGAGGCGCTGGCCGCCATCGCCGGCACCACCCTCGACAACATCGCCGCCTGGGCCGCCGGCACGCCGGTCAACCGGGTGACATCTGCCGCGTGATAGCATCCCGCCCAGCTCAGGAGGCTGCATGACCACCCACGATTTCCGCTACACCCTGCTCAACCCGCAACACACCCTGACCGAATGCCGCGCCCTGGCACCGGGCCGCTACCAGGTGACCGGTAACGGCGGCGCCGTGCAGGCTGGCGACACCCTGCTGGTGACCCTCAAGGGCAGCCGCGAGCTGTCCATGAGCCTGGCCGTGGAAAAAGTCCGCCATCTGATCAATCCGCCCGGCCAGTGGATGGCGGTGGCCACTGGCCCGGCATTCCGCGAACTGGCGATCCATACTTGGCAGGTCGATTGCGATGCCTGCGGCAAGCGCATCGACCTGGAATTCGCCGTCGACGCCAGCCTCGGCACCAAGGCCCAGGCACCGGCAGCCGAGGCACGCCTGGCCGAACTGGGCTGGGCCAGCCGCGGCGGCAAGCACTTCTGCCCTGCCTGCAAGGAACAAAGCACATGAAGCATGCCCTGGTTCCCGCCCTGTTCGCCGCCACCCTCAGCGGCTGCGCCAGCGACCCGGTCCAGCTGGAAAACGACAAGACCTACCGCGTGGAATGGATCGGCGAGCGCCCGCTGATCGACCGCAGCCACCTCACCATCACCCTCGGCGAGGACGGCCGCGCCTATGGCAGCGCCGGCTGCAACCACTGGTTCGCCAGCTACCGCCGTGACGGCGACGCGCTGCGTTTCGAGCAGCCCGGCGCCACCCGCAAGCTGTGCGCACCGGCGCTGATGGAGCAGGAACAACGCTTCCTCGAAGCCCTCGGCCAGGTGCAACGCTGGGACGTGTCCGGCATCGGCCAGCTGCGCCTGTGGCCGGCGGAAGGCAAGCCGATCCGGCTGTGGCCGGAGGAAGGCTGAACAACCCTCCGTGACGCCGTTCCGCGCAGCCCGGATGCCATCCGGGGCAACCGGCAACCGCGCATAAGTGCTGCTCGGCCGGCACGCTCTCTCGACACACCCCGCGGCATCCCCTCTCCCGTTTACGGGA
>NZ_BATI01000012.1 GCF_000467105.1 Aquipseudomonas alcaligenes NBRC 14159
TAGCCCGCCCTCTCCCCCAGCCCCTCTCCCGCCAGCGGGAGAGGGGCGAAATGAAAAAACCGGCCATTGGGCCGGTTTTTTGTTGCAGCAGCGCGCCTGGTCAGAAGCTCTCCCGGTTCGGCCAGCGCCAGCTGCGGGAGTCGCCGAGGGGGTCCCCCCCGACCGGTTCAGGCCACCGGTCGGAGCCGCTCAAAAAAGCCGGTTGAGCCCATCGAACGCCGCCACCCGGTAGGCCTCGGCCATGGTCGGGTAGTTGAAGGTGGTGTTGACGAAGTACTTGATGGAGTTCGCCTCGCCCTTCTGGTTCATGATCGCCTGGCCGATATGCACGATCTCCGAGGCCTGGTAGCCGAAGCAGTGGACACCGAGGATCTCCAGGGTCTCGCGGTGGAACAGGATCTTCAGCATGCCCACCGGCTCGTGGGAAATCTGCGCCCGCGCCATGCCCTTGAAGAACGCCTTGCCGACCTCGTATGGGATCTTGGCCTGGGTCAGCTCCTTCTCGTTCTTGCCGATCGAGCTGATCTCCGGAATGGTGTAGATACCGGTCGGCACGTCATCGACGAAACGCCAGCTGTCGTTCTCCACCGCGCTGCCGGCGGCCGAGCGGCCCTGGTCATAGGCGGCGCTGGCCAGGCTCGGCCAGCCGATCACGTCGCCGGCGGCGAAGATGTTGCTGACCTGGGTACGGTAGGCCTGGTCGACCTCGATCTGGCCACGGCTGTTGACCTTGATGCCGATGTTCTCCAGGCCCAGCTTGTCGGTGTTGCCGGTACGACCGTTGCACCACAGCAGGCAGTCGGCCTTGATCTTCTTGCCCGACTTGAGGTGCAGGATCACCCCGTGCTCCAGGCCCTCGATGCGCTCGTACTCCTCGTTGTGACGAATCAGCACGTTGTTGTTGCGCAGGTGGTAGCTCAGCGCATCGGAGATCTCGTCGTCGAGGAAGCTGAGCAGCTGATCGCGGTTGTCGATCAGGTCGACCAGCACGCCCAGGCCACTGAAGATCGAGGCGTACTCGGAACCGATCACGCCGGCGCCGTAGATGATGATGCGGCGCGGCGTGTGAGTGAGGCTGAGGATGGTGTCGCTGTCGTAGATGCGTGGGTGGTGGAAGTCCACGTCCGCCGGGCGGTAGGGGCGCGAGCCGGTGGCGATGACGATCTGCTTGGCCACCAGTTTTTCCACCACTCCGCTGGCGCAGACCACTTCCACGGTCTGCTCGTCGGAGAAGCTGGCAGTGCCGAAGAACACGTCGATGCGGTTGCGCGCGTAGTAGCCGGTGCGCGAGGCGACCTGCTTGGCGATCACTCGCTCGGCACTTTTCAGCACATCAGGGAAGGAGAACCAGCGCGGTTCGCCGATCTGGCGGAACAGCGGATTGGTGTTGTACTGCATGATCTGCCGCACCGAGTGGCGCAGGGCCTTGGACGGGATGGTACCGAGGTGGGTGCAGTTGCCGCCGACCAGCGGGCGGTTGTCGACCACCGCCACCTTGCGCCCGGCCTTGGCCGCGTTCATCGCCGCACCCTCGCCCGCCGGGCCGGAACCGAGCACCACCACGTCGTAGTTGTAGACCGCCATGCTTACTCCTCATCACGCACCGGGCGCGTCACGCGGCGCCCGGATAGGCCGCAACACCCCATGGTCGCGGCGCTTGAATGCTCACCACAGCTTAGCCGGGTGAATTTGCCCGGCACATTAGCGCTTGGTCGCGTCGTAGGCGAGCTTTGCGTCCACTACATCGCCTTTCTGCTCGCGATTGATCTCTTCGCACTTCTCGCGGCTGCCACCACAGATCGAACATTCCTTCTCGATGCCGAGGTTGGCGATGCCGCCGCAGGAGCCGGCGATGGGCTTGCGCCCCATGATCACGCCGACGGCCATGCCCAGCACCACCAGCAGCATGAGACCGAATACCAGCAACCAGGTCATGGTGTTTCTCCTGCGCCGAACCGGCGCTCGAATGCGGGCGTCGCGCGGGTGGCGAAGCCCTGGTCGGTGCGAGTCACGAAGAAGGCTGCCACCTGTGCCTGTTCGGCGAAGGTGTAGCCACGCTCGGGGCCCAGCACCATCAATAGCGTAGACAGCCCGTCGGCACGCAAGGTCGAGGAATCGACCACCGTCACCGCCGCCAGGCGATGGCTGATCGGCGCCCCGGTCTGCGGGTCTAGGGTGTGCGAATAGCGCTTGCCGCCCTGCTCGAAGTAGTTGCGGTAGTCGCCGGAGGTCGACACGCCCAGGCCATCCAGGGTCAGCACCTTCTGCGCTACCTGGCGATCATCGCGCGGCGCCTCGATGGCGATGCGCCAGGCACTGCCATCCGGCTTGCGCCCGAGCGCCTTGAGCTCGCCGGTGACATCCAGCAGATAGCTGCGCACCCCCAGCTCGGCCAGGCGCGCGGCGATGCGGTCGACCGTGTGGCCGGCGGCGATGCTGTTGAGATCGAGCTGCACGGCGGCGTCCTTGCACAGCTGCTCGCCGTCGATGCGCAGGTGATGATGCCCCGTGCGCTGGCGCACTTCGGCGATTTCCTCCGCCGTCGGCACCCGCTCGCCACGCGACTGCGGGCCGAAGCCCCAGAGATCGAGGAGCGGCTCGAGGGTCAGGTCGAAAGCGCCATCACTATCGGCAGAGAGCCGCTCGCCGAAACGCACCAGCTCCAGCACCGGAGCAGGCATGACGCGGCAGCTGCCAGCCGGCAGGCGGTTGAATTCGGAAAGATCGGAATCGGCGCGCCAGGTGGACATCTGCTGGTCCACCTCGGCCAGCAGAGCTTCGACATCGGCCTTGAGCGTGGCAGGCTCAGGCGTGCCCTCGCCTGCCACGTATTTCAGCGAGTAGTGGCTGCCCATGGTCGGGCCGCCGAACTCCTCGATCTTCTCGCCACAACCGGCCAGCAGGATGCTGGCCAGCAGGACGAACAACGCGGGTTTAACCACCGAAATCGTCCAGCAGAATATTTTCTCGCTCGACGCCCAGGTCCAGCAGCATCTTGATCACGGCGGCGTTCATCATGGGCGGGCCGCACATGTAGAACTCACAGTCCTCGGGGGCCGGATGGTCCTTGAGGTATTGCTCGAACAGCACGTTGTGGATAAAGCCCTTGAGGCCGGTCCAGTTGTCCTCCGGCTGCGGATCGGACAGCGCCAGGTGCCACTCGAAGTTGGGATTTTCCGCGGCAAGCTGGTCGTACTCCTCGACGTAGAACGCCTCGCGCAGCGAGCGGGCGCCATACCAGAAGCTGATCTTGCGCTTGGACTTGAGGCGCTTGAGCTGGTCGAAGATGTGCGAGCGCATCGGCGCCATGCCAGCGCCGCCGCCGATAAAGACCATTTCCGCTTCCGTTTCTTTGGCGAAGAACTCGCCAAACGGGCCGTACACGGTGACCTTGTCACCTGGCTTGAGGTTGAACACCCACGACGACATCTGGCCCGGCGGCAAGTGATCCTTACCCGGTGGCGGCGAGGCGATGCGGATGTTGAATTTGACGATGCCCTTCTCGTCCGGGTAGTTGGCCATGGAGTAGGCGCGGATCACCGGCTCCTCGACCTTGGACACGTACTTCCACTGGTTGAACTTGTCCCAGTCGCCACGGTACTCGGGCTGGATGTCGAAGTCCTTGTAGTTGACCACGTGCGGCGGGCATTCCAGCTGCACGTAGCCGCCGGCGCGGAAGTCCACGCTCTCGCCTTCCGGCAGACGCAGGGTCAGCTCCTTGATAAAGGTGGCCACGTTGGGGTTGGACTCCACCGTGCATTCCCACTTCTTCACGCCGAACACCGACTCTTCCACCTCGATGTGCATGTCCTGCTTGACCGGGGTCTGGCAGGACAGGCGCCAGCCGGCCTTGGCCTCGCGCTTGGTGAAGTGCGACTCTTCGGTCGGCAGCATCTCGCCACCGCCGCTTTCGACGATGCACTTGCACTGCGCACAGGTGCCGCCGCCGCCACAGGCCGAGGACAGGAACACGTTGTTCGCCGCCAGGGTCTGCAGCAACTTGCCGCCGGCCGGTACGGTCAGGGTGCGTTCGCCGTTGATGACGATGTTCACGTCGCCGCTGGAAACCAGCTTGGCGCGCGCCGCCAGGATGACCACCACCAGCGCCAGGACGATGGCGGTGAACATGCCGATGGCCAATGCAATTTCAAAACCCATCAGACGCTCCTTACAGCTGAATGCCGCCGAAGGACATGAAGCCCAACGACATCAGACCGATGGTGATGAAGGTGATGCCCAGGCCCTGCAGGCCTTCGGGAACATCGCTGTACTTGAGCTTCTCGCGGATGCCGGCCAGCAGCGCAATGGCCAGGGCCCAGGAGAAGCCGGAACCGAGGCCGTAGGTCACGCTTTCGGCCAGGTTGTAGTCGCGCTCGACCATGAACAGCGAGCCGGCCATGATGGCGCAGTTCACCGTGATCAGCGGCAGGAACACGCCGAGGGCGTTGTAGAGCGCCGGCACGTATTTATCCAGGAGCATCTCGAGGATCTGCACGATGGCGGCGATCACCCCGATGTAGCTGAGCAGACCGAGGAAGGACAGGTCCACCTCCGGCAACCCGGCCCAGGCCAATGCGCCTTCCTTGAGCAGGTAGGTGTACAGCAGGTTGTTGGCCGGCACGGTGATGGCCTGCACCACTACCACGGCGATACCGAGGCCGATGGCCGTTTCGACCTTCTTGGAAATGGCGATGAAGGTACACATGCCAAGGAAGAAGGCCAGCGCCATGTTCTCGATGAACACGGCCTTCACGAACAGGCTGAGGTAGTGCTCCATCAGTAGGCCTCCTTATCCGAAACCTGCGGGGCCATGCGGAAGGCCGGTTTTTCCTTCTGCGCCGGCTTCCAGCTGCGCAGCGCCCAGATGATCAGACCGATCAGGAAGAACGCCGAAGGCGGCAGCAGCAGCATGCCGTTGGGCTGATACCAGCCGCCGTCATTGATGGTCGGCAACACGCTGTAGCCCAACAGTTTGCCGGCGCCGAACAGCTCGCGGACCACCCCGAGCACGATCAGCATGGCGCTGTAGCCCAGGCCGTTGCCGATGCCGTCGCAGAACGACAGCAGCGGCGGGTTCTGCATGGCGAAGGCCTCGGCGCGGCCCATGACGATGCAGTTGGTGATGATCAGGCCGACGAACACCGACAGCTGCTTGGACAACGAATAGGCAAAGGCCTTGAGCACCTGGTCGACCACGATCACCAGCGAGGCAATGATCACCATCTGCACGATCATGCGGATGCTGCTGGGTATCTGCTGGCGGATCATCGAGATGAACAGGTTGGAGAAGCCGGTCACCAGGGTCAGGGCGATCGACATCACCAGCGCAGTCTTCAGGTTGGAGGTCACCGCCAGCGCCGAGCAGATACCAAGGATCTGCAGGCCGATGGGGTTGTTGTGCACGATCGGGTCGAGCAGCACGCTCTTGTAGGTGGGTTGCGACATGCTTATGCCTCCCCTTTCTTCAGGTTGGCCAGCAGCGGACCGAAGCCGTTCTCGCCGAGCCAGAAATGCAGCAGATTGTTGACGCCCTTGCTGGTCAGAGTGGCGCCGGCCAGGCCGTCGACCTGGTGAGTGGCTCTGGCCGACTGCGGATCGACACTGCCCTTGATGATCTCCACGGCCAGTTGGCCCTGCTCGTCGAACAGGGTCTTGCCGGTCCACAGCGCCTTCCACTTCGGATTGTCCACCTCGCCGCCGAGACCGGGGGTCTCGCCGTGCTGGTAGAAGCCGAAACCAACCACTGTGTTGAGGTCGCCCTTGACCGCGACGAAGCCGTACAGGGTCGACCACAGGCCGTAGCCGCGCACCGGCAGGATCAGGGTTTCCAGCGCGCCATCCTTCTCCACCATGTACACGGTGGAGAAATGCTCGCGGCGCTTGATCGAAGCGATGTCCTGCTCCGCCGGTAGGGCCTGTGACAGCTCGGGGTCCTTGGCCGCCTTGAGCGGGTCGAAGCTGGCGGCATCCTGGGCATCGCTGAAGGCGCCTTTATCCAGGTCCACCACGCGGGCGCGGATGCGCTCGGCGAACAGCGCCTTCACCTCTTTGGCGGACATGCCCGCCTCACCCAGGCCGGCGATGGCCAGGATGCTGCGCTGCTTGTCCAGCTGACGGTTCTCCGCCTGAGTCGGCTTGAGCGCCACGGCCGCGCCTGCGACGAATACCGAGCAGACCAGGCACACCAGCACTGCGACGGTCAGGGTACGGACGGTCGATTCCTTGTTAGCCACGGGCGATCCTCCGCTTGATGTTGGCCTGCACCACGAAATGGTCGATCAGCGGGGCGCACAGGTTGGCGAACAGAATCGCCAGCATCATGCCTTCCGGGAAGGCCGGGTTGACCACGCGGATCAGCACGACCATCAGGCCGATCAGCGCACCGAAGATCCACTTGCCGGTATTGGTCATGGACGCCGACACCGGGTCGGTGGCCATGAAGATCATGCCGAAGGCGAAGCCGCCGACCACCAGGTGCCAGTACCAGGGCATGGCGAACATCGGGTTGGTGTCCGAGCCGATGCTGTTGAACAGCATGCTGGTGGCGATCATGCCGAGCAGCACGCCGGAGACGATGCGCCAGGAGGCGATCTTGGTCAGCAGCAGGAAGGCACCGCCGATGAAGATGGCCAGGGTGCTGGTCTCGCCCATGGAGCCGTGCTCCAGGCCAACGAAGGCATTCCACCAGGTCAGACCGTTGGCCATGACCTGTTCCATGCCGCCGGCAGCGGCCACGGACAGCGTGGTCGCGCCGGCGTAGCCGTCCACCGAGGTCCACACCATGTCGCCGGACATATCCGCCGGATAGGCGAAGAACAGGAAGGCGCGGCCGACCAGGGCCGGGTTGAGGAAGTTCTTGCCGGTACCGCCAAACACTTCCTTGCCGATCACCACGCCGAAGCTGATGCCCAGGGCCACCTGCCACAGCGGGATGTCCGGCGGCAGGGTCAGGGCGAACAGTACGGAGGTGACGAAGAAACCTTCATTGACCTCGTGGCGACGGATGGAGGCGAACAGCACCTCCCAGAAACCGCCGACGATGAAGGTGGTCAGGTACACCGGCAGGAAGAACGCCGCGCCCTGGATGAAGTTGTCCCACAGGCTGTTCGGGTCGAAACCGGCCAGCGCGCCGATCAGGCCGAAGCGCCAGCCGTCCTGGGCCGCCAGCAGCTCGGCGTTGCCGGCGAAGATGCTGTTGGCCTGGTAGCCGATGTTCCACATGCCGAACAGCATGGCCGGGAAGGTGCACAGCCACACGGTGATCATCATGCGCTTGAGGTCGATGCCGTCGCGCACGTGGGCGGTGCTCTTGGTCACGCTGCCGGGGCGGTAGAAGAAGGTATCCACCGCCTCGTACAGCGCGTACCACTTCTCGTACTTGCCGCCCTGCTCGAAGTTGTGCTCGATCTTGTCGAGGAATTTACGCAAGGACATGGATCAGCCCTCCTTCTCGATGCGAGCCAGGTTGTCCCGCAGGATCGGGCCGTACTCGTACTTGCCGGCGCACACGTAGGTGCACAGGGCCAGGTCTTCTTCGTCCAGTTCCAGGCAGCCGAGCTTCTGTGCCATCTCGGTGTCGCCGACGATCAGGTAGCGCAGCAGCTGGGTGGGCAGGATATCCAGCGGCATCACCGCCTCGTAGTTGCCCACCGGCACCATGGCGCGCGGGCTGCCGTTGGTGCTGGTATCCATGGCCAGCTTGCGGCCGCCCATCAGCTTGGAAACGAAGATGTTCAGCACCGAGTGCTTGTTCACCCCGGCGCGCAGGTAATGCAGCAGCTCGCGCTCGCGGCCCTCGTGCAGGCAGGAGACCTGCACGTGGTAGCGACCGAGGAAGGCGAAGGCGCCACGCGAAGTGCGCCCACCCAGCACCGAGCCGGAAATGATGCGATTGCTGCCGGCCTGCAACTCACCCGCGGTGAGCTCCTCCAGGCTGGCGCCCAGGCGGGTCCGCAGCAGGCGCGGCTTGTCCACCACCGGGCCACCCAGGGCGACCACGCGGGTGACGTCCAGCTGGCCACGGCTGAACAGCGCGCCGATGGCGATCACGTCCTGATAACCGATCTGCCAGACGCTCTTGCCGGCGGACACCGGGTCGAGGAAATGAATATGGGTACCGGCCAGACCGGCCGGATGCGGGCCGGCAAACTCGTGAGGCTGGACATTCGCCTGCACCTCGCCCGACAGGCCGACGCCCGAGGCCTTGCACAGGTGCACGTTGCCCAGACGGGCCAACACGGCCAGGCCATTGGCAAAGTCGGCCGGCCTTTCGCCGATCACCACGGCCGGGTCGGCCGCCAGCGGATGGGTATCGATGGCCGTCACGAAAATCGAGCTGGGCACCGCGTCGACCGCCGGCACCTTGCTGAACGGACGCGTACGCAGTGCAGTCCACAGGCCGGACTGCTGCAGGTTGTCACGCACCGTCTGGGGATCGAGAGCCGGTAACTGCGCGGCGTCATAGCGGGCGAACTCGACGGCGTCATCGCCCTCCAGGTCGATCACCACCGACTGCAGCACGCGCTGCTCGCCGCGATGGATGGCACTGACCACGCCAGCACCCGGCGCGGTGAAATGCACGCCCGGGTTTTTCTTGTCGGAGAACAGGACCTGGCCAAGCTTGACCCGGTCGCCCACCTGGACCGCCATGGTCGGCTTCATCCCGTGATAGTCGCAGCCGAGCACAGCCACGCTGCGTACGGCGCGTGCCGGCTCGATGCGCTGTTCGGGCGCGCCGGCAAGGGGCAAATCCAGCCCGCGTTTGATCTTTATCATTAGAGCTTCCAGACACCGGAGCCGGTGTGCAGCAAGGTTGGAGTTCCGCCACGGCCCACCCGAAGGAACCGGAGCACGCACCAAAGCGGAGCAAAAAACTCAAGAATTATAAGGAGATATCCGCGGCATGCCCACCCATGAGTACCGCTTTAGACCAGAGAGTCGCAACAAACGGTAACACGGCCAACCGCGCCCGCCGGCCTGAAGCCCTTACCGTCTGGGCGCTCAGCAGCCCCGGCGAGGCCAGCGCCAAAAAGCAAAACGGGAGCCGAAGCTCCCGTTTTGTGGATTGCCCTGACGCTTACTGCGGGAAGGCCGGCGGGTTGACCCCAGCCATGTCTTCCATCACGCGCACGACCTGGCAGCTGTAGCCGAACTCGTTGTCGTACCACACGTAGAGCACGACGCGGTTGTCGTTGGCGATGGTGGCTTCGGCATCGACCACACCGGCGTGGCGCGAGCCGACGAAGTCGGTGGACACCACTTCCTGCGAGTTGACGAAGTCGATCTGCTTCTGCAGGTCCGAGTGCATGGCCATCTGGCGCAGGTACTCGTTGATCTCTTCGCGAGTGGTGGCCTTCTCCAGATTCAGGTTGAGGATGGCCATGGAGACGTTCGGCGTCGGTACGCGAATGGCGTTGCCGGTCAGCTTGCCCTTCAGCACCGGCAGAGCCTTGGCGGCTGCAGTGGCGGCACCGGTCTCGGTGATCACCATGTTCAGCGCGGCGCTGCGGCCACGACGGCTGCCCTTGTGGAAGTTGTCGATCAGGTTCTGGTCGTTGGTGTACGAGTGAACGGTTTCGACGTGGCCGTTGACGATGCCGTATTGGTCATTCACGGCCTTCAGCACCGGCACGATGGCGTTGGTGGTGCAGGAAGCCGCGGAGATGATCTTGTCATCGGCGGTGATGTCGCCATGGTTGATGCCATGCACGATGTTCTTCAGCGCGCCCTTGCCCGGCGCGGTCAGCACCACGCGGTCGATACCCGGGCAGGCCAGGTGCTGACCCAGGCCCTCGGCATCACGCCAGACGCCGGTGTTGTCGACCAGCAGGGCGTTCTTGATGCCGTACTGGGTGTAGTCGACTTCCTTCGGGTCCTTGGCATAGATCACCTGGATCAGGTTGCCGTTGGCGGTCAGGGTGTTGTTTTCTTCGTCGATGGTGATGGTGCCGTTGAACGGACCATGCACGGAGTCGCGACGCAGCAGGCTGGCGCGCTTGACCAGGTCGTTGCTGGCACCCTTGCGCACGACGATGGCGCGCAGGCGCAGGCCGTCGCCACCACCGGTCTTCTCGATCAGGATGCGCGCCAGCAGGCGGCCGATGCGGCCGAAGCCATACAGGACCACGTCGGTGCCTTCGCGGCCGGCGCCGTTCTGCTTGCCAGCCACGTCAGCCAGCACGTCCTTGGTGAACTGCTCGATGCTGCGACCAGCACCTTCGGCCTTGAACTTGGCAACCATCTTGCCCAGGTCCACGGAAGCGGCGCCCAGCTTGAGCTCGCTCATGGTCTTGAGGATGGGGAAAGTGTCATGCACGGACAGTTCGGTCTCGCCTTCCAGGCGGTGACGGGCGAAGCGGTGTGCCTTCAGGATATCGATCACCGAACGGTTGATCAGGCCACGGCCGTAGATCGAGGTCACGACGTTGTTGTTGCGGTAGAGCTGACCGATCAGCGGAATCATCGCTTCCGCGAGGGCTTCACGGTCAATCCACTCACCGAGACACTGGTCGGGCTTCTGAGTCACGAGCAATACCTTCCACATGTAGGGGCTGAAAAAAGGGGCTACATGATATGCCGTGACTCAGCCCCGAGCAATGCGCGCCTGTCGCCACTGACAGCCGCCACCTCGCCTCGCTACAATCGCGCACTTCTTTTCGCCTGGGGCCGCGACACCCGTGTCCGTACTGCAACTGCCGAAACTGCCGGGCGCCGCCGGCAAACAGCACTGGGGCAACCTGCCCGGCGCCGCGCTGAGCCTGGCCGTGGCCGAAGCGGCCAGCGCCGCCAAGCGCTTCACCCTGCTGCTGACCGCCGATAGCCAGAGCGCCGAGCGCCTGCAGGAAGAGCTGGCGTTCTTCGCCCCCGACCTGCCCGTGCTGCACTTCCCGGACTGGGAAACCCTGCCCTACGACGTGTTTTCGCCGCACCAGGACATCATTTCCCAGCGCATCGCCACCCTCTATCGCCTACCGGAGATCAAACACGGCGTGCTGGTGGTACCGATCGCCACCGCCCTGCACCGCCTGGCGCCGACCCGTTTCCTGCTCGGTTCCGGCCTGTTGCTGGACGTCGGCCAGAAGCTCGACGTGGAAGAAATGCGCGCCCGCCTGGAGGCCGCGGGCTACCGCTGCGTGGACACCGTCTACGAGCATGGCGAGTTCGCCGTGCGTGGTGCGCTGATCGACCTGTTCCCGATGGGCAGCGAGACGCCCTATCGCATCGACCTGTTCGACGACGAAATCGAGACGCTGCGCACCTTCGACCCGGAAACCCAGCGTTCGGTGGACAAGGTCGAGTCGATCCGCCTGCTGCCGGCCCGCGAATTTCCCTTGGAGAAAAAGGCCGTTACCGACTTCCGCGGGCGCTTCCGCGAGCGCTTCGACGTCGATTACCGCCGCTGCCCGATCTACCAGGACCTCGCCTCCGGCATCACCCCGGCCGGCATCGAGTACTACCTGCCACTGTTCTTCGAGGAAACCGGCACCCTGTTCGACTACCTGCCGAGCGACACCCAGGTGTTCTCCCTGCCGGGCATCGAACAGGCCGCCGAGCAGTTCTGGCTGGATGCGCGCACCCGCTACGAAGACCGCCGCGTCGACCCGGAACGCCCGCTGCTGCCACCGGCCGACATCTTCCTGCCGGTGGAGGACTGCTTCGCCCGCCTGAAACACTGGCCGCGCGTGGTGGTCAGCCAGGAGGACGTCGAGGTCGGCGTCGGCCGCGAGCGCTTCGACGCCCGCGCCCTGCCCGACCTGGCCATCCAGGCCAAGGCCAGCGAGCCGCTGGCCGCCCTACGCCGCTTCATCGAGGAATATCCCGGACGCGTGCTGTTCTGCGCCGAGTCCGCCGGCCGCCGCGAGGTGCTGCTGGAGCTGCTGGCGCGGCTCAAGCTCAAGCCGCTGGAAGTGGCCAACTGGCATGAATTCACCGCCAGCCGCGAGCGCCTGGCCATCTGCATCGCCCCGCTGGACGAAGGCCTGCTGCTCGACCAGATCGCGCTGATCGCCGAGAGCCCGCTGTTCGGCCAACGGGTGATGCAGCGCCGCCGCCGCGAGAAGTCGCGCGACGGTGGCGACAACGTGATCAAGAACCTCACCGAGCTGCGCGAAGGCGCGCCGGTGGTGCATATCGACCACGGAGTCGGCCGCTACCTGGGCCTGGTGACCATGGAGTTCGACGGCCAGGCTGCCGAATTCCTCGCCCTGATGTACGCCGAGGAAGCCAAGCTCTACGTGCCGGTGGCCAGCCTGCACCTGATCGCCCGCTACACCGGCAGCGACGACGCCCTGGCGCCGCTGCATCGCCTGGGCTCGGAGACCTGGCAGAAGGCCAAGCGCAAGGCCGCCGAGCAGGTGCGCGATGTGGCCGCCGAATTGCTCGACATCTACGCCCGCCGCGCCGCCCGCGAGGGCCATGCGTTCAAGGACCCGGCCGTCGACTACGCCACCTTCAGCGCCGGCTTCCCCTTCGAGGAAACCCCGGACCAGCAGGCCGCCATCGACGCGGTGCGCGCCGACATGCTGGCCGGCAAGCCGATGGACCGCCTGGTGTGCGGCGACGTCGGCTTCGGCAAGACCGAGGTGGCCATGCGCGCGGCCTTTATCGCCGTGCACAGCGGCAAGCAGGTGGCGGTGCTGGTGCCCACCACCCTGCTCGCCCAGCAGCACTACAACAGCTTCCGCGACCGCTTCGCCGACTGGCCGGTAACGGTCGAGGTGATGAGCCGCTTCAAGAGCGCCAAGGAAGTCAACGAAGCGGTGGCCAAGCTGGCCGAAGGCAAGATCGATATCGTTATCGGCACCCACAAGCTGCTGCAGGACGATGTGCGCTTCAAGGACCTCGGCCTGTGCATCATCGACGAGGAGCACCGCTTCGGCGTGCGTCAGAAGGAGCAGCTCAAGGCCCTGCGCAGCGAAGTCGATATCCTCACCCTCACCGCCACGCCGATCCCGAGAACGCTGAATATGGCGGTATCGGGCATGCGCGACCTGTCGATCATCGCCACCCCGCCGGCCCGCCGCCTGTCGGTGCGCACCTTCGTCCTGGAGCAGCAGGACTCGGTGATCAAGGAAGCGCTGCTGCGCGAACTGCTGCGCGGCGGCCAGGTGTACTACCTGCACAACGACGTGAAGACCATCGAGAAGTGCGCCGCCGACCTGCAGGCCCTGGTGCCCGAGGCACGCGTCGGCATCGGCCACGGGCAGATGCACGAGCGCGAGCTGGAACGGGTGATGAGCGACTTCTACCACAAGCGCTTCAACGTGCTGGTGGCCTCGACCATCATCGAGACCGGCATCGACGTGCCCAGTGCCAACACCATCCTCATCGAGCGCGCCGACAAGTTCGGCCTGGCCCAGCTGCACCAGCTGCGCGGCCGCGTCGGTCGTAGTCACCACCAGGCCTACGCCTACCTGCTCACCCCGCCGCGCAAGGGCATGACCGAAGACGCGCAGAAGCGCCTGGAGGCCATCGCCAACGCCCAGGACCTCGGTGCCGGCTTCGTCCTGGCCACCCACGACCTGGAAATCCGCGGCGCCGGCGAGCTGCTTGGCGACGGCCAGAGCGGGCAGATCCAGGCGGTCGGTTTCACCCTCTATATGGAAATGCTGGAGCGGGCCGTCAAAGCCATCCGCAAGGGCGAGCAGCCCAACCTGGAGCAACCGCTGGGCGGTGGTCCAGAGGTCAACCTGCGGGTGCCGGCACTGATTCCCGACGACTACCTGCCGGACGTGCACACCCGCCTGATCCTCTACAAGCGCATCGCCTCGGCCGCCGACGAAGACGGCCTTAAAGAGCTGCAGGTGGAGATGATCGACCGCTTCGGCCTGCTGCCGGAGCCGACCAAGAACCTGATGCGCCTGACCCTGCTCAAGCTGCAGGCGGAGAAACTCGGCATCAAGAAAGTCGACGCCGGCCCCCAGGGCGGGCGCATCGAGTTCGCCGCCGACACCTGCGTCGACCCGCTGGTGCTGATCAAGCTGATCCAGGGCCAACCGAACCGCTACAAGTTCGAGGGCGCCACCCTGTTCAAATTCCAGGTGCCGATGGAGCGCCCGGAAGAACGTTTCAATACCCTGGAGGCGCTGCTGGAGCGCCTCGCCCCGCCATCCGCCTGAAAGGACTGACCCATGCGCGTGCTTCGCCCCCTCCTGATGCTGCTCTGCCTGATGGCCCCGCAGGCCTTCGCCGACGGCCTGTTCCAGATCGAAGTGATCGTCTTCCGCCAGGCCGGCGAAGCGCTGTCCAGCAGCCAGCCGGCACCGGATGACTGGGCCGTGGGCGCCGCGCCCATCACCGGCAACGAGCGAGGCACCGCGCTGGACGGCGAGGCCGCCAAGCTCAATCCGGGCAATGGCTATGAAGTGCTGCTGCACAAGGCCTGGGCGCAGAACCTGACTGCCGCGCCGAGCAAGGCAGCACTGAGCACCGGCAACGAACAGTTCGGCCACTTCCCGGTGGAGGGCGTGGTGTCTTTGAGCGAACAGCAGCGCCTGATCGACCTGGAAGCCGACTTCTGGATCAACCGCTTCGACAGCGACGGCCTGCTCACCGGCAGCGAGCGCGTGCGGCAGAAGACCCGCCTGAAACCGAACGAGCTGACCTACCTGGACAACGGCAGCCTGGGCGTGCTGGTGAAGATCACCCAGCCCTGATCGCGCCACATGAAAAAAGCCCCGCACTGCGGGGCTTTTTTATTCCGGCCGGATGATTCAGGCGCTCAACACATGCCCGAGCACGGCACGCACCTTATCGATGCCGCGGGCCAGTTCGGCCTCGATCTCGGCCATGGTGATGATGCCGCTGGACTTGCCGGCCGCCGGATTGACCACCAGCGCCAGGCAGGCGTAAGGCAGCTCCAGTTCGCGGGCCAGAGCAGCTTCGGGCATGCCGGTCATGCCGACGATGTCGCAGCCGTCGCGCTCCATGCGGGCGATCTCCGCCACCGTCTCCAGGCGCGGCCCCTGGGTGGCGCCATACACGCCATGGCTGCTGTGCGGGTAGCCGAGCTCTTGCAATGCGGTGATCAGCTTGCCGCGCAGCGCTTCGTCATAGGGATAGCTGAAGTCGATATGGGTGACGTGATCGATCTCGCCCTCGAAGAAGGTGTGCGCCCTGCCCCAGGTGTAATCGATCACCTGGTGCGCCACACACAGGTGGCCGCTGCCCATGGCTGCGTGGATGCCACCCACCGCGTTGACCGCGATGATCGCCTCGGCGCCGGCCTGCTGCAGCGCCCAGAGGTTGGCGCGGTAGTTCACCTGGTGCGGCGGGATGCGGTGCGGATGGCCGTGGCGCGCGAGGAACAGCACCTCCTGGCCAGCGTACTCGCCGCGCAGCACCGGCGCAGAGGGCGCACCGTAAGGCGTATCGATGTTCTGCGCCTGCTTGAGGGTGAGGCCTTCCAGCTGGGTCAGGCCGGTGCCGCCGATGATGGCGTAGATGGTCATGCTGCTTCCTTAATCAATCGATCAGCTGCGCGGCGCGCAGCGCGGCAACGGCCTGCAGCCAGCGCGGCTGTTCGCGGTAGTCGGTACGGGCGAAGCCACGCCCGCGCATGCGTGCCAGGCCCTTGGGCGGCTGCACCTTGAGGCGCTGCAGGGCGCCAAGAGCCAGCTCAGCCGAGGCGCGGTCGTTGCACACCAGGCCCATGTCGCAGCCGGCGTTCAGCGCCGCTTCGATACGGCTGGCGGCATCGCCCACCACATGGGCGCCGGCCATGGACAGGTCGTCGCTGAAGATCACGCCATCGAAGCCCAGTTCGCCGCGCAGGATGTCCTGAAGCCAGCGCCGCGAGAATCCGGCCGGGCCGGCGTCCACCTGCGGGTAGATCACATGCGCCGGCATCACCGCCGCCAGCTGCTGGCTCAGGCGCTTGAACGGTACCAAGTCCCTGGCACGGATCTCGTCCAGGCTGCGCTCGTCCACCGGGATGGCCACGTGCGAATCGGCCTCAGCCCAGCCGTGGCCGGGGAAGTGCTTGCCGGTGGCGGCCATGCCCGCCGCATCCATGCCGCGGATGAAGGCACCGGCGAGGCGCGTGGCCAACTCGGCATCGCCCTCGAAGCTGCGGCTGCCGACCACGGCGCTGCGCTGGTGATCCAGGTCCAGCACCGGGGCGAAGCTGAGGTCCAGGCCCACGGCCAGCACCTCGGTCGCCATCAGCCAGCCACAGTGCTCGGCCAGCTGCTCGGCGTTGTCGTTGTCAGCCAGGGCGCGCATCGCCGGCAGGCGCACAAAGCCGTTGCGCAGGCGCTGCACGCGGCCACCTTCCTGGTCCACCGCCAGCAGCAGGTCCGGGCGCACGGCGCGAATGGAAGCGCACAGCTCGCGTACCTGGCGCGGATCTTCGATATTGCGGGCAAACAGGATCAGGCCGCCCACCTCGGGCTGGCGCAGAATCCGGCGGTCCTCGGCGGTCAGCCAAGTACCGTGGATGTCCAGCATCAGGGAACCAAACAGGGTCGTCACAGAGAAGTCCTTAAACGAGATCGGCCGCTGCCCACTGCGGGCACGGCGCTTCGTCGATCATCACCGCGCAGTGAGAGGGCACGCGGGGAAAGAGGTTCAACAGGTCGGCGTTGCGCAGACGCACACAGCCGTGCGACAGCGGCACACCCATGGGTTGATTGTCCGGCGTACCGTGCAGATAGATGTAGCGGCGGAAAGTATCGACCTGACCCAGGCGATTGCGACCGGGCTCGCAGCCGCTGAGCCAGAGGATGCGGGTGAGGATCCAGTCGCGACCCGGGAACTGCGCCTCCAGCGCCTCCGACCAGACTTCGCCGGTCCAGCGTCGGCCGCGCAACACGGCGCCCTCGGGCAGGCCGTCGCCGATCTTCGCACGCACCTGATGGCGGCCGCGCGGCGTGCAGTTCGAACCGCTCTGCTCGCCCGCCCCGTTCAACGCGGTGGAAACCAGCAGGCGCACGACCAGCTGCCCGTCGGTAAATCCGTACAGGCACTGGTCGGCGATGGATATATGCAGAAGGTCGAGCGGGCGCATGGGCGGCTAGCTTAGCCCATCGGCCCGCACGGGCACAGCCTCAGACGGCCTTGGCGGCTACCTGCGCCTTGCTGCGCGGCTTGAACTGGGCGTTGGCCAGCGCCTCGTCGGTCACGCCGCTTTCGGCGCGCATGCCGGCGGCAAGGAACGGCACCATCAGGCGCATGACCTGCTCGATCGAGGTATCCACGCCGAAGTCGTTCTCGGCGATGGCGCGCAGGGCCTTGATACCGGACATGCTGAACGCCGCGGCGCCGAGCATGAAATGCACGCGCCAGAAGATCTCCAGCGGCGGCAGCCTGGGCGCGACCTCGTTGAGCAACAGCATGTAGCGGCGGAAGACCTTGCCGTAGACCTCTTCCAGATACTTGCGCAGGTGTCCCTGGCTTTGACTGAACGCCAGGCCGAGCAGACGCATGAAGATCGACAGATCATTGCCACTGCGCGGTTTTACCGCCAGGGCCTGCTCCACCAGCATCTCCAGCAGCTCTTCGAGGCTGGGCTTGACCTCCGGCTTGGCCATGCGCCGGTCCAGCTCGCGCTCGAGACTGATGCAGAACGGCCCGAGGAAACGCGAGAACACCGCCTGGATCAGCGCCTTCTTGGAGCCGAAGTGATAGTTGACGGCCGCCAGGTTGACCCCGGCCTTGCTGGTAATCAGACGCAGAGACGTCTCGGCGAAGCCCTTCTCCGCGAACAGCTGCTCGGCAGCATCCAAAATGCGCTCAACAGTTTCTGATTGAGCCATGACACCCTCACCTGACAAACACTTGTTTGAAACATACGTTTCAGGCTATCCGCCTGTCAAGTCTGACAGGACCATTCATGGCTGGTCGGTCACGCATTTAACCATAGGCCAGATAGAGGAAATCCCAACCCACCCGCCAGGGTGGTGGGAATGGCCGTGCCACGCCTGGCCGCAAAGAAAGGTTGCCAGCAGAGAATCACTGTATATAATCACAGCAACTGTATAAACAGACAGACCGCCAGCATGCTCAAACTGACGCCGCGACAATCCGAAATCCTCGCCTTCATCAAACGCTGCCTGGAAGACAACGGCTACCCGCCGACACGCGCCGAGATCGCTCAGGAACTGGGCTTCAAATCGCCCAATGCCGCCGAGGAGCATCTCAAAGCCCTCGCCCGCAAGGGCGCGATCGAGATGACCCCGGGTGCTTCCCGCGGCATCCGCATCCCCGGCTTCGAACCGGCCGCCAATGAAGAGGAAGGCCTGCCGGTGATCGGCCGTGTCGCTGCCGGCGCACCGATTCTCGCCCAGCAGAACGTGGAAGACTCCTGCAAGATCAACCCGGAGTTCTTCCATCCCAAGGCCGATTACCTGCTGCGCGTGCGCGGCATGAGCATGAAGGACATCGGCATCTTCGACGGTGACCTGCTGGCCGTGCATACCACCCGCGAGGCCCGCAACGGCCAGATCGTGGTGGCACGCATCGACGACGAAGTCACCGTCAAGCGCTTCCAGCGCAACGGCAACAAGGTGCTGCTGATCGCCGAGAACCCGGAGTTCGCGCCTATCGAGGTGAACCTGGAAGAACAGGATCTGGTGATCGAAGGCCTGAGTGTCGGCGTGATCCGCCGCTAAGTATCAAGGAGAGCTTCATGCAGTTCCCGCAGTCGCTGAATCGTTCGCAACTTCCGCTGTTTGAAGCTTTCCTCGGCACCCACCTGCCACTGCTCGACGAAGCCGTGCAGTCGCCCTGGCTCGACGAGCCGGAACCCTTCAGCGAACTGCGCCTGTCCGGCTCGCTCGGCAACTGCCGGCACCTGCTCGGTCCGGTGCTGCGCGAACTGAGCCTGAACCAGGACGCCCGCTGGCTGACCCTGGTCGCTCCGCCAGCCGCGATCACCAACGCCTGGTTACGTAGCGCCGGGCTCAATCTCGATCGACTGCTGGTGCTGCAGCCGCGCGCCGGCCAGGATGCTCTGGAGCTGGCTCGTGAGGCCTTGCGCCTGGGCCGCAGCCATACCGTGGTGAGCTGGATCAGCCTGCTACCCGGCCAGCGAGCCAGCCTGAGCAGTGCGGCCCGCCTGGGTAGCGCGCAGAGTCTGAATATCCGTCTGGATTGAGGCGTTTCGGAGCAAGGCTTCAGAGGGCCATGGGCGGCCCGTCAATCGATCAGTGCAGCACGCGCGGCTGCTCATCCTGCTCGATATCGCCTTCGGCCAGGCGGCCGGCCATCTGCACGCCGACATTGAGCATGGCCTTGGCCACTTCGACATGATGGCCCTGCAGGAAAGCCTTGGCATCCGCCGAGAAGTCCAGCGTCACCAGCACTTCTTCATCCTCGGCGCGGCGCAGAATGATGCGCCCATCGGGCAGTTCGACGATTTCGAGGAAGGAAGTGGACATGGTGCGGTTCTCCTAGCAGGACGCCAGTGTAACAGTACCCGCCCTCAGGCCCTAGCCCGGTAGCCGCAAACGGCCCCGGGGCAAGCCGCATTGCAGCTGCACTGATTACCGAAGATATGCATTCCAGAGGCCGGCGTGTCGCCATGCAAGCGACCCGCCGCGAATCTCAGCACTCGCTGAGCGACTCCCGGTAACGCAGTACCAGCTGCTTGAGCTGCTGGCGCCAGCTCTCCAGCTCGGCGTACCCCAACTGCGGCGCCTCTTCTGGCTCCAGGCTGACCGTCTGGATCAGCGGCAGGGTCGGGTCCACCTTGGCCGTCTTCGGCGCCTGCGGCGGCAGGAACAGCGCGGCATGAGCCGCCAGCAACTGCGCCAACCAACTCTCCGGCTGAGCCGCGATTTCCATCAGCTCGGCAAGCTCGGGCGTCGGGGAGCGCTGCAGGACGTCCTGATTCAGCAGCAGCTCGACGCGAGGGGCGCGCGCTTCAGCCAGCTTGTAGTAGTCGGCAATCTCGTGGCACAGCGCCAGTACCGCGCCATGCAGATGGAACAATACGGCCTCACGTTCGGCCTGCATCAGCGCCTGGGCATTCACGGCCTCGCCGGCCTCGGCTTTGCGCAGACTCTCCAGCGCCAGGCCGGCGAAGAAGATCTTCTGATTGGTACGGGTATAAGGCTCGTGAGCCATGGCCTACTCCTCGACTGCGAGAGCGGAACATGCCGGGTGCATCAGCACCCGGTATCAGAGGGCAACAGAGATCAGCGCTTGTCTTCGACCTTCCACTTGCCGCCATCGAAGAAGGCGCGCCAGCCGGTGGGCTTGCCGTCCACCTCGCTCTGCACATACTGCTCCTTGGTCTTGCGGCTGTAGCGGATCACTGCCGGACGGCCATCAGGATCCTTGGCCGGAGCAGCCAGCAGGAAGTGGTACTTGGGATCGATCTCGTCCTTGTGCGGGATCAGCTCCAGCACCAGCGGCGCACGGGTCTCACGGTTCTTGGGGAAGCCGCTGGCGGCGAGGAACAGGCCGGAAGCCCCGTCACGCAGCACGTAGGTGTCGTCGACCTTCTCGCACTTGAGCTCCGGCATCGGCACCGCATCCATCTTCGGCGGCGCCGCCTCGCCATTCTTCAGCAGCTTGCGGGTGTTCTTGCAGCTGGCATTGGTGCAACCGAAGAACTTGCCGAAACGCCCGGTCTTCAGCTGCATATCGCTGCCGCACTTGTCGCATTCCAGGCTCGGACCTTCATAGCCCTTGATGCGGTACTGGCCCTGCTCGATCTCGTAGCCGGCGCAATCCGGGTTGTTACCGCAGATATGCAGCTTGCGGGTCTCATCCAGCAGATAGGCATCCATCGCGGTGGCGCAGATCGGGCAGCGGTGCTTGCCCAGCAGCACGCGCGATTCGGACTCACCCTCGTCGTCCGCGGCGATCTCGTCGCCCGGGATCAGGTTGAGGGTAGCCTTGCAGCGCTCTTTCGGCGGCAGCGCATAGCCCGAACAGCCGAGGAACACGCCGGTGGAAGCGGTGCGGATCATCATCGGCCGGCCGCAGTCACGGCAGGCTATATCGGTCGGGGTCGGCTGATTGGCACGCATGCCCTTGTCCGCCGTCTCGGCCACTTCGAGCTTCTTCTTGAAGTCGCCATAGAACTCGTCGAGCAGGTGCTTCCAGTCGCGCTCGCCCTGGGCCACGTCGTCCAGATGCTCTTCCATGGCGGCGGTGAAGCCGTAGTCCATCAGGTTGGCGAAGCTCTCGTCGAGGCGCTCGGTGACGATGTCGCCCATCTTCTCGGCATAGAAGCGCCGGTTGTGTACGGTGACGTAGCCACGCTCCTGGATGGTGGAGATGATCGCCGCATAGGTGGACGGGCGGCCGATGCCGCGCTTCTCCAGCTCCTTGACCAGACTGGCTTCGGAGAAGCGCGCCGGCGGCTTGGTGAAGTGCTGGCTAGGGTCGAGCTTGAGCAGCTTGAGCGCTTCGCCTTCCTTCATCTCCGGCAGTACGTCGTCTTCGCCCGGCTTGCTCTGTTGCGGCAGCACGCGGGTGTAGCCGTCGAACTTGAGGATGCGGCCCTTGGCACGCAGTTCGAAGCCACTGGCCGCCACGCTGACGCTGGTGGACAGGTATTCGGCCGGCGGCATCTGGCAGGCCACGAACTGGCGCCAGATCAGCTCGTACAGGCGCTCGGCGTCACGCTCCATGCCGGACAGCTGGGTCGGGCGTAGGTTGACGTCGGACGGGCGGATCGCCTCGTGCGCCTCCTGGGCGCCCTCCTTGCTGGAGTACAGGTTCGGCTTGGCCGGCAGGTATTTCTGGCCGAACTCGTTGTCGATGAAGCCGCGCACCATGTCGATGGCGTCGTTCGACAGGTTGGTCGAGTCGGTACGCATATAGGTGATGTAGCCCGCCTCGTACAGACGCTGGGCCATCATCATGGTCTTCTTCACGCCGAAGCCGAGACGATTGCTCGCCGCCTGCTGCAGGGTGGAGGTAATGAAGGGCGCGGACGGTTTGCTCGAGGTCGGCTTGTCCTCGCGCTTGACCACGCTGTAGCTGGAGGCCTTGAGCTTCTCCAGCGCCGCCATGGCCTGTGCTTCATTCAGCGGCTTGAAGGCCTCGCCGTTCTCGCGGACCACCTCGAAGCGCACCTTGTCGCTCTTGGCGGTGCCCAGGTCAGCGTGCACTTCCCAGTATTCTTCCGGGACGAAGGCGCGGATTTCCTTCTCGCGCTCCACCACCAGCTTCACCGCCACCGACTGCACGCGACCGGCGGAGAGGCCACGGGCGATCTTGGCCCACAGCAGCGGCGAGACCATGTAGCCCACCACGCGATCGAGGAAGCGACGTGCCTGCTGCGCGTTGACGCGGTTGATGTCCAGCTCGCCGGGCTGGGAGAAGGCCTCCTGAATGGCCTTCTTGGTGATCTCGTTGAACACCACGCGCTTGTAACGGCTGTCGTCACCGCCGATGGCCTCGCGCAGGTGCCAGGCGATGGCCTCTCCTTCGCGGTCCAAGTCGGTTGCGAGGTAGATGGTGTCGGCATCCTTGGCCAGGCGGCGCAATTCCTCGATCACCTTCTCCTTGCCGGGCAGGATCTCGTACTTGGCTTTCCAGCCATGCTCGGGATCGACGCCCATGCGCGCGAACAGCTGACGCTTGGCCTTCTCCTTGGGCGACAGGGCCGGCGCCTCGGCGGCCGCAGCCTTGCCGCGCTTTACTGGCTCCTTGTTGGCACTGGCGGAACCGCTGGTGGGCAGGTCACGAATATGGCCGATGCTCGACTTCACCACAAACTGGTTGCCCAGGTACTTGTTGATGGTCTTGGCCTTGGCCGGGGATTCCACGATGACCAGCGATTTGCCCATGGACTGGAGAATTCCTGAATACGAAAAAGAAAGAATAAGCGGCGGGAGCCTATCAAGGCACCGCTATATATAGTGGCTGCCGAGTTGCGGTCAAGCGCGATTCCCAGCAGCCCCCTGCCCGATCACTGCCGGTTCGGCCTCGATCAGAGCAAAGCGCGGCACCGTCTCGCCGTCCAGTTCGACCGTGCCACAGAACATCTCCAGTGGCCGCACCCACAGGCCGAAATCGCCATAGAGCGCCTGATAGACCACCAGCCACTCCTCGCTTTCCGAATGGCGCGCGGTACCGAACACGCGGTACTGCGGACCCTTGTAGTGGCGGTAGAGACCGGGTTGCAGTTGCATGGGAGTTCTCCTGAAAAACAAAAACCGGGGCACCAGGCCCCGGTCTTCGCATCGACTAACGCTTAGATGCGTTCGAAGATGGTGGTGATGCCCTGGCCGAGACCCACACACATGGTGGACACGCCCAGAGTACCGCCGTTCTGCTTCATCACGTTGAGCAGGGTGCCGGAGATACGCGCACCGGAGCAGCCGAACGGGTGACCCAGGGCGATGGCGCCACCGTGCAGGTTGACCTTCTGCTCCATCTTGTCGAGGAGTTTCAGGTCCTTCAGCACCGGCAGAGCCTGGGCGGCGAAGGCTTCGTTCAGCTCGACGAAGTCGATGTCGTCCATGGTCAGGCCGGCACGCTTCAGTGCCTTCTGAGTGGACGGAACCGGACCGTAGCCCATGATCGCAGGATCGACACCGGCCACCGCCATGGCGCGAACCACGGCCATCGGCTGGATGCCCAGATCCTGAGCGCGCTGGGCACTCATGACGATCATGCAGGAAGCGCCGTCGGTGATCTGCGAGGAAGTACCTGCAGTCACGGTGCCGCCTTTCGGGTTGAACGCCGGCTTCAGGGCCGCCAGGCTTTCCAGGGTGGTCTCCGGACGAATGGTTTCGTCGAAGTCGAACACCTTCAGGAAGCCGTTCTCGTCGTAGCCTTGCATCGGGATGATTTCATCCTTGAACTTGCCTTCGACGGTGGCCTTGTGCGCCAGACGGTGCGAACGCTCACCGAAGGCATCCTGCTGCTCGCGGCTGATGCCATGCATCTTGCCCAGCATCTCGGCGGTCAGACCCATCATGCCCGACGCCTTGGCGGCGTACAGGGACAGGTGCGGGTTCGGATCGACGCCGTGCATCATGCCAACGTGGCCCATGTGCTCCACACCGCCGACGACGAATACGTCGCCGTTGCCGGTCTGGATGGCCTGCACGGCGGTGTGCAGGGCGCTCATGGAAGAACCGCACAGACGGCTGACGGTCTGGCCGGCGCTGGTGTGCGGGATCTGGGTCATCAGCGACGCCATGCGCGCGATGTTCCAGCCCTGCTCCAGGGTCTGGTTGACGCAACCCCAGATCACGTCTTCGACTTCAGCCGGGTCCAGCTTGGTGTTACGCGCCAGGACGCCGCTGATCAGGTGTGCCGACATGGTCTCGGCACGGGTGTTGCGGTGCATGCCGCCCTTGGAACGACCCATCGGGGTACGACCGAAGTCGACAATGACTGCGTCTCTCGGATTCAGGCTCATATTTCTACTCTCGCTCTGTTCGCTGCGCGATTAACCGAAGAACTTCTGGCCCTTGGCGGCCATTTCACGAAGCTTGGCGGTCGGGTGGTACAGGGCGCCCAGCTCGGCGTACTTGTCGGCCAGGGCGACGAACTCGGCCACACCGATGGAATCGATGTAACGCAGAGCACCACCGCGGAAGGGAGGGAAGCCGATACCGTAGATCAGGCCCATGTCGGCCTCAGCTGCGGTTTCGACGATACCGTCTTCCAGGCAACGAACGGTTTCCAGGCACAGCGGGATCATCATGAAGTTGATGATGTCTTCGTCGCTCAGCTCACGCTGCTCGACGACGATCGACTTCAGCAGCTCGTAGGCGGCCGGGTCGGAGACTTTCTTCGGCTTGCCGCGCTTGTCGGTCTCGTAGGCGTAGAAGCCCTTGCCGTTCTTCTGACCCAGGCGATTGGCTTCGTACATCACGTCGACGGCGGTCTTGCCTTCAACGCCCATACGATCCGGGAAGCCTTCAGCCATCACGTCACGGCCATGGTGGCCGGTGTCGATGCCGACCACGTCGGACAGGTAGGCCGGGCCCATGGGCCAGCCGAACTTCTCCATGATCTTGTCGATGCGCACGAAGTCGACACCGAAGCCCAGCAGCTTGGAGAAGCCACCGAAGTACGGGAACAGCACGCGGTTGACCAGGAAGCCCGGGCAGTCGTTGACCACGATCGGGTTCTTGCCCATCTTCTTGGCGTAGGCCACGGTGGTGGCAACGGCCACGTCGCTGGACTTCTCGCCACGGATGACCTCAACCAGCGGCATCATGTGCACCGGGTTGAAGAAGTGCATGCCGACGAAGTTTTCCGGACGCTTGAGGGCCTTGGCCAGCAGGTTGATCGAGATGGTGGAGGTGTTGGAAGCCAGGATGGCATCTTCCTTCACCACGCCTTCCACCTCGGCCAGCACGATCTGCTTGACCTTCGGGTTCTCGACCACGGCTTCGACCACGATGTCGACGGCACCGAAGTCACCGTAGGACATGGTCGGGCGAATGGCGTTGAGGGCTTCGGCCATCTTGGCCGGAGTCATGCGGCCTTTTTCGACGCGCTTGCCGAGCAGCTTGGAGGCCTCGTTCAGACCCATCTGGATACCCTCTTCGCGGATATCCTTCATCAGGATCGGAGTGCCTTTGGAAGCCGACTGGTAGGCGATACCGCCACCCATGATGCCGGCGCCGAGTACGGCGGCCAGTTTCACGTCGCGGGCGATCTCGTCGTGCTGCTTGGCCTTCTTCTTCAGCTCCTGGTCATTCAGGAACAGACCGATCAGGCTTTCGGCAACGGAGGTCTTGGCCAGCTTGACGAAGCCAGCGGCCTCGACTTCCAGAGCCTTGTCGCGACCGAAGTTGGCGGCTTTCTGGATGGTCTTGATGGCCTCGACCGGAGCCGGGTAGTTCGGGCCGGCCTGGCCAGCGACGAAACCTTTGGCGGTTTCGAAGGCCATCATCTGCTCGATGGCATTGAGCTTGATCTTTTCCAGCTTGGGCTGACGCTTGGCCTTGTAGTCCAGCTCGCCGGAGATGGCGCGCTTGACCAGGTCCAGAGCGGCGTCCTTAAGCTTGGCAGGAGCGACGACGGCGTCGACGGCACCTACTTTCAGGGCGTCGGCGGCCTTGCTTTCCTTACCGGAAGCAATCCACTCGATGGCGTTGTCGGTACCGATCACGCGCGGCAGACGGACGGTGCCGCCGAAGCCCGGGTAGATGCCCAGCTTGACTTCCGGCAGGCCGATCTTGGCGCTCTCGGCGGCGACACGGTAGTCACCGGCCAGGCACATTTCGAAACCGCCGCCCAGGGCGATGCCGTTGATGGCGATAACGGTCGGAACGGCCAGGTCTTCGAAATCGCTGAAGATCTTGTTGGCTTCGAGGTTGCCGGCAACCAGCTCTTCGTCGGGCAGCTTGAAGTTGTCGACGAATTCGGTGATGTCGGCGCCGACGATGAACACGTCTTTGCCGCTGGTGACGATTACGCCCTTGATCGAACCGTCGGCCTTGATGGCATCCACGGACTGACGCAGCTCGGTCAGGGTGAGACGGTTGAACTTGTTAACGGACTCACCCTTGAGGTCGAAATTCAATTCGACGATGCCGCCCTCAAGAGCCTTAACCGTGATGGCTTTACCTTCGTAAATCATCAACTGATCTCCACGGTATGGAAGCTGAACTGTACACATCGGAGCCAACCGGCCGGGGCCGCTCTAGGCACAGAGCCGTCGAGCATAGTCCCAATCGATCCGACACACCCGCCGACGCGATAATCGGGCTGTAAAGGCGCTGCCATAGGGGCAGATCGCTCAATTCATACGCCCGTTTGATTTGGGTGGGCGTACATTCAGTGAAAACCCGGCAATTGTCAATTGCCCGTCGCAGAAGCCCCGAATGGGTGCAGAGCCACTCGATGACCAGAAGCTGCCGCAGGGTCACGCATGGCCGCTCAAGCCCTCTGGCACCAGCATTCAGCAGCTGAATAATGTCAATAAGCAAATGCCATCAGGCCAGTTGCGCCAGCAATGCCGCCACGGCCCGCAGCTCCTCTTCGCCGCCGCGCTCGCCCCAGAACAGGGAAATCATCTGCGGGGTGGCCTCGACCTTGTAGACGTCCGCCGGCAAGGCCTGCAGGCGTTCCAGCATGGCCGCATCGGCGCAGGGCTCGCGCCACTGGTTGCACCACTGTCCCGGCGCGACCTGCCAGTAGCTCCAGCTGTCACTGCGCCCCGCGCGGCGCCCCCGATGGTACTGGGCACAGCGTTCCGGCGGCTGTTTCTCCAGCCAGTGCGGCCACTGCTGCTGCCCCAGCTGCATGCCAAGCCCCAGGCGCCGCGCGGCCAGGCGCAATTCCATCTGCCCGCGCTGCTGCGGCGAGGGGCGCAGCCATACCAGCGGACTGAGGGCCGCACCGACGAGCAAAAGCACTATCCACCAGGTCATATCTCTCTCTTGTTACTGCTAGGGTCTGTGTTATGAAGGAAGCAGAACTTACTGCAAGCATGCCCACTGGAGTGGAGGAAATTCACCATGCCCTACCAGCACATCCTGATTGCCATCGACCTGACTGACGAATGCCACCCGGTCGTCGAGCGTGCCCTGGCCATCGCCGCCAGCAGCGGCGCCAAGGCCGCACTGGTGCACATCGTCGAGCCCATGGCCATGGCGTTCGGCGGCGACGTCCCGATGGACCTGTCACTGCTCCAGCAGCAGCAGTTCGACCAGGCCCGCGAGCGCCTGCAGAGCTTTGCCGGGCGCTACCCGCAACTGGGCGCCGAGCAGCGCCACCTGGCCTACGGCCAGCCGCGTCAGGAGCTGCATCGACTGGCCGAGGAACAGGGCTGCGACCTGATCGTGGTGGGCAGTCACGGCCGCCACGGCCTCGCCCTGCTGCTGGGCTCCACCGCCAACGACGTGCTGCACGGCGCCCCGTGCGACGTGCTGGCGGTGCGCCTGAAGAAAACCAAGGAATAACGCCGGGCCCGGCAACGGGCCCTGCAACTCACTCCGGAACGTCGCCGGCGCTCATGACCAGCGGGCGGATCTTCTGCAGCTGGGTCTCCATCGACACCGTCATGCTCGACGACATGGAGAAGAAGGTGAGGAAGGCCTTGAGGTTGGAATCCCCTTCGCAGACATCGTGAATGCGCTGCCAGAACGCCTGGTTGACCAGCTGCAGCTGCTGGAACTGCTTGACCAGCCCCTTGAGCTCCCAGTCGGCGAGGCGCCCCTCGCGGAAGTTGAAGTTGTGGGATGCAAATAAAGTTTCATCCTAACGGGAACGATTTGCTGGGCTGGCTGGGAAGCTCACTGCCCGACCTGTACCTAAAGCCTCATCCTAATGCCTCGCAGCGGCCTTCAAATGGTCGGAAAACCCCGGAGCCATGCGAATAAAGTGTCATCCTTACCTGAAATCGTAAGTCGTTGATTTCTATTGTGACCTTGCTAATTTCCTCCCTGATTGCGGCCTTGCAGGCCGCAATCATTGGGGGTTCCAGGGGGCGGACAAGGCCAGAACCCGATTGCTCGGGATGACACTTTATTTCTAAGGATGAAACTTTATTTGCATCCCACAGAAGTACTGCCGGGTCAGGTACAGCGAAATGGTGCGCAGGATGAATTCCTGGCTGCTGGCGAACGGCAGGTGGTTGTGCGCCATCGGCTTGAGCTTGCCCAGCACCGGGCAGGCACTGGTCGCCATGATCACCCCGAGCAGCGAGCGCAGCCCCTCTTCCAGGCCAACCTGCTTGCTGTACTCGCGCTCCGGCGTACGCACCCACACCTGGGCCTTCTTGAAGGCCGGCAGGCCCTGGAAGTCCTCAATCACCCGGTGCAGGTCGACCGCTGCCGGGCAGCGGCTGAATTCATCCTTCTTCAGTGGGCAGTTGCTGCACTGATTGTTTTCCAGGCGCGTCCACTTCGGCGTCGCCTCGGCACCCTGGGGGTCGTACTGACGGTCCAGCTCGATCCTGTAGCTGAACTGATGGTTGTCATCCAGGGTGATGCGGTACTCAATCGCCATGCATGTCTCCGACAAGCGTTTTAGGCTTCCAATTCGGCCCAGCGCTCCAGCAACTGGTCCAACTCCTCTTGCAGGCTCTGCAGGCGCTGCAGCACCGGCCCGGTAATGGTCGGTGCCTGCTGGTAGAAGGCCGGATCGGCGATCTGCCCCTGCAGTTCTGCCAGCTGGGCCTCCAGGGCGTCGATCTGCCCGGGAATGGCCTCCAGCTCTCGCTGCAGCTTGTAGCTGAGCTTCTTCGCGGCCGGAGCCGCCTCTTTCACTGTCTCTGTCACCGGCGCAGCGGGTGCCACTGCGCTCAGCTCCGCCTTGCCCGACTTGCTCTCGCCAACACCCAGCAGGCGTGGCGAACCGCCCTGGCGCAACCAGTCCTGGTAGCCGCCGACGTACTCGCGCACCCTGCCTTCGCCCTCGAAGACCAGCGTGCTGGTCACCACGTTGTCGAGGAAGGCCCGGTCGTGGCTGACCATCAGCACGGTGCCGGGGAAATTCAGCAGAACCTCCTCGAGCAGCTCGAGGGTTTCCACGTCCAGGTCGTTGGTCGGCTCGTCCAGCACCAGCAGGTTGGCCGGTTTGCTGAACAGCTTAGCCAGTAACAGGCGCGCCCTCTCGCCACCGGACAACGCCTTGACCGGCGTACGTGCCCGCTGCGGACTGAACAGGAAGTCACCCAGATAGCTCAGCACGTGGCGGCTCTGACCATCGATGCTGATGAAGTCGCGACCTTCCGCGACGTTGTCGATCACCGTCTTTTCCGGCTCCAGCTGATGGCGCAGCTGATCGAAATACGCCACTTCGATCTTCGTCCCTGCCACTATCGTGCCACTAGTGGGCTGCAGGTCGCCAAGCAGCAGTTTCAGCAGCGTGGTCTTGCCGGTTCCGTTGGCCCCGAGCAGGCCGATGCGGTCGCCGCGCTGCAGCACCAGCGAGCAGTCGCGGATCAGGGTAGGTCCCCCTGCGTGCGCAAAACTGACATTTTCCGCCACTATCACCTGCTTGCCGGACTTCTCCGCCGACTCCAGCTGGATGTTGGCCTTGCCCTGGCGCTCGCGGCGCTCGCTGCGTTCCTGGCGCATCGCCTTGAGCGCGCGTACGCGGCCCTCGTTGCGGGTGCGGCGGGCCTTGATGCCCTGGCGAATCCACACCTCTTCCTGGGCCAGACGCTTGTCGAACAGCGCGTTGGCGGTTTCCTCGGCGGCCAGTTGCTGCTCCTTGTGCACCAGGAAGCTGGCGTAGTCGCCGTTCCAGTCGATCAGCCCGCCACGGTCCAGCTCGAGAATGCGCGTGGCCAGGTTCTGCAGGAAGGAACGGTCGTGGGTGATGAACAGCACGGCGCCGGCGAAGTCCTTCAGCGCCTCTTCCAGCCAGGCGATGGCACCGATGTCCAGGTGGTTGGTCGGCTCGTCGAGCAGCAGCAGGTCCGGTTCGGAGACCAGCGCCTGGGCCAGCAGCACGCGGCGGCGCCAGCCACCGGAGAGCTCGGCCAGGGTCTTGTCGGCCGGCAGCTGCAGGCGGCTCAGGGTGCTGTCGACCAGCTGTTGCAGGCGCCAGCCATCCTTCGCCTCCAGCTCCTGCTGGACATGCATCAGCTGGTTGAGATCGTCCTCGCCCTGGATGTTCTGGCTCAGGTGGTGATAGCGCGCCAGCAGCTCGCCGACCCCGGCCAGGCCCTCGGCCACCACATCGAATACCGTGCGCTCGTCGGCACGCGGCAACTCCTGCGGCAGCTCGCCGATCTTCAGCGCCGGCGCGCGCCAGATTTCGCCGTCATCGGGCATCTGCTCGCCCTTGACCAGGCGCAGCATGCTCGACTTGCCGGTGCCGTTGCGGCCGATGATGCACACCCGCTCTCCCCGGGCTATCTGCCAGGACACCCCGTCCAGCAGGGGCATTGCGCCGTAGGCCAGGGAAACATCGGAAAACTTGAGCAGGGTCATGACTACCACCTTCGTGAACAGGCGCGCATTCTAACCGAGTTGAGCTGGCCCAATGCTGGCGCGTTGTCGCACGCTGCGGTGCCATTCTGCTGCTTAGTCAGGCTAAGCTAGGCGAAAGCTCCATTTCGTTTTCTCTGTCCGGATGTGTCATGCGCCGCCCTCTGTTCTGCCTGCTTTCCGCGTTCCTTTCCTGCTCCCTCGGCCTCGCCAGCGCTCAGGCCGCCAATCTGGCCCAGCAGCGGCAGATGTATGACGAAGCCAAGCGCGCCCTGGCCAAGGGCGACAAGGGCCCTTACCTGCGCTACGCCAATGCCCTGCGTGACTATCCGCTGGAGCCCTACCTGGCCTACGACGAGCTCACCACCCGCCTGAAATGGGCCAGCAACGACGAGATCGAGGCGTTTCTCACCGAGCACGGCGACCTGCCCCAGGCCGGCTGGATGAAACTGCGCTGGCTGCGCTGGCTGGCCGAGCGCGGCGAGTGGCAGACCTTCGCCAACCACTACGACCCCAAGCTCAACTTCACTGAACTGGACTGCCTGTATGGCCAGTACCTGTACAAACAGGGCATGAAAGCCGAAGCCCGGGTCGCCGCCGAGAAGCTGTGGCTGGTCGGCAAATCCCAGCCCGAGGCCTGCGACACGCTGTTCAGCACCTGGCGCGCCGATGGCCAGCTCAACGAGGATCGCCGCTGGCAGCGCGCCAAGCTGGCCGCCGAGGCGCGCAACTACGGCCTGGCCAGCTACCTGATCAAGGGCCTGCCCAACCTCGGCAAGCAGGGCCAGCTGATGCTCGATGCGGCGCAGAGGCCGCAGATGATGAGCCAGACCGCACGTTTCGCCCCGGCCGATCGCTACATGGCCGACGCCGCCGGCCTCGGCCTGCGTCGCCTGGCACGCCAGGATCCGGAAAAGGCCCTGAGCCTGCTGGACGTCTATGCCGGCAAACTGCCCTTCTCCGCCGAGGAAAAGGTCGCCATCGCCCGCGAAATCGGCCTGACCCTGGCCAAGCGCTTCGATATCCGCGCGCTCAAGGTCATGGCCCAATACGACCCGGAGCTGCGCGACAACACCGTCTCCGAATGGCGTGCGCGCCTGCTGTTGCGCCACGGTCGCTGGGACGAGGCCTACCAGCTGACCAGTCGCATGCCGAGCCCCCTCGCCACCACCAGTCGCTGGCGCTACTGGCAGGCGCGCAGCCTGCAACTGGCCCAACCCCAGGGCCAGCAGGCCGTCGCCCTGTACCAGCCGCTGGCCAAGGAGCGCGACTTCTACGGCTTCCTCGCCGCCGACCGCATCGAGGTGCCCTACAGCCTCAACCACAAGCCGATGCCCATCAATCCGCAGGTGATGCAGAAAGTGCGCAACACGGCAGGCATCCGTCGCGCCCTGGAGTTCCACGATCGCGGCCAGATCGTCGACGGTCGCCGCGAGTGGTACCACGTCAGCCGCCTGTTCAGCCGCGACGAAATGGTCGCCCAGGCCAAACTGGCCTACGACAAGGGCTGGTACTTCCCGGCTATCCGCACCATCAGCCAGGCGCAGTACTGGGATGACCTGGATATCCGCTTCCCCATGGCGCACAAGAGCAGCCTGACCCAGCAGGCCAAGCTGCGCGGCCTGCACTCCAGCTGGGTGTTCGCCATCACCCGCCAGGAGAGCGCCTTCATGGCCGACGCCCGCTCGCCGGTCGGCGCCATGGGCCTGATGCAGCTGATGCCGGGCACCGCCAAGGAGACCGCACGCAAGTTCGGCATCCCGCTGGCCGACCCCAAACAGGCCCTGGCGCCGGAGAAGAACATCCAGCTCGGTGCCGCCTACCTGAGCCAGGTGCACGGCCAGTTCAATGGCAACCGGGTGCTCGCCTCCGCCGCCTACAACGCCGGTCCCGGCCGCGTGCGCCAGTGGCTGCGCGGCGCCGACCACTTGGCGTTCGACGTGTGGGTGGAGAACATTCCGTTCGACGAGACCCGTCAGTACGTGCAGAACGTGCTGTCCTACTCGGTGATCTACGGCCAGAAGCTCGGCTCGCCGCAGAAGCTGGTGGACTGGCACGAGCGCTTCTTCGACGATCAGTAAACAAAAAGGGCGCTCAAGGCGCCCTTTTCATTTACACACCACCTTACTCCAGCACTTCCACCGGCATGCCCACGCGCAGCTCGCCGAAACCGCGTGGCAGCAGGTTCTGGCCGAAATACACATCACCGTCGCGCTCGCGGTAGGTCTTCAGGGTACTCAGCGGCTCGCGGTCAGCGTTGCGCTCGCCGGTCTGCGGATCGATGGTGGTGAGGATGCAACGGCTGCAGCCCTTGGCAACCTCGAACTCCAGCTCGCCGATGCGGATGCGCTTCCAGCCGTCCTCGGCGTAGGGCGCGCTGCCCTCGATCACCAGGTTAGGACGAAAGCGCAGCATCTCCAGCGGCCGGCCGACCCGCGCCGACAGGTCATCCAGCGAGGCCTGGCCGATCAGCAGCAGGGGGAAACCGTCGGAGAACGCCACCTTGTCACCCGGCTGGGCATAGCCGGTGTCGACCTGGCGGGCGCGCGCCTCCGGCACCTGCACCAGGCGGCAGGGCCGACCGATGAAGGCGCTCAGCCATTCGGCCGCCGCATCACCGGCATCCGGCACGCGCAGGCTGTCGCGCCAGACAGTCACGCCACGCAGATCCTGGTCCGGCTGCGGCAGTGCCACCTTGAGGCTGCCGAAGCCGGGCGCACTCAGGTTCAGGCCGCCGTCTGCGTTGTACAGCGCGCTCAGCTGGCTCATCTGCGGCAACAGGCGCTGGGTGAGGAAGCGCCCGCTCTCCGGCTCCACCAGCATCCAGCGCCGGTCACCGCGCAAGCCCAGCGCCTCCAGCGGCGATTGGGTCAGGCTTTCGCCACGGGCGGACTTCAGCGGGTATCGGTAGAGAGCGGAGAGTTGCATGGGACCGGCATCCTGGGATCTAGAAATGCCGGTTATACGGGGAGCGCACGAGGCGCTCAAGTCTGGCGATCAGCGATCGAGTTCGAGGCGCTGGTGGATCACGTCGACCAGCTTGTCCGGCTGGAACTTGGAGAGGAAGTTGTCGCAGCCGACCTTCTTCACCATCGCTTCGTTGAAACTGCCGGACAGCGAGGTGTGCAGCACCACGTAGAGATCCTTGAGGCGCGGGTCGTTGCGAATCTCGGTGGTCAGGCGGTAGCCATCCATCTCCGGCATTTCGGCGTCGGTGAAGATCATCAGCAGCTTGTCGGTCATCACCTCGCCGCTGTCGGCCCATTTCTTCAACAACTGCAGAGCCTTGAGGCCGTCGCTGGCCGAATGTGTACGCAGTCCCAGCTGAGACATGGTCTCGCGCAGCTGGTTGAGGGCCACGCTGGAGTCATCCACCAGCAGCACCTCGCGGCCGACCGCCTTGGCCAGCAGCGGGTCGGCCAGCTTCTCGTCGGAGACCTTGGTACTCATCGGCGCGATCTCCGAAAGCACCTTCTCCACGTCGATGATCTCGACGATCTGGTCGTCCACCTTGGTAATGGCGGTGAGATAGTGCTGGCGCCCCGCTCCACCCGGCGGCGGCAGGATGGATTCCCAGTTGAGGTTGAGGATGCGGTCCACACCGCCGACCAGGAAGGCCTGTACCGAGCGGTTGTACTCGGTGACGATGATGGTGCTGTTCTCGTTGGGCGTCAGCGGGCGCATGCCGATGGCCTGGGACAGGTCGATTACCGGCAGGGTCTGGCCGCGCAGGTTGACCACGCCGCAGACATAGGGGTGACGGTGCGGCATCAGGGTCAGTTTGGGCAGCTGCAGGACTTCCTGCACCTTGAACACGTTGATGGCGAACAGCTGACGCCCCGCCAGGCGGAACATGAGGATCTCCAGGCGGTTCTCGCCCACCAGTTGGGTGCGCTGATCCACTGTATCGAGAATGCCGGCCATCGAATTTTCCTCATGTTTGAATCGAGTCTAGCTGCTATCGGCCAGTTGTTCAGAAACTGCAGATCATGGCCTCAAGCCATCATGCCGCAGGCACCCCGCCAGCGCCACCGCCGAGCAGCGGCGAGGAGTCTGGCAGGTGCACGCGCAGCGCTCCAGGCCGCGCCGCGAAACGCAGGTGACGACTCTCCAGCGGTTCGCCATCCAGATTGATGTCCAGCCCTTCCGGGGCCTCGACCTCCAGCCAGGGCAGGCGTGCACTGACGGACACCGCCTCCAGGCCGAGAATGCCGCCGGACAGCAGCGTCCCCAGGGTACCCACCACATCCTGCGACGCCGGCACGATGCACACGTCGAGCAGGCCGTCGTCTACCTGCGCCTGCGGGCAGAGCACATGGCCGCCGCCGGCCTGGCGCCCGTTGCCAATGCCCAGGGCGAGGAAATCACCCTCCCAGGCGAAACCGGGCCCACCGAAGCGCCCGAACGCCGAATGTACCTCGGCAAAGCGGCTCAGCCCGGTAAGGAAATAGGCGGCGCCACCCAGCAGTTTCTTAAGTTCTTCCGAGGTATTGGCGGTCACCCTGGAGCCGAAGCCGCCGGTGGCCATATTGAGGAACAGCTGGCCATCCACCTCGCCGAGGTCGATCGGGCGCGGCTCGCATTCCAGCAGCGCCAGCGCCTCAGCCGGCAGCAGCGGAATACCGGCGGCACGGCAGAAATCATTGGCAGTGCCCAGCGGCAGCAGCGCCAGGGATGCCTCGCTACGGGCCAGGGCCATGGCCTCCGCCACTTCGCGCAGAGTACCGTCACCACCGCCGGCGATCAGGGTGGGATAGCCGGCAGCCAGCGCTTCCTGCACCAGGCGCGCCGCATCTCCACCCTCCCAGGTCAGGCGCACGGCCAACTGCCAGCCGCGTTCGCGCAACGCCAGCACGGCGGCGCGCACCTCCTCGTTCTGCGCCTGCTTGCCATGCAGGATCAACAGTGCCTTGCGCTCTGTAGCCATATCCTCTCCCTTGCTCGAATACAGCAGACCGCCACCGATGAATGAAGTGCCCTCGCCAAAGCCCTGCGCTTTTCAGTATGCGTAATACGCCGCAACCCCACTCAACCAGGGCAGGAGGGCAAGTACGAATAGACCAGCACAGAGCGGCAGGCCACGCCAGCCACGGGTATGTAGCAGATAGGCCGGTAGAACCACTGGCCAGAGGAAGAATAGAAAGGCGCCAAACTCATAGGGGCGGTGATAGCCACGCCGCTTGGCATCCGCCAGGCACCAGTAGGCCAACATCAGGGCGAAGGCCCAGCTCATCAGGTTCTCCGCCTCACGCGAGGGGTAGTCGCCCGCGTAACCCATCACCGCGTAATGCAGGATCGAGATCCCGATTACCAAACCCCATACGATCTTCATGCACATCCCTGTCGGCAGTCATACCGCGGCAGTTTCCGACGCCGCGCAGCGACTAGGCAATGGTTAAGCCGGGTAGCCGGTGATCTCGCGAATGCTGCGGTACAAAGGCCTCAGCTGCTGATACATGCGCAGGTAGACCTCGCGGTACAGCCGCTCGTACACCGCCACGGCCTGTGGGTTGGGCTGGAACACCTTGCCGACCCGGGTCATGGCGGCGATGGCGCTGGGGAAGTCCGGGTGCAGGCCGAGGCCGACGGCGCAGTCGATGGCCGCGCCGAGGCCGGATGTCTCGTACAGGTGCGGGCGCTCGGCCGGCAGGTTGAAGATGTCGGCAGTCAGCTGCATGGCCGCATCGCTCTGCGAGCCGCCGCCGGAGATGCGCAAACGCTGGATGCGCGTGCCGGAGCGCCGCTCGATCTTCTCGCGCCCCTGGCGCAGCGCATAGGCCAGGCCTTCGAGGATGGCGCGGTAGAGGTGCGCACGGGTGTGCACGTCGCCGAAGCCGATGATCGAGCCCTTGGCCTCCAGCCCTGGCTCGCGGATGCCCGGCGACCAGAACGGCTGCAACATCAGACCCATGGAGCCCGGCGGCACGCTCTCGACCAGCTCGTCGAACAGCGTCTCGGCCTCCACCCCCAGCTCCAGGCCACGCTGGCGCTCGGCATGGCCGAACTGCTCCTTGAACCAGCTGACCATCCAGAAGCCGCGAAACACCATGACCTCGGTGTTGTAGTGGTCGGGAATCGCCGCCGGGTACGGCGGGATCAGCGGGATGGTTTCCAGATACTGGCTGCGGGTGGTGTTGATGGTCGCCGTGGTGCCGTAGGACAGGCAGGCCGTGCTCGGCTCCACGCCGCCGGCGCCGATCACCTCGCAGGCCTTGTCCGAAGCGGCGGCGATCAGCGGCAGGCCCTCGGGAATGCCCGTGTGCCGGCTGGCCTCGACGCTGATGGCGCCAATACGCTCGCCCGGCTTGACCAGCTCCGGCAGCATGTCCTGGCGCACCGGAATCGCCTGCCACTTCCAGTCGCTCGGCTTGGCCCAGCACAGGCGCTTATAGTCGAACGGCAGGTAGGCCACGCAGCTGCCCACCGAGTCGGCGAAGCGGCCGCACAGGCGGTGGGTGAGGAACCCCGACAGCAGCAGGAACTTGTGCGTGCGCGCCCAGATATCCGGCTGCTGCTGGGCGATCCAGTTGGCTTCGGCCTGGCTGCGGAAGTAGTCGATGGTCTCCTCTTCGCGGATCAGCTTGAACAGCCAGCCCCAGGGGCCCTGCATGCGACCCGCCACGTCGGCGCGGCGCTGGTCGAGCCAGAGGATGGCCGGGCGCAGCGGCTTACCGGCCGCGTCGACATTGATCAGGGTGCCGCGCTGGGTAGTCAGCGACACACCGGCAATCTGGCTTTTATCGATGTCGACGCTGGCCCACAGCTGCCGACAGGCCTCGCCGAGGCTGCGCCAGTAGTATTCCGGGTCCTGCTCGGCCCAGCCGGGATGCTCGGAATAGTAGGGTTCCAGCTCCACCTTGCCCTTGCCGACCAGGTTGCCGGCCAGGTCGAAGAGCAACGCGCGCACGCTCTGGGTGCCGTTGTCGATGGCCAGCAGATAGCGTTGTTCGCTCACGAAGATTCACCCGGCAGGCTGTAGCACTGGCGCCAGAGCGCCAGATAGCGTTGTTGTTGTTCGTCCCAGCGCGCATCGCTCCAGCCCAGGCGCGGCTGGCACAGGGCGCGGATGCGCGGCAGCTCGGCGGCAGCGCCACCCGCCAGCAGCAGGCCGATACGGGTGCGGCGCAGCAGCAGGTCGTCCAGCTGCAGCACCAGTTCGTCGTCACAGGCCAGGGCCAGCTCGGCCCAAAGCGTGGTGCTGGCGCCGATGCACTCGCTACCCAGCTCGCCAATCAGCGCAGCCAGACGCGGCAGCGCCTGGCCATGGCGCCCGGCCAGGCGGCGCTGTTGGCTCAGGCTCAGGCCGGGCAGCGCCACTGGCGGCGCGGCATGGAATAGCGCCTGGCCCACATCCGCCACCTCGCGCCCGAGCATCGGCGCACAGGCGCGCAGCACTTCCAGGGCCAGCAGGCGGAAGGTGGTCAGCTTGCCGCCGGCCAGGGTCACGCAGCCGGACTCGACCCATAGGGCGTGCTCGCGCTTCTCGTCCGACGGCTTCTTGCCGGTGCTTTCGCCCTCGCTAACCACCGGGCGCACGCCGGCCCAGGTAGACAGCACGTCGGCGCGACCGACCTTGGCATGCGGGAACACGCTGGCGCAGGCCGCCAGCAGGTACTCGACCTCATCCTCCGTGATCCGCGCGTCGCGATTCAGCGCCTCGCCATGGTCCAGGTCGGTGGTGCCGATCACCGTGGCGCCTTCCCAGGGAAACACGAAGACGGGTCTGCCATCTTCCGGGTGCATAAAGCTGATGGCCTGGGCCACCGGCAGGCGCCAGGCCGGCAGCAGCAGATGGCTACCGCGCAGCGGGCGGATATGTTCCAGGCCGCTCTTCTGGCGCAGCTCGTCAGCCCAGGCACCGGTAGCCTGGGCCACGGCGCGGGCGCGGAAGCTGAAACGCCGGCCGCTTTCGCTGTCCTCGGCGACCAGGCCGTTCACCCGCTCGCCGTCGCGACTGAGTTGGATCACGCGCATGCCATTGAGCGCCTCGCCGCCCTCGGCCCGCGCCTCGCCCAGCACACGCATCACCAGGCGCGCGTCGTCGGTGACCGCATCGGTGAACAGGGTGCCGCCTAGCAGCTCCGTATCGTTCAGCCCCGGCGCCAGGTAGCGCAGCTCGCCGGCCGGGTGGTAGCGGTGCAGACGCTGGCCAGCCAGGGCGTCGTAGACGCCGAGCAGGCCGCCGAACACTCGGGGGCCGGGAAACTTGCCACGGTAGTGCGGGAACAGGAACGGCAGCACATCGACCAGCCCCGGCGCCTCGCCGAGCAGGCGCTGGCGCTCGCGCACCGAGTCGCGTGTCAGGCCCAGCTGGCCCTTGGCGATATAGCGCAGGCCGCCGTGGACCATCTTCGACGAACGGCTGGAGGTGCCCCAGGCGAAATCGCGCTGCTCCAGCAGCAGGCAGCTCCAGCCACGTCGCGCCGCCTCGCGCAGGATGCCGGCGCCGCTGATGCCGCCGCCGACGACGATCAGGTCCCAGTCGCGCGCCGCCAGCTCGGGCAGCGCGGCTTCGCGCCACTGCGCGTTCCAGCTCATCTCAGTCTTCCAGCAACACGCCGGGCGCCAAGCGGCGTTCGGGGTCGAAGTGCTGCGCCATGGCCTTGAGCGCCGCCATGCCCAGCTCGCCCTTCTCCGCCGCCAGGTACGGCGCGTGGTCGCGACCGACGCCGTGCTGGTGGCTGATGGTGCCGCGGTTGGCGGCGATGGTCTGGCTGGCCGCCCGCTTGAGCTTGGTCCAGCGCGCCAGGGTAGTTGCGTAGCTGTCGCCCGGGCGGAACACGTAGGTGGTGTAGATGCTCGAACCCTGGCCGTAGACGTGCGACAGGTGGGTGAACACGTGGACCCGCTCCCCCTCCTCCGCCAGGCCCTGGCGCAGACTGGCCTCGACCTGGTTCAGCAGGTGGTCGACGTTGTTCCAGTCGGTGGCCGTCTCCAGGGTATCCACCGCGTAGCCGGCCTCCCACAGGCCGTGGCGCAGGTAGGGGAAGCGGAAGCGGTTCTCCGCCCATTTCTTGCCCAGCAGGGTGCCGGTGAACACGCCGCCAAAGCTCTTCAGCAGCTTTTTCGCCTGCTTCACCGACAGTGCATTCTGGCTGCGGTTGCCGGTGACGCCGAAGGTCAGCATGCACTTGCCGGCGCGCGCGCCGCGCAGGGCCAGGTACTTCTCCAGCAGGGCGATCTGCTCGGGGTGGCCGGCCAGGGCCAGCTGGGTCTCGGTCTCGATGGCGTTGGACAGGCGCAGCATGGATAGCGGGATGCGTGCCTGGACCAGGGCGCGGATCCCGGCCAGGGCCTGCTGCCAGCTGGGCAGGAACACGGCGAAGAACTTCTCCTGCTCGGCCAGCTTGGTGACGCGCACCTTGACCTCGGAGATCACGCCGAAGCGGCCTTCGCTGCCGAGGATCAGCTCGCGCAGGTCCGGCCCGGCGGCCGAGGCCGGGAAGGTCGGGATGTCCAGGGTGCCGGCGAAGGTCTCGACCTTGCCGCCAGCGAACAGCTGCTCGATGCGCCCGTAGCGCAGCGACTGCTGGCCGCTGGAGCGGCTGGCGACCCAGCCGCCGAGGGTGGACAGCTCCCAGGACTGCGGGAAGTGGCCAAGGGTGTAGCCGCGCGCGTGCAGCTGCGCTTCCACCTGCGGGCCGTTGGCACCGGGGCCGAAGGTGGCGATCTGGCTCTGCTCGTCGAGGTCGAGCAGCTGGGTCATGCGCTCCAGCGACAGGGTCAGCACCGGCTTGGCGGACTCGACTGGGTTGATGTGCCCGGCCACCGAGGTGCCGCCACCGTAGGGGATGACGATGGCGTCCTGCTCCTTGGCCCAGGCCAGCAGCTCGCGGATCTGCGCGGCGGTTTCCGGCAGGGCGACACCGTCGGGGAACACGCCGAACTCGCCGGAACGCATGGCCAGCCAGTCCGGCAGGCTCTGGCCGCGGGCGTGGCGCACGCGCACTTCGGCATCGACGCTGATCAGCGGATGACGCAGGCTCAGACGCGATTCGGGCACCTGCGCCAGTACCTGTTCGAGCGTGGCATCCTTCAGGCGCTGCCCGCTGCCGACCAGGTTCTCCAGGAAGGCCGCGCCATGCGCCGGCAGCTCCACCACGGTGGCCTCGTCGCCCCATCCATTCCAACGTCGCATGCGTGCTCCCACTATTCCGGTCATTCTCGATGGCTGCCTATACTAGCCAGCCGCCCGCGCCGGTCACTGTCGGATCGGGCCAGCGGCTGTCGCCAATCATGACAAGCAGAACAACAAGAAAACCATGCTGACCCTCGGCTATACCTCGGTTCCCGCCCTGCTCAAGTACCTGCGCCATGCCGAAGCCCTCGGCCTGGACCTGGAGGCCGCGCGCAGCGCCGCTGGCGTGACCCTCGAAGACCTGGCCGACAACGGCCGGCGCATCCCCAGCGAAGCCCACGAGCGCCTGCTGCAGCACCTGATGCAGGTCTCCGGCGACCCGCTGTTCGGCCTGCATTCGGCGCGCTACGTGCAGCCGGGCTCCTGGAGCGTGCTCGGCTACATCACCATGAACTGCGCGACCCTGGGCGAGGCCATGAGCCGCATCGTGCCCTACGAGAAACTGGTCGGCGACATGGGCACCAGCCGCCTGGAGATGGCCGGCGACCATGTACGGCTGATCTGGAACTGCCGCCACGAGAGCGCCGGCATCCGCCGCCACATGGTGGAGAACGTGCTGGCCTCGTGGATGCTCTACGCGCGCTGGATCGCCGACATGGACAGGTCGCCGCGCGAGGTCTGGCTGGAGCATGAGCGCCCCGCCGAGGCGCCGCAGGAGGATTACGAGGCCTTCTTCGGCTGCCCGGTGCGCTTCGGCCAGCCGTGCAACGCCCTGCTGGTGCCGCTGGACTACCTGGCCATCCCGCTGCGCCAGGCCGACGCCAACCTGCTGCGCACCCTGGAAGAACACGCGCTGACCATGATGGCCGGCCTGGACGACAACGAGCCGCTGCCGCAACGGGTGAAGAACGCCCTGCGCCTGCTGCTCAAGGACGGCCTGCCACGCAAGGAAAAGGTCGCCGAGAAATTCCACATGACGGTACGCACCCTGCAGCGCCACCTGCAGCAGGCCGGCACCAGCTACCAGGAAATCCTCGATCAGCTGCGCCAGGAACTGGCCGAGCACTACCTGCTGCGCAGCGACCTGGCGATCCAGGACATCGCCAGCTACCTCGGCTTCACCGAATCGCGCTCCTTCCACCGCAGCTTCAAGGCCTGGACCGGCATGACCCCGGGCGAGTACCGCGAGCGGCGCAAGGGCGCGCCGCTCTGAACTGCTGCATCGGCCGCGCGGGTTTCACCCGCCCTACTGGGCGCCTGTAGGGCGGGTGAAACCCGCGCCTCGGACCTAGCCCAACACTTCGCTCAGCGGAATGAAACGCAGCACATCGCCTTCGGCATAGCTCCGCTCTTCCAGCACCTCCACCAGGCCATCAGCCCAGGCCGCGCTGCGCAGCACGCCGGAACTCTGGTTCGGGTAGAGCACGGCGCGGCCGTTTTCCAGGCGCGCGCGCAGGTACTCGCGGCGCTTGCCCGGCTTGCTCCAGGCGAAGCCGGCCGCGACCTCGACGCTCAGCGGCGCGACCCGCTGCACGCCGAGGCGGCGTAACAGGTAGGGCCTGGCCAGCAGGGCGAACGTCACCAGGGTAGAGGCCGGATTGCCCGGCAGACCAAGCACCGGTACGCCACGGAAATGCCCGCAGGTGAGCGGCTTGCCCGGTTTGATCGCCAGCTTCCACAGGGCCAGTTCGCCCTCCTCGCGCAGCACCTGGCCGAGGTGATCGGCCTCGCCCACCGACACGCCGCCAGTGGAGAGGATCAGGTCGGCGTCGCCGAGAGCGGCCAGCGCCTCGCGGGTGCGCTGCGCATCGTCCGGCAGGATGCCGGCGTCGCGTACCTCGCAGCCGAGGCGCTGCAACCAGGCGCAGAGCAGGCTGCGGTTGCTGTTGTAGATCTGCCCCGGACCGAGCGGCTGCCCGGGCTCGACCAGCTCGTCACCGGTCGACACCACCGCCACTCGCGGCCTGCGTCGCACCACCAGCACCGCGCAACCGAGCGAGGCGGCCAGCCCCAGCTCGACCGGCCCCAGGCGGGTGCCGGCCGGCAGCACCACTTCACCGGCACGGGTCTCCTGCCCCTGGGGGCGGACGTTCTGCCCGACCTTGATCGGCTCAAGGAAGCGCACCCGGCCATCCGCCAGAATCTCGGCGTTCTCCTGCATTTCCACCGTGTCGGCGCCCGCCGGCAGCGGCGCGCCGGTAAAGATGCGCGCACAGGTACCCGGCTGCAGCGGTTCCGGCGCCTGGCCTGCAAGGATGCGCTGGCTCACCGCCAGCGGCTCCCCCTGCCAGTCGGCCAGACGCAGGGTATAGCCATCCATGGCGCTGTTTGGCCAGGGCGGCAGGTCGAGACCGGCGACCAGATCGGTGGCCAGCACACGTCCATCGGCAGCGGCCAGCGAAACGATCTCACGTGCATCGATCGGCGTCGCCTCGGCCAGCGCCAGCAGGCGACCCAGCGCTTCCTCGACCGGCAGCAGGCTCATCCGCGGCTACCGCAGGGCGCCGCCTGCTTCAGGTGCGGGACGAAGTTGCAGGGGCGATGGCGATTGTCCAGCTGCTCGTCGAGGATGCCGTCCCAGGCGGTGCGACAGGCATTGGTCGAGCCCGGCAGGCAGCACACCAGGGTGCCGTTGGCCAGGCCGGCCAGGGCGCGCGACTGCATGCTGGAGGTACCGATATCAGCCACCGAGATCTGCCGGAAGTACTCGCCGAAGCCATCCACCTGCTTGTCCAGCAGGCAGGCCACCGCTTCGGGCGTGCTGTCGCGGCCGGTGAAACCGGTGCCGCCGGTGATCAGCACCACCTGCACCTCATCCTCGGCAATCCACTGCGCCACCTGGGCGCGGATGCGGTACAGGTCGTCCTTGAGCAGCACCCGTGCGGCCAGGTGATGGCCGGCAGCGCTGAGGCGGTCGACGAACAGCTGGCCGGAGGTGTCGGTATCCAGGGAACGGGTATCGCTGACGGTAAGAACGGCGATGTTCAGCGGCACGAAAGCCGCCTCGGCCTTGTGGCTCATGGCAGGGTCCGGTTGTGGTGAAAACTGGCCGGTGTTATATCACAGGCCCCGCACCAGAGCGCCTGCCATGACCCGCCCGGACCTGCCGCCCTGCTCCATCCTGCTGCTCGCCGGTGGCCGTGGCCAGCGCATGGGCGGGCAGGACAAAGGGCTGATCGAATGGCGCGGCCAGCCGCTGATTGCCCACCTGCATGAGGCGGTACGCCCCCTGACCGACGACCTGATCATCTCCTGCAATCGCAACGCCGAGCGCTACGCGGCCTACGCCGACCGTTTGGTGAGCGATGCCGAGAGCGACTTCCCCGGCCCGCTGGCCGGCATCCTCGCCGGCCTCGCCGCCGCCCGCCATGACTGGCTTCTGGTGCTGCCCTGCGACGCCCCGCTGATTGATCACGCCCTGTTGCAGGCGCTGCGCGAAACGGCAGAAGGCAACCCGGCAACGCCGGTGATGGTGAAGCAGGACGAGCAGTGGCAGCCCATGTTCTGCCTGCTGCCCAGATCTGCACTCGGGCGGCTGCACGAGGAGTGGCAAAAAGGCCAACGCAGCCCCCTGCGGGCCCTGCTGCGCCTGGATGCGCGCGCCTGCCGCTGCGCCCTGGACGACCCACGCCTGGCCAATCTGAATACCCCCCAGCTGCTGTCGCAAACCACAGCGGGTTGAACTTGAGCCGCAGGATTCCGTCAGACCAACGGTACTCACCAGCAAATCAAGGAGTTACCCATGAACCGACGGAAGCTGCCCATCCTCTTCGCCAGCCTCGGCTTCATTGTCCTCGCCGGCTGCTCGACCCCCAGCGTGATTACCCTCAACGATGGCAGCCAGATCCAGACCGTGGACACCCCGGCATTCGATGAGGATTCGGGCTTCTACGAGTTCGAACAGCTCGACGGCAAACCCGCGAAGATCAACAAGGATCAGGTGATTACCGTCAAGGAACTCTGATGCATTACCCCACAGGGACGTGGGGCAAAAAAACTTTTCAGCTAACCCCTTGTGCAGCAAAACTTTTTCGGTAAAATGCGCGCCATCTTCGGAGCGTAGCGCAGCTTGGTAGCGCGTCTCGTTCGGGACGAGAAGGTCGCTGGTTCGAATCCAGTCGCTCCGACCAATCCCCGAATCGACGAAAGTCGATCAGAAAAAACCGGCCCTAGGCCGGTTTTTTCGTTTATGCCCCCACAAAAAAGCCCGCACGCCTGAATGGCTGCGGGCTTTTGACATTCTGGCGTCCCAGAGAGGGGTCGAACCTCCAACCTTCCCCTTAGGAGGGGGATGCTCTATCCGATTGAGCTACTGGGACACACAACGGGGCGGCATGTTAACGGTCGGTCGCGCATTTGTCATGCCATTCGCAGCATGGAATCGGCCAGCTATTCACTATCGGCAACCATGACCGCGCAGCCGTTTTCCGGCCACCAACAGAAATCCGCAAAATCCAGCGAGAAGGCTCTAGAATGGGCATCACAGAATGCAGCACGCAAAAAGGCGCGACTGCTTTTGCCTATCTGTACGCATTTCGGACAACTGGTGCTGGCAAAGCGCCGCCACTAGGACCACACTTTGACATGTAATTGGCGTCAATTAGTTGTCCGGCGCCCCAATAATCCGATGCGAATCCCGGCTGAACGGCTAGTGCCTATCATGGTCAAAGCAGCGACAATCAATAGCTGAATGCCAGCATCGCTTTCCTGAACTAACCGGTTTAATGTATACGCCCTATGAAACAGGCCATCTATTCCAGCCGTACGGCTGACAAGTTTGTAGTCCGCCTGCCCGACGGTATGCGTGAACGCATCGCCGACGTGGCGCGTAATCATCACCGCAGCATGAACTCGGAGATCATCGCTCGCCTGGAGCAGAGTCTGATCCAGGAGGACTCTCTGGGCGATGAGCTGAACCTGCGCCTGGACAGCCCCGAGCTATCCCTGCACGAGCGCGAGCTGCTGCAGCGCTTCCGTCAGCTGTCGCGTCGCCAGCAGAATGCCCTGGTCTCCCTGATCGCCCACGATGCCGAGATGGCTGCCGAAGAGGCCTGATCGCCCAACCAATAAAAAAGCCGGCTCACGCCGGCTTTTTTATGCCCTTCGATCAGAGCAGGAACAGCGTCGCAAGCCCCAGGAAGATGAAGAAGCCACCGCTGTCGGTCATCGCAGTGATCATCACGCTGGCGCCCATCGCAGGGTCTCGCCCCGCGCGCATCAGCGTCATGGGAATCAACACCCCCATGAGCGCCGCCAGCAGCAAATTGAGCGTCATGGCGCCGGTCATCACCAGGCCGAGCGACCAGCTGCCATACAGCAGGTAGGCAACCACACCGATCACCCCACCCCATAGCACACCGTTGATCAGCGCCACCCCCAGCTCCTTGCGCATCAGCCGCGAGGTGTTGCCGGTGCTGACCTGATCCAGCGCCAGGGCACGCACAATCATGGTGATGGTCTGGTTGCCCGAGTTACCACCAATGCCCGCCACGATCGGCATCAGGGCAGCCAACGCCACCAGCTTCTCGATGGAACCCTCGAACAGACCGATCACCCGCGAAGCGATAAAAGCCGTGATCAGGTTGATGGCCAGCCAGGCCCAGCGGTTGCCAACCGACTTCCACACCGAGGCGAAGATGTCCTCTTCCTCACGCAGACCGGCCATGTTGAGCACTTCGCTTTCGCTCTCTTCACGGATCAGGTCGACCATCTCGTCGATGGTCAGACGACCGATCAGCCGCCCCTCTCCATCCACGACCGGCGCGGAAATCAGGTCGTAGCGCTCGAAGGCCTGCGCCGCGTCGTGAGCGTCCTCGCCCGGCTGGAAACTCACCGGATCACTGGCCATCACCTCACCGACCTGTTTGTCGGGGTCGTTGACCAGCAGTCGCTTGATCGGCAGAACGCCCTTGAGCACGCCGTCGTAGTCGACCACGAACAGCTTGTCAGTGTGCCCTGGCAGCTCCTTGAGGCGGCGCAGATAGCGCAGCACCACCTCCAGACTGACGTCCTCGCGGATGGTGACCATCTCGAAGTCCATCAGCGCGCCGACCTGGTCATCCTCGTAGGACAGCGCTGACCGCACCCGCTCACGCTGCTGTGCGTCGAGCGACTCCATAAGCTCGAGCACCACGTCACGCGGCAGCTCCGGCGCCAGGTCCGCCAGCTCGTCCGCATCCATCTCCTTGGCCGCAGCAAGGATTTCATGGTCATCCATGTCCGCGATCAGCGACTCACGGACCGCATCGGACACTTCGAGGAGGATGTCACCGTCACGCTCAGCCTTGACCAGCTGCCAGACGGTCAGGCGATCAGCCAGCGGCAGGGCTTCGAGAATATGGGCAACGTCGGCGGAGTGCAGCTCATCAAGCTTGCGCTGCAGTTCAGCGAGGTTCTGCCGGTGAACCAGGTTTTCCACCAGGTCACGGTGCAGGCCTTCCTGGCGGTGAGTCAGGCCCTCCACAAGCTTATGGCGATGCAGCAGATCAACCACCTGTGCGAGGCGGTCCTGCAGGCTCTCTTGCGGCTTTTTAGCTTCTACTTCAGTCATACGGCACGCTCCACCCCAGCAGCAGGGCGCGCCGCGGGGCTCAATCGATCAGATCGGGCGGAAGGAAATTTGAGTAACTACTGGGTAAGTCCATGGTGGTTATCCACAAGCCCCGGCGGGGCTGACACGACAATGATAGCACTGCGACTTGTTTGGGCGCGACAAAATCGAGCCTAGAACAAGCGCTTGCGCCATTTTCCTAGACCAGCACACAACCTGCTTTTCCGACGCAAGCAGCCGATCACAAGGCACACTGGCAACATCGAAAAGCGAGGCTAGGCTGCAATGGCACTCGTCAAGGAGGACGAATCATGCAGCGCTCAATCTGCGCAGGAATTTGCGCACTTCTGCTCTACCCTTCCGCCCCGGCCTCAGCCTCCACGGTCTTCCGCTGCGAAGACAGCAAAGGCCACATCACCTACACGCTGCACGGCTGCCCGGAGAGCGCCAGCCTGGACCTGCAGGAAGCCCACAACCCCACGCCCGGAAAAGGCAAGGCCGTGCCCCTGGCCAAGACCAAGAAGCCGCATAGCAAGGCCAAGGGCAAAGACAAGAACGAACAGTTGGTCGTGGTCGGCACCAAGCAGGACGGCTGCGGCAACCGGCTCAGCAGCAGCGAACGGCGCCGCGCGGTGATTCGCCAGCAGGTCCGCGGCGGAATGACCCAGCGCGATGTGGAGAGCGCACTCGGCAAGCCTGACAAGATCACCACCAACGACGGCCAGACGCGCTATCACTACGCCGACGACAAGGGCAACAAGCGCAAGGTGAACTTCGACGAATACGGCTGTGTGAAGGCAAAAGGCAAACGCTGAAAAGACAAAAGGCCCGCATCGCTGCGAGCCTTTTGCTGTATGGCGCACTCAGGAGGATTCGAACCTCCGACCGCCCGGTTCGTAGCCGGGTACTCTATCCAGCTGAGCTATGAGTGCGTGGGTTGCGCATTTTAGTGATCTTAACCATCAGGTCAAGCACTTTTCCGAATAATTTCAATAACTTATCGGACTTAGCGCAAACACAACCAAGGTTGTGAATATGGCGGAGAAGGGGGGATTCGAACCCCCGACACCCTTTTGAGGTGTACTCCCTTAGCAGGGGAGCGCCTTCGGCCACTCGGCCACCTCTCCGCAACACGGGGCGCATGATAACCATGTTTTCCCCGTTTGCAAAGACAAAATTTCGAGAAAAATTAGTGGCTTGGTTCGTCGCCCTTCTCTTTCTGGATGCGCTGGTAAATCTCTTCGCGGTGCACGGCGACTTCCTTGGGAGCATTGACGCCAATGCGCACCTGATTACCTTTCACGCCCAACACGGTGACGGTGACATCATCACCCACCATCAGGGTCTCTCCGACCCGGCGAGTCAGAATCAGCATTCCTTTCTCCTTACGGATTCAATTACGGGACAACAGTCTGCAGAAATAAAATGGTGGCAGCCCCGCGCATATCAAGTGCGACGCCTTCACCCAAGTATTGACCAGCCCGGACAAAAGGAAAGTTCCCCGCCAAACCGACCAAAAAAGCGAAAGGCGCGGATCGCCGCGCCTTTCGGGTAGAGCATCACTCGGCCTGTCGGGCCGGAGCGTCCAGATCGAAGGCAGTGTGCAGCGCGCGCACGGCCAGCTCCAGGTACTTCTCCTCGATGACCACGGAGACCTTGATCTCGGAGGTGGAGATCATCTGGATATTGATGGTTTCCTTGGCCAGCGCCTCGAACATGCGGCTGGCGACACCGGCGTGCGAGCGCATACCAACACCGACGATGGAGACCTTGGCGATATTGGTGTCGCCGATTACCTCGCGGGCACCCAGCTCGCGCGCGGTGTTCTCCAACACGCCCATGGCGTTGTTGTAGTCGTTGCGGTGCACAGTGAAGGTGAAGTCGGTGGTGTTATCGTGCGCCACGTTCTGCACGATCATGTCCACTTCGATGTTCGCGGCACTGATCGGGCCGAGGATCTTGAAGGCCACGCCGGGGATATCCGGTACGCCACGGATGGTCAGCTTGGCTTCGTCGCGATTGAAGGCGATGCCGGAGATGATCGGCTGTTCCATGGATTCCTCTTCATCAAGGGTAATGAGGGTGCCCGGACCCTCCTGGAAGCTGTGCAGCACGCGCAGCGGGACGTTGTACTTGCCGGCGAATTCCACCGAGCGGATCTGCAGCACCTTGGAGCCGAGGCTGGCCATTTCCAGCATCTCCTCGAAGGTGATCTTGTCCAGGCGCTGGGCCTTCGGCACCACGCGCGGATCGGTGGTATAGACGCCATCGACGTCGGTATAGATCTGGCACTCATCGGCTTTCAGCGCGGCGGCCAGGGCCACGCCGGTGGTATCGGAGCCGCCACGACCGAGCGTGGTGATGTTGCCCTGCTCGTCCACACCCTGGAAGCCGGCGACCACCACGACCTTGCCGGCCTTGAGGTCGGCACGGATCTTCTGGTCATCGATCTGCAGGATGCGCGCCTTGGTATGCGCGCTGTCGGTGAGGATGCGCACCTGGTTGCCGGTGTAGGACACCGCCGGCACGCCGCGCTGGATCAGGGCCATGGCCAGCAGGGCGATGGTCACCTGCTCACCGGTGGAAACCATCACGTCCAGCTCGCGCGGAACCGGCTGGCCGTCGCTGACCTGCTTGGCCAGGTCGATCAGACGATTGGTCTCACCGCTCATGGCGGAAACCACGACGACGATGTCGTCGCCGCGCTCGCGGAATTTCTTCACCTTCTCGGCAACCTGCTGGATACGCTCCACGGTGCCGACTGAGGTGCCCCCAAACTTCTGTACGATCAAAGCCATGTCAAAAAGCCGCCTGATTCCTCGAAGGGCGCCCATTAAACCCGCATCGGGTCACACTGCCAAGGCCCGCCGGACGCACTGCGAGCCCTGGTTTCCCTGCTTTTAGGCGCCTTGTTCGACGAAGGTCGCCGCCAGGGCCAGCGCCTCGTCCAGCTTGCCGGCATCGACGCCGCCGCCCTGAGCCATGTCCGGGCGACCACCGCCCTTGCCACCCACGGCGGCGGCGGCCTGACGCATCAGGTCGCCGGCCTTGAGCCTGGCAGTCAGGTCCTGGGTGACACCGGCAACCAGCACCACCTTATCCTCGAATACGCCACCGAGCAGGATCACCGCACTGCCCAGCTTGTTCTTCAGCTGGTCGACCATGGCCAGCAGGGCCTTGCCCTCCAGGCCATCGAGACGCGCGGCCAGTACCTTGACGCCCTTGACCTCCACGGCCGAACCGGCCAGGTCATTGCCGGCGGCGCTGGCGGCCCTGGCCTTGAGCTGCTCCAGCTCCTTTTCCAGCTGGCGGTTGCGCTCGATCAGGCCGGACAACTTGTCCAGCACGTTGTCGCGGCTGCCCTTGACCAGCGCCGCGGCTTCTTTCAGCTGCTCTTCCGCGCCATTCAGCCAGGCCAGCGCGGCGGCACCGGTGACGCCCTCGATACGACGCACGCCGGCGGCTACGCCGCCTTCGCTGGTGATCTTGAACAGACCGATGTCGCCGGTACGCGACACGTGGGTACCGCCGCACAGCTCGACGGAGAAGCCGCCGCCCATGGTCAGCACGCGCACGTCATCGCCGTATTTCTCGCCGAACAGCGCCATGGCGCCCTTGGCCTTGGCGGTCTCGATGTCGGTTTCCTCGGTCTCGACCGCGGAGTTCTTGCGAATCTCGGCGTTGACCAGCTCTTCCAGGGCCTTCAGCTGCTCGGGCTTGATCGCCTCGAAGTGGCTGAAGTCGAAGCGCAGGCGCTGGCTGTCGACCAGCGAGCCCTTCTGCTGCACGTGCTCGCCCAGCACCTGGCGCAGCGCGGCGTGCAGCAGGTGGGTCGCCGAGTGGTTCAGCGCGGTAGCCTGACGCACCGAGGCGTCAACCTCGGCCTTCAGCGAAGTGCCAACGGACAGGCCGCCCTCGGCGACCACGCCGTGGTGCAGGAAGGCGCCGCCGGCCTTGGTGGTATCGCGCACGTCGAAACGCACACCGGCACTCTCAAGGTAACCGCAGTCACCGACCTGGCCGCCGGACTCGGCGTAGAACGGGGTCTGGTCCAGCACCACCACGCCCTCCTCGCCCTCGGCGAGGCTGTCGACGGCGGCGCCGGCCTTGAACAGGGCGACGATCTTGCCGCTGCCGCTGGTGCCCTGGTAGCCGAGGAAGACGGTGTCGCTGTCGACCTTGACCAGACTGTTGTAGTCCATGCCGAAGGAGCTGGCGGAACGGGCGCGCTCGCGCTGGGCCTCCATCTCGCGCTCGAAGCCTTCCTCGTCGAGGGTCAGCTCGCGCTCGCGGGCGATGTCGCCGGTCAGGTCGACCGGGAAGCCGTAGGTGTCGTACAGCTTGAACACCACGTCGCCAGGAATGACGCTGCCCTTGAGTTCGGCCAGGTCCTGCTCGAGGATCTTCAGGCCCTGCTCCAGGGTCTTGGCGAACTGCTCTTCTTCGGTCTTCAGCACGCGCTCGATATGCGCCTGCTGCTGCTTCAGCTCGGGGAAGGCTTCGCCCATCTCCGCCACCAGCGCGGCGACGATCTGGTAGAAGAAGCTACCCTTGGCGCCCAGCTTGTTACCGTGGCGGCAGGCGCGGCGGATGATGCGGCGCAGCACGTAGCCACGGCCTTCATTGGACGGGGTCACGCCGTCGGCGATCAGGAAGCCGCAGGAGCGGATATGGTCGGCGACGACTTTCAGCGAAGCCTGGCCTTCGTTGGCGCAGCCGATGGCCTTGGCCGCGGCATTCAGCAGGCTCTGGAACAGGTCGATCTCGTAGTTCGAGTTGACGTGCTGCAGCACGGCGCTGATGCGCTCCAGGCCCATGCCGGTGTCCACGCTCGGCGCCGGCAGCGGGTGCAGCACGCCGTCCGCGGTGCGGTTGAACTGCATGAACACGTTGTTCCAGATCTCGATGTAGCGGTCACCATCTTCTTCCGGCGAGCCGGGCGGGCCGCCCCAGATATGCTCGCCGTGGTCGAAGAAGATCTCGGTGCAAGGGCCGCAGGGGCCGGTGTCGCCCATCGCCCAGAAGTTGTCGGAGGCGTAGGGTGCGCCCTTGTTGTCACCGATGCGCACCATGCGCTCGGCCGGGATGCCGACTTCCTGGGTCCAGATGTCGTAGGCCTCGTCGTCGGTGGCGTAGACGGTGACCCAGAGCTTTTCCTTCGGCAGGTTCAGCCACTTGTCGCTGGTCAGGAATTCCCAGGCGTAGGTGATGGCGTCGCGCTTGAAATAGTCGCCGAAGCTGAAGTTGCCCAGCATTTCGAAGAAGGTGTGGTGGCGCGCGGTGTAGCCGACGTTTTCCAGGTCGTTGTGCTTGCCGCCGGCGCGTACGCACTTCTGGCTGGTGGTGGCGCGGGTGTAGGCACGCTTCTCCAGGCCGAGGAAGCAGTCCTTGAACTGGTTCATGCCGGCGTTGGTGAACAACAGGGTCGGGTCGTTCGCGGGGATCAGCGAACTGGAGGCGACGCGGGTGTGCCCCTTCTCTTCGAAGAAGCGGAGGAAGGCTTCACGGATTTCTGCGCTTTTCATTGATTTCATCCAGGCAAACGACAGCACGGCAAACGCCGGCAAAGGGCCGCATTATATCGGCCCGGCGCTGCAGGGACAGCCCGTTTACGGGGAATTTGGATAGAAAGCCTCTATCGGGCCACGTTGTGACCCGAATCCGCCAGCCAGAACCCGGTCAGAGCGTGGTGGGGACGATCAGGATGCCGGCGCGCAGGCCGTTCTTGACCTTGGGATTGGGGAAGATGATGCGTGCGCCCTGCTCTTCCACCAGCCAGCGGGTGCCGGCGATGTCCTCGGCCAACAGGAAGCCCGGCGCAAGCTCGGTGAAGTTCTCGATGTCGGCCGGCAGGTGCAGCTTGAAGGCATCGCTGTGCTTGATCACCTCGCGGGACACGGCGAACAGCTGCATGCCGTCCAGCGAGTCGGCCTGCGGCTCGCAATTCTCTACCAGTTCGCGCAGGCGCTTCTCCAGCAGGTCGAGGTTGACCTGCTGGTTCTGGCCAAAGGGGCGCGCCTTGCCCAGTTCCAGAGTGAAAGCCTCGGCGCCCAGGCGCGCGTAGGTGAAGGAGCTGAAGGTGATGCCGGTCTTGCGCTGCAGCAGCACCGCGTCGATGCCGGCGGCACGCAGGCGCGCCAGCTCGGCACGCGAGTGTTCGCGGCCTTCGACATAGGGATAGAGGGCAAACTGCTCGATCTTCGAGCCGCGGATCGCCGTGTGCAGGTCGTAATGTAGGCGCGCCCGGCCTTCCTTGCTGAAGAAGGCAGCCGCGAAGCGCTCCAGCTCGTTGGCGCGCAGCGCCTCGAAACCACTGCTCTGCTCATGGCGGCCGTCGAACAGGCGGTTGATGTCCTGTTCCACGAAACGCTCGCCACGGCGCATGGCCTCGGGGTTGCCGAGCAGGAAGAGGATGCGCGCCCTGGGCAGCAACTGCCCCGAGGCGACGGCCTGCAGCAGGCGATCGAGCAGCTCGATCGGCGCCGTCTCGTTGCCATGGATACCGGCCGACAGCAGCAGGTCGAGGCCGCTGTCATCCTGCGCGGTGGGCGTCACTTCCAGCACACCCTCACCCAGCCAGTGCAGGCGCGCGCCCTCGCGGGTCAGCTGAATCTTCTCGGTCGGCTCGCGGCCGGCCAGGGTGAGTTCGAGCAGTTTGCCGAGGGCGAGCATGGGATTACCTCAGTCGGGCTCAGTGATTGCAGTCAGGACCGTGCACATGATCCTCGTCGTCACCGGCGAGATCCGCCGGCTCCATCTCTAGCTGCAGGCCGACCAGGTTGGTGGCCTGCGGGCGCAGCAGCAGGTTGGCGTACTCGGTATCACCCTCCTCCACGTCCACGCCGATCAGCAGTTGGTCGCCAACCGCCTGGATCCACACTTCCTTGCCCTGCCAGACGACAGCGAAGCGGGTGCAGGAGGTCTCCAGCTGGGTGCCGTCGGAATCTTCGAGGATCAGTTGCAGGGCGTCGGACATGTTTCAGTGCTCTCAGGCGAGTTGGAAAGGGTACACGGAGCCCAGTTTAAGGATCTGCGTCAATTCATCCAATGCCGTGCGGCACTCGATCAGCAGTTGCGGGTCGGCCAGGTCGCTTTCCGCCAGGCGGTCACGGTAGTGCTTGTCGACCCAGGCATTGAGAGTGGTGAACAGCTCGGGGGTCATCACCACGCCCGGATTCACCGCTGCCAGCTCGTGCTCCTTGAGCGCCACACGCAGGCGCAGGCAGGCCGGGCCACCGCCGTTCTGCATGCTCTGCTTGAGGTCGAACACCTTCACCTCGCGGATCGGGCCGTTGCCGCGGGTCAGCTCGCTCAGGTAGTTCCACACATTGGCGTTGTTGCGGCACTCCTCCGGCACGATCAGCAGCATGCTGCCGTCAGCGCGGGTCAGCAGCTGGCTGTTGAACAGGTAGGAGCGCACCGCATCCTCCACGCTCACCGCGCTGGCCGGCACGCGCACGGCCTGGAAGTTGCCGCCGCGGCGGGCCAGCTTGTCGCCCAGCTCGGCCAGTACCTTGTCGGTATCGAGGAAGGCGTCCTGGTGGTAGAACAGCACTTCGCCGTTGCCCACCGAGATCACGTCATTGTGGAATACACCCTGGTCGATCACCGCCGGGTTCTGCTGGGCATAGACCACGCCCTCGTCACCCAGGCCGTGCAGGCGGGCCACCGCCTGGCAGGCTTCCAGGGTCTGCCGCGCCGGGTAGCGCTGCGGTGCCGGGAAGCGGCTGTCGAAGGCGCTGCGGCCGAACACGAAGAACTCCACGCCGGCCTCGCCGTAGCTCTTGCAGAAGCGCGTGTGGTTGGCCGCGCCCTCGTCGCCGAACTGGCCCACCGCCGGCAGCGCGGCGTGGTGGGCGAAGTGCTGCTCGTTGCTGAACATGGCACGCAGCACGCGGCTGGTGGTCGGGTGCTCGATCGAGCGGTGGAACTTGCAGTTGAGGTTGGCGGCGGTGAAGTGCACGCGGCCGTCCGCGGTGTCGGCACTGGGGCTGACGGTGCAGGAGTTGGCGGTCCACATGCTGGAGGCGGAGCTGCAGGCGGCCAGCAGCGGCATGGCCTCCTTGGCGGCTTTGGCGATCACCTCGGCATCGCTGCCGGTGAAGCCCAGGCTGCGCAGGGCGGCGACGTCCTGGCGCTCCTGCGGGGCGAACACGCCCTGCTTGAAGCCCATGTCCATCAGCGCCTTCATCTTGCCCAGGCCCTGCTTGGCGGCTTCCTTGGGGTTGGACACCGCCTGGCTGTTGCTCTGCGACGCCACGTTGCCGTAGGACAGGCCACCGTAGTTGTGGGTCGGGCCGACCAGGCCGTCGAAGTTCATTTCATAGGCGGACATCACAGACTCACTCCCGGGGTCAGGGTGGCAGGCAGGCTCAGGGTTTCACTTTCCAGCGAGGCGACCGGGTAGGCGCAGTAATCGGCGGCGTAGTAGGCACTGGCGCGATGGTTGCCGGAGGCGCCCACGCCGCCGAACGGCGCGCTGCTGGCGGCGCCGGTCAGCTGCTTGTTCCAGTTGACGATGCCGGCGCGGCTCTCGACGAGGAACTGCTGGTAGCGCTCGGCGGACTCGGACAACAGGCCGGCGGCCAGGCCGTACTGGGTGTTGTTGGCCTCGGCAATGGCGGCATCGAAGCCGTCATAGCGGATCACCTGCAGCAGCGGGCCGAAAAACTCTTCGTCGATGCGCTCAGCCACCTGGGTCACGTCGACAATGCCGGGAGTCAGCAGCGCGGCATTCGGCACCGGCTGGATCATTTCCAGCAGCACCTCGGCACCCTTGTCGACCAGGTGACGCTGGGCCTTGAGCAGATGCTCGGCCGCGGCCAGGGAAATCACCGAGCCCATGAAGGGCGCCGGCTGCTCGTCGAAGGCGCCGACCTTGAGGCTCGAGGCCACCGCCACCAGGCGTGCCAGCAGGGCATCGCCCCAGGCACCGACCGGCACCAGCAGGCGACGCGCACAGGTGCAGCGCTGGCCGGCGGAAATGAAGGCGGACTGAATGATGGTGTAGACGGCGGCGTCGATGTCCTTGACCTCCTCCACCACCAGCGGATTGTTGCCGCCCATCTCCAGCGCCAGGATCTTGTCCGGACGGCCGGCGAACTGGCTGTGCAGCAGGTTGCCGGTACGGCTGGAGCCGGTGAAGAACAGGCCGTCGATGCCGGCACTGGCGGCCAGGGCAACACCGGTTTCGCGGGCGCCCTGCACCAGGTTGAGCACGCCGGCCGGCAGACCGGCCTCGATCCAGCACTTGACCGTCAGCTCGGCGACCTTGGGCGTCAGCTCGCTGGGCTTGAACACCACGGCGTTGCCGGCCAGCAGCGCCGGCACGATATGGCCGTTGGGCAGGTGGCCGGGGAAGTTGTAGGGGCCGAACACGGCGACCACGCCATGCGGTTTGTGGCGCAGCACTGCGGTGGCGTCGGCCAGCGGGCCGCTCTTCTCGCCTGTACGCTCGCGGTAGCTCTGTACGGAGATGGCGACCTTGTTGACCATGCTGGTCACCTCGGTGGCGGACTCCCACAACGGCTTGCCGGTTTCCTCACCGATGGTGCGGGCCAGCTCGTCACTGTGCGCCTTGAGGGTGACGGCGAACTGCTCCAGCACGGCAATGCGCTCTTCCAGCGGACGCCGCGCCCAGGCCGGGAACGCCGCGCGGGCGGCGGCAACGGCCTGCTCGACCTGCGCGGCAGTGGCGCCCTGGCCGCTCCACACGGCTTCCTGGGTTACCGGATTGAGCGAATCGAAGGCCTCGCCCTGCCCGGCCAGCCACTGGCCTGCGATGTAATGAGTGGTCATTGCTTGCTCTCCTTGGCCGACAGCGGTACGGCGCGCACCTGGGCGCCGGCGCTCAGCTGCAGGCGCTTGGCGGTCAGCGGGTCGACCACCAGAGTGCCGGCGGCGGCACGCGCCGGCGCGGCGGTGATGCGGCAGTCTTCGCGCTTGCGGTTGTGAATCAGGTAGGGAATGGCGTCGTCGCCCGGGGTACCGACGGCCAGCACCAGGGTCTGGCTGTCGCGCACGGCGCGGATCTTGTCGGTTTCCACCTCGATGGCCGGGCCGGCGTCGAAGATGTCGACATAGCCCTGGTAGCTGAATCCTTCGCCCTTGAGCATGGCCAGCGCCGGCTCGGTGTCCGGGTGCACGCGGCCGATCACGGCGCGCGCCTCCTCGGAGAGGAAGCAGGTGTAGAGCGGGAACTTGGGCATCAGCTCGGCGATAAAGGCCTTGTTGCCCACGCCAGTGAGGTAGTCGGCCTGGCTGAACTCCATCTTGAAGAAGTGCCGACCCAGGCTCTCCCAGAACGGCGAGCGGCCGTTCTCGTCGGACATGCCGCGCATCTCGGCGATCACCTTGTTGCCGAACAGCTCGCGGAACTCGGCCATGAACAGGAAACGCGCCTTGGACAGCAGGCGGCCGTTGAGGCCGGTGCGGTAGCCGGCGTGCAGGAACAGCGAGCACAGCTCCGAGTTGCCGGTCAGGTCGTTGGCCAGGAACAGGGTGGGAATCTCGCGGTGGATCTTCAGCTCCTGCGAGGCGCTGACGGTGAGGCCGACCCGGTAGTTGTACCAGGGCTCACGCAGGCCGACAGCGCCGGCCACCGCGGAGATGCCGACGACCTTACCGTCGTCGTCTTCCATTACGAACAGGTAGTCGGCGTCGGCGCGCTCGGCCTCGCCCAGGAAAGTCTTCTCCGCCCAGCCGACCCGGTGCGACAGGCGCTCCTCGTTGGCCGGCAGGGTGGTCAGGCCGGTGCCAGTGCTGCGGGCCAGGTCGATCAGCGCCGACAGATCGGCGCTACGGACGGGACGAACGATCATATTGCCTCCAGAATTCTCGCCCCACTCGGGGCCAAGGGTGAGGGAAAGGCCCTCATCCGGCCCTGCGGGCCACCTTCTCCCGGCGGGAGAAGGGTTTACGCATCAAACCGCAACCAGACGCACGCTGACGCCTTCACCCACACCCAGCGCCTCGGCAGCCTCCAGGCTCAGGGTCACCGGCTTGCCGGGCACCCAGTCGAGGTCGGCGATGATGGCGCGGAAGTCCTGCAACTGGCCGTTGCTCACCAGGTACTGACGCCCGCCCTTGCCCGGCTCACCGATGCGCACCGGCACCACGCGGCTCTGCGCGATCGAGCGGATGCCCGAGGTGCGCGCATGCAGGGTCGGACCGCCGTCGAAGATGTCGATGTAGTGATCGGTCTCGAAGCCTTCGCGCATCAGGATGTCGAAGGTCACCTGGGCGCGGCTGTAGACCTGGCCCATGGCTTCCTGGGCGCTGTCCGGCAGCAGCGGCACGTAGATCGGGTAATGCGGCATCAGCTCGGCGAGGAAGGTGCGGCTCTTCAGCCCGCACAAGCGCTCGGCTTCGGTGTAGCTCATGTCGAAGAAGTTGCGGCCGACGGCGTCCCAGAATGGCGAATCGCCGTGCTCGTCGCTGTAGCCGACGATCTCCACCACCACCGCGTCGGCGAAGCGCTCCGGGTGGGCGGCCATGAACAGCAGGCGGCCGCGCGAGTTGAGTTCGGCCAGCGGGCTGTCGACCAGGTCGCGCTGCACGTAGAAGCTGGTCAGCAGGCTGTTGCCGGTGAGGTCGTGGCACAGCGAGAGGACGTGGATCTTGTTGTGGATCTTCAGCTCGCGCGAGGCGTGCACGAAGGTCTCGTTGCGGAAGCTGTAGAACGGCTCGGAATATCCCGCCGAGGCAACAATGGCGGAGCAGCCGACCAGCTTGCCGCTGGCCGTGTCCTCGAGGACGAAGAAGTAGCTCTCCTCGCCGTTGAAGCTCACCTCGGCGGCGAAAGAGGCCTCGGAGGCGGCAATCTTGTCGCTCAGACGACCAGCATCGTCCGGCAGCGAAGTAACGCCCACCGGGCTGTCGGCAGCCAGACGCTGCACTTCAGCGAGGTCGGACATCTGCGCAGGGCGCATCACCAGCATGGCGTTACTCCTTTCCGGAAAACGCGCCCCGCAAGGGCGGAGCGATTGACGAATAAAAGCTCCAACAGGCCTGAGGCTGCCCACTGGAGAAAGACCGGAGCACTCCGATCACGCATGAATCGACTCATCCTGAGCAGTCGGCGGCGCATCCTGCGCCGCCGGTTGCAGCCATCAGCCCTGCGCGAGCTTGGCGACGGCGCGCTCGAAACGGTCCAGACCGTCGACGATATCGGCCTCTTCCACCACCAGGCTGGGCGCGAAACGCACCACGTCCGGACTGGCCTGCAGCACCAGTACGCCCTCGGCGGCAGCGGCATCCAGCACGGCCTTGGCCTTGCCCTTCCAGGCATCGTTGAGCACGCAGCCGAGCAGCAGGCCCAGGCCACGCACTTCGGCGAACATGCCGTAACGCTCGCCGATGGCCAGCAGGCGCTGCTTGAACTGCTCGCTCTTGGCCTTCACGCCCTGCAGCACTTCTGGGGTGTTGACGATGTCCAGTACCGCTTCGGCCACCGCGCAGGCCAGCGGGTTGCCACCGTAGGTGGTGCCGTGGGTGCCGACGGCCAGGTGCTTGGCCAGCTCAGTGGTGGTCAGCATGGCGCCGATGGGGAAACCGCCGCCCAGGCTCTTGGCGCTGGAGAGGATGTCCGGGGTGACGCCATAGTGCATATAGGTGAACAGCTCGCCGCTGCGACCCATGCCGCTCTGCACCTCGTCGAACACCAGCAGCGCGTTGTGCTGGTCGCACAGGGCACGGGCGCCTTCCAGGTAGGCCTTGTCGGCCGGCAGCACACCGCCCTCGCCCTGGATCGGCTCCAGGACCACGGCGCAGGTCTTGTCGGAAATAGCGGCTTTCAGCGCGTCCAGGTCGTTGTATGGGACATGGGTGATGCCCTCGATCTTCGGCCCGAAACCATCGGAGTACTTGGGCTGGCCACCGACGCTGACGGTGAACAGGGTACGACCGTGGAAGCTGTTGAGCGCGGCGATGATCTCGTACTTCTCCGGACCGAAGCGGTCATGCGCAACGCGACGGGCCAGCTTGAAGGCGGCCTCGTTGGCCTCGGCGCCGGAGTTGCAGAAGAACACGCGCTCGGCGAAGGTGGCATCGACCAACTTGTGGGCCAGGCGCAGGGTCGGCTCGTTGGTGAACACGTTGGAGATGTGCCACAGGGTGTTGGCCTGTTCGGTAAGCGCCTTGACCAGCGCCGGATGGCAGTGACCGAGGGCATTCACGGCGATGCCGCCGGCGAAGTCGATCAGCTCGCGACCGCTCTGATCCCAGACTCGCGAACCCAGGCCACGCACCGGAACAAAGGCGGCTGGGGCATAGTTGGGGACCAGATACTGATCGAAATCGGCGCGTTGCACCGGATCGTGCTGAACGGACATCGGGGCTCTCCTGAATAAGGAACACCGCACAAAATGGCAGGTGATGAAAGGATTGTAGGGGCTGCCCACGGGCCCGCATTGTCGCCATGCGACAACTTCTTACAGCGGAACCCCGCGGTTTTCGGGGGCTTTCGGCAATGCGACAGAAAGCTCCGGAATTGCGCAGTTTAAACGCTGTGCGGGGGGATCGGGGCAATTCGCTGCGCCCCAGACTGCCGGCCCGCACTCAATAGCCTGGACGCAACACTTTCCTCGGCACAGAGCTACAGATTGCGCCCTGCACGGCGCCTTACTTTTCTTTGTTTGCGCAAAGAAAAGTAAGCAAAAGAAAGCGCACCCCGACATCCGGGTCCGGGCTGCGCCCGGACTTCCCTCCTTCCGGTGCCGCTCCAGGGGCCGGCTTAAAGGGCCATCCTTGGCCCTTTAAGCCTCTCGCCGCATCCATGCGGCTCGCTCCCCTACGCAACACCTCCACTCGGCCTACTGACGGGGACTTGGGCTCCGAGCTGCCTGATGGCTTTTCTTTATCTGATCGTTTGCACGCAATCCGCGGAAAAAGAAACGCAGAGCTGTCAGGCAGCACCAGACGCCCCTTCAGGAGGGTGAGCGGAATCGTTGTGGAAGGGGTTGAGCGGCATGGATGCCGCGAGAGCGACGATGGGCCAAGGATGGCCCTTCGACGCGCGCCCCTGGAGCGGCGATGGAGTGAACGAACCCGGAGCGAAGCGTAGGGCCGGATGGCGGGGCAAGCGTTTTTGGTTACTTTTGCCGCGACTGGCAAAAGTGACCCGCCCAACAGGGCGGAACAGAAGCATCAAACAGCGATACAAGCGGCAGCGGCACGGAAAACCGCAGGCGAACCGGTTATCCCCGCTCGACGGAAGCCGGAGCAATCTCAAACGGACTGGCACTCCGCCGCTGATTGCGATCTTCCCGCGGCGTCGCCCCGAAGAAGTTGCGATAGGCGCTGGAGAAGTGCGGGCCGGAGGAGAACCCACAGGACAGCCCAATCTGGATGATCGACTTGCTGGTCTGCATCAGCAGCTGGCGCGCCTTGTTCAGGCGCAGCTCCAGGTAATACTGGCTCGGCACGCGGTTGAGATACTGCTTGAAGATCCGCTCCAGCTGACGGCGCGACACGCATACGTGCTGGGCGATCTCGTCGGTGGTCAGCGGCTCCTCGATGTTGGCCTCCATCAGCAGCACCGCCTGGGTCAGCTTCGGATGGCTGGAGCCGATGCGGTTCTGCAGCGGAATGCGCTGGCGCTCGCCACCCTCGCGGATGCGCTCGACCACCAGTTCCTCGCTCACCGCGCCGGCCAGTTCGGCACCGTGGTCGCGGGCCAGTACGGCGAGCAGCAGGTCGAGCACGGCCAGGCCGCCGCAGGCGCTGAGGCGATCGCGATCCCAGTCGAACAGATGGCTGGTGGCGATGACCTTGGGGAAGCGCTCGGTGAAGTCGTCCTGCCAGCGCCAGTGCACGGCGGCGCGATAGCCGTCGAGCAGGCCGAGCTGGGCCAGCGGGTAGACGCCGGCGGACAGGCCGCCGATGGGGATACCGCCGCGCGCCAGCTGCTTAAGCGCCTGGGCCAGCGCCGGAGCGACCTGCGCCGGCGGCTCGTCGGCCAGCACGAACAGCTTGTGGCAGCCCTCCAGGCGCCCGGCCCAGGGCTCGCCCGGCAACTGCCAGGCGCCAGCCGCCGGCGCTTCGGCCTGGAGGAAGCGCAGTTCGTAGGACACTTCCGGGTGAACGCGCTGCGCCACGCGCAGGGCCTCCTCGGCCAGGGCCAGGGTCATGGGCCTGGTTTCTGGCCAGATCAGGAAGGCAATGCAGTGGGCAGTCGAAGTCATGAGGGCAGTCTAGTGCTTACTTCAGGCTGCCGGAAAGGAACTGTTTCAGGCGATCGGACTGCGGGTTGGCCAGCACCTCTTTCGGGCAGCCGGTTTCTTCCACCAGGCCCTTGTGCAGGAAGATCAGCTGGTTGGACACCTCGCGGGCGAAGCCCATCTCGTGGGTCACCACCACCATGGTGCGGCCTTCCTGGGCCAGGTCCTGCATCACCTTGAGCACTTCGCCGACCAGTTCGGGGTCGAGCGCCGAGGTCGGCTCGTCGAACAGCATGACTTCCGGCTCCATGGCCAGGGCACGGGCGATGGCCACGCGCTGCTGCTCACCACCGGACATATGGGCCGGATAGGCGTCCTTGCGGTGCGCCACCCCCACCTTGGCCAGGTAGTGCTCGGCCTTCTCGATGGCTTCCTTCTTCGGCACGCCGAGCACATGCACCGGCGCTTCGATCACGTTTTCCAGGGCGCTCATGTGCGACCACAGGTTGAAGTGCTGGAACACCATGGACAGGCGCGAGCGCATGCGCTGCAGCTGCTTGGCATCGACGGCCTTGAGCGCACCGTCCTTGTTGGCCACCAGCTTGAGTTCTTCGCCATTGAGCAGGATCTTGCCGCCATGCGGCTGCTCCAGCATGTTGATGCAGCGCAGGAAGGTGCTTTTGCCCGAGCCGCTGGAGCCGATGATGCTGATCACGTCGCCAGCCTTGGCCGCCAGCGACACGCCCTTCAACACTTCGTGGCTTCCGTAGCGTTTGTGCAGATCCTGAACTTCGAGTTTGTACATGGTTGGGCTCTCGTATGGCTCAGTCGCTCAGCAGGCGACCCTGGCGAATGGGTTGCTGACCGGCCACCTTGGCCAGCCAGAGTCCGGGTTGGGCGAAGCGCAGGCGCTCGCGCACATAGAGCACCCCGGCGGTCGAGGCACGCACGATGCTGTGGCGGTCCTCCAGCGGATCTATGACTTCGAACAGCGGGTCACCCACCTCGACACGGGCGCCGACCGGCTGCAGGAAGCTGACCACACCGGCATGCGGTGGGTAGGCGTATTCGGCGCCGGCAAACGGCGTGGGTGCGCAGGTCGGCGCCGGCGCGGCGGGCCAGGCACCGTCGATCAGCCCCTGCTCGGCGAGGAAGGCGAGAATGCTTTCGGCGCTGGCCTGGGCACGCTCGCGCTCGGTATCCAGCATGCCACCCAGCTCCACCGTGCTGGCCTGGCAGGCCAGCGGCACGGCAGCCTGCGGGAAGCGTCGCGCCAGGCGCAGCCAGGCCATCGAACAGGCCTCGTCGAAGGAACTGCCGCCGGTGTCCTCGGACACCAGCACGGCGCCAGCGCTCAGCCGCGCGCCCAGCGCGGCGAAGGTCTCGGCCTGCTGCGGAATCATGTACAGGTGCACCACGGCGTCGAAGTCACAGTGCAGGTCGAGCACCAGGTCGGCATCGCAGGCATGGCGCAGCAGCAGGCGCTGCAGGCCCTGCAGCTCGGAACCGGCTGGCGGCAGGGCATCCAGACCGGCACGCATGGCCTGGCGAATCAGCTCGACGTTGGCCTGGCTATCCGCCCCCAGGCGCCCTTCCAGCGTGGGCGCGATCAGCTCGGCGAGATCGACGAAGTCACGATTGAAATTCTTGCCGCTACCCAGCTCGAAACGCCCCTGGCTGGTGGCCTGGAGCATCTGACCGAGACCGATGGGGTTGGCCACCGGCACCAGCTCGACCACGCCCGTAAGGCGCCCCTGCCCTTCCAGCTCGGCGAGGCGACGCTTGAGCTCGACGGCCACGCGCATGCCCGGCAGCTCGTCGGCGTGCAGGCTGGCCTGGATATAGGCCTTGCGCGTACCGGCGCCGAAACGGAACACGCTCAGGGTGCGTTCGGTGCCGGGACAACCCCAGGGCAGACGGTGATCGATGCGCTGCATGATCTCGACCTCAGTGCTTGCGCGGGGCCAGGTAGGCCAGGTAGCGGCGCTCGGCCAGCTTGAACAGGCGCACCAGGATCAGCGTCAGCAGCAGATAGAACACACCGGCGGTGATGTAGGCCTCGAACGACAGGTAGTACTGCGAGTTCACGGTCTTGGCCGCGCCGGTGATGTCGATCAGGGTCACCACCGATGCCAGGCTGGTGGTGTGCAGCATCATGATCACCTCGTTGCTGTACTGCGGCAGCGCACGGCGCAGCGCGGACGGCAGGAGGATGCGGCGATACAGCTTGGCGCGCGACATGCCCATGGCCTTGGCCGCCTCGATCTCGCCATAAGGCGTGGCCTTGAGGCTACCGGCGAGGATCTCGGCGCTGTAGGCGCTGGTGTTGATGGCGAACGCCAGGCAGGCACAGAAGGTGGCATTGGACAGGTAGGGCCACAGGGCGCTTTCGCGCACCACCTCGAACTGAGCCATGCCGTAGTAAAGCAGGTACAGCTGCACCAGCATCGGCGTGCCACGGATCACGTAGGTATACAGCCAGGCCGGGAAGTTGATCGCCGGCTGCTTGGAAACCCGCATCAGCGCCAGCGGCACCGCCGCGAGCAGTCCCAGGGCCAGGGAGATGACCAGCAGCTTGAGGGTGACCAGCACACCGCCGAAGTACAGCGGCAGGCTTTCCCACACCACGTTGTAGTCGAAAAGCATGGTAAATCCCTCAGATCTCGGCCGTTTTCACGCCGACCGAATAGCGGCGTTCGAGGTAACGCAGCACCAGCAGCGATACGCTGGTGATCGCCAGGTAGATGCCTGCGGCCAGCAGGATGTAGGTGAAGGGCTCGCGGGTCGCGTCACCGGCGCTCTTGGCGCGGGCCATCATGTCCTGCAGGCCGACCAGGGAAATCAAGGCGGTGGCCTTGATCAGCACCAGCCAGTTGTTGGTGAAGCCGGGAATGGCCAGACGGATCATCTGCGGCACCAGGATGCGGAAGAACACCCGCAGCGGGCTCATGCCGTAGGCCAGACCGGCCTCGCCCTGACCCTTGGGGATGGCCATGAAGGCGCCGCGGAAGGTCTCGGACAGGTAGGCGCCATAGATGAAGCCCAGGGTACCGACACCGGCCACGAACGGATTGATGTCGACATAGCCCTCGTAGCCGGACAGCTCGAGGACGCGATTGAGCATTTCCTGGCCGCCGTAGAAGATCAGCAGGATCAGCACCAGATCGGGGATGCCGCGAATCACCGCAGCATAGGTTTCGCCCAGCAGGGCCAGCCACTTGACCGGCGACAGGCGGAAGGCCGCGCCGAGCAGACCGAGCGCGATGGCCACCGCCATCGACAGCAGAGCCAGCTGCACGGTGAGCCAGGTACCGTCGAGAATGGTCGAGCCGTAGCCGTTGAACATGGAATCTATCCTCTGCAGACAGGAGGAGCGCTCTTGCTCAGAGCGAGGGGCGGAGGTGAGCCCGGCAGAGCGCTGCGCTCACCCGGCCCGACGTACCACCCTCCCCGCTCCGGGGAGGGTGGCCGCAGCGGCGTTATTCGCCGTAGACGTTGAACTGGAAGTACTTGTCCTGCACTTCCTTGTACTTGCCGTTGGCGCGGATCGCCAGGATGGCGGCGCTGATCTTGTCGGCCAGGGCCTTGTCGCCCTTGCGCACGGCGATGCCGGCACCGTTACCGAAGTACTTCTCGTCGGTGTAGTCCGGGCCCACCAGGGCGAAGCCCTTGCCAGCGTCGGTTTTGAGGAAGCCGTCGTCGATGTTGACCACGTCGGCCAGGGTGGCATCCAGGCGGCCGGCGGTGAGGTCGAGGAAGATCTCGTTCTGCGAGCTGTAACGCACCACTTCCACGCCTGCCGGAGCAAACATTTCGGTGGCATAGCGGTCGTAGATGGAGGCACGCTGTACGCCGACCTTCTTGCCTTTCAGGTCAACCAGCGGGTCCTTGATCTCGGTACCGGCCTTCATCGCCAGTTTGGCGGGGGTGTGGTAGTACTTGCCGGTGAAGTCCACCGACTTCTTGCGCTCGTCGGTGATCGACAGCGACGACAGCACGGCGTCGAACTTGCGCACCTTGAGGGCCGGGATCAGGCCGTCGAACTCCTGCTCGATCCACTGGCACTTGACCTTCATCTCCTCGCACAGGGCGTTGCCGATGTCGTAGTCGAAGCCGGTGATGTTGCCTTCCGGAGTCTTGTAGGCGAACGGCGGGTAGGCCGCTTCGATACCGATACGCAGAGGTTTTTCTTCTGCCTGAACCAGCGCACTGAAAGCGGAAAGCGCCAGGGCGCCGAGAAGTACGATCTTCTTCATCTTGTGCTCCTTCGAATGGGGTACAGCGATTGGCAGAATGAGGTTCGCCATGGCCATGGGTGAATTGTAGAAAGTGTCACCGTCTTTGCCGCCACCGGGGGCGCCACAAGAGGGTTGGCCAAGTGGGCGGCATTCTATCGACCAGGGGTGGGTCGATATTTCTTCAAAGCGACAACAAATTACAGAAGCACAGGGCGAGCGCGGAGCGCGTATTGACAGGCCAGCCAAAAGATGACCAAGGGGACACAAACCAAACCTTTAGACACAGCAATAAGCAGGCCATAAAACACAAACACCCTATTCCACAGGGCCTGCAGCCCCGCACCCGCATCCAATCATGCACGCATGCGGGGCATGACGTTCCCCGCCCACCCCAAAAGTGGGCGAGGTGTTACTCGACGCTGTTACTCACAGCTCGAATTCCTGCCCCTGCAGCGGCACGCACACCGACCAGCCAAGCTCGCGCTGGATGCGCTCGCGCAGCGCCTCGGAGGCATCCGCCTCGCCGTGCACCACGAAAACCCGCCGCGGCGCGCGCTGGAAGCCGGACAGCCAGCGCATCAGCTCGTCGCTGTCGGCATGCGCCGACAGCATCGGCAGCTCGGCGATCTCCGCGTTGATCGGCAGCCACTGGCCATAGATCTTGGTCTCCCGCGCCCCTTCCAGCAGCTTGCGCCCGCGCGTGCCGGCGGCCTGGTAGCCGGAGAACAGCAAGGTGTTGCGGTGATCCGGACCGAACGCAGCGATGTGGTGCAGCACGCGCCCCCCGGTGGCCATGCCGCTGGCCGAGATGATCACCTTCGGGTAGCGGTTGGCCGACAACGCCTTGGACTCCTCGACATCGCGCACATAGGTGACCGAGTCGCAGGCCGCCTCGCAGTCCTGCCGGCCCAGACGGTGCTCCTTGGGGTAGCGCTGCAACAGTTCGCTGGCACTGGTGGCCATGGGGCTGTCGAGATAGACCGGCAGGTTGTGCAGCCGACCACTGCGGCGCAGCTGCCAGAGACTGTGAATCAGCGATTGCGCACGGCCCACGGCGAAGGCCGGGATCACCACCGTACCGCCGCGCTGCACGGTGCGCTTGATCACCTCTTCGAGCGCATCCAGCGGATCGGTGGTGTCGTGATGACGGTTGCCGTAGGTCGACTCGATCACCACGTAGTCCGCCTCCGGCACACTCTCGGGATCGTGCATGACCGGATCGTCATAACGCCCCAGGTCGCCGGAGAACAGGATGCGCCGACCACCGATGTCGATCTGCGCGGTGGACGCGCCGAGAATATGCCCGGCGCGGCGCAGCAGCAGGCGGCCATCCCCCGGCAGCGCCACTTCCTCATGCAGCGCCGCCGGTTTGAACAGCGCCATGGTCCGGTCGATATCGGCGACGCGATAGAGCGGCAGGGCCGGCGAGTGCTTGGAGAAGCCCTTGCGGTTGGCCAGCTCGGCGTCCTTCTCCTGCAGGAAGGCGCTGTCACGCAGAATCAGCTCAGCCACGTCGCGGGTCGCACTGCTGCAGTGGATGCGCCCGGAAAAGCCATCCAGCACCAGCCGCGGCAGGTAGCCGCAATGGTCCAGGTGAGCATGGGTCAGCACCACCGCATCGATGTCGCCGGGACTGATCGGCAAGCGCTGCCAGTTCAACTCGCGCAGGTTCTTCAGCCCCTGGAACAGCCCGCAGTCGATCAGCAGGCGGGTATCGCCACAGGTCAGCAGGTGTTTGGAGCCGGTTACGGTACCGGCACCACCCAGGCTGGTCAGAGAAAGCTTGGCCATCAGATTTTCCTTTCGAGATTGGCAATATGCAGATCGGCGGCCCGCCCCTGGCCCTGGATGGCCAAGCGCTGGGGCTCGTCGAGCAGACTGGACAGCGGGCGACCACTGAGCGCGGCCACGGCCTCGACCACGTGGGCCCAGGTGCAGCGGTTGGCGAACAGCATGCCGTCGACGTCCAGCGTACCGCCACGGTTGATGTAGCCCAGGGCACGCGTGCGTTCGACGCCACCATCGAGGCGGCGCAACACCCCCAGCATCGGCTCGGGACGAGTGTGACACAGCAGCACGCGCGGCAGGTGGCGCGGGAACAGCGCCTGCAGGCGGGCGTCATCCAGCACGAAGGCAGCCTCCAGCTCATCGCGCGGGCTGCGCAGGCGCCCCGGTTCGATGATCAGAGTGACGCAGCTGCGGCAGCCGCGCGCGGCCAGTTCGGCGTGGGCCAGCAGCGCCTGTTCCAGTTGATAGGCGCCGATGGCCACCAGTTGCACCTCGGCGTCGGCAGGGTCGCCGCGCAGGTGCAACGCGCCCTGCTGCAGCAGCTGGCGACAGGCCTCGGCATCCAGCTGACCGGCCACCTCGCGTTTCGACACCACCAGGCAGCCGAGCTGGCCTCGCTCGCCATAGAGCGCCTGCAGGGCGGCCTGGGCGCTATTGGCGTCGACCGGGAACAGCACCCGCGTGGTGTCGGCCATTTCGCCGAGCAGCGCTTCGCCGATGGTCGGGTCCTGGTGCGATTGCTCGTTCTTGGCGTTCTCCCAGGTGTGCGACGTCACGATCAGGGGCACGGCAAGCCAGCCCGGCGCCTGGCCGAGCAGTTTCTGGTGGCGGGCAAAGATCGCCTCCTGGCGCAGCAGGCCGAGCATCTTCACGGCGAACGCCTCGTAGCTGACGATCAGGTTCAGCCCGCCCTTGTTGCCCAGTGCCGCCGCCGCGACGGCCTCTTCGTTGAGCGCGGTGATCACCGCGCCGTGCAGGTCCTCAGCCACGCCAGGCTCCGGCGCGTTGACCCGGTGACGCAGCAGCGCCAGGGTCTCGCCCATCTTGTTGCTGGCCAGCTCGTCGGGGTTGCCGACCCGCACGCGCAACTGCGGGTTGGCCCGTACCAGCTCGACGAACCAGCGATCCAGCGCGCTCATCGCGCTGCCGTGCGTGCCAGGCGCCTGCCAGTGCGGCGGCGGCAACTGCGCCGGCACCGGGTGGCGGTGCGCCATCGGGTGCTGGCTTTCGCGCGCCCGCGCCACGCGCTCATGGTTGTTGAGGCAGGCGACGGCGGCCTCCAGCTCGGCCGGCGGCACATGCAACGCCCGCGCTGCCGTATTGAACAGCTGGCGAGCCCGCACATCGCTGTGCGGGTTGCCCGCCAGCGGCAGGTTGTGCGCCGCATTGCTGCCGGCTCCGGGAAAACCGAAGCCCTTCTCGGTAACGGCAATCACGTAGGGCAGCGGTGCCGGGTAGCGGCGCTGCGCGTCGGCGGCGAAGGCCTGCAGGCGCGCCTCGGCTTCGAGGATGGCCCAGGCGATCGCCGCCGGATCGCGGCCGTCGATGATCAGCGGATCGAAACCATTGAGGCGCAGGTCCTCGGCCATCCAGGCCGCACCGCCCTGCTGCACGATCTGCGTGCGCTGCTCGATGCGCCGACCATTGAGAATCATCACCGGCACCGCCAGCCCGCAATCCTCGGCCCGCCACCAGCGTGGCGCCCAATCCGAACCGCGCTGCTCCTCGAAGGCGCCATCACTGAGAAAGGCCACCAGGCGCTCGCCCGGCAACGGCATGTGCACGTACTGCAGGCCAGCGAAGCCGAGGTAGCCACCCTCGCACACCGCACCGGCCGTGTGCGGCCCGGCATGACTGCCGAGCGGCACGGCCGGCATGCCCTGGGCATCGATGGCGTAGGAGTAGAAATCGCCGATCAGCCTGGCCAGCCCGGCCGTACTGCGGTCATAGCGGCCCTGCTGGGTCGGCGACAGGTCGCCGGTCAGGGTGTTGATCGCCTCGATGGCTGCCACGCAGTGGCCCTGCCCCATCAGCCAGCCACGGGTGGTCGCACTTAGGGCATTGGCCAGGAGGTAGCCGACGAAGGCCGGCACCATGTTCAGCGAACCGCCGGTGTGCCCTTCGGGAACGACCTTGAAGTCCTCGGCAGCCAGTTCCCTGCCGTCGAGGTCGATGCGCCGCGCATAGGTCATGTGCGCCACCAGGCTCAGGGCCATGCTGGTCAGCCGGTCGGCACTGCGCAGCAGCTCCAGCCCCTGCGCCTGGTCGGCCAGGCGGCCGGCGGCGACCAGTCGCGCAATCAGGTCGCGCACGCGCTCGATGGTTTGCGGCTGACGGCACAGCGGCCCCCATCCGGAGCACCAGTCACCCCACATCTCGGTATCGTTCATCTGACCTCCTCATCCGTGCTTGCCTGCATTGTCGGCGCTAGACGCCGGCAATGCACTGCCTCGTGTCAATGAACCCTTCCACCGCCTCCCAGAAACGACAAACCCCGGCTTGTGGCCGGGGTCGTGCGCCTTGCGGGGCTGCCGTCAGGCGGCTTGCATGGTGCGATGAGTGTCGATGAGGTGCTGCACCACGCCAGGATCGGCCAGCGTGGAGATGTCGCCGAGAGAATCGTATTCGGCAACGGCGATCTTGCGCAGGATGCGGCGCATGATCTTGCCCGAGCGGGTCTTCGGAAGTCCCGGAGCCCACTGGATGACGTCTGGCGAGGCGATCGGGCCGATCTCCTTGCGCACCCAGTTCTTCAGTTCCTGACGCAGTTGTTCGGACGGTTCCTCGCCGGCATTCAGGGTCACGTAGACATAGATGCCCTGGCCCTTGATGTCGTGCGGTACACCCACCACCGCGGCCTCGGCGACCTTGGCATGCGCGACCATGGCGCTTTCGATCTCGGCGGTGCCCATGCGGTGGCCGGAGACGTTGAGTACGTCGTCCACGCGACCGGTGATCCACCAGTAGCCATCCTCGTCGCGACGCGCGCCGTCACCGGTGAAGTACATGCCCTTGAAGGTGTTGAAGTAGGTGTCGACGAAGCGGTCGTGGTCACCATACAGGGTACGGGCCTGCCCCGGCCAGGAATCGATGATGACCAGGTTGCCCTCGGTAGCACCTTCGAGGATGTTGCCCAGGTTGTCCACCAGGGCCGGCTGCACGCCGAAGAACGGCCGCGCGGCGGAGCCCGGCTTCATCGCGTGGGCACCCGGCAGCGGGGTCATCAGGCAGGCGCCGGTCTCGGTCTGCCACCAGGTGTCGACAATCGGGCAACGGCTCTGGCCGACATTCTCGTAGTACCAGTGCCAGGCTTCCGGGTTGATCGGCTCGCCGACCGAACCGAGCAGGCGCAGGCTGGAACCATCGGCGCCCTGCACCGCTGCCTTGCCTTCGGCCATCATGGCGCGAATGGCGGTCGGCGCGGTGTAGAGGATATTGACCTTGTGCTTGTCGATGATCTGCGCCACGCGGGTGACGTCCGGATAGTTCGGCACGCCCTCGAACATGACGGTGGTGGCACCGTTGGAGAGCGGGCCGTAGATCAGGTAGGTATGGCCGGTGACCCAGCCGATGTCGGCGGTACACCAAAAGACTTCGCCCGGGCGGTAGTCGAACACCCGCTCGTGGGTCAGCGAGGCGTACACCAGGTAGCCGCCGGTGGTGTGCAGCACGCCCTTGGGTTTGCCGGTGGAGCCGGAGGTGTAGAGGATGAACAGCGGCTCCTCGGCGCCCATTTCCTTCGGCGCGCAGGTGCTGCCGGCCACCTTCAGCAGGTCTTCGTACCAGATGTCGCGGTGCTGGTTCCACTTGATGTCGCCACCGGTGCGCTTGACCACGATGATCTTCTGCACGCTGGCGGTTTCCGGGTTGGTCAGCGCGTCATCGACGTTGCTCTTCAGCGGGACTTTCTTGCCGCCGCGCACGCCCTCGTCGGCGGTGATCACCACCTTCGACTTGCAGTCGATGATGCGACCGGCAAGGGCCTCCGGCGAGAAGCCGCCGAACACCACCGAGTGGATGGCACCGATGCGCGCGCAGGCCAGCATGGCCACCGCCGCCTCGGGGATCATCGGCATATAGATGGTCACCACATCACCACGGTGCACGTCCTGGCCACGCAGGGCGTTGGCGAACTTGCACACCTGCTCGTGCAGCTCGCGGTAGGTGATTTCGCGGTGCTCGGACGGATCGTCGCCTTCCCAGATGATGGCGATCTGGTCGCCACGGGTTTCCAGGTGGCGGTCCAGGCAGTTGGCCGAGAGATTGAGGGTGCCATCGGCGAACCACTTGATGTCGACATGGTGGTCGTCGAAGGAGGTCTGCTTGACCTTGGTGAACGGCTTGATCCAGTCGATGCGCTTGGCCTGCTCGCGCCAGAAACCGTCCGGGTTGATCACCGACTGCTGGTACATCGCCTTGTAGGTGGCTTCGTCGGTCAAGGTATTGGCGGCCACCTCGGGACGCACGGGGTAGATGGAAGCAGCAGTCATGGCGGATACCTCAAAGGGCGGTTGTTTTTGTATGGTTCCTTTTGTATCCCCCGACACCCTGTGGGGCCATTCGACCATGGTCTTACCGCTCTACGACCATGGTCTCAAAGCCGCTGCCCGGTCAAATGGCGGGCAAAAAAAGGGGCGACCCTAGGGCCGCCCGCCAAGTCATTCCGGGGAGGAATGTCAGAAACGCATCCGGATATCGCAGGAGCCGGATGGCTACTTTTTACGCCCTCACCCGCCCCGCAACCATTGCACCAAGGTCGTAGCCCTAGTCCTTGCCCACCCCGTGCTGGCGCAGCTTGTTGGCGATGGTGGTGTGCGACACGCCCAGGCGCTTGCCCAGCTGGCGACTGCTCGGATGCTCGGCGTACAGGTGCTCCAGTACCGCCTTCTCGAAGCGGCCGAGGATCGCATCGAGGTCGCCGTCGATGGAGAAATCGCCCAGCGGCTGCGGCGCACCGTAGTCCGGCAGACGGATATGCTCGGCCTTCACCGTGCCGCCGTCGCACAGCGACACGGCCTGGAACAGCACGTTCTCCAGCTGGCGCACGTTGCCCGGCCAGTGATAGTGGGCCAGGCGCTCGAAGGCCTGCGGCGCCAGCTTGGGTAGCGGGCAGCCGATCTGCCGGCTGGCCGAATCGAGGAAGTGCTCGACCAGCGGCGCCAGGCCGTCCAGGCACTCGCGCAGCGGCGGGATATGCAGGCTGAGCACATTGAGGCGGTGATACAGGTCCTGGCGGAATTCGCCCTTGGCGCACAGCTCGGACAGGTCGACCTGGGTGGCGCAGATCACCCGCACATCCAGGTACACCTCCTCGTCGCTGCCCACGCGGCGGAAGCAGCCATCCTGCAGGAAGCGCAACAGCTTGGCCTGCAGGCGCGGGCTCATCTCGCCGACGCCATCGAGGAACAGCGTGCCGCCGGCCGTCAGCTCCAGCAGGCCGAGCTTGCCCTCCGGGCGCGCGCCCTCGAAGGCGCCGGGGCCGTAGCCGAACAGCTCGGTCTCGGCCATGGATTCCGGCAGCCCCGCGCAATTCAGCGCCATGAACGGCGACTGGCCGCGCGGGCTGGCCAGGTGGCAAGCGCGCGCCAGCAGTTCCTTGCCAGTGCCGGTCTCGCCCTCGATCAGCAGCGGTGCATCCAGCGGCGCCATGCGCCGCGCTTCGCGCACCACCGCGGCCATCACCCTGGAGCTCTGGAAGATCGAATCGAAGCCGCGCAGCTCGTGTTTGCGCACGTTATAGATACGCTCGCCGACGCGGTCGGCGCGGTGCAGGGTCAGCACGGCGCCGGCCAGGGCCTCGCTTTCGTCATGCTCGGACTGCAGCGGCGCGATGTCGGCGAGGAACACATCGCCCTTGACCCGCACCCGCAGGCCATTGACCCGCGACTTGTTGGCACGCACCAGCTCGGGCAGGTCGAAGTCCTCGATATAGCGCGACAGCGCCATGCCCGGCACCTCGTCGACGCGCACGCCGAGCAGCTGCGCGGCGCTGCGGTTGGCGGCGACGATGGAGCCGCCCATGTCGATGGAGAGCACCGGGAAATCCAGCGCGCCGAGCAGCGCGTTGAGCTCCAGGTGACGGCGCTCGCTGGGCATCAGGCCGACACGCTTGACGCCGAACACGCCGGGAATGGCCTCGAACTTCGGCCGCAGCGACTGGAACTGCAGGTTGATCAGGTTCGGGCAGTGCAGGTAGATGGCGTTGCCCTGCTCGCCGCCGACTTCGCCACGGGCGACGTTGATGCCGTAGTCGACCAGCAGGTTGAGAATGTCGCGCAGGATGCCGACGCGGTTCTGGCAGTGGACTTTGATGCGCACGCTGAGCCCCTTGAATTGTGATTGTCGGGCGGGAGCGGCCGATTTTTCGCAAGGCGGCCGTCATTTTCCGTCAAGAATATGTGACAGCCAGGACAGACAACAAGGTCGCCATCTGTCATTCCCACACAGTCGTAATCAATTCTTTACGAAAAAGCCCGCTCCTTCTGGCTCGACGAGGTTGCCAGCCCCTCCTCAGGTTGCGCCATCGGCGTTATCCCTTGTCCCAGACAAGAACAACAGCCCAGCGGGAGACCTGCATGAAAGGCACGCAGTACGTGGCTCGGCAACCGGACGAGAGCGGCTTCATCCACTACTCGGACAGCGAGCACCAGGTGTGGAACACCCTGATCACCCGGCAGATGAAGGTGCTGGAAGGCCGCGCCTGCCAGGAGTACTTCGACGGCATCGAACAGCTGCGCCTACCGCATGAGCGCATCCCCCAGCTCGGCGAGATCAACCAGGTGCTCGGCGCCAGCACCGGCTGGAGCGTGGCCCAGGTGCCGGCGCTGATTCCCTTCCAAACCTTCTTCGAGCTGCTGGCCAGCAAGCGCTTCCCGGTCGCCACCTTTATCCGCACCCCGGAAGAGCTGGACTACCTGCAGGAGCCGGACATCTTCCACGAGATCTTCGGCCACTGCCCGCTGCTGACCAATCCCTGGTTTGCCGAATTCACCCACACCTACGGCAAGCTCGGCCTGGCCGCGAGCAAGGAGCAGCGCGTGTACCTGGCGCGGCTGTACTGGATGACCATCGAGTTCGGCCTGGTCGATACCCCGGCCGGCCGGCGCATCTACGGCGGCGGCATCCTCTCCTCGCCCAAGGAGACGGTCTACAGCCTCTCCGGCGCACCCGAGCATCAGACCTTCGACCCGCTGGAGGCCATGCGCACGCCGTATCGCATCGACATCCTGCAGCCACTGTATTTCGTCCTGCCGGATCTCAAGCGCCTGTTCCAGCTGGCCCAGGAGGACATCATGGGCCTGGTGCAGCAGGCCATGACGCTCGGCCTGCACGCGCCGAAGTTCCCGCCCAAGGCGGCGTGAGCTTTAACTCCCCTCGCCCATTCATGGGAGAGGGGCTGGGGGAGAGGGTCGAACCTGACAGCACCTTCTCCCTACGCGGGCCGCCCCCTCTCCCGCCAGCGGGAGAGGGAACTGATCGACAACCCCCTCACCTTCTATGCTCTGACCTCGACTATCCAAGGAGCCCGAAATGACCAGCCTTGCCCAAGCCCAATGCGAAGCCTGCCGCGCCGACGCGCCCCATGTCAGCGAAGAAGAGCTGGCCACGCTGATCCGCGAGATCCCCGACTGGAACATCGAAGTACGCGACGGCCACATGGAGCTGGAGCGCGTCTACCTGTTCAAGAACTTCCGCCATGCCCTGGCCTTCACCAACGCGGTCGGCGCCATCGCCGAGGAAGTCGGCCACCACCCGGCCCTGCTCACCGAGTGGGGCAAGGTCACCGTAACTTGGTGGAGCCACGAGATGAAAGGTCTGCACCGCAACGACTTCATCATGGCCGCGCGCACCGATGTGCTGGCCAACGCGGCCGAGGGGCGCAAGTGAAACACTTCGCCACCATCGCCCGGGTGCCGGGCGACCCCATTCTCGGCCTGCTCGACGCCTATCGCGCCGATGGCAACCCGGCCAAGCTCGACCTCGGCGTCGGCGTATACAAGGACGCCTCCGGTCTGACGCCCATCCCGCGCGCGGTGAAGCTGGCCGAGCAACGCCTGATCGATGGCGAAACCAGCAAGACCTACATCGGTGGCCACGGCGCACCGGAGTTCGGCGAACGCCTGTTGGAGCTGTGCTTCGGCAACGGTAACGCGCTGCTCGCCGATGGCCTGCTCGGCGCCACCCAGACGCCCGGCGGCACCGGCGCCCTGCGCCTGGCCGGCGAATTTATCGCCAGGAATCTTCCGGGTAGAGGCATCTGGCTCAGCGACCCAACCTGGCCGATCCACGAGACGCTGTTCGCCGCCTGCGGACTCAAGGTCGGCCACTACGCCTATGTCGGCGCGGACAACCGCCTCAATGTCGAGGCCATGCTCGCCGCCCTCGCCCACCTGCCCAAGGGTGATGTGGTGCTGCTGCACGCCTGCTGCCACAACCCCACCGGCTTCGACCTCGCCCCGCGCGACTGGAAGCGCGTGCTGGAGGTGGTCAAGGCGCGCGAGCTGCTGCCACTGATCGACTTCGCCTACCAGGGCTTCGGCGACGGCATCGACGAGGACGCCTGGGCCGTGCGCCTGTTCGCCGCCGAACTGCCGGAACTGCTGGTCACCAGCTCCTGCTCGAAGAACTTCGGTCTCTATCGCGAACGCACCGGCGCGCTGATCGTGAGGGCGGATAACGTCGAGAAGCTGCTCGATATTCGCAGCCAGCTGGCCTTTTTGGCGCGCAACCTGTGGTCCACCCCGCCATCCCACGGCGCGGCAGTGGTGGCCGAGATACTCGGCGATGCCGAGCTGAAGGCCCTGTGGGCAGCGGAAGTCGATGCCATGCGCCGACGCGTAGCCGACCTGCGCACGGGCCTGGTCGAGGCCCTGCGTCCGCATGGCCTGGCCGAGCGCTTTGCGCATATCGCCGAGCAGCGCGGCATGTTCTCCTACACCGGCTTGACGCCAGCCCAGGTGCAACGCCTGCGCGACGAGTTAAGCGTGTACCTGGTGAGCAGCGGCCGCGCCAGCGTGGCGGGGATGAGCGAAGCGCGCCTGGACTACCTGGCCGGAGCCATCGCCCGTGTCTGCCAGGCCTGAACGAAAACGCCGCCCGAGGGCGGCGTTTTTTCTGGGAGATCACGGTCGTCACCGGCCAGACCTGCGGACTGGGCGAAGCGCAATGCCGGAGTAACTCACCCCGGCCCTCTCCCGAGGGGAGAGGGAGACAAGCCAAGCGAGCCTCAGCCGGACCAGGCTCGTCGGCATCGCCGGCATCGCCGACTTCGCTGGCAGAACCGCCTGGAACTGAAGGCCACACGGACATTCCCCTCTCCCGCCGGGAGAGGGGCTAGGGGTGAGGGAATGTGACGAGGCACAGGGCTAGCCAGCCCCCCCCTCACGACCCGTTGCAGCCCCAGCTAGATCCGCATACGGCTCCGTGCAGGACACCCCCACGCCCATTCACGGGAGCAGGACCAGGAGAGATGAAATCCCCCGTCAGTCCAGCTGATCGTCGCGGATCAGCACATAGCTCGCATCGGCGCGGTCGTAGACGTAGTACATCTCCACCTGCATGCCGCGCATCACAGCCAGGTAGTCACCGGGCTCGGCAACGAAGAAGTCGTTGCTGTCGGCCTTGGCCGGGCTCTCGATGCGGGCGGTGACGAACAGCGCAGGATCGCTGCCGTCGAAGTAGTCCTCGCGCTCGTCGGCATCCCACTCGGCCGGCGCCGTGAAAGGCCCCTCGAACAGCACGTGGCCGTCGCCCAGCTCCAGTTCCTCGGCGTCCGGGTCGTTCTCGTCCGGGCGGTACAGGGTGCAGTCCAGGGCGTCCGGGTGGTCTTTCAGTTTCATGCCTTGCTCCGTGATGCGCGGTCGCGCAGATAGGCCAGCACGGCATCGTGCTCGCCGGCGAATTCGATGCGCGCAGCCTTGCTCTCGCGCTGGTAGACATACATCGGGTCGTAGTACTCGTTCAGCAGCGCCTCGATCCAGGCCCGGTGCAGGTCCACCGCGCCGCTGCGCGCCTGCTCGTCCAGCGCCTGCGCCAGGATGGCGCGCAGGCGCGCATGGCGCTCGCCGCCCAGGCGTTTCTGGATATTGTCCATGCTCTGCAGCAGGCGCGCGGCGAACAGGGCAAAACCCTGCTCCTCGCCATGCACGGCGAGGAATTCGGCGGCCAGGTCGATCACGTAGTCACGCAGGATGCGCTCGACGCGATCGGCGACGCTATCTTCCAGCCACACCAGCGGGTAGTCCTGCATGCCCTGGTGCAGCGATAGTGGCAGCGAGCAGGTGCCGATCAGGCGACTCTCGTCTTCCAGCACGAACTGCTGCTGGCCGCGCGCGCGGCGTTTGAGCAGGTCGATGGCCAGGCGGTTCTCGAAGTCGATCTGCGCCGGCTGGCCGGTGGCGCGCTTGCCGAAGCTGGAGCCACGGTGATTGGCGTGGCCTTCAAGGTCGATGCTGTTGTCGAGGGCGGCGATCACCTCAGTCTTGCCGGTGCCGGTCATGCCGCCGACGATGACGAAATCGCACTCGGCCACGGCGCTGTCGAGGGTCTCGATCAGGAAAGTACGCATGGCCTTGTAGCCACCGATCACCCGCGGGTAGTCGATGCCGGCGTCCGCAAGCCACTGCTGGACGATCTGCGAGCGCAGGCCGCCACGGAAGCAGTACAGGTAGCCGTTTGGGTTGGCCCTGGCGAAGGCCGCCCAGGCCTCGACCCGCTCGGCCTTGACCTTACCGGAGACCAACTGGTGGCCCAGTTCGATGGCCGCCTGCTGGCCCTTCTGCTTGTAGCAGGTACCGACCTTCTGTCGCTCGATGTCGGTCATCAGCGGCAGGCTGATGGCGTTGGGGAAGGCGCCCTTGGTGAATTCCACCGGGGCGCGCATGTCCATCATCGGCAGGTCGTTGAGGAAGATGTCGCGGTAGTCGGCCGTGTTGTCGCGCATCACAGCACCTCTACCGCGTAACGCTGTCGCTCGACCAGCTGGCCGATGGGCGCCAGGCTCAGGCCCAGCTCGGCGGCCACGGCGAGGAACTCGGCCTCGCCCTCAGGGCTGACGGCGATCAGCAGGCCGCCACTGGTCTGCGGGTCGCACAGCAGGTTGCGCTGCTGCTCGGAAATCGGCGCGATCTTCTCGCCGTAGCTGTCGAAGTTGCGCAGGGTGCCACCGGGTACGCAGCCCTCGGCCAGGTAGTAATCGACGCCCGGCAGGCGCGGCACGGCGGCGTAGTCCAGCTGGGCGGTGAGATCCGCGCCATCGGCCATCTCCACCAGATGACCGAGCAGACCGAAGCCGGTGACGTCGGTCATCGCCTGCACGCCAGCCAGCTTGCCGAAGCGGCTGCCGGGTTTGTTCAGGGTACACATCCAGTCACGCGCCAGACCGACGTCCTGCTCGCGCAGCTTGGCCTTCTTCTCGGCGGTGGTAAGGATGCCGATACCCAGCGGTTTGGAGAGATACAGCTTGCAGCCAGCCGTGGCGGTGTCGTTGCGTTTCATGTGTTTCTTGTCGACCACACCGGTCACCGCCAGGCCGAAGATCGGCTCCGGCGCATCGATCGAGTGGCCGCCGGCCAGCGGGATGCCAGCGGCGTCGCACACGGCGCGGCCGCCACGGATCACTTCGCGCGCCACTTCCGGCGCCAGCAGATTGACCGGCCAGCCGAGGATGGCGATGGCCATCAGCGGATCGCCGCCCATGGCGTAGATGTCGCTGATGGCGTTGGTGGCGGCGATGCGGCCAAAGTCATAGGGGTCATCGACGATCGGCATGAAGAAGTCGGTGGTGGAGACCACCCCGCGCTCCTCGTCCAGGGCATAGACCGCCGCGTCGTCGCGCGAGGCGTTGCCGACCCACAACTTGGGGTCGAGGTTCTGCGCGCCGCTGCCGGCGAGGATCACCTCCAGCACCTTGGGGGAAATCTTGCAGCCACAACCGGCACCGTGGCTGTACTGGGTCAGGCGGATCGGCTCGCTCATCGCAACGCTCTCGGCAAATCGGATAACAGGCGGCGGATTCTAGCAAAGCTGTTCTTTGTGCCGGTCACTCATATAATCGCCGCCGTTCTACTAACCTGACGGAGCCCGCCCGAGTGGCCGGCCCCTTCGAACCTTTTCCGCCATTGAACCGGAGAATCTTCATGCTCAAGCCCGTTCTGGCCCTGGCTGCTGGCCTGGCCCTGTCCTTTACCGCCCTGGCTGCCCAGGCCGCCGACGTCCTCAAAGTCAGCGCCATCCCCGACGAGGCCCCTACCGAGCTGCTGCGCAAGTTCAAGCCGCTGGGCGCCTACCTGGAAAAAGAGCTGGGCATGAAGGTCGAGTTCGTCCCGGTCGCCGACTACCCGGCCGTGGTCGAGGCCCTGGCTACCGACCGCCTGGACCTGGCCTGGCTGGGCGGCTTCACCTTCGTTCAGGTACGCCTGAAGACCGGCAACGCCATCCCGCTGGTGCAGCGCGAGCAGGACGCCCAGTTCACCAGCAAGTTCATCAGCGCCAACCCGGACGTGAAATCGCTGGCCGACCTCAAGGGCAAGAGCTTCGCCTTCGGCTCGGTGTCCTCCACCTCAGGCAGCCTGATGCCGCGCTACTTCATGCTGCAGGACGGCATCAAGCCGGAAACCTTCTTCAGCCGCGTCGGCTACTCCGGTGCGCATGACGCCACCGCCGCCTGGGTCCAGGCCGGCAAGGTCGACGGTGGCGTGCTCAACGCCAGCGTATGGGACAAGCTGGTCGCCGCCGGCAAGGTCGACACCAATAAGGTGAAAGTCTTCGCCACCACCCCGGCCTACTACGACTACAACTGGACCGTGCGCGGCACCCTCGACCCGGCCCTGACCGCGAAGATCAAGCAGGCTTTCCTCGCCCTCGACCCGGCCAACCCGGAGCACAAGGCGATCCTCGACCTGCAGGCCGCCTCGCGCTTCATCGACACCAAGCCCGAGAACTACAAGGGCATCGAAGACGCCGCTCGCGCCGCCGATCTGCTGAAATGAGCCTGCGCCTGACCGGCGCGCACCTGCAGCACGGTAATGGCGTCCACGCCCTGCGCGGCGTGGACCTGAACATTGCCAGCGGTGAGCGGGTGGCCATCATCGGCCCATCCGGCGCCGGCAAGTCCAGCCTGCTGGGCCTGCTGGCCAGCGCGCTGCCGCCCAGTAGCGGCAGCGTCGAGCTGCTGGGCGCCGATCCCTGGCGCCTGCCGGCCAGCGCCCGCCAGCGCCTGCGCACGCGCATCGGCCTGATCCACCAGGCGCCACCGCTGCCGCCCCGGCAGCGGGTGGTGACCGCGGTGCTGGCCGGCAAGCTTGGCCAGTGGGGGCTGGGCAAGAGCCTGCTTAACCTGCTGCATCCCGTCGATATTCCCGGTGTCAGGGAGGTGCTCGCCCGCCTGGACCTGGCCGATAAGCTGTTCGCCCAGTGCCAGCAGCTCTCCGGTGGCCAGCTGCAGCGCGTCGGCATCGCCCGCGCGCTGTACCAGGACCCCGAGCTGCTGCTGGCCGACGAGCCGGTGTCGGCGATGGACCCGGTGCTGGCCGACCACACCCTCTCCGTGCTGTGCCGGCATGCCGAGGCGCGCGGTGTGACCCTGGTCGCCAGCCTGCACGCGGTGGACCTGGCGCTGGCGCACTTTCCGCGCATCGTCGGGGTGCGCGAGGGGCAGATCGTCTTCGATCGCCCGGCCAGCGAAGTCAGCCCGGAACTGCTCGATGCTCTCTACGCCAACGAGCAGCTGGTGTCGCCGCAGGCACCGGCGGTGACCCTGACCCTGCAGATCCCGCGATGCTGAGAAGCGACAGCCGCGACCCCGCCGCCCTACCCCGTCTGCTGCTGACGGTGCTGGCCGTGGTATTGCTATGGCCGGGTATCCAGCTCGCCGAGCTGAATCCGGGCGTGCTGCTGGCCGCCGACAGCCAGAGCGAGATGGGCCGCTTCGTCGCCGCCTTCTGGCCTCCGGCGCACACGCCCGACTTCCTCCAGCTGCTGCTCGACGCCACCCTGCAGACCCTGGCCATTGCCACCGCCGGCATGGCCCTGGCACTGCTGGTGGCGATTCCCGCCGGCCTGGCCGCCAGTCGTGCGCTGTCGCTGTCGGCGGCCTCGCGCGGCGGCCGCCCGAGTGCGCTGGGCCAGGCACTGCGCTGGCCGGTGCGCGGCCTGCTGATCTTCCTGCGCAGCGTGCCGGAAATCGTCTGGGCCCTGCTGTTCGTCCGCGCCGTCGGCCTTGGCCCGACCGCCGGGGTGCTGGCCATCGCCATCACCTACGCCGGCATGCTCGGCAAGGTCTATGCGGAAATCCTCGAATCGGTCGACCAGCGCCCCATGCATGCCCTGCTGCAGGGCGGCAGCGGCCGTCTCAGCGCCTTCGTCTACGGCCTGCTGCCGAATGCCGCCGCCGAGCTGACCTCCTACACCGTGTACCGCTGGGAATGCGCGATCCGCGCCTCGGTGGTGATGGGCTTCGTCGGCGCTGGCGGCCTGGGCCAGCAGATCGACCTGTCGCTGCGCATGTTCGCCGGCGGCGAGGTGGCCAGCATGCTGCTGACCTTCCTCCTCCTGGTGCTGCTGGCCGACGCGTTGAGTCGCGTGCTGCGCGGGAGGCTGGCATGAATCGGCTGACCAACCTCGCCCTGCTGCTGGCGATTGTCGCCGCCGTAGTCGCGTCCTTCAGCTACCTGGGCCTGGACCTGGCCGCACTGGGCCAGGCGGACAACCTGGGGCACATGGCCGACTACGCCGCGCGCTTCCTGCAACCGGACCTGAGCGGCGGCCATCTGCTGGCCATCGGCCGTGGCGCGCTGGAAACCCTGGCCATGTCGGCCCTCGGCACCCTGCTCGCCGCCCTGCTCGGCCTGTTTCTGGCGCTGCCGGCGGCCGGTCGCTTCGGCGTGCTGGCACAGAGCGTCACGCGCCTGCTGCTCAACGGCCTGCGGGCGATTCCGGAACTGGTGTGGGCGGCGCTGATGGTGCTGGCCGCCGGACTCGGCCCGAATGCCGGCACCCTGGCGCTGGCCCTGCACACGGCGGGCGTGCTGGGCCGGCTGTTCGCCGAAGCGCTGGAGAACACGCCCACAGCGCCGGCCGAGGCGATCCGCCTGCAGGGCGGCAGCCAGATCAGTGCCTTCTGCTACGGCACCCTGCCCAACCTGTGGCCGCAACTGCTGGCCTACTCGCTGTACCGCTGGGAGAACAATATCCGCATGGCCAGCGTGCTCGGCTTCGTCGGTGCCGGCGGCCTGGGGCAGATGCTCTATGTCAGCCTTAGCCTGTTCCAGGAAGCTCAGGCCAGCACGGTGATCCTGGCCATGCTGGTGCTGGTGTTCGCGGTGGATGCCCTGAGTGGCTGGACGCGGCAGCGCTGGGTACGTGCCTAAACTCCCCTCTCCCACTTGTGGGGGAGGGCTCGCACTTTTCCCTCTCCCTAGCCCTTTCCCGTAAACGGGAGAGGGGACAGAAGCCACGTGGCTCACTCGGCTCGGCCCCGGATTGCATCCGGGCTACGACCAACGCCGCTCCCCCGCGCAGAACCCCGTGGCTAACTCGTCCTAGGCCTGGCAGGCATCCGCTTCGCCGCCCCCGCAGTTGCCTTGCAGCAGGCGGTCGCGGCCCTGCTGCTTGGCTTGGTAGAGCAGTCGGTCGACCGCCTCGATGAAGGCCAGCGGCGTATCGCCAGCCTCGGGAATGATGGTGCCGACGCCCAGGCTGACCGTCACCAACTGCGCCACGTTGGACTGCTCGTGGGCGATCTGCTCCTTGCGCACCAGCTTGCGGCAGCGCTCGGCGATCTTCTTCGCCGACTCGGCGTCGGTCTCCGGCAGTACCAGCACGAACTCCTCACCACCGAAGCGCGCCACGCAGTCGCGCGGGCGCGCCGCCGCTCCCTCCAGGGCCCGGCCGATGCGCTTGAGGCAGTCGTCGCCGCGGATATGCCCGTAGTGGTCGTTGAACTGCTTGAAGAAGTCGATATCCAGCAGGATCAGCGACAGCGGGCGGCGTGTGCGCTGGGCGTTGCACCATTCGATCTCGAGGATCGAGTCGAACATGCGCCGGTTGCTGATACCGGTCAGGCCGTCCTTGTAGGAGTACTCCTCCAGCTGGCGCTGCAGCGCCAGCAGCTGTTCCTCGGTCTTCTTGCGTTCGCTGATGTCGAACATGAAGCCGATCAGCGCCTCGGTCTCGCCGGCGGCGTTGCGTTGCACATGCACCACGTCGCGAATCCACACGTAGCGGCCGTCGGCGGTCAGCGCCCGGTAGTCGGCCTCGTGGTCGATGCCGTTCTGCGACTGGGCGATGCAGAAATTCACCACGCGCTCGCGGTCTTCCTCATGGATGCGCTCGGCCCAGTCGTTGGCGCTAATCCAGCTCTGCTGCGTCCAGCCCAGCAGCGGCGCGATCTGCGGGCCGATGTAGGCGAAGGTCATGGTCTTCCAGTCGATCTTCCAGGGAATGGCCTTGGTCGATTCGAGCAGGGTCTTGTACACGGCGCTGTCGGCCGTGTCGGGCACTATGGGGTCGAGCATGCTGATGAATCCGCGACGATGTACTCAGAAACTATGCCGGATCGCCTCAGTAGTCCACCTTTCTACGCCCGGCCTTGACGGTCGCCCGTCGGCTTTTGCCGTCCAGGCGGCGTTTCTTCGAACCCAGGGTCGGCTTGGTCGGGCGCCGCGCCTTCTCGGTCTTGCCGGCGCTGCGGATCAGTTCGGCCAGGCGCTCCAGCGCATCGGCGCGATTCTGCTCCTGGGTGCGGTACTGCTGGGCCTTGATGATGACCACGCCACCCTCGGTGATGCGGCTGTCGCGCAACTCCAGCAAGCGCTCCTTGTAGAACGGCGGCAGCGACGAGGCCTGGCTGTCGAAGCGCAGGTGCACGGCACTGGAGACCTTGTTGACGTTCTGCCCACCCGCCCCCTGGGCACGGATGGCCGTCAACTCGACCTCATCATCGGGCAGATGGACGCTATTGGAGATCACCAGCATGGGAAACGGGCGCCACGGAAGAACGGGCGCCCAGCATACCCCAGGTCGGCATCGGTTCAGGCGGCCTGGCTATCTCCGTCGAAGTTGATCATCCAGGGCACGCCGAAGCGGTCGGTGAGCATGGCGAAACGCTCGGCCCAGAAGGTGGCCTGCAGCGCCATCTGCACCGAGCCGCCGACGCTCAGCGTCTGGAACAGGCGCTCGGCATGGGTCACGTCCTCGGCCTGGATCGAGATATGGCAGCCCTTGATGCCGTCATAAGGCTCACCCGGCATGGTGTCCGAGCCCATCAGCAGCTGGCCACCGACACTCAGGCCGGCATGCATGGTGCGATCGCGATGCTCCGCCGGCACCTCGTCGCGCACCGGGCTTTCGCCGAAGGGCATTACCACCAGCTCGCCACCGAACACCTGATGGTAGAAGCGAAAGGCCGCGGCGCAGTGGCCGTCGAAGATCAGGTAGGCATGGATATTCATTTCTGCGCTCCTTATTCGGCGGCCATGCGGGCCCGCAGGCGTTCTTCCTGCTCGCGCAGCTCAGGGGTGAATTCGGCGCCGAAGTCCTCGGCCTCGAACACCTGGCGGATCTCGATCTCCGAGTCGCCGGGCATGGGGTTGGGGCAACGTTTGACCCACTCGACGCACTCGGCCAGGGACGCCACCTCCCACAGCCAGAAACCGGCGATCAGTTCCTTGGTCTCGGCGAAGGGGCCGTCGATGACGCTGCGGTCGGCGCCGGAAAAGCGCACCCGCACGCCACGGCTGCTCGGGTGCAGGCCCTCGCCGGCCTGCATGATGCCGGCCGCGACCAGCTCCTCGTTGTACCGGCCCATGGCCGCCAGCAGCTCCTCGCTGGGCATCACGCCGTTTTCGGAATCCTCGGTGGCCTTGACTATCACCATGAAACGCATCGTCTTTCTCCCTGATTGGCGCCCGCCAGAGTGGCGGGTCTGTCCATTGGTCGAACGACAGTCAAGCAGATCGACAGGGGGACGAAAAAAATTTCAACCGAATGGTCAACCCATCGCAGATTGCATCCGGGCCACTGGCTCCCCTCTCCCAGCCGGGGGAGAGGGTGATCGCTGACACAGAGCCCCTCTCCCGTAAACGGGAGAGGGGATACCCGGCGAACCCTGTAGCCCGGATGCAATCCGGGGGCGGAGTCGCCTGCTTACCCGGATTGCATTCGGGCTACGGGCACCAGTGGATCTGCAACGGCGGGCGCAGCAGTGCGCGGATCGGCAGCGCCTCGGCCGGCCCCGGTTGCAGGGCGCGGGCCAGCGTCGCCAGCTTGGGCTGGCCCTGGATGGCCAGCAGCGCCAGGCGCGCGGCGCGCAGGGGGGGCAAGGTCAAGCTCAGGCGCTCGACCGGCGCACTCGGCGCGCGCAGCGGCAGCAGCCGGCGCGGGCAGTCCTCGCGCAGGGCCTCGGCAAGGTTGGGGCTGCCAGGAAACAGCGAGGCGCTATGCCCGTCGTCGCCCATGCCCAGCAGCAGCACGTCGGCCGGCGGCAGCCCGGCCAGACGGGCCTCGGCCAGGTCGGCGGCCTGCGAGTGACTGGCCGCCGGCTGGTACAGACTGACGAAACAGGCCTCGGCCGCCGCCCCCTGCAGCAGGTGACGGCGTACCAGGGCCTCATTGCTGTCGGGATGTGACGGAGCCACCCAGCGTTCATCGACCAGGCTCACCAGCACCTGCTTCCAGGACAGCGGCTCGCGTGCCAGGCGTTCGAACAGGGCGACGGGGCTGCGCCCACCCGAGACCAGCAACAACGCCCGCCCCCGCTCGCCCAGCGCCTGGCGCAGGGCATCGGCGACGCGCTGCGCCAGGGCCTCGGCCATCTGCGCGGCGGTCTCGTACTGGTAGCCCGGCACGCCGAGTGGCATCTGCAGCGATGCCAGGCTCATTGCAGCGCCGCCAGGCTGGCGGAGAACACGCTGGCGCCCTGCTCCGCGCTGCTGAACCCGGCGCGCATGAAGGCGAACAGCTCGCGACCGCTACCGATGGCCGGCGGCGGCGGCGCTACCGGTTCGCGGGCGGCGAACTCGGCGGCATCGACCAGCACCCGCAGCTCGCCCGTGCGCCCGTCGACGCGGATCAGGTCACCGTCGCGCACACGCGCCAACGGGCCGCCATCACAAGCCTCGGGGCAGACGTGGATGGCCGCAGGGACCTTGCCCGAGGCGCCGGACATGCGCCCGTCGGTGACCAAGGCAACCTGGTAGCCACGGTCCTGCAGCACGCCTAGGAACGGCGTGAGCTTGTGCAGCTCGGGCATGCCGTTGCAGCGCGGGCCCTGGAACCGCACCACGGCGACAACGTCACGGTCCAGCTCGCCGGCCTGGAAGGCAGCGGCCAGCGCGGCCTGGTCATGAAAAACCCGCGCAGGGGCCTGAATCACATGGTGCTCGGGCGCCACGGCGGAAAGCTTCATCACCCCGCGGCCGAGGTTGCCCTGGAGCAGGCGCAAGCCACCCTCGGGCGAGAACGGCCGCGCCACCGGACGCAGGATGCTCTCGTCCAGGCTGGCCACGGCACCCGCGCGCCAGACCAGGCGTTCACCGTCGAGGAAAGGCTCCTCGGTATAACGGCGCAGACCGGGGCCGGCCACGGTGGCAACGTCCTCGTGCAGCAGACCGGCGTCGAGCAGCTCGCGGATCAGCAGCGCGGTGCCGCCGGCAGCCTGGAAGTGATTGATGTCGGCCTTGCCGTTGGGGTAGACGTGGGCCAGGGTCGGCACCACCTCGGACAGCTCGGCCATGTCCTGCCAGGTCAGCTGGATGCCGGCGGCCTGGGCGATGGCCGGCAGGTGCAGGCTATGGTTGGTCGAGCCACCGGTGGCATGCAGTGCCACCACCGCGTTGACCAGGCAACGTTCGTCGACCAACTGCCCCAGCGGCAGGTAGTGCCCGCCCTGGCGGGTCAGGCGCGCCGCCTGCTGCGCCGCCGCGCGGGTCAGGGCATCGCGCAGCGGCGTGCCGGGGTTGACGAAGGAGGCGCCCGGCAGGTGCAGGCCCATCACCTCCATCAGCATCTGGTTGGTATTGGCGGTGCCGTAGAAGGTGCAGGTACCGGGACCGTGGTAGGCCTTCATCTCGGACTCGAGCAACTCGTCACGGCTGGCCTTGCCCTCGGCGAAGCGCTCGCGCACGGCGGCCTTGTCCTTGTTGGACAGGCCGCTGGTCATCGGCCCGGCCGGCACGAACAGGGTCGGCAGGTGGCCGAAGCGCAGCGCGCCGATCAGCAGGCCGGGAACGATCTTGTCGCACACTCCCAGGCACAGCGCGGCATCGAACATGTTGTGCGACAGCGCCACGGCGGTGCTCATGGCGATCACCTCGCGGCTGGCCAGGCTCAGCTCCATGCCCGCCTCGCCCTGGGTCACGCCGTCGCACATGGCCGGCACCCCGCCCGCCACCTGGCCGACCGAGCCAACCTCGTGCAGCGCCTGCTTGATCAGCGCGGGAAAGCGCTCGTAGGGCTGGTGCGCCGACAGCATGTCGTTGTAGGCGGTCACGATGGCCACGTTGGCCGCATCGGGCAGGCGCAGGGTCTGCTTGTCGTGGCTGCTGCAACCGGCCACGCCGTGGGCGAAGTTGGCGCACTGCAGCTTGCCGCGCTGCGGCCCCTGGGCGGCGGCCGCGCCGATCAGCGCCAGGTAGTGCTGGCGGGTGGCGCGGCTGCGCTCGATCAGGCGCTCGGTGACTTCCAGTACACGGGGATGCATCGCAAGGCTCCTCTGTTCATGCGCACACTTTACCCCCGCAGGCGCCTGAAATCTTTGGTCGGAATTTAGCGGCTGCCGAGGCCGGTGCCCGGCGCTAAGTTAGCCGCCTGGTTTTTTCTTACGAGAAGACACATGGACTCGATCACCCAGGCGGTACTCGGCGCCAGCATCCAGGGCGCCCTGCTCGGCCGCTGGCAAGGCCGCCGCGCCCTGCTCTACGGTGCCATGCTCGGCACCCTGCCCGACCTCGATGTGATCATCGACTACGGCGACGCCGTGGCCGACATGACCTACCACCGCGGCTTCAGCCACTCGCTGTTCGTGCTCAGCGCCCTGGCCCTGGCCCTGACCCTGCTGATCCGCAAGCTGCGCCCCGACCCCGGCTACTCGGCGCGACGATTGTTCCTGACCCTGTGGCTGGTGCTGATCACCCACCCCCTGCTGGACGCCTTCACCAGCTACGGCACCCAGCTGCTGTGGCCGCTGCAGACGCCGCCGGTGGCCTGGTCTTCAGTGTTCATCATCGACCCGCTTTACACCCTGCCGCTGCTGGTGGCGGTCATCGTGGGCCTGGTCCGGGGCCTGCGCGACCGCCCGCAGTGGCTGGCCATCTCGGCGCTATGCCTGTCCACCGTCTATCTGGCCAGCACCCTGGGCGGCAAGTGGATGGCCGAACAGCGGGTGCAAAGCGTGCTGGCGCAGCGCGGCATCCAGGCCGACATGCTGTTCAGCACGCCCACACCGTTCAACAGCCTGCTCTGGCGGGTCATCGTGATCGAGGGCGAGGACTACCACGAGGCGCTGGTCGGCTGGCTGGACGATGCGCCACCGCGCCTGGAGCGCATTCCCCGCGGCAGCGAGCTGGCCAGGGTGTTGCGCCACTCGCCGCAGCACCAGCGGCTGGGCTGGTTCACCCAGGGCGTGCTGCGCTACGACCGCATCGGCAACGAACTGATCGTCACCGACCTGCGCCTGGGCATGACCGGTTTCCATCCGTTCCGTTTCGTCTTCGCCGAACACCTCGACGGCCGCTGGCAACCACTCGCCCAGGTCGAACGCCTGCCCTTCAGCCGTGGCCAGCCCGAGCACCTGCTGACGCTGTGGCAGCGCATCTGGGACGAGCGCGAGCCGCTGCAGCTGGTGAGCTGGGCCAAGGCGCTGCAGGAGAAGCCCTGAACTCGCCGCCGGCATCTCTGGACTAGGCTTGACGTAAAGCCGACACCACGGAGACAGCGGCATGAACATCCGCCAGAAAATGATCGCCTGCGGCGCCATCAGCGTGCTCGCCGCCACCCTGCTCGGCGGGCTCGGCTTCTGGGGGCAGATGCGCCTGGCCGCGGCCCTGGCCGAGAACGAACTCAGCGTCAGCGCCCTGCGCAATCACCTGGAAGGCGACATGATGCACGACGCCCTGCGTGCTGACGTGCTGGCCGCCTTCTACATCGAGCCCGGCGACAGCAACGCGGTCAGCCAGGTGCGCACCGACCTCGACGATCACAGCCAGTGGTTCCAGCGCACGCTGCAGGACAATGCCGCCCTGCCACTGAGCGCCGACATCAAGCAGGCGATCGCCCAGTCGCAGCCGGCACTGACGGACTACATCGCCCAGGCCAAGCGCATCGTCGAACTGGCGCTGGCCGACCCGGCGTCCGCGCGGGCGCAGATGCCGGCCTTCGACCAGGCCTTCGAGGAACTGGAAGAGAAGAACGAGGCCCTCAGCGGGCTGATCGAGCAACATGCGGCCAAGACCCGCAGCGACAGCGAAGCGGCGGTGGAACAGGCCGCCTGGCTGCTGGTCGGCGGCATGGTCCTGGTCTGCCTGCTGCTCTGCCTGCTCACCACCCACCTGATGAAGGCCGTGCTGCGCCCGCTGAGCAAGACCATCGCCGTGGCCCGCGCCATCGCCCAGGGCAACCTGCGCAGCGCCATCGACGTGGAGAGTGACGATGAAGCCGGCCAGCTGCAGCGGGCCCTGGCCGACATGCAAAGCTACCTGCGACAGATGATCGAGACCATCCGCCGCGAAAGCGAGCAGCTGCAGAACACCGCCCAGCACCTGAATGGCGCCTCGCAGCACATCGTGCACAGCTCACGCGAGGAGTCGGACAACGCCGCCAGCATGGCCGCCGCCATGGAGCAGATGATCCACAACATCGCGCAGATCGCCGACCATGCACGCAACGCCCAGGCCATCTCCTCGCACTCCGAGCAGCTGGCCAGCGACGGCGGCCAGGTAATACTCGGCGTGGTCGACGGCATGAGCCGCATCGCCGAGGCGGTCAACGAGTCATCAGAGACCATCACCGCGCTGGGTCAGTCGTCCGAGGAAATCTATTCGATCATCCAGGTGATCAACAGCATCGCCGAGCAGACCAACCTGCTCGCCCTCAATGCCGCCATCGAGGCGGCACGGGCCGGCGAGGCCGGACGCGGCTTCGCCGTGGTCGCCGACGAGGTGCGCAACCTGGCCTCGCGTACGGCGCAATCAACCCAGGAAATCGGCGCGATGATCGAGCGCATCCGCAACAGCACGACGCAGGCGGTCAGCAGCATGCAGGCCGGCGTGACGCGGGTGAGCGACGGGGTCAACCTGGCACGCCAGGCCGGCGAGTCGATTGGCGAGATCCGCGGCGGCGCCCAGCGTGCCGCCGAGGTGGTGGAAGAGATTTCCCACACCATCGGCGAACAGAGCCGGGCCTCCGGCGAGGTGGCCGAGCGCGTCGAGCAGATCGCACGGATGTCGCAGCAGAACAGCCAGACGGTCAACGAGCTGGCCACCGCTGCCCAGCGCTTGGACAGCGTCGCGCGCAGCATGCAGGCGCAGGTGCTGCAGTTCCAGACCTAGAGTATGCGAGCAGAAAAAAGCCCGGCCTGAGCCGGGCTTTTTGCAGAACGCCGCGATCAGCCGTGACTGCCGGCCAGCCGCGCGCCGGCCGCCAGCTTGAAGCGGTAGCAGCCCCAGAGGAACAGCAGCCAGACCGGAATCGCGTACACCGACACCTGGATGCCCGGGATGAACAGCATCACGCCGAGGATGAACAGCACGAAGGCCAGGCAGATGTAGTTGCTCAGCGGGAACCAGAAGGCCTTGAAGCTGGGCTCCACGCCCTTGGCGACCATGGCCTTGCGGAACTTCAGGTGCGCCAGGCTGATCATCGCCCAGTTGATCACCAGCGAGGCCACCACCAGCGACATCAGCAGCTCCAGCGCGCTCTTCGGCGCCAGGTAGTTGACCACCACGCAGAGCAGGGTCACCGCCGCCGACAGGGCAATGGCCAGCACCGGCACGCCGCGGGCGTTGACCTTCATCAGCGCCTTGGGCGCATCACCCTGCTCGGCCAGGCCGTAGAGCATGCGGCTGTTGCAGTACACGCCGCTGTTGTAGACCGACAGCGCGGCAGTGAGCACCACGAAGTTGAGCACATGGGCGGCGGTGTCCTCGCCGATCAGCGAGAAGATCTGCACGAAGGGGCTGCTGGCATAGGCGTCGCCGCCCGAGGTCAGGGTCTTCACCAGATCGTCCCAGGGGTGCAGCGAGAGCAGGATGGTCAGCGCACCGATGTAGAAGATCAGGATGCGCCAGACCACCTGGTTGATCGCCTTGGGAATCACCGTCTTCGGCTGGTCGGCCTCGGCGGCGGTGATGCCCACCAGCTCCAGGCCGCCGAAGCTGAACATGATGATGGCCATCATCATCACCAGGCCGGACACGCCGTTGGGGAAGAAGCCGCCATGGCTCCACAGGTTACTGATGCTGGCCTGCTCGCCACCGGCGCCGCTGAACAGCAGGTAGCCGCCGAGCAGGATCATGCCGACGATGGCCACCACCTTGATGATGGCGAACCAGAACTCGGTCTCGCCGAAAGCCTTCACGTTGACCAGGTTGATCAGGTTGATCAGCACGAAGAAGACCAGCGCGGTCACCCAGGTGGGGATCTCCGGCCACCAGTACTGCACGTACTTGCCCACGGCCGTGAGCTCGGCCATGCCCACCAGCACATAGAGCACCCAGTAGTTCCAGCCGGACAGGAAGCCGGCGAACGGGCCCCAGTAGCTATGGGCGAAGTGGCTGAAGGAGCCGGCCACCGGCTCCTCGACGATCATCTCGCCGAGCTGGCGCATGATCAGGAAGGCAATGAAGCCGCCGATCGCATAACCCAGGATCATCGACGGCCCGGCGCTCTGCATCACCCCGGCGGAGCCGAGGAACAGGCCGGTGCCGATGGCGCCGCCGAGGGCGATCAGCTGGATATGGCGATTTTTCAGACCGCGCTTGAGCGGGCCGGTGTGCAGATGTTCGGACATCAGCGGGCGCTCCGGGTCGGACGACGGGAAAGGCAAGTGCGAGGCATGGGTTCACCTGTCTGGGAAATGTGCCGGCGGACTCGTGATCCGCCAGTCGGGGCCCGCCGGCCGTGGCCTCGGGCGCGGCGAGTATACACCCGAGGCCTATAGACTATGGCCTGTTCACGCTTCGGGGGCGGGTAGTTCTTTGTGGGAGCGGCCTTGGCCGCGAAGCTCTTATACCGCCTGCCGCTATCGCGGCCAAGGCCGCTCCCACGCTACGCGTGATGCTAACTGGGTGAAGTAAAGCAAGCGTCGACAGCCCCTAGCGGCCGAGGCGCTCGCGCGCCATGCGGTCGGCGATGGCGGTGGTGGTGGCGCCCTCGGCCTCGGCGCGCTGGAAGATCTCCGCCAGGGTCGTCTCGATGCCCTCGATATGCGCCTTCAGCGCGGCGGTGCTGCCGCCGGTGCGCTCGTAGCACACGTCGATGATGCCGCCGGCGTTGATCGCGTAATCCGGCGCGTACAGGCAGTCGCGCCGGCGCAGCTGCTCGGCCAGTTCCGGGCTGGCCAGCTGGTTGTTGGCGGCGCCGGCGATGATCGGCGCGCGCAGCGCCTCCAGGGTCTGCGGGTTGACGATGGAACCCAAGGCGCAGGGAGCGAACACGTCGACGTCGAGGCCGAATATCTCGTGCTGGCCCACGGCGCGGGCGCCCAGCTGCTCCACGGCGCGGCGCTGGTTGGCCTCGAAGATGTCGGTCACCCACAGCTCAGCGCCGGCGTCCTTGAGGTGACGGGCCAGGCTGAAACCGACCTCGCCGACGCCCTGGATGGCCACGCGCAGGCCCTTGAGGTCGTCGCGGCCGAGACGGTGACGTACCGCCGCGCGGATGCCGACGAACACCCCGTAGGCGGTGGACGGCGAGGGATTGCCGTCGCGGCTGCCGCCGTCGAAGGCCTCGCGCTGGCCGGCGCCGGCCACATGGCGGGTGCGCTGGGCCATGATCTGCATCTCGGCCACGCCGGTGCCCGAGTCGGCGGCGGTGATGTAGCGCCCGCCGAGCCTGTCGACGAAGTCGCCCATGGCCTGGAACAGCGCCTCGCTCTTGCCGCTGCGCGGGTCGCCGATGATCACCGCCTTGCCGCCGCCCAGCGGCAGGCGCGCCAGCGCGGACTTGTAGGTCATGCCGCGCGACAGGCGCAACACGTCGCGCAGGGCCTCCTCGTCGCTGGCGTAGTTCCACATGCGGCAGCCGCCGAGGGCCGGGCCGAGGGTGGTGTCGTGCACGGCGATGATGGCCTTGAGACCGCTGGCCGGGTCGTGGCCGAAGACCACCTGTTCGTGGTGGTCGAAGTCGATATGGGTGAAGACGGGCATGGGAATTCTCTGTTCTTGTTGGATATGAAATGTTGAGTGGGCACGAACACCCTTCTCCCCCTGGGAGAAGGTGGCCGTATGAGAGGCAGCCCCCTCTCCCCAGCCCTCTCCCGCAAGCGGGAGAGGGAGTACCGATTCCCCTCTCCCATTCATGGGAGAGGGGCTAGGGGAGAGGGTGCTTTTCTAGGCAGCCGGCTCGAACAGCTGCACCGCGGCGATCTCGCTGACCAGCAACCGCGCCTTGAGCTGCTCGGCCTGCTCGCGGGCCTTGGCCAGGGCCTGTTCCTTGACGTGGCCATAGCCGCGGATCTGCTCCGGCAGCTCGGCCAGGGCCACGGCGGTGCGGTAGTTGTCCGGGCGCTGCTCCCTGAGCAGCAGCTCGACCAGCTCCTCATACTCGCCGATCAGCTCGCGTTCGACCTTGCGTTCGGCGCTGTGGCCGAAGGGGTCGAACACACTGCCGCGGAGAAACTTGAAGCGCGCCAGCACGCCGAACACCTTGAGCATCCACGGGCCGAACTCGCGCTTGACCGGCGCGCCGGTGCGCGGGTCGGGCTTGGCCAGCCAGCTCGGCGCCAGGTGGAAGTGCAGGCGATAGTCGCCCGCGAACTGCGCCTCCAGCGCCTGGCGGAAGGCCGGTTCGCTGTACAGCCGCGCCACTTCGTACTCGTCCTTGTAGGCCAGCAGCTTGAAGTAGTAGCGCGCCACCGCACGGCTCAAGGCCTGGTCGGCGCCGCTGTCGGCCTGGCGCACGCGGGTCACCAGTTCCAGGTAGCGCTGCGCGTAGGCGGCGTCCTGGTAGGCAGTGAGGCGCGCCATGCGGTCGGCGACTATCTCGTCGAAGGTTTCGCAACGCGGCGCATCGGGCGTCTTCGGCTTGGCCAGCTGCTCCACCGCGGCCAGGTCATGGGCGGCACGACGGCCCCAGAGGAAGGCCTGCTGGTTGAGCGGGATGGACACGCCGTTGAGCTCGATGGCCTTGTTGATGGCCTCGGCCGACACCGGCACCAGGCCCTTCTGATACGCATAGCCGAGCATGAACAGGTTGCTGGCGATGGTGTCGCCGAGCAGCGCGGTGGCCAGGCGGGTGGCGTCGACGAAGTGGGTCTTGCCCTCGCCCACCGCCTCCAGCAGCGCCTCGCGCATGGCCGCGCCGGGCACCTGGGCGTCCGGGTTGCGGGTGAACTCGGCGGTGGCCGCCTCGTGGCTGTTGACCACGGCGTGGGCGATCTTGTCGTTGAGCTTGGCCAGCGATTCCTCGCCGGCTGCCACCACCAGGTCGCAGGCCAGCAGCAGGTCGGTCTCGCCGGCGGCGATGCGCACGGCGTAGATATCGTCCTGCTTGGCGGCGATGCGGATGTGGCTGATCACCGGGCCGAACTTCTGCGCCAGGCCAGCCTGGTCGAGCACGGTGCAGCCCTTGCCTTCCAGGTGCGCGGCCATGCCCAGCAGCGCGCCGACGGTGGTCACGCCGCTGCCGCCAACACCCGGCAGGAGGATGTTCCAGGGCCGGTCGAGCTGCGGCTGGCGCGGCTCCGGCAGGGCCACGAACAGCGCCTTGGCGCCCAGCGCCTCGGGCTTGCGCAGGCCGCCGCCGTGCACGGTGACGAAGCTCGGGCAGAAGCCCTCGACGCAGGAGAAGTCCTTGTTGCAGGCGTTCTGGTCGATCTCGCGCTTGCGCCCCAGCTCGGTCTCCAGCGGCAGCACGGAGAGGCAGTTGGACTTCACGCTGCAGTCGCCGCAACCCTCGCACACCGCCGGGTTGATAAAGGCGCGTTTCTGCGGATCAGCCAGCTTGCCGCGCTTGCGGCGGCGGCGCTTCTCGGTGGCGCAGGTCTGGTCGTACAGGATCACCGTGGTGCCCTTGATCTCGCGCAGCTCGCGCTGCACGGCGTCCAGCTCGCGGCGATGGTGGAAGGTGACGATGGGCGCGAAGGTGGCGCGGGTCGGGTACTTGTCCGGCTCGTCGCTGACCAGGGCGATGCGCTTCACGCCCTCGGCGTGGACCTGCTGGCTGAGCTGGTCGATGCGCAGTTCACCGTCGATCGGCTGGCCGCCGGTCATGGCCACCGCGTCGTTGTAGAGGATCTTGTAGGTGATGTTCACCCCGGAGGCCACGGCCGCGCGCAGGGCCAACTGGCCGGAGTGGAAGTAGGTGCCATCGCCGAGGTTCTGGAACACGTGCTTGGTCTCGGTGAACGGCGCCTGGCCGATCCAGGTGGCGCCCTCGCCGCCCATCTGGGTGAAGGTGTCGGTACGGCGGTCCATCCACTGGGTCATGTAGTGGCAGCCGATGCCACCGAGAGCACGGCTGCCTTCCGGCAGCTGGGTGGAACTGTTGTGCGGGCAGCCGGAGCAGAAGTGCGGGGTACGCTTGGTGTCGTGCTTGGGCGCGGCCAGCGCGGCTTCCTTGGCGGCGAGGAAGGCCAGGCGCTCCTCGATCTGCGGGCTGGTGTAGATCGGCGCCAGGCGCTTGGCGATCACCCGGGCGATCATCGCCGGGGTCAGCTCGGCCAGGTTGGGCAGCAGCGAGTTGCCCTCCTCGTCGAACTCGCCGACCACCCGCGGGCGCTTGCCGACCGGCCAGTTGTACAGCTGGCCGGTGAGCTGGTCCTCGATGATGCTGCGCTTCTCCTCGACCACCAGGATTTCGTCCAGGCCTTCGGCGAACTGGTGCACCGATACCGGCTCCAGCGGCCAGCTCATGCCGATCTTCAGCACACGCAGACCGACCTTGGCGCACAGTTCCTCGTCCAGTCCCAGGTCATCGAGGGCCTGGCGCACGTCCAGGTAGGACTTGCCGGTGGTGATGATGCCGAGGCGCGGGTTGGGCGAGTCGAGCTTGATCTGGTCCAGGTTGTTGGCCAGGGCGAAGGCCCGCGCGGCGTAGATCTTGTACATGTTCAGGCGCTTTTCCTGCGCCAGGGGCGGGTCCGGCCAGCGGATGTGCACGCCGTCTTCCGGCAGCTGGAAGTCGGTCGGCAGGCTGATCTTTACGCGCAGCGGGTCAACGTCCACCACGGCCGAGGAATCGACGTTCTCGGCGATGGTCTTCAGCGCCACCCAGCAGCCGCTGTAGCGCGACAGCTCCCAGCCGATGATGCCGTAGTCGAGCATCTCCTGGACGTTGGCCGGGTTCAGCACCGGAATCGACGCGGCGATAAAGGCATGCTCGCTCTGGTGGGCGATGGTCGAGGACTTGCAGCCGTGGTCATCGCCGGCCAGCAGCAGCACACCGCCATACGGGGACACGCCAGCCGAGTTGCCGTGCTTGAACACATCGCCACAGCGGTCCACACCCGGGCCCTTGCCGTACCACATGGCGAACACGCCGTCGTAGCGCGCGCCAGGGAACAGGTTGGCCTGCTGGCTGCCCCATACGGCGGTGGCGCCCAGCTCCTCGTTGACGCCGGGCTGGAAGTGGATGTGGTTTTCCTGGAGGAACTGCTTGGCGTCCCACAGGCTCTTGTCCAGGTTGCCCAGGGGCGAGCCCCGGTAGCCGGAGATAAAGCAGGCGGTATTCAGGCCAAAGGCGGCATCACGCTGTTTCTGCAGCATGGGCAGGCGGGTCAGGGCCTGGGTACCGGTGAGGTACAGCTGGCCCGTGGCTACACGGTACTTGTCGTCCAGGCGGATTTCGGCCAGAGACATGGTGCGCTCCTTTTATTCTTGTGTGAGCGACGCGGCCCTTCTTGGAGGCCGCCGTTTGACCCAGGCGCGGGATCGCCGCGCCGAGTCGCATGGTCAAAACTATGACCGAGCAGTTCTGGATTTTTCTTTCTTTTTTCAGGCCTGCAGCGAGATACTGCGCATGACTTATCCCTTCATGACCAATAAAGAGAACAATTCATGCAGGAATCATTAAGCCCTATCGACCGCCGCATCCTCCGCCTGCTGCAGCACAATGCCGACCTCTCCGCCGCCGAGATCGCCGAGAAGGTGGAGCTGTCGCAATCACCCTGCTGGCGCCGCATCCACCGCATGCAGGAGGAAGGGCTGATCGAGCGCAAGGTCGCCCTGCTCAACCCGAAGAAGCTCGGCCTGGGCATCACGGTGTTCGTCGATATCAAGCTCTCGGCGCACGGGCGCAGCAACCTGGAGGAGTTCGAGCAGGCGGTGGTCGGCTACCCGCAGGTGCTGGAGTGCCACACCATGGCCGGTGGCTCGGATTACCTGCTCAAGGTGGTGGCCAAGGACATTGCCGACTACGAGCGTTTCCTGCGCGACCATCTGCTGCAGCGGCCGCATGTGCACGAGGCGCACTCGCATATTGCGATGAGTGAGGTGAAGAGGACTACGGAGTTGCCGTTGGATTGAGATCGCCCGGCTGAGCTGGGAGCTTACAGCCCTCTGGTATCTGCAATCGGCCGATTCTGTTGAAAAACGCCCTTGGCGATTTTCTTCACCGAAAATGCATGGCTAACGTTGAAATCTGACTCGCGTCAGTGACCTGACTGCTCTGCATTTCACGTAGCAGCGCTTAATTTGGACTTTTTTCAGACTACGAACAAGCAGCTCTGCCGCACACCGAGTTTTTCAACAGAATTGGCCAACAACGGACTGATCAAACCTTGCTTGAGCCTACCTCCTTTTGACGATTCAAGATCTCTAGGACAGCCGCGGCGATTCAGTGACCGTCAGCTTGGGGTATAATGGAAATATCTCAACAAAAATTCAGATAAGTAGACGTTATGCACAACAAGATTGTAGCTGTGGCCTTCCTTCTTGCTTCTCTAATGGGCTGCGCATCACGAGGAAGTGTTCCTGCAAGCGACCCTCGTTACCCAAAAATGACAGAGTGTGGCGCTGACTTAGTGGTGTTTATTGCCTCTGACACCGTGCTGACACAGCGCGTAGAGCGTGACCTTCGCACTGGTCCGCTGCCGGCTCCGATGCAATTGGCCCTTGAAGACCGCATGAAAAGCCATCCCTCTGCAGGGTATGTAGAAGTGGTTTTCAGTGATGTGGGTTCGGCGGCCCTGAATAGAAATCTAAATAGCGTTGTTAAGCCGAAAGCGGCCGACATGATGGCAAATTCCGAACTTAAGTTCGCGAATGACAAGATTAAGGCTTTGCAGGAAATCGTTCCTCAACTTGCAGAATCCGCGCAGTCATCCTGCAAGCAAGCTGGCTATTCATTCACGGCCATCAAGCCGCTTTCAGTTATCCTGGTCACTGAGGAGCCAAAGGTGGCAAGTGCCACGCCAAGCACTCCCCAGCAGGTCTCGAAGCATCTAAGCGCTGAGCCTGAGCCCCACAAGTCCAGCCCTGCCATAAAACGAAGTGCTGAGTTGCCAGCAGCCAGCAAAGCAGAACCAAAGCCCGTAAAAGCTCAACCCTCTATTCGCGTGCGAAAAGCAAGTCAGAGCGAGCGGGTCCAGTTGGCAAAATCTGTCGGTAGCGCCCTTAAAGATGCGGATTCTGCAAAGTACGCAGAGATGGATGTCATACCCAAGAAATTCGCATGCGTTAGCGTCAATGCTAAGAATTCATTTGGCGGATATACGGGCTTCAAATCTGTGCTGGTGGCCTACATAGATATAGATTGGTTTTATCTCCAGGAGGTTGGAAGTCACTCTCTTTGCCATACAGTCATGACCAAGATGGCGAGGAATAACTCGTAACTACCGATTCGACTAAAGAGCAGGAAGCATGAGCACTTCAACCCAATCACTGATTGCGCTTACACATTCGGAAAAGGGGACAGATTTATTTTCCAAGCTCCTTCGCTGAGCGGAACCTCCCATTTCGCCCTTACGGCGAGTTATTTTCTCTTGCCTGGCCAAGAGAAAATAACCAAAGAGAAGGCCACCCCGACATCCGGGTCTGGCCTGCGGCCAGACTTCCCTCCCTCCGGTGCCGCTCCGGGGGCCGGCTTACAAGGGCCATCCCTGGCCCTTTAAGCCTCTCGCCGCATCCATGCGGCTCGTCCCCCTGCGCAACACCTCTACTCGGCCTCCTGACGGGGACTCGGGCTCCGAGGTGCCTGGTGGTTTTTCTTGGCGCTGCGCGCATTGATCGCCGCCACTCTTCGCGTGCCAATTCGTCGAACTGTCAGGCAGCACCAAACGCCCCTTCAGGAGGGTGAGCGGAATCGTCGTGGAAGGGGTTGAGCGGCATGGATGCCGCGAGAGACGCGATGGGCCAGGGATGGCCCTTCGCGGCGCGCCCCTGGAACGGCGATGGAGCGAACGAACCCGGAGCGAAGCGCAGGGCCGGATGGCGGGGCAAGCGCTTTTGGTTACTTTTGTCGCGACTGACAAAAGTGACCCGCCCAGCAGGGCGGAACCACTGCCGAAACCAACCCGAAAACCAGCAGCGGCAAGAACCTCTAACGACACCAGCTGCAACGGGCAGACGCGGGAGCGTCAGGAGCGGCACGAAAGCGCGCAAGAGCAGAAGCGCCCTCTCCCTAACCCTCTCCCGTAAACGGGAGAGGAAACTAGAGCACCGCGTCGGGCTGCGCCTCGGGTGCAGCGGCCTTGAAGGCATCGAGGGCCAGGCATCTGCCCTCCATCTCCAACAGGCGCGGAAAAGCCTCCAGAGAACAGGAGAAGCGCCGTGCGTTGTACAGCTGCGGGATCACGCAGGCTTCCAGATAGCCCGGTCGGTTGCCCAGTGACAGGCCGTCGTCGAGCACCGCCAGCCCCTGCTCCACCGCCGCCAGCCCCTTTTCCACCCAGTGCCGGTACCAGGCGTTCTTCGCCTCGTCCGAGGCACCCAGTTCGGCGCTGAGGTATTGCAGCACACGCAGGTTGTTCAACGGATGGATGTCGCAGGCGATATGCAGGGCCAGGGCGCGCACCTGGGCACGCTGCGCCGGGTCGGCCGGCAGCAGCGCCGGCACCGGGAAGACTTCGTCGAGGTATTCGAGGATGGCCAGCGACTGGGCAATGCGCACCCCGCCATTGCCCTCGTCCACCAGCAGCGGCACCAGGCCCTGCGGATTCAGCGCCTGGTACTCGGCCGCGTGCTGCTGGCCGCCGTCCCTGACCAGGTGCACCGGCACCTGGCGATAGGCCTGGCCCTTGAGATTGAGGGCGATGCGCACCCGGTAGGCGGCGCTGGAGCGCCAGTAGCCGTAGAGCGTCAGCTCAGTGCTCATAACGCTCCACCGCCTGGTCGATGGCGCCGAAGATGCTCTGGCCGCTCGCGTCGAACATCTCGATGCGCACCCGGTCGCCGAACTTGAGGAACGGCGTCTTCGCTTCGCCTTGCTCGACGATTTCCAGCATGCGCTTCTCGGCCAGGCAGCTGGAGCCGGCGCTGCGGTCGTAGTTCGACACGGTCCCGGAGCCGATGATGGTACCGGCGCCCAGCGGGCGGGTCTTGGCGGCGTGGGCCACCAGGGTCGGGAAGTTGAAGGTCATGTCCACGCCGGCGTTGGGCTGGCCGAACAGGGCGCCGTTGATGTGCGACACCAGCGGGCGGTGCACCTTGCCGTCCTTCCAGGCCTCGCCCAGCTCGTCCGGGGTCACGGCCACCGGCGAGAAGCTGGATGAGGGCTTGCTCTGGTAGAAGCCGAAGCCCTTGGCCAGCTCGCCGGGAATCAGGTTGCGCAGCGACACGTCGTTGACCAGCAGCAGCAGGCGGATATGTTCGCCCGCCTCGGCCGCCGTGGCGCCCATCGGCACGTCGTCGGTGATCACCGCCAGCTCGGCTTCCAGGTCGATACCCCAGGCCTCGTCGGCCAGGCGGATCGGGCTGTGCGGCGGGATAAAGCTGTCCGCCCCTCCCTGGTACATCAGCGGGTCGTGCCAGAAGGATTCGGGCATCTCCGCGCCACGCGCCTTGCGCACCAGTTCGACATGGTTGACGTAGGCGCTGCCGTCGGCCCAGTGGAAGGCGCGCGGCAAGGGGCTGTGGCAGGCGGCCTGATCGAAGGCGAAGGCGCCCTGCTCTAGGCCGTCGTTGAGGCGCTGGTAGACCGCTTCCAGTTGCGGGCGCTTGGTCGCCCAGTCGTCCAGCGCGGTCTGCAGGGTGGCGGCGATCTGCGGCACCTTGACAGCGCGGGAGAGGTCGCGGGAGACGACGATCAGCACGCCGTCGCGGCCTTGGTTGAGTGATGCGAGTTTCATGTTTCCTACCTATTCGTCTGTTCGCACGCGGGCCTTTACTCCCCTCTCCCATTCATGGGAGAGGGGACGGGGGAGAGGGTTAGCTGTCTGCCCCCTCTCCCTGGCCCTCTCCCCGAGGGGAGAGGGAATGGTCCGTGCAGTTCTCAGCCTGGCTTCCCCGGCGCACGCCAGGAGTTCACGTATTCCGGCACGTCCACCGCGGCGGCGGCCTCGGCCACTTCCAGCGCGCGGCGGGTGTCGATCATCACCGCCACTTCCTCGGCGAAGGTGGCCGGGTCTTCCTGGGCCTTCTTCAGCGCCTTGGGATGCGGGCCGTGGGGGAAGCCGCAGGGGTGCAGCGTCACCATCCCAGCCTCGATGTTGTCGCGGCTGAAGAAGTTGCCACGGTGGTAGAACAGCACCTCGTCGTAGTCGTCGTTGTTGTGGAAGAACGGCACCTTGAGCGCGCCGGGGTCGCTCTCGACCGGGCGCGGGGTGAAGGTGCAGACCACGAAGCCGTTGGCGACGAAGGTGGTGTGCGCCGAAGGCGGCAGGTGGTAGCGGTGGCTCATCAGCGGGCGGATGTCGCGCCAGTTCAGGCGCACCACCGTGTTGTCGCCATGCCAGCCCACTGCATCCAGCGGGTTGAACGGATAGGTGACGGTGCTGATCTGGTTGCGCCGCTTGATCCTGATCTGCCAGGTGCGCTCGTCCTGCTGGGCCTTGAAGGCGGCGTCGATGCGCGGGTGGTCGAGCACCGCCGGGTCGAAGATCGCCTGTGGGCCGAGCAGGCCCTTGTCCGGCAGCTGGTAGGCGCCGTCGGTGTTCTCGATCAGCAGGAAATGGCTGGGCGCCGTTGGCTCGATGCGCCAGGCGGTGCCGCGTGGGATCACCAGATAGTCGCCGTCGCGGTACTCCAGGTGGCCGAAATCGCAGTAGAAATGCCCAGCGCCGTCATGCACGAACAGCAGCTCGTCGCCATCGGCGTTGCGCACCAGATGCTGCATGGCGCCAACGGTCTTCCACACGCGCAGCTTCACATCGGCGTTATGCAGGGTCAGCGGCGCCTGCAGCGGGCAGTCGCGCTCGCTGGCGATCCGGTTGAAGTTGAAGGCGTGCGGGCGCAGCGGCCCTTCCCAGTCGACCCAGCCGGTGGGCGGGTGCTTGTGGTGCAGCTGGGTCACAGGGCCGAAGAAGCCTTCGCGGCCCATCTCCCGCTCGTAGGTGCCCTCGGGGAAATCGCAGTGCGCCTGGCGCGAGTGCTCGCCCTCGCGCAGGGGGAAGCTGATCCATTGGCGGCTCATCGCATCACTCCTGAGTGATCACACCACGGCGCAGCTGGTCTTCCTCGATGGATTCGAACAGCGCCTTGAAGTTGCCCTCGCCGAAGCCCTGGTTGCCCTTGCGCTGGATGATCTCGAAGAAGATCGGGCCGATCACCGTGTTGGTGAAAATCTGCAGCAGGATGCCGTCATCGCCCGGCGCGCCATCGATCAGGATGTTCAACTCGCGCAGCTGGTCGAGCGGCTCGCCGTGGCCGGCCACGCGGCTGTCGACCTTTGCATAATAGGTGTCCGGAGTGGTCATGAAGTCCACGCCGTTGGCACGCAGCTGGCGCACGGTGGCGTAGATGTCGTCGGTGCTCATGGCGATATGCTGGATGCCCTCGCCGTGGTACTCGCGGATGAATTCCTCGATCTGCGACTTGTCGTCGGCCGACTCGTTGATCGGGATGCGGATCTTGCCGCAGGGCGCGGTCATGGCGCGGGAGAACAGGCCGGTGAGCTTGCCCTCGATGTCGAAGTAGCGAATCTCGCGGAAGTTGGCGATGCGCTCGTAGAAGCCGGACCAGACGTCCATCTGCCCGCGCTTGACGTTGTGGGTCAGGTGGTCGATCTGCTGCAGGCCGACGGCGTTGTCGCCCGGCTTGCGGCCCTCGATGTATTCGAAGTCGACGTCGTAGATGGTCTTGTCACCGTAGCGATCGACCAGATACAGCAGCGAGCCGCCGATGCCTTCGACGCAGGGAATGTTCAGCTCGCCGAAGTTGGCGTGGCTGCCGACCAGGGTGGCGCCCTGCTGCTCGACATAGGCGGCTGCCTGGGCCGCGTTCTTCACTCGGAAGGCCATGGCGCAGGCGCTCGGCCCGTGCTTCTCGCCGAAGGCGCGGACATGGCCGGTGGGACTGCCGTTGAGGACGAAATTGATGTCGTTCTGCTGGAACAGCCAGACCTGCTTGGAGCGGTGCTTGGCCGTTTCGGTAAAGCCCATGGCCGTGAACAGCTGGCGCAGCTGCTCGATGCCTTCCGGCGTCGGCGCGGTGAATTCGACGAACTCGAAACCGTCGGTTCCGATGGGGTTGTGCTGATCGATCTTGGCCACGGCGTTCATCCGGCCTCCCTGAATTGTTGTTGTGGGGCAGTCGTCCGCCTGTTGGCGGCGCGTTTGGACTGCTGTCATCACAACCCCTGGCCGGCACGCGAACAAGCCGAGGCGGAGGCCGCCGCCGCCACGCATCCCTGGCCTTACGGCAAGTTTTCCTTACAGCGCCAGGCACCCTCCCCCAACCCCGGCATTCGCGTAACGATTTCTTGCCAAAGTGGTTCAGGCAGCTGCCAGTGGGCTGCGACCCGGCGCCGCAGTGCACCTGCTTGCCATCTGATACGGTTTTTCACGGGCAAGCTGAGTCTGTTACGCACGCCGCCCGACCGGCAGAGTGCGCGCAGCCTGATTAGCAGCCCGAGAGGCCCACCATGAGCGAGCGCATACCGGCGCAGATCATCGACACCATCGACCCGCGCCAGCCGGTCCGCCTGACCCCGGCGCAGGCCGGCGGCCCGATCCACACCCGCAGCTTCAGCGGCCTGTACCGCAACCTGCGCCTGTATGGCGCGGGGCTGCTGATGCTGATCTTCTTCGGCACCGCCTGGCTGGACTGGGACGGTCGCCAGGCAGTGCTGTGGAACCTGGCCGAGCACCGCTACTACATCTTCGGCGCCACCTTCTGGCCGCAGGACTTCATCCTGCTCTCGGCGTTGCTGATCATCTGCGCCTTCGGCCTGTTCACCATCACCGTGTTCGCCGGCCGCGTCTGGTGCGGCTACAGCTGTCCGCAGAGCGTGTGGACCTGGCTGTTCATGTGGCTGGAAAAGCTCACCGAAGGCGAGCGCCACCAGCGCATCAAGCTCGACGCCGCGCCCTGGGGCCCGGCCAAGCTGCTGCGCCGCAGTGCCAAGCACCTGCTGTGGCTGGCGCTGAGCCTGCTCACGGCGCTGACCTTCGTCGGCTACTTCACGCCGATCCGCCCGCTGGCGCTGGAGCTGTTCACCTGGCAGCTCGACGGCGCCACGCTGTTCTGGGTGCTGTTCTTCACCAGCGCCACCTACCTCAACGCCGGCTGGCTGCGCGAGAAGGTCTGCGTGTACATGTGCCCCTACGCGCGCTTCCAGGGGGTGATGTTCGACAAGGACACCCTGCTGGTTGCCTATGACGCCGCCCGCGGCGAGAAACGAGGCCCGCGCAGGAAGGACGCCGACCACAAGGCCGAAGGCCTCGGTGACTGCATCGACTGCACCATGTGCGTGCAGGTCTGCCCCACCGGCATCGACATCCGCGACGGCCTGCAGGTCGAATGCATCGGCTGCGCCGCCTGCATCGACGCCTGCGACAGCATCATGGACAAGCTGGGCTATGCCCGCGGCCTGATCCGCTATGGCTCCGAGCATGAGATGCAGGGCGGCCGCCGCCACCTGCTGCGGCCGCGCCTGCTGGGTTACGCGGCGGCCCTGCTGCTGATGATTGGCGCCTTCGCCTGGGCCCTGCAGGCGCGCTCGCTGGTGTCGCTGGACGTGGCCAAGGACCGCGGCATGTTCCGCGAGAACGCCGCCGGGCAGATCGAGAACGTCTACCGCCTCAAGCTGATCAACAAGACCCAGCAGCCGCAGCGTTACCACCTGGGCCTGGTGGCCGGCCAGCCGTTCCGCCTGAACGGGCCGAGCGACCTCAGCCTGGCCGCCGGCGAAATCCTCGAGGTGCCGGTCAGCGTGGTGCTGGAGCGCGAGCCGCTGGGCCGCAGCCCGGCGCCGGTGTCCTTCGAGGTGGTCAACCTGCGCGACGGCAGCGAACGCGTGGAGGCTGGCAGCACCTTTATCGCCCCCAGTGGGCGCTGATGGCCGGCCAGCCACCCCTGCCCTTAGACTGTGGCCCGGAATGGACCGCAGTCAGGGGCGAGATGAAACGCTACGAACAGTTGGCCGAACAGATCGCCGAGCTGATCCGCAGCGGCGTGCTCGCCCCCGGCGAGCGCGTGCCCTCGGTGCGCCAGGCGCGGCGCAGCTACGGCGTCAGCCCCTCGACCATCTTCCAGGCCTACTACCTGCTGGAAGATCGCGGCCTGATCCAGGCCCGCGCGCGCTCCGGCTACTTCGTTCGCGAACTGGCGCGCCAGCCGCTGGCCGAGCCCGGCAGCAGCGCACCGACCGCCACCAGCACCGAGGTGGACGTCAGCGAGCTGGTGTTCTCCGTGCTCGGCTCGCTCAAGGACCCGGCCACCGTGCCTTTCGGCTCGGCCTTCCCCAGCCCCGAGCTGTTCCCCCTGCCGCGCCTGGCGCGCTCGATGGCCCACGCCCTGCGCGACATGCCCGGCCATGCGGTGATCGCCGACATGACCGCCGGCAATCCCGACCTGCGCCGGCAGATCGGCCTGCGCTACCGGGTTGCCGGCGTAAGCCTGGCGCTGGAAGAGCTGGTGATCACCAACGGCGCCATGGAGGCGCTCAACCTGTGCCTGCAGACGGTGACCCAGCCAGGCGACCTGGTGGCCATCGAGTCGCCGGCCTTCTACGCCACCCTGCAAGTACTCGAGCGGCTCAAGCTCAAGGCGGTGGAGATCCCCGTACACCCGCGCGAAGGCATCGACCTCGGCGTGCTCGCCGAGCGCCTGGCCAACCTGCCGATCAAGGCCTGCTGGTTCATGAGCAGCCTGCAGAACCCCATGGGCGCCACGCTCGGCGAGGCACAGAAGGCCGAGCTGTACGCCCTGCTCAAGCGCCACCAGGTGCCGCTGATCGAGGACGACGTGTACGCCGAGCTGCACTACGGCGCCCAGCCGCCGCGGCCGCTGAAGAGCTTCGACGACGCCGGCCTGGTGATGCACTGCGGCTCCTTCTCCAAGAGCCTGGCGCCGGGCTACCGGGTCGGCTGGGTAGCCGGCGGGCGCTATGCCGAGCAGATCGCCCGGCTCAAGCTGATGACCACCATCTCGCCCTCGGTGCCGGCCCAGGCGGCCATCGCCGACTACCTGCAGCACGGCGGCTACGACCGCCACCTGCGCAAGCTGCGCATTGCCCTGGAGACCCAGCAGGCGGCCATGCTCGCCTCCGCGGCGCGGCATTTCCCGGCCGAGACGCGAGTCAGTCGCCCGGCCGGCGGCTACTTCCTGTGGTTCGAATTCCCCGAGCGGGTCGACTCGCTGCAGCTGTTCCAGCTCGCCCTGGCCCAGGGCATCAGCCTGGCGCCGGGGCCGATCTTCTCCGCCACCCGCGGCTTCCGCCATTGCGCGCGGCTCAACCACGGCCACCCCTGGGATGCACAGAGCGAACAGGCGATGGCGGCGCTCGGGCGCATCCTCGCCACGCTCTAGACGCTATGCTGCGGCTAGGCAGTGCCGCGAGCATGGGCGACACTGACGCAGAGCCTCTACCACAAGGACCGGCAGCATGAGTGACGACAATGCCCCTGGCAGCGAACCCCAGGACGATGGCGAGCAGGGCCTGATGCAGCTGGGCAAGGCCGGCAAGGTCAACCGCCTGCTGCTCTTCGGCCTGGCCGGCATGCTGCTGCTCAACCTGATCGCCTGGGTACTGGTCTTCGTCCTCGGCGGCTCCTCCGAGCCGGACGAGGAAGCCCTGGCGGCCCTGGCCAGTAAGGCCAGTGTCGATGCGCTGCAGAAAGAGGTCGCCGCCCTGCAGTTGCAGATCGCGCCGCTGCAACAGCAGATCAAGGACCAGCAGCGGCTCATCGGCATGCTCTCGCAGCAGCCCCAGAAACCGGCCCAGCAGCCGGCCGCCGAAGGCGCTGGCGACGGTACGGCAATGGCCGAACTGCAGGAGCGCAACAAGGAGAACGTGCGCATGCTGGCCCTGACCCTGATCGGCCAGGAGCGCAACTACCAGCAGAGCCTCGAGGCGCTGAAGGCCGGCATGCGCGAACTGGCCGGCATGACGGCCGGCTCGCGCAGCTGGCTGGAGTTCTACGAGGACTCGCTGGCCAAGCCGATGGCCGACAGCCAGGCGCGGGTCAAGGCGCTGGAGAAGTGGTCGGCGCAGCAGAGCCAGTGACGCCGGCCGCCCCGGGGCGGCCGGTCAGCGCCCCCAGCTAGTGCTGCAGGTGCCCGTAGAGCTTGGCGTACAGCCCGCCCTCGGCGATCAGTTGCTGGTGATCACCATCCTCGGCGATGCTGCCGCCGTCGAACACCAGCACGCGGTCGGCCTGCTTCACCGCCGACAGGCGATGGGCCACGATCAGCGTGGTACGACCGCTGAGAAAGCGCCCGAGCGCCTCGTGCAGGGCATACTCGGTGGCGGCATCCAGAGCCGAGGTGGCTTCGTCGAGAATCACCACCTTGGGCTCGGCCAGCACCGTGCGGGCGATGGCCAGGCGCTGGCGCTGGCCACCGGACAGACGCACGCCGGAACGCCCGACCACGCTGTCCAGGCCGTCCGGCAAGGCGCGGATGGTGGCGGACAGCTGGGCGATCTCCAGTGCCTGCCAGCAGGCTTCGTCGCTGCGCTCACGGCCCATGCACAGGTTGGCGCGCACCGTGTCGTTGAACAGCGCCGGGTGCTGCAGCACCACCGCCACATGCTCGCGCACCCGCTCCAGGCCGATTTCCTCCAGGCTCGCCCCGCCGAAGCGGATGGTCCCGGCCTGGGCCGTGTAAAGGCCCAGCAGCAGCTGCACCAGGGTGCTCTTGCCGCCGCCACTGGCGCCGACCAGGGCGACCTTTTCGCCGGGCGCGATGGACAGGTCGAGGTCGTGCAGCACCGGCTCGTCGCGGTAGGCGAAGCGCAACCCGCGCACCTCGATACCGACGGTATCGCGGCCCTTGAACGGGTCGCTGCGGCCTTCGTGCTGCGGCTCGTCGGCACGCGCCAGCAGCTCGTTGATCCGCGCCAGCGCGCCACCGGCGGCGTAGTAGGCGTACTGCACGCCGAGCAGTTGCTCGACCGGGCCGATCATGTACCAGAGGTAGCTGAACACGGCGAGCATCTGGCCGATCGACAGGTCGGAGAACAGCACAGTGAGCATGGCCGCGGCGCGGAAGATGTCGATGCCGAACTGGAACAGCAGGCCGCTGGTGCGCCCCGCCGCGTCGCTCTTCCACTGCGAGGCCACCGCGTAGTCGCGTACTTCCTTCGCTCTGAGGCCGAGGCGGCCGAGGAAGTAGCCCTGACGGTTGCCGGCGCGCACCTCCTGGATCGCTTCCAGGGTCTCGGTCAGCGCCTGGGTGAAGCGCGAGGTGCTGTCGTTCTCCAGCTTCTTCAGGTGCTTGACCTGCTTGCCCAGCTGCACCGTGGCAAAGATCACCAGCGGGTTGAACAGCAGGATCAGCAGCGCCAGCTGCCAGTGCATCCAGATCAGCACGGCGGCGGTGCCGGTCAGGGTCAGCAGGGCCACCAGCACCTTGCTCAGGGTCTCGCCGATGAACTTGTCGAGGGTGTCCAGATCGGTGACTAGGTGGGCGCTGACGGTGCCGCCACCGAGGTTCTCGTACTCGCTCAGGGCGATGCGCTTGAGCCGCTCGATCAGGCGCACGCGCAGGCGATAGATGACGTCCTTGGACAGGCGGGCGAACAGGCGCGCCTGCAGCACGTTGCTGACCAGCGCGCCGAGACGCAGCGCCAGGGTCAGCACCAGCATCAGGCCGATGTAGCCGGCCGCACTCTGCCAGTCGGCGGGCAGGAAACGGTCCATCACCCGCAGCGCCGCATCGCCCTGCTTGAGCAATACCTCGTCCACCAGCAGCGGCAGCAACAGCGGAATCGGCACACTGCACAGGGTGGCGAGCACGGCGATCAGGTTGGCCAGGATCAGGCCCTTGCGATGGCGCAGTGCCAGGCGGCGGATTTCCGCCCAGGTCAACCGATCAGGCATGCGCGGCCTGCTCCAGCCAGCGGCCGAGCAGCGGCGCCAGCGTCTGCAGCGGCTGGTAGCCGTTGGTCAGCAGGGCCAGCTGGCCGCGGCGCTCGGCCAGCAGGGTGGGGAAACCGGCGATGCCGAGGTCCTGCACCCAGTTGAAATCGACCTCGGTGGCGGCCTGCATGGCCTGGCTGTCGAAGGCGGCGACGAACTCGATACGCGGAATGCCGGCACGCTCGGCCAGCTCCACCAGCACCTTGGCGTGGGTCACGTCGCGGCCCTCGGTGTAGAAGGCCTGCTGGATCAGCTGCAGCAGGGGCCAGACGCTCTGCTCGTCCAGCTGGCGCGCCGTGACCAGCGCCCGGCATGCCGGCTCGGTGTCATAGACGAAGCCTTCCGGCAGGGCGTCCTGGAAGTTGAACAGCTGGCCGGTGCTGGCGTTGACCGCCTGCCAGTGCGAGAGGATGCGCACCCGCACCGATGGCTCCATGGCCGCACGCTCGCGGCGCAGGCCACCGACCACCAGCTGCAGCGGCACGCCGGCGGCAGCTGCCTGCTCGGCCAGGGCCTGCACCACCGGGGCAAAGCCCCAGCACCAGGAACACATGGGGTCCATCACGTAGAGCAGGCGGTCTGGGCGCAAGCTGGGCTCCTCGAAATTCCGTAGGGTGGATAACGGCGCAGCCTTATCCACCGGGGTGACGGCTGGTGGAAAAGACCTGCGGTCGTTTTCCACCCTACTCCTCATTGCTCCTGCAGGGCCTTGTAATTGAAGCCGATGGGGTGCGGCAGGTTGCGCTGCTGGGCGATCTCGATCTGCTTCTGCCGCTCGCGGGCGGCCTGGCGGGTCTTCTCCGGCAGCGAGTCCCAGCAATGCGGGCAGCTGATGCCTGGCGAGTAGTGCGCGCTCTGCCGATCCTCGGCGGAGATCGGGTTGCGGCAGGCGTGGCACTGGTCGTAGTCGCCCTCGCTGAGATCGTGGCGCACGGTCACGCGGTTGTCGAAGACGAAGCAGTCGCCCTGCCACTTGCTTTCATCCTGCGGCACCTCTTCCAGGTACTTGAGGATGCCGCCCTTGAGGTGGAAGACCTCCTCGAAGCCCTCGCCGAGCATGTAGCTGGAGGCCTTTTCGCAACGGATGCCGCCGGTGCAGAACATGGCGACCTTCTTGTGCCTGGCCGGGTCGTAATGGGCCTTGATGTACTCGGGGAACTCGCGGAACGACTTGGTCTTGGGATCGACGGCGCCCTCGAAGGTGCCGATGGCCACTTCGTAGTCGTTGCGGGTGTCGATCAGCAGCACCTCGGGGTCGGCGATCAGGGCGTTCCAGTCCTTGGGCTCGACGTACGTGCCGACGCGCTGGTTGGGGTCCACGCCCGGCACGCCGAGGGTGACGATTTCCTTCTTCAGCTTGACCTTGGTGCGGTAGAAGGGCTGCTCGTCACAGTAGGACTCCTTGTGGTCGACATCGGCCAGGCGCGCGTCGCGCTTGAGCCAGGCCAGCAGGCCGTCGATGCCCTCGCGCGTGGCGGAAACGGTGCCGTTGATGCCTTCCTCGGCGAGCAGCAGGGTGCCCTTCACGCCGCATTCGAGCATGGTGTTGAGCAGGGGCTCGCGCAGCGCTTCGTAATCCGGCAGGGACACGAACTTGTACAGCGCCGCGACAACAATCTTCGCAGTCATGCAATCTTCTCCAGTGGTCACCCTCGCAAAGGGCGGACCGGGGTTCCAAATGAAAGCGCCGGCTTGAGCCGGCGCGGGGTGCGATTCTAACGCAGCGGCGCGGCCTGGGGCACGCGCTGCGGGATTAGTGGTCGTGCTTGCTGCCACCACGGCAGGTTGGCGAATCCGGTGCGGCGCCCTGCGCGGCCCACTCCTCGGGGGTATAGGTGTGCAGCGCCAGGGCATGGAACTGCTGCATCAGCTCGCCCAGGGTGGCGTAGACCTTCTGGTGGCGCTTGACCGCATTCAGGCCGGCAAAGGCCGGGCTGACGATCACCGCCTTGTAGTGGGTTTCCTGGCCACGGCTGTGCATGTGGCTCTCGTCCTGCACATCGAGGTGCTCGCTGTGCAGCGGCTGCAGGGCGGCGATGATCTGGTCGCGCATGCTCATGTCCGGTTCCTCGTTACGGCTTGGCGGGTTTCAGTTCGCTGGTCATCGCCCCCAGCAGGCGGTCGACTTCCGGCACCGCCTGCTGCAGACGGGCCTGGGTCAGCTGGGCGGAGTGCGCCATCAGCTGCGGCATCTGCTCCAGCACCTTGCGCCCGACCGGGGTCTGGTAGAAGGCCAGCAGTTCCTTGAGTTCGGCTTCGCTGAAGGCATCGGTGTACAGCGCCACCAGCGCCTCATCCAGTTTGCCCTCGCCCACCACCTTGTCCAGCGCGGTATCGGCCTGGGCCTGGTAGCGCTCCAGCACGGCCTTCTGCGCCTCGCTGCCACCGGCCTGGGCGAAGCGCTGGGCGAACATCTGGCGCACCTGCATGTAGGCCGGCACCGCCAGCTTGTCGACGCGGGTCAGCTCGACGAAGCGCTTGGCCTCGGCAACGTGGCTGGCGGACGCGGCCAGCAGCGGCCCGCTGGCAAACAGCAGCAGGAAGGAAAAAACGGCGCGCAGGCGGGTCATGGAGTGCATCCTCGGGTAAAACGCGGGGCGCCATTCTGCGCGCAGCGCCTCCATGGCTCAAGCGCGGCGCACGGTGCAAAAGGCCAGCACTTGCCCCGGCGACCCAGTAATGGGCATGATTGTCATTCCCTGGCGGCTGGCCCATAAATCGCATAACAGAGCCTGCCCCACACATGGATGTGTCTGATGAACAGCTTCACCAACCCGCTCGCCCAGCACGCACAGCCCCTGTGCGACGCCCATGGCCGCCTTGAGCCGAATGCCATCGGCTGGTCCAGTCGCCCGCAGGTGAACTGCGCCATGCCGCGCAACCTGGGCCGGCGCAAGCGCTGGAACCACTGGTGCATCACCACGCCGGACTGGATGCTGGCCCTGACCTTCGCCGACCTCGACTACCTGGGCTACGGCGCGGCCTACTTCCTCGACCTGCGCAGCGGCAAATCCGCCTCGCGTACCCAGCTGCGCCCGTTCGGCCAAGGCTGCGACCTGCCGGACACGCCGCTGCAAAGCCATGCCTTCCGCCACAGCCGCCTGCAGCTGCGTGCCGATGACCGTGGCAGCACCATCCGCCTCACCGCCATGGCACCGGACATCGGCGGCCAGCCGCTGCAAGTGGCACTGGATATCCAGCGCCCGGCGCACCTGGAATCGGTCAACCTGATCTGCCCCATGGGCCGCCGCACCTTCCACGCCACCAGCCGCCAGCTCGGCCTGCCGGTGACCGGCAACCTGCAACTGGGTGGCCGACAGTACCTGTGCACGCCGGGGCAGAGCTTCGCCTCGCTGGACTTCGCCCGCGGCGTCTGGCCGCTGAAAAGCCACTGGACCCGCGCCGCCTTCGCCGCCCCTGGCGGTATCGCCGGCAACTTCGGCACCGGCTGGTGCGACTACAGCGGGCTGTCGGAAAACGCCCTGTGGTTCGGTGGCGAACTGCTGCATCTGGAGGAGCGGGTCGAGATCGAGCGCCCGCCCAGCGGCCCGCTGGAACCCTGGAACCTCTACAGCGCCAGCGGCCAGGTCGAACTGCGCTTCACCCCGCGCCAGCAGCACCAGGCCTGCCCGCGCCTGGGACCGCTGTATGCCGATACCCGCCAGTGGTTCGGCTGCTTCGACGGCGTGCTGCGCGGCCCGCAGGGCGAGAAGGTGCCGGTCAGCAGCGCCTACGGCTGGGTCGGGGCAACCCACGCGCGCTGGTAATCGCTGCCATAGAAAAGCTGTGGAACCGCGGCGATGCACGGCGGCCTAAACTGCCGACCAGTGAACAGGAGAGCCGCCCCATGAGCCGTATCGAAACCGACAGCATTGGTGCCATCGAGGTGCCCGACGACGCCTATTGGGGCGCCCAGACCCAGCGCTCGCTGATCAACTTCGCCATCGGCGAGCAGCGTATGCCGCTGGCCGTGGTGCATGCCCTGGCGCTGATCAAGAAGGCTGCGGCGCGGGTCAACAGCCGCATCGGCGAGCTGCCGCCGGACGTCGCCCGGCTGATCGAGCAGGCCGCCGACGAAGTGCTGGCCGGCCAGCACGATGCGCAGTTCCCGCTGGTGGTATGGCAGACCGGCAGCGGCACGCAGAGCAACATGAACGTCAACGAGGTGATCGCCGGGCGCGCCAACGAGCTGGCCGGCCAGGGCCGTGGCGGCAAGAGCCCGGTGCACCCCAACGACCACGTCAACCGCGCACAGAGCTCCAACGACAGCTTCCCCACCGCCATGCACATCGCCGCCGTGCAGGCTGTGCAGCACCAGTTGCTGCCGGCCATCGCCGAGCTGTCCGGTGCCCTGGCCGAACAGGCGGCGCGGCACATGGACCTGGCCAAGACCGGGCGCACGCACCTGATGGACGCCACCCCGGTGACCTTCGGCCAGGAGCTGTCGGCCTTCGTCGCCCAGCTCGACTATGCCGAGCGGGCCATCCGCACAAGCCTGCCGGCGGCCTGCGAGCTGGCCCAGGGCGGTACGGCGGTCGGTACCGGGCTGAACGCGCCCAGGGGCTTCGCCGAAGCCATGGCCGCCGAGCTGGCCGCGCTGGCGGGGCTGCCCTTCGTCTCGGCACCGAACAAGTTCGCCGCCCTCGCCGGTCACGAGCCGCTGACGGCTCTCTCCGGCGCACTGAAGACCCTGGCGGTGGCCCTGATGAAGATCGCCAACGACCTGCGCCTGCTCGGCTCCGGCCCACGCGCCGGCCTCGCCGAGGTGCGCCTGCCGGCCAACGAGCCGGGCAGCTCGATCATGCCCGGCAAGGTCAACCCGACCCAGTGCGAGGCGCTGTCCATGCTCGCCTGCCAGGTGCTGGGCAACGACGTCACCATCGCCTTCGCCGCCAGCCAGGGGCAGCTGCAGCTCAACGTGTTCAAGCCGGTGATCATCCACAACCTGCTGCAGTCGATCCGCCTGCTGGCCGACGGCTGCCGCAACTTCGCCGAGCACTGCGTGGTCGGGCTGGAGCCGGACACCCGGCAGATGGCCGCGCACCTGGAGCGCGGCCTGATGCTGGTGACGGCGCTGAACCCGCATATCGGCTACGACAAGGCCGCCGAGATCGCCAAGAAGGCCTATGCCGAGGGCCTCACCCTGCGCGAGGCGGCCCTGCAGCTGGGCTATCTGAGCAACGAGGAATTCGACGCCTGGGTGCGTCCAGAAAACATGCTGGAGTCGTGACAACATGGCTGAAGAAACGAAAAGCGGCGCCACCCCGCTGGAAGGCGACGGCAAGCGCATCCTGCTGATTCTCGGCACGCCCAAGCGTGACAGCCTCTGTCATGCCCTCGCCGAGGCTTACAGCAGCGGCGCCCGTGGCCAGGGCCACGTGGTGCGCCAACTTCGCCTGGGCGAACTGCAGTTCGACCCGATCCTACGCGAAGGCTTCGGCCAGCAGCAGACACTGGAGCCGGACCTGCTGGAAGCGCAGCGGCAGATCCACTGGGCCGAGCACCTGGTGTTCGTCTACCCGGTCTGGTGGGGTGGCGTGCCGGCGCTGCTCAAGGGCTTCTTCGACCGCACCTTCCTGCCCGGCTTCGCCTTCAAGTACCGCAACCGCTCGCAGCTGTGGGACAAGCTGCTGAGCGGGCGCACCGCCGATCTGCTGGTCACCCTGGACACCCCGCCCTGGTACTTCCGCTGGATCTACGGCGCGCCGGCGCACCGGCAGATGGTGCGCACCATCCTCGGCTTCTGCGGCATCAAGACCCGCCGCCTGACCGAATTCGCCCCAGTGCGCCCCTCCTCCGAGGAACAGCGCCAGGGCTGGTTGCGCAAGGCCGAGGGGCTGGGCGTCAGGGCCTGAGCAGCGCCAGGCGGGCACGGCGCGCGCGCCAGCCGGCGAGCAGCGAGGGGCCCAGCGCGGTCAGCGCCGAGCCCAGCACCACCAGCAGGGCACCGGTGTAGCCGAGCAGGTTGATCTGCTCCGGCTGCACATGGTCCGGCCACCAGACGGCGGCCAGGGCCACGGCGACGAAGGTCACCAGCGGCGTGACCGACAGGGTCGCGCTGACCCGCGAAGCCTCCCAGTGCGCCAGCGCCTCGGCGAAGGCGCCGTAGGCCACCAGCGTATTCAGGCAGCAGGCCAGCAGCAGCCAGCACTGCAGTGTGCTGAGCTGCAGTACCTGCAGCGGATGGGCCCAGGGCGTGAGCAGCAAGGCGCAGGCCAGGTAGATCACCATCATGATCTGCGGCGAACTCCACTGGGTCAGCAGCTGCTTCTGCGCCAGGCCATAGAACACCCAGAGGAAAGCCGCCAGCAATATCACCAGCACCCCGGTGGTGTAGGCGGTCAGCGAGGTCAGCAGTTCTGCCAGGCGCTGGTTGAAGAACAGCCCAAAACCGAGCAGCAGGATGGCCATGCCGATGCCCTGACCAAGGCTGAAGGACTCGCGGAACACCAACAGGCTGGCCACCAGGAATAGGATCGGCGCCATCTGGATGACCAGCTGGGTGGTGCCGGGGCTGAGCATGTTGAGGCCGATCAGGTACAGCACGTAGTTACTGGTCAGGCCGAGGATGGCCAGCACCAGCAGACCCTGGCCACGCCGCCCGAGCGGGGCGAAACGCGGCAGACGGCGGTTGGCCGACAGCCAGATCAGCAGCAGCACGCCGGACACCAGCAGGCGGTACCAGGTGACGGTGACCGGGTCCATCACCTGCAGCACTTCCTTGAGCTTGATCGGCAGGATGCCCCAGAGCACCGCGGTGGTGAGGGCGAGCAGCAGGCCGAAAAGCCAGCGGCCGGAGGAAACGTGCATGACAGCCTCGACGGCGAAAAAGCGGAACGACCGAGGATTGTAGGCCGCGCCCGCTTGCCCCGACAGCCACAGCTGACCACGCAGACAGGAACAAACTGTGCCGCCCGTGCGAGATGACTAAAAAATGACCACTTGTCGCGCCAAATCACTCAACAGGAGCCGGGCACTAGACTGAAAACAGTGCACCCTGTTGCAGGAGGCTTAGCCATGTTCGGTCAACGCAATATCGACCCCACCCCCGGCACCCACTACCGCAGCGAGCGAGTTAGTGCGGTCAACGGCCAGTATTTCTTCGCCACCCGCGAAGGCACCCTGGAAGGCCCGTTCTTCACCCGCGTCGATGCCGAACGGGAGATCGCCTTCTATATCCGCCGCATGCAGCAGGCCAACGACATCATCGAAAGCCGCGCCTTCTAATCAGTCGCTGGCAAAGGCCTTTTCCAGGGCATCGTTGATGGTGCGCAGCACCTTGACCCGGGCAAAGCGCTTGTCGTTGGCCTCCACCAGGGTCCATGGCGCGATCGAGGTACTGGTGCGGTCGACCATGTCGCCTACGGCGTCACAATAGGCGTCCCACTTGTCACGATTGCGCCAGTCTTCCTCGGTTATCTTGAAGCGCTTGAAGGCGATCTGCTCGCGCTCCTTGAAACGCTTGAACTGCTCATCCTGGTCGATGGCCAGCCAGAACTTCACCAGCACCACGCCGGCATTGCTCAGCTGCTCCTCGAAGTCGTTGATTTCGCCATAGACACGCAGCCAGTCGCTGGGCTGGCAGAAGCCCTCCACCCGCTCCACCAGCACCCGGCCGTACCAGGAACGGTCGAACACGGTGAACTTGCCGCGTGCCGGAATATGCCGCCAGAAGCGCCACAGGTAGGGCTGCGCGCGCTCCTCCTCGGTGGGCGCGGCAATCGGCACGATGCGGTACTGGCGCGGGTCCAGCGCCGCCGCCACACGGCGGATGGCACCGCCCTTGCCGGCCGCGTCATTGCCCTCGAACACCGCCACCAGGGCATGTCGGCGCATGCGCTTGTCGCGCATCAGCATGGCCAGGCGCGCCTGCTCAACCGCCAGCATGTCCTTGTAGGCGTCCTTGTCCAGGCTCTGGGTCAGGTCCAGGCTGTCGAGCAGGATGCGGTTGTCCAGGCTGGCCACCATCGGCGCCACGTGGGGCTGCGCGGCCGGCCGGCTCTTGGCCTTGAGTGCCGCCTGCAGGCCGTCGAGGAGAATGCGCCCCACCGTCAGGCTGCGGTAGCACTCGTCACTGCCCTCGACCACGTACCAGGGGGCGAAATCGCGGCTGCTGCGGCGCAACACACGCTCACCATGGCGGACGAACTTGTCGTAGGTCTTCGACTGCTGCCAGTCCAGCGGGCTGAGCCGCCAGGCGCGCTGCGGGTCATCCTGCAGCTCCTTGAGACGCGTCTTCATCTGCTTCTTGGACAGGTGGAACCAGAACTTGAAGATCAGCGCCCCCTCGTCGCACAGCATCTGCTCCAGCGCCAGGGCACCATCGATGGCCTGGTCCAGCACGGCATCCTTGAAATGGCCATGGATGCGGCCCTGGATCATCTGGCTGTACCAGTTGCCGAAGAAGATACCGATACGGCCCTTGGGCGGGAGTTGCCGCCAGAAACGCCAGGCCGGAGGCCGCGCCAGCTCCTCGTCGGTCTGCACGTCGAAGGTGCTGACCTGGATCAGGCGCGGGTCCATCCATTCGTTGAGCAGCTTGACCGTCTCGCCCTTGCCGGCGCCTTCCACGCCGTTGATCAGGATGATCACCGGGAAGCGTCCCTGTTGCTGCAGCTCGAACTGCGCTTCCAGCAAGGCCTCGCGCAGGGCGGGCAACTCTTTATCGTATGCGGCCTGATCGATCTTGCGGCCCAGCTCGGCGGACTCAAACATAGAGGTCTCCCTGTCTCGATTCGCTCAGCCTAGCGGATTCGCCGTGCCTTGGCGCAAGTGGCTACAATGCCGCACCTCGTTTCCCGGGTGCATCGATGTCCGACCTTCCCCACGCCCAGCTCGACTGGAACGACCAGGGCCAGCCACTCTCCCGCCAGTTCGGCGACGTCTACTTCTCCCGCGACGACGGCCTGGGCGAAACGCGCCATGTATTTCTCGCCGGCAACGACCTGCCGGCACGCTTCGCCGCCCTGCCCGCAGACGCCCGCCTGGTGATCGGCGAAACCGGCTTCGGCACCGGGCTGAACTTTCTCTGCGCCTGGCAACTGTTCGACCAGCTGGCCCCGGCGGATGCCTGCCTGCATTTCGTCAGCGTGGAGAAGTACCCGCTCACCGCAGCCGACCTGCAGCGTGCCCTGGCCCTGTGGCCGGAGCTGGCGCCCTGGTCCGGGCAGCTGCTGGAGCAGTACCGGGCCATCCATCCCGGCTTCCAGCGCCTGGTGCTGGATGGCGGTCGGGTCGTCCTCACCCTGCTGATCGGCGATGCGCTGCAGATGCTGCCGCAGCTGGACGCGCGCATCGACGTCTGGTTCCTCGACGGTTTCGCCCCGGACAAGAATCCGCAGATGTGGACCCCGCCGCTGTTCCAGGAGCTGGCGCGGCTGTCTGCCCCGGGCGCCAGCCTGGCCACCTTCACCAGCAAGGGCACGGTACGCCGCGACCTGATCGAGGCCGGCTTCGCGATGCGCCGCGCGCCCGGCTACGGCAAGAAGTGGGAAATCCTCTGCGGGCGTTTCGAGGGCCATGCGCCAGCGGCGGAAAAGCCCTGGCATGCCCGTCCGCCCAGGCCGGACGCGCGCGCAGCACTGGTCATCGGCGCCGGCCTGGCCGGTTGCGCCACGGCCGCCAGCCTGGCTGCGCGCGGCTGGCAGGTGACCCTGCTGGAGCGCCACGAAGCAGTGGCCCAGGAAGCCTCGGGCAACCCCCAGGGCGTGCTCTACCTCAAGCTGTCCGCCCATGGCACCGCGCTGTCGCAACTGGTGCTGGCCGGCTTCGGCCACACCCGCCGCCAGCTCCAGCACCTGCAGCAGGGCCACGACTGGGATGCCTGCGGCGTCCTGCAGCTGGCGTTCGATGCACCGGAGGCCGGGCGCCAGGCCAAGCTGGCCGAGGCCTTCCCGGCGGACCTGCTGCACAGCCTGACGCGCGAGCAGGCCGAGGCCCGCGCGGGCGTCGCGCTGCCGGCCGGCGGCCTGTTCTATCCCGACGCCGGCTGGGTGCATCCGCCGGCGCTGTGCCGCCAGCTCGCCAGCCACCCGCGCATTCGCCTGCTGACACACAGCGAGGCGCTGGAGCTGCGGCGGGTCGATGGCCGCTGGCAGGCGCTGGACGGCGAGCGTCTGCTGGCCGAGGCCCCCGTGGCGATCCTGGCCGGCGCCGCCGAGGTGCGCCGCTTCGCCGCCGAGCTGCCGCTCAAGCGCATCCGCGGGCAGATCAGCCGCCTGCCGCAGACCACCCGCAGTGCCGAGCTGGCCTGTGTGGTCTGCGCCGAAGGTTATGTGGCGCCGCCGCGCGGCGGCGAGCACACCCTGGGCGCCAGCTTCGACTTCCACAGCCAGGACTGCGCACCGACCGCCGCCGAGCATGCCGGCAACATCGAACTGCTGCGGGAGATATCCGCGGACCTGGCCGAGCGCCTGGACACCGACCGGCTCGATCCGGCGCAGCTCGAAGGCCGCGCCGCCTTCCGCTGCACCAGCCCCGACTACCTGCCGATCGTCGGCCCACTGGCCGACCCGGCGGCCTTCGCCGAGACCTACGCGGTGCTCGGCAAGGATGCCCGCCAGGTGCCGGACAGCCCCTGCCCCTGGCGCGACGGCCTGTACGTCAACAGCGGCCACGGCTCGCGCGGGCTGATCACTGCGCCGCTGTGCGGCGAGCTGCTGGCCGCCTGGCTGAACGACGAACCGCTGCCGCTGCCGCGCGCGGTGGCCGAGGCCTGCCACCCCAACCGCTTCCTGCTGCGCAAGCTGATCCGCGGCCAATGACCGCAGGCTGACGCGACGAGCGACAGTTGCCTTTTCTGCCACCCAACATATACTCCCCCCTGTATCTAGATAGGGAGTATGCCGATGCGCCTGTTCACCACACTGCTCTGCTGTGCCCCGCTGCTCGCCCAGGCCGCCGACCTGGCACAGCTGCGCGGCGAGGCCGAAGCCCTGATCCCGCCGTTCCAGCAACAGCTGCTGACCAGCGTGCAGACCGCGGTCGCCACAGGCGGCCCGGCACAGGCCGTCGAAGCCTGCCGCCAACTGGCCCCCGGCATCGCCCAGCAGCACAGCGTCGCCCCTTGGAAAGTCGGGCGCACCGCCCTGCGCCTGCGTAACCCGGACAACCGTCCGGATGCCTGGGAACAAGCCGTACTGGAAGATTTCCAGCGCCGCAGCCAGGCCGGCGAGGCCGTCGCCAGCCTGAACCGTGCCGAAGTGGTGGACGGCGAATTCCGCTACATGCGCGCCATCGCCACCGGCGAGCCCTGCCTGGCCTGCCACGGCAGCGCGATCAAACCCGAGCTGGTACAGCTGCTCGACCGCCACTACCCGCAGGATCAGGCCCGCGGCTTCGCCGCCGGCGAACTGCGCGGCGCCTTCACCCTGCGCCGCCCCCTGGAGCTCTGAGATGACCACCCCCAACACCCAGCAACAGGACGCCATGCTCAAACGCCTGGCCCGCGTCGAGGGCCAGATCCGCGGCATCCAGGCCATGATCCGCCGCGGCGAGGAATGCGAGGCCATCGCCCAGCAGTTTGCCGCCGCGCGCAAGGCGCTGGACAAGGCCTACCAGGAGATGCTCGCGTGCCTGCTCGAGGAAACCGTGCTCGACCCCGCGCGCGACGACGCCGAGACCCTGGCCCGCGTGCGCGCCATCTTCACCAAATACACCTGAACCACATACCCCCAGGGAGTACCCTGCAATGACCGACACCATCTGCCTGATCGATGCCCCGCGCTTCGCCAGCGCGCGCCAGCAGGGACATGTGCGCTTCCTCATCGACGTACGCAGCCCGGCGGAATTCCGCGCCCAGCACGTGGCCGGCGCGCGCAACGTGCCACTCGACCAGCTCAATCCGGCCGCCCTGGTGCAGCAGCTGCGCCAGGAAGGCCTGCAGCGCGGCGACGAGCTCTACCTGCTGTGCCAAAGCGGCCAGCGCGCGCGCCGCGCCGCCGACCAGTTGCAGCAATTGCTACCCGGCGTGCAGGTGATCGACGGCGGCACCCAGGCCTGCGTGGCCTGCGGCCTGCCCACCGAAGAGGCCCCCAGCGGCGTGATCAGCATTCAGCGCCAGGTGCAGATCAGCGCCGGCAGCCTGGTGCTGCTGGGTGTCGCACTCGGCACCTGGGTGCATCCGGGCTGGTATGGCCTGGCCGCCTTCGTCGGCGCCGGCCTGACGCTCGCCGGCCTCAGCAACACCTGCGCCATGGCCCTGCTGCTCGCCCGTATGCCCTGGAACCGCTGATGGAGATATTGCTGCTGGAGGCCCTGGGCATCGGTGCCGTGCTCGGCCTGCTGCTCGGCCTCACCGGTGCCGGCGGCTCGCTGGTGGCCCTGCCCCTGCTGCTCAGCCTGCACCTGCCGCTGCGCGATGCGATCGGCGTCAGCCTCGGTGCCGTGGCCATCACCGCCCTGATCGGCGCCGTGCCGCGCGCCCGCCAGGGCCTGGTGGCCTGGCGCCCGGTGCTGCTGCTGGCCATCGCCGGCCTGCCCGGCAACGTCGCCGGGCAGTGGCTGGGCCGGCAGATTCCCGAGGCGGTGCTGATCCTCGGCTTCTGCGCCCTGGTGCTGTGGACGGCCTGGCGCATGTGGCGCAGTTCGAACCTGCCGCGTGAGGGCAGCGGTCCACTGCGCAGCGCCCCGCTGGTTGCCATCGGCCTGGGTGTCGGCCTGTTCTCCGGGCTGATGGGCGTCGGCGGCGGCTTCCTGGTGGTGCCGGCGCTGCTGGCCTTCACCCCGCTGAGCATGCTGGCCGCCACCGCCACTTCGATGGCGGTGATCGCCCTGGTCTCCGGCGGTGGCTTCCTGTTCTACCTCAGCGGCGCGCAGCCCTCGCTGCCGCTGCTGGCCGGCCTGGCCCTGGGCGGCGCGGCCGGCGTGCTCGGCGGCAACGCCCTGGCCCAGCGCCTGGGCGGGCGCACGCTGCAGCGCCTGTTCGCCCTGATGCTGGTGGCGGTCAGCCTGTCGCTGGCCGCACAGAAACTCCTCGGAGGACACTGATCATGCTGTTTCGCCAACTCTTCGACAGCGAAAGCTCGACCTACAGCTACCTGCTGGCCGATGCCGGCCAGGCGGTGCTGATCGACCCGGTGAAGAACAAGCTGGATGACTACCTGCGCCTGCTGCGCGAACTGGACCTGCAGCTGGTGCTGGCGCTCGACACCCACACCCATGCCGACCACATCACCGCCCTCGGTGAGCTGCGCACGGCCACCGGCTGCCGCAGCGGCTTCGGCCAGCAGAGCGGCAGCGCCTGCGCCAGCTTCACCTTCGCCGACGGCCAGCGCCTGGCCTTCGGCGGGCGCGAGCTGGTCGCCTGGCACACCCCGGGGCATACCGACGACTCCTACTGCTTCCTGCTGCCGGCCAGCGCCGGCGAGCCGGGCAAGGTCTTCACTGGCGATACCCTGCTGATCCGCGGCAGCGGCCGTACCGACTTCCAGAACGGCGACGCCCGCGCGCAGTGGGTCAGCCTGCAGCGCCTGCTGGCCCTGCCCGGTGACACCGAGGTGTGGCCCGGCCACGACTACCGCGGCTGGACCCGCTCCAGCATCGCCGAGGAAGCCGCGCACAACCCGCGCCTGCAGGTGGCCGATGGCGCGGCCTATGCGCAGCTGATGGCCAACCTCAAGCTGCCCAACCCCAAGCTGATGGACGTGGCCGTGCCGGCCAACCGCGCCTGCGGCCAAGGCTAGTCGCTAGTCGACTTCGCCACACAGCTCCGCCACCCGCAGCAGGGCGGCGGTCAGGCTGTGCTTTTCCCACTCCGGCAGCGCCGCCAAGGCGCTGCGCAGGGCCGGCGGCAGCAGCGGCGGCGCCGCCACCAACAGCGCACGCCCCGCTTCGCTGACGCTCAGCCACTGCCGCCGGCGATCCTCCTCATCGCGCTGGCGCAGCAGCAGGCCACGTTCCTCCAGGCGCTCCAGCATGCCCGACAGGGTCGCTGCGCTGAGGCTCACGCGGCGACTCAGACCGCTGGCCGTCATACGCCCCTCGCCCTCCATCACGCGCAGGATCATCAGCTGCATCGGGGTCAGCCCGCCGAAGCGTGCCAGGCGTTTGGCATGCACCTCCCCGGCCTGCTGCAGGCGCCGCATGGCGGCGAACAGGGCGGGCTCGAAGGGCGACAAATCAATTTCAGTAGGAAGTAATTTTTCTGACATATACCGCGCTTTATCGGAAATAAAACTTTGACATGAAAGCATTATTTTGTTTGGGTGTAAAAAGGTTCGTGACCGCGCGAACCCCTCCCCAACGGCAACACCGGTAAGGACTTATGTGCGGAATCGCTGGAGAACTACGCTTCGACCAACAGCCGGCCGACCTGGCCGCCCTCGAGAAAATCACCCACCACCTGGCCCCGCGCGGCCCTGACGCCTGTGGCTTCCACAGCAGCGGACCACTGGCCTTCGGCCACCGCCGCCTGAAGATCATGGACCTGGCGCCAGCCTCCGGCCAGCCGATGATCGATCACCAGCTGGGCCTGAGTCTGGTGTTCAACGGCGCCATCTACAACTACCCGGAACTGCGCACGGAACTGCAGGCGCTGGGCTACCAGTTCCACTCCGACGGCGACACCGAGGTGCTGCTCAAGGGCTACCACGCCTGGGGCGAGCAGCTGCTGCCCAAGCTCAACGGCATGTTCGCCTTCGCCATCTGGGAGCGTGACCGCGAGCGCCTGTTCCTGGCCCGCGACCGCCTCGGCATCAAGCCGCTGTACCTGACCCAGGACGGCGCGCGCCTTCGCTTCGCCTCGACCCTGCCAGCCCTGCTGCAGGGCGGTGGCATCGACACCGGCCTGGACCCGGTGGCCCTCAATCAATACCTCAACTTCCATGCCGTGGTGCCCGCCCCGCGCACCCTGCTGCGCGGCGTCGAGAAGCTGCCGCCGGCCAGCTGGCTGCGCCTGGACCTGAACGGCAACCGCGAGCAGCAGTGCTGGTGGCAGCTGGAATTCGGCCCGCACCGCGACGAAATCACCCTGGAGCTGGCGGACTGGCGCGACCGCGTGCTCGACGGCCTGCGCCAGGCGGTGAGCATTCGCCAGCGCGCCGCCGTGGACGTCGGCGTGCTGCTCTCCGGCGGGGTGGACTCCAGCCTGCTGGTCGGCCTGCTGAGTGAAGCAGGGGTCGACAACCTGTCGACCTTCTCCATCGGCTTTGCCGATGCCGGCGGCGAACGCGGCGACGAGTTCCACTACTCCGACCTGATCGCCAACCACTACGGCACCCGCCACCAGCAGCTGCGCATCGGCGAGCGGGAGATAGTCGAGCAGCTGCCGGCGGCCTTCCGCGCCATGAGCGAGCCGATGGTCAGCCACGACTGCATCGCCTTCTACCTGCTATCGCGCGAGGTGGCCAGGCACTGCAAGGTGGTGCAGAGCGGCCAGGGCGCCGACGAGCTGTTCGCCGGCTACCACTGGTACCCGCAGGTGGACGGTCGCTGCGACACCTTCGAGGCCTACCGCACGGCCTTCTTCGACCGCGACCACGGCGAGCTGCTGGATACCCTGCAGCGCAAGTGGCAGGGCGAGGACTGGGCCGGCGAATTCGTCCGCGACCACTTCGCCATGCCCGGGGCCGCCGCGCCGGTGGACAAGGCGCTGCGCCTCGATACCACGGTGATGCTGGTCGACGACCCGGTGAAACGGGTCGACAACATGACCATGGCCTGGGGCCTGGAGGCGCGCGTGCCGTTCCTCGACTACCGCCTGGTCGAGCTGGCCGCGCGCATCCCGGCGCGCTTCAAGCTCGGCGACGGCGGCAAGCAGGTGCTCAAGGAAGCGGCCCGCCAGGTTATCCCGCACGCGGTGATCGACCGGCCCAAGGGCTACTTCCCGGTGCCCGGCCTCAAGCACCTGCAAGGCGCCACCCTCGACTGGGTGCGCGACCTGCTGCTCGACCCCAGCCAGGATCGCGGCCTGTTCGAGCCGGCCATGCTCGACCGCCTGCTCAGCGACCCGCAGGGCCAGCTCACCCCGCTGCGCGGCTCCAAGCTGTGGCAGCTGGCGGCGCTGCACCTGTGGCTGGATCAACAGGGACTCTGAGGGAGGGATCATCCATGCGCGCCACTGCCTACAACCAGCGCCTGCAACGCGGCCAGGCACCGTCCTACCAGCGCCTGCAGGCGCACCTGGCTCGCGAGGGCAGCGATGCCTGCCAGCCGCAGAGCATCCACTGCGGCTGGGGCCGCCTGCTGATCGGCCATACCTATCCGGATGCCGCCAGCCTGGCGACCGCACTGCAGGAGGAACGCCCCGGCGAACGCGACATCGCCCTCTATGTGGCCGCGCCGCAGCAGGTGCTGGCGCAGGCGCCGCAGCAGCTGTTCCTCGACCCCTCCGATACCTTGCGCCTGTGGTTCACCGACTACCGCCCGGCGCCGCGCAGCTTTCGCGGCTTCCATATCCGCCGGGTGCAGAACGAGGCCGACTGGCAGGAGGTCAACCGCCTCTACCTGCAGCGCGGCATGCTGCCGGTGGAGCACGAGCGGCTGACCCCGCGCGAGGACGGGGGGCCAACCTACTGGCTGGCCGAGGACGAAGTCGGCGGCCGCGTGCTGGGCACGGTGATGGGCCTGGACCACCAGCGCGCCTTCGCCGACCCACAGCTGGGCAGCAGCCTGTGGTGCCTGGCGGTAGCCCCGGACTGCCCGCGCCCGGGCGTTGGCGAAGCCCTGGTACGCCACCTGATCGAGCACGGCATGAGCCGTGGCCTGGCCTACCTCGACCTGTCGGTGCTGCATGACAACCCGCAGGCCAAGGCGCTGTACGCCAAACTCGGCTTCCGCGACCTGCCGACCTTCGCCATCAAACGGCGCAACGGCATCAACCAGGCGCTGTTCCTCGGCCCCGGTCCCGAGGCCGGGCTCAACCCCTACGCCCGCATCATCGTCGACGAGGCGCAGCGCCGCGGCATCGAGGTGCAGGTGGACGACGCCGAAGGCGGCCTGTTCACCCTCAGCCAGGGCGGCCGGCGCATCCGCTGCCGCGAGTCGCTGTCGGACCTGACCAGCGCGCTGAGCATGAGCCTGTGCCAGGACAAGCGCCTGACCCATCGCGCCTTTGCCCGCGCCGGCCTGCGCCAGCCGGCGCAGTGCCTGGCCGGCAGCGCCGAGGAGAACGCCGCCTTTCTCGCCGAGCATGGCGCGCTGGTGGTCAAGCCGGTGGACGGCGAGCAGGGCCAGGGCGTGGCCGTGGACCTGCGCAGTGCCGAGGCGGTGGCAGACGCCATCGAACGCGCCCGTCGCTTCGACAGCCGCGTGCTGCTGGAGAGCTACCACCCGGGCCAGGACCTGCGCATCGTGGTGATCGGCTACCAGGTGGTGGCCGCCGCCATCCGCCACCCGGCCAGCGTGGTCGGCGATGGCGTGCACTGCATCGGCGCGCTGATCGAGGCACAGAGTCGCCGGCGCCAGGCCGCCACCGGCGGCGAGAGCCGCATCCCGCTGGACGCCGAGACCCAGCGCACCCTGCACGATGCCGGCTACGACTACTCCAGCGTGCTGCCGGCCGGCTCCCGCCTGGCCGTGCGCAAGACCGCCAACCTGCACACCGGCGGCACCCTGGAGGATGTCACCGCGCGCCTGCACCCGGCGCTGGCCGAGGCGGCCGTAAGCGCCGCGCGGGCGCTGGAGATTCCGGTGGTCGGCCTCGACCTGCTGGTGCCGGCCGCCGACCAGCCCGACTACGTGCTGATCGAGGCCAACGAGCGGGTCGGCCTGGCCAACCACGAGCCGCAACCGACCGCCGAACGCTTCATCGACCTGCTGTTCCCGCTCAGCCGCGTGCATCCCTGAGCCAGCACAACCGCCTCCGAGGAGACCTCATGACCCGACTCGTCGAACCCGACCTCGCCTACCTGCGCCAGGTGCTGCTGGAGATGCTCGCCATTCCCAGCCCCACCGGCTTCACCGACACCATCGTGCGTTACGTCGCCGAACGCCTGGAGGAGCTCGGCATCCCCTTCGAGCTGACCCGCCGCGGCACCATTCGCGCCACCCTCAAGGGCCGCCAGACCAGCCCTGACCGCGCGGTGTCGGCGCACCTCGACACCATCGGCGCCATCGTCCGCGAGCTGAAGGACAACGGCCGCCCGGCCCTGGCCCCGGTTGGCTGCTGGTCCAGCCGCTTCGCCGAGGGCAGCCGCGTCAGCCTGTTCACCGACAACGGCGTACTGCGCGGCAGCGTGCTGCCGCTAATGGCCTCCGGACACGCCTTCAACACCGCGGTGGACCAGTTGCCGATTAGCTGGGATCAGGTCGAGCTGCGCCTCGACGCCTATTGCGCCACCCGCGCTGACTGCGAGGCCCTGGGCGTGGCGGTGGGCGATTTCGTCGCCTTCGACCCGCTGCCGGAGTTCACCGACAGCGGCCATATCAGTGCCCGTCACTTGGACGACAAGGCCGGCGTGGCGGCCCTGCTGGCCGCGCTCAAGGCCATCGTCGAGAGCAGCGTGGAACCGGAAATCGACTGCCACCCGCTGTTCACCATCACCGAGGAAGTCGGCTCCGGCGCCGCCGCCGCGCTGCCCTGGGACGTCAGCGAGTTCGTCGGCATCGACATCGCCCCGGTGGCGCCCGGCCAGCAATCCAGCGAGCACTGCGTCAGCGTGGCCCTGCAGGACTCCGGCGGCCCCTATGACTACCACCTGTCGCGCCACCTGCTGCGCCTGGCCGGTGACGGCGAGATCCCGGTGCGCCGCGACCTGTTCCGCTACTACCACAGCGACGCCCAGTCGGCGGTGACCGCCGGCCACGACATCCGCACCGCCCTGCTGGCCTTCGGCTGCGACGCCACCCACGGCTACGAGCGCACCCATATCGACAGCCTGGCGGCGCTCAGCCGCCTGATCGGCGCCTACCTGCTCAGCCCGCCGGTGTTCGCCAGCGACGCCCAGCCGGCCCGCGAGCAGTCGCTGGAGCGCTTCAGCCACCAGATCGAGCACGACCTGCAGATGTCCAGCGATACCCCGCTGCCGACCCTGGACAGCGTGCTGGGACAGCCACGGCAGAGCGATCCGGACTGAGCGCAACGAGTGCTTGAAGGCGCGCGCGCGAGTGGGCAAAGTGCAGGACATAACCGATAAGAAAATCGAGGTGGCTGATGCCACGCTTGTTTCTGGCCGTCCTGCTGCTCTGCCTCTGCGGGCCGTCATGGGCGCTCACCCCGGCACCGCTGGACCGTGACGAACTGCGCCTGTCCCTGGCCCCCTACATGGGTTATCACGAGGACCGCCAAGGCCGCCTGAGCGCCGATGAAGTTCGGCGCCTGCCGGACAGCGCCTTTACCGCGGTCACCCGCGACCACGCCAACCTGGGCAAGAACGACTCGGTGTGGTGGTTCAAGGTCCGCCTGGTCAACAGCCGCCCGCAGCCGCTCTCCGGCTATCTGGAGATCAACTACGCCCTGCTCGATCGCATCGACCTGTACCTGCAGGACGAGGATGGCCGCTTGCACAGCCAGCAGAGCGGTGACAGCTTTGCCTTCGCCCAGCGCCCGGTGCAGGTGCGCAACTTCTGGTTCCCCGTCGAGCTGCCGCCCGGCAGCAATACCCTGCTGGTGCGGGTGCAGAGCAGCAGCACCATCTTCGTACCGCTGTACTTCAGCACCCATGGCGCCAGCGCGGCGACCCAGGAAAACCTGATGGGGCTGAACGGCGCCTTCTACGGCGTGCTGTTCGCCATGTTCGTGTACAACCTGTTCCTGTTCGTCTCGCTGCGCGAGCGGGCGTACTTCTGGTACCTGGCCTACATCCTGGTATCGGCCCTGTTCGCCTGTGCCTTCGACGGCATGCTGTTCAAGCTGCTGCCCGAGCACATCGCCCTGCAGTCGGTGAGCATCTATATCCTGATGTTCCTGCTGTGCCTGGTCGCGGTGCAGTTCAGCCGCCACTTCCTGCGCATCCCGCAGAACTTCCCCAGGCTGGACAAGGGCATGCGCCTGCTCATGCTGGCCATCTTCCTCTGCCTGCTGTCGGGGCCGCTGATCGGCCTGCAGGCCTGGAACATCCTGGCCAGCCTGACCGTGCTGGTGTTCTCCAGCATCCTCCTGTTGATCGGTATCTACGTCTGGCGGCGCGGCCTGCGCTACGGCTCCTACTACGTGCTGGCCTGGGGCGCGCTGCTGGTCTGCTTCATCCTCGCCACCAGCGGCTCGCTGGGCCTCGAACTGTTCGGCATCTACGGCGCCACCGCCGTCAAGCTGGGCTCGACCTTCGAGCTGCTGACCCTGTCACTGGGCCTGGCCGACCGCATCAACCTGCTCAAGGAAGAAGGCTTCCGCTCCCACCAGGCCGCCGAGCGGGCAGAATTCGAGAGCCAGGCCAAGAGCCGTTTCCTGGCCAAGATGAGCCACGAGATCCGTACACCGCTGAACGGCGTGCTGGGCATGCTGCAGCTGCTGCGCGAGACGAGCCTGGACCGTACCCAGCGCTTCTACGTGGACACCATCGCCAGCTCCGGCAGCGCCCTGATGTCGGTGATCAACGACATCCTCGACTACGCGCGCATCGAGTCCGGCAAGCTCAGCCTGGAGGAAATCGAGTTCGATCTCGAGGAGCTGGCCTCGGACACCCTGATGCTGTTCACCGCCCAGGCCCTGGAGAAACGCCTGCGTCTGTACGTCAGCCTGGAAGGCGGTGTGCCGCGGCGCGCGCTGGGCGACCCGACACGCCTCAAGCAGGTGCTGATGAACCTGTTGGGCAACGCCCTGAAATTCACCCAGCAGGGCCATGTGACCCTGACCATCTGCCGCCGCAGCGACAGCCAGGGCCAGGCGCACCTGGTGTTCGCCGTCAGCGACAGTGGCATCGGCATTAGTGGCGACACCCTTGGGCAGCTGTTCAAGTCCTTCTCCCAGGGTGACTCCAGCACCACCCGCCGCTATGGCGGCAGCGGCCTGGGCCTGGCCATCAGCAAGGAACTGGTGGAGATGATGGGGGGACGCATCGAGGTGCAGAGCACGCCGGGCCAGGGCTCGCGCTTCGCCTTCGACATCCCCCTGCGGACACCCGCCGAGTGCAGCGACGACCTGCCCCGGCTGCTCGACAGTCGCACCGCCCTACTCTGCTCGCTGGACAGCCAGGGGCTCGACTGCCTGAGCCATCTGCTCGGTCGCTGGGGCATGCGCACCCAGCGCTGCCAGGACCCGGAGCGTCTGCAGGACTTCCTCGCGGACTTCGCCAGCCCGCCACTGCTGGTACTGATGGCGCCGTGGCCGGGCAGCAGCAGTCAATGGCTGGACAGCCTGCGCCCGTACCTGGAACAGGGGCAGCGGGTCCTGTTGCTGAGCTCGCCGGAGCAATACCAGCCGCTGCCCGAAGGCCTGGGGCTACGCCTGCTCGGCCTACCGTTGCCGCTGTCGGTCACCGCCCTGCGCGCCACGCTGCACGCGCTCTACAGCGAGCGCCGCCAGGCCGAGGCAGCCGTGCCGCCGACGCTCGAACGGCGCAATGGCCGCGCACCGTGCATTCTGGTGGCCGAGGACAACCGGGTGAACCAGATGGTGGTGGAAGGCTTCCTCAAGAAACGCGGCTACTCGATGCGCCTGGTGGCGGACGGGCGCAGCGCGGTCGCCGAGTATCGCCGCGATCCCGGTGCCATCCAGCTGGTCCTGATGGACTGCGAGATGCCGGAAATGGACGGTTTCGAAGCCACCCGGCAGATCCGTATCCTGGAGCGCGAACGCCAGTTGCAGGCGGTTCCCATCGTCGCGCTGACCGCCCACATACTCGAAGAGCACCGCGCCGCCGGGCAGGCTGTCGGCATGGATGACTTTCTCGGCAAGCCGCTGGACCACCAGCAGCTCTACGCCATGCTCGACCACTACCTGCTCGCCCCTGCACGCGCGACCGATTAGCATGGCGCACCCTGCCGAGGACGCGCCATGCTGATTCCCCACGAACTGCTCGAAGCCGAGACCCTGACCCGCCTGCTGGAAGACTTCGTCAGCCGCGAAGGCACCGACAACGGCGACGACACGCCATTGGCGACCCGCGTGGAGCGGGCGCGCCGGGCGCTGGAAAAGGGGCAGGCCGTGATCGTCTTCGATGCGGACAGCCAGCAGTGCCAGCTGGCGCTGCGCGAGGAAGTACCGAAGGAGTGGCTGGAGGACTAGCGGCGCGCGACCAGCCCTAGTGACTGGCGACGCGCGGACCGAACAGGATGATGCCGGCGCCGAGCAGGCACAGTGCAGCGCCCAGCCAATCCGACAGCAGCGGCCGGGTACGCTCGATCAGCCCCAGCCAGAACAGCGAAGCCACCACATAGACCCCGCCGTAGGCGGCATAGGCGCGCCCGGCATATGCCGCTTCGACGCGGGTCAGCAGCAGGGCGAACAGGGTCAGGCTGAGCAGCCCCGGGGCGATCCACCAGGCGCTCTTGCCCAGCCGCAGCCACATCCAGAAGGCGTAGCAGCCGGCGATCTCGAACAGCGCGGCAAGGAAGAACCAGACGTAGTTGAGCATGGCGTTATCTCTCAGCCGCGCAGGCTGCCCTCGCGCTCCCACACGCAGCGCATCCGCAGATCGGCCTCCTGCGGGCTGTGAAAGCCGCTCTCGGACTCCCAGCGGAAGGTGTGCAGGCCGTTCAGCTCGGTTTCCAGATGCACCACGGCGCTGGCCCAGTACAGGCGCTGCAGCAAGGCCTCGAATTCCTTGACCCACAGCGCCCACTCATACTCGATGGCCTGATAGCTGGCGCCGAAGTGGATGACCTGGGTCTGGTACAGACCCTCGCCCTCGTTGCCGCAGAAGGAGAACATTTCGCGGCCGAGAAACGGCCAGGCGTCGCCCTGGGGCAGTTGCTCCAGCACCCGGCGATTGGTGCCACGGCGCAGCAGGCGCTGCTCGCGATCACCGGACGGCCAGTCGCGGATACAGCCATAGACGATGGATTCGGACTCCACGCGGGTACTCCAGAAAGTGCAGGCAGCCTTCTAACACAGGGAGTCCTCCCTGCAAAGGAACCAGTGCCTATGTCGACCGTTTCGGTGCCCGCAGGGCCCAGGCAATCAGGCTCATCAGCGCGCCAAGGCCGATCAGCACCATGAACGGTGCCTGGTAGCTGCCCGCCAGATCACGCCCCAGACCGACCAGAATTGGCGCAAGGCAGGCCATGCAGTAGCCGGCGCAGAGCATCATCGCGGTCCAGCGGCTGACCGCCAGCGGCGTGTGCACCTCGTACAACGGCAGCACCAGCGACAGGGCAAAGGAACCGCTGAGGGCAAAGCCCATCAGCACGGCCCAGAGCTCCGGCAGCAGGGTCGGCTGGAAGGTGATCATGCTCAGGCATAGCGTCAGGGTCAGACCACAGGCCACCAGCAGCGGCTGGCGGATGTCGAAGCGCTGGGCCAGCCAGGGCAACAGCCAGGAACTGGGCAGGCCAACCAGCATGAACAGGCTGAACAGACCATTGCTGTACAGCAGGCTCAGGCCGGCCTCGTGATAGCGCGCCACCAGCCAGGTGGCCATGGTGTAGAAGAAGCCGGCCTGGATCGCGAAGAAACCGGTGACCAGCCAGGCCCGCGGCTCGCGCCAGGGCAGACCCTGACCATCGCCGATCACGGCCTCCTCGGCTCGGCTCGGCAGGCGCAGCCAGAGCAGCCCGGCCAGCAGGGCCGGGAGGAACCAGGCGGCCAGGCCCAGGCTCCAGTCGTCGCCCAGGCCCTGGGTCAGCGGCACGGTCAGTACGGCGCCACCGGCACCACCGATGGCCATGCTGAAGGAATACCAGCCCACCACCTGGCCAACCTGCTCACGGAAGTGCCGCTTGATGAAACCGGACAGCAGCGGCCCGGCCACGGCGATGCCGGTACCGAGCAGCACGGCACTGCCGATCAGCAGCGGGCTGAGGTGGCCACCGACACGCAGCAGCAGCGCCAGCATGATCAGCCCGAGGCAACAGGCGATGGTGCGCTCCAGGCCGAAACGCACGGCCAGACGCGGCGCCAGAGGCGCCAGCAGGCCCATGCACAGCACCGGCAAGGCGGTGGTCAGGCTGATCAGACCGCGGCTCAGCGCGAGCTCTTCGGCAATGCGTTCGATCAGCGGGGCGAAGGAGGTGATGCCGGGGCGCAAATTGATCGCCGCCAGCACCAGCGCCAGCATCAACAGGGCCCTGGATACGGGTTTCACAGTACTTCCAACAGCTTGGCGGCCGCGCTGGCCGGGACGGCTACCCTACTCTGCAGCAACGCCAAACGGCAATACAAATCTGACCACATGGGCAAGTAAATTACCTTATTAAACAACCAATAAGTCTCGTTCAGGAAGATTCAACTGGCGTCTATCACGTCCGCCGGAGCGACAGAAAACCGACCATAAGCAAAGCATCACGCGGCCTAAATGGCACTTCGCCATAGAGTCGTCGCCAGGCCAGGCAGGACGGGGCACCAGGCCGATAAAAAGAGTGGCGACCGCCTCGAACAAACCCCGCTCGCTGTATATAGTGCTTATGCATGTAAGCCTGGGTTTCATGATAGAAAACCTTTAATAAGAAAAGCTGCTGCCAACAGTCACGGAATGTCGACGATGAAAACAACTAAAGACGTAAATTCCACCGTTTCCGAACCCCGTACCGTCGCATCGCCCGTGATCGAACCGCCATCGGTACCGGCCATCACCGCCTCGACCCTACCGCTCAGTAGCGAGCAGTACATGTACTTCACCGAGCGCGACATCGACCGCATCCTGGAAAATCTCGACGGTCTGCGCGAGCGGGTGTTCCCCAAACTGCATGGCGAAGACGCACTGGATGCACTGCATGCCCAGCATTTCCCTTCGGTATGCCTGATCGGCCTCGGCCGTTGCGGCTCGAACATCGCCCTGGATGTCGCCTCGCTGGTGTACAACGCGCGGCGCTTCTACCTCAACGAATTCAGCAACCAGGAAAAGAGTGGCTCCGAGCAGCGCCCGGCCGGCTGGCTGCGCAGCAACCTGCGCCTGGCCGGCAGCCGCGCCGCCAAGCCGGTGTTCCTGATCGAACCGCTGGTGATGCTCGGCGACCTGGACAAGGACATCGAGGGACGCATCCGCTTCTCGCGCAAGGCCGAGACCAGTGGCTTCCTCGACGACTACAGCAAGATGAAGATCATGGACCTGTCCGAGGTCCACGCTGGTGGCGCCGGTAACGCGCCGATCCTCGGCCAATACCTGGCCAAGATCATCCTCAACAAGGACACCCAGCGCTTCTCCAACGCCGACTGGAAGTTCATCCACAGCTACCTGATCGACTCCTGCGGCATCAAGGCCAACCAGTCGCGCCTGTACTTCTACATCTTCAGCGCCGGCGGCGGCACCGGCTCGGGCATGGCCTCGGAGTTCGGCCTGGCCCAGCAGTTCGCCTACATGAGCAAGACCTTCGAGACCAAGCAGGAGAGCAGCAGCGAAGACAACCGCGGCCACTCCTTCGTTTTCGAGCCGATCTTCACCAGCGGTATCTGCATCCTGCCGAACATCTCCGACCAGCGCATCGAGATGTCCGAAGCCCTGCATATCAACGCCGGCCGCCTGCTGTGCAAGTACCTCGCCGAGGAGTGGGACTTCTCCTACAACTTCGACAGCGAGGAGACCGGCGAAGAGAGCGTGATGCGCCGCATCCGCCCGTGGAACGCGATGATGCTGATCTCCAACGACATCATGCGTTATGCCGAGGAAAGCGACGGCGGCAACGTGCAGAACATCGACGTGAACGCCATGGAGCGCCACGCCAACCAGTACATCTCGCAGCAGATCTTCAACATCCTCACCGCCCAGGCGGTGACCACCGACTACGACCAGAACTACTTCCGCCGCGCCGGCATCGACATCGGCGAGACCATCCGCCTGGACGCCAACGACCTGTTCATGAGCCTGGCCGGCCCGGTCGCGGTGGCATACGCGGAATCCGTGGTAGCCGAGCAGGCCGCACCGGCGCCGACCGACAAGTTCAAGGTGTTCGAGAAGGAGCAGCCCAAGCTCAATATCGACGACCTGTTCTTCCGCTCCATCGACCTGCCGCACTTCAACAAGGCGACCCAGGCCATCGAGGGCATCAGCCTGCTGCCGATCGAGGCCAAGCGCTACCGCGCGGCGCTGGAGCAGTACAAGAAGTCCAACTACGACGCCAGTGCGCTGAGCGACCTGCACTTCTTCAAGAACTGCTCCTCGGTGGTGTCCATCGTCTCGCTGCCGAAGGACTACAAACTGTCCTACATGGACCTTAACCGGCTCAAGACCCACCTCAACAGCCTGTTCCCCAACACCACCCTGAAGCGCTACGCCCTGGTAATCGGCGCCTCGGCCAACCTGTCGCTGACCACCCTGATCGTCAAGAGCCCGTGCCTGTCGGACGACTTCCTGACCCTGATCGTGGCCTTCATCAAGCGCTGCTTCGCCCGCGACCAGTACCGCTACGACGAGAGCCTGGACAACGCCATGCTCGACTTCATCGTCTCCGAAGACTTCGATGAGGCGCGCATCGAGGCCATGCTCAACGAGTACGAGAACCCGGCGAAGATCCTCGACACCAACTGGTACGCGATCAAGCCGATGTACGAGAAGAAGTACCGCGAGCTGATCCACGATCAGGACAAGTTCGTCTCGATCAATGACATCCGCCTGTCGCGCGACAGCGTGAAGAAAGCCATCAAGTACCTACGCGAGATCTACCGCCACCGCGTCGGCAAGACCCGCGTCATCTCGCTCAACGACTACGACGGCCACAAGGCCTGAGTTACGGCAAAAAAGAAAAGGCCTGCAATTGCAGGCCTTTTTTGTGTCTCGCCGCAGGGAAGCAGGGCTACCTAGCCGAAGTCCGCCTGCTGCCTCTTTTGTACCCCCAGCAATATGCCGACCGGTAGCCAGAACACCACCCAGTAGGGACTCGGGCGATGGAACACGGCATAGGTGTCGGACACCATCGCAATCATGGCAAACACCAATAGCGAGGCGCCCAGTCTCGCCAGCGGCTGCTCACGGCATTGCCATGCCTTGTGCAGCAGGCTCAGCAACAGCCCGACGAGCAATAGAACCCCGACAACACCGAATTCATACCAAAATTGCAGATAAAGGCTATGAGCGTGAAACACCTCGTAGCCATTTGGAAAGCGGAAATAGAAGTCTGCACCGCCACCACTGCCAAATAGCCAGAACTCTGGCAACCTGATCATCCAGCTAGTCCAGATATGCTCTCTATTATTCAAGCCAACACTGCGCTCCGCTTGAATTTCCGCCCCAAAAAGAAACGCTAACAGCATCAGAGTAATAAACCCCAACGCCATTAAACTAAAAGACTTGCGGTTCGGCACCAGCAATAGCAGCAAGAAAGTCGCACCTGCCAACGAAAACCAGGCGCCACGCGAGAAAGTGAACAACACATAGAGCAAAAGCCCTGCCATACCCACTGCCAGGAGCGCACCCTGCCAGATTCGCACGGGAAAACTGACAAAGAACCAGCAGAGCACTACCGCGAACACGCCATAGTAGAGACCGGCGACTATCGGATGATCAAGGTCAGCAAGACCATGCCAGCCGAGCTCGGATAAACGGAACTGCCGTACTTCCGGGTAGGTGTAGGGCCTACCAAGCACACCATACTGATAGACCAAGGTCCACCAAGCAAACAAAACCGCAACCGCCAGTGCGCCACCCAAAACCCAACTCAAATGGCGCTTCGAACGAACCAGGCTGGCAACAGCGAATAGATAAAGCGCTATTAGCAGAACTAGTTTCCCCCATATTACAAAGCTCTTATTCGAGCCTGGATGAAACCCGCCAATCAACAACACCCAACTCAACAGCATCGTCAGCAACAGTATGGGTAGCTGCTGCCAGAGTAGCAGCCTCACTCCTCCGACCAAAAAATAGAGCAGTGCCGGAGCAAAAAGCAGCAAATAACACTGCGTGGCATAGCGACTACCGTCATGATTGAAGACTAAACCCGCCAGCTGTACAAAAAGCCCTACAGCCAAAAGCACAGTAAGGACACTAAGCCAGTGCGAGTCACTCTTATCTTGAACACGATCCAACAGCAACCTCCGCAATTTTTAACATAAGAAATCTTCGCACGCAGGAGCACAAAGCTCTCTTCATATCATAAAAGCTCAATAGGCATTGGAGTTCAGGAATCCCTTGAAGACTGTGCGGAGAATAATCTTCAGATCCAAGCCCAGTGACCAGTTGTCGATATACCACAAGTCATGTTCGACACGCTTCTGCATCTTCTCCAGCGTGTCGGTTTCACCACGATAACCATTAACCTGTGCCCAGCCGGTAATTCCGGGCTTGACCTTGTGCCGCTGCATGTAGGACTCGACCAGATCCTTGTAGTAGTCGTTGTGCGCCAGGGCGTGGGGCCTTGGCCCGACAATAGACATGCGCCCCTGCAAGACATTGAAGAACTGCGGCAGCTCGTCGAGGCTGGTTCGACGGATGAAAGCGCCAACGGCAGTCACACGGGCATCATTCTTGGTGGCCTGGGTCACACAACCCTCATGCTCCTGGTGCACAACCATGGAGCGGAACTTGTACACCTTGAAGCGCTTGCCGTTGATACCGGTGCGGTACTGCTTGAACACCACTGGCCCCGGTGACGTGCACTTGATCGCGAGCGCGATCAACAGGCAAACCGGCAGGATGGCCAGCGAGATGGCCCCGCCGATCACGATGTCTTCCAACCGCTTGACCAGCCTGGCAGGTCCATCCATCGGACTGCAGCTGAGGTCTAGGGAGTAAAGCCCGGCGATACTGCTGACCTTGTGGTTGAGCAGCGGAATATCTCCCCACTCGGGAATGAAGCGTACCTCGACGGTATGATGGCGCAGCGCATAGAGCACCGCCTTGATCGAGTCACCTGCCGTCAGGGGGAGACAGAGCCAGACCTCGTGTGCCCTTTCTTCCTCGACGGCGGCAACCAGTGCCGGCAACCAGGCGTCCCCTGACTCATAGGGCAGGCTACGGGCGACGTGATAACCGAATTCACGTAAAGAACGACCACGCCCCAGCTGCTCGGCAGCACGCCCACCGGCATCGACCAGCACCACCGTCTTCAGATTGCGGCCACTGGAGCGCAACCAGCGCAGCAGCTGGAATATGGCGAAACGCAGCAACGTACTGCCCACGATCCCCAGCGCCAACATGGCGAAAGACCATTGCCGCGAGTAAGTGGCCGATATCTTCAGGGAGAAGGTCAGAGTAAGAGCGACGCCGAGCGCGACCAGCCAACCGGCATAGAGGCGCCCCAGCTGGTTAATAAAGGATTTGCCGCGCCAGGAACTGTAGACCCCGAACGCCCATAGGCAGCAGATGACCAGAAACGCGAACAGAAAGGCCGTCAGCGTATAGCGGCCATCCATGGCCAGTCGAGCAAATCGCCAGAAGTGCGCCGCGTAGCAGCTGATGACAACAATCGAAAAATCCAGAATCGCCGCTAACAGCGGGATCGGATAGCGCTCGGCAAAAGTTGGCTGATAGTGGTGGCGAGATAGCAT